>CAMGZH010000012.1 GCA_946182825.1 uncultured Lachnospiraceae bacterium
CTTGGAATCTTTCAAGGTTGTTTCACTGTTCAGTTATCAAGGAACTTATGTTTGCTGCTCTCTGCGACAGCTCGTTAATTATATCTGAGCTTCAGCAGCTTGTCAAGAACTTTTTGATTTATTTTAAATCTTTGTTCCTGACCGCTTCTTTTGAAGCGACAGCTTGTAAATGATAGCATTTAAAGCATCCTTTGTCAAGGATAAGTTTAAATTGTCGCTAGCACAGACACAATTTACATCCAACAGAATGGTAGCTCATTCAAGGCTTCACCAACTCTTATGTAAGTGCCTCACGCGGCGACATGTAGTATATTAGCACCTTCCTTCCCCTACGTCAAGGACAAGTTCCCTGTTTTCCTAAAGTAGGAAAAAGAGGTGCCTTTACATAAATTGTCTGAATTGTAGATATATTATGAACACTTTAGATGGCATCCACTGCTTCTGCTATGGTCTCCACCCCGATCAGCTGAATCCCCTCCGGCCGCTGGGACACGCCCTTAAGGGATGTCTTCGGCAGAATGATCGTTTCAAATCCAATCTTTTGCGCTTCGCGGATCCTTTGATCTGCCATATTCACAGAACGGACCTCCCCCGACAGTCCGACCTCGCCGAAGGCGATGACCTTATCTCCAATGGCATGATCCCGATAACTTGACACCATAGCCAACACAAGCCCCAGATCGATAGCCGGTTCATTCATGCGAATTCCTCCGGCAATATTGATATAGGCATCATACTCCGACAGGTGCAGACCAAGCCTTTTTTCAATCACCGCCATCAGCAGATTGACCCTGTTATAATCACAGCCTACCGCTGTACGACGGGGCATACCAAAATTGCTTCGACACACCAGTGCCTGGATTTCAAGGAGAATCGGTCTTGTTCCCTCAATGGAGCAGGCAACCACAGAACCACTGGCACCCTTTGCCTTACCGTCCAACATAAACTCCGACGGATTCTCCACCTGCGCCAGACCATCTTTTCGCATTTCGAACACACCGATCTCATCGGTACTTCCAAAACGGTTTTTCACCCCCCGAAGGATCCGATAAGAAGCATGGCGATCCCCTTCAAAATACAAAACCGTATCCACCATATGCTCTAAGACTCTAGGACCTGCCACAACGCCTTCCTTTGTCACATGACCCACCACGAAAATCGTGATTCCTGTCACTTTTGCCAGCTGCATCAGTTTGGCTGTTGACTCACGCACCTGCGATACACTTCCCGGTGCACCGGAAATCTCTTCGTTGTACATGGTCTGAATCGAATCGATCACAGCAACCCTTGGCTTTTCTCTCTCCAAAACGCCCTTGATAATATCAAGATTTGTCTCCGATAACAATTTGATAGAATCACCAAACTCTCCCATTCGCTCTGCTCTAAGGCCGATCTGTTTCAGGGACTCTTCTCCCGATACATAGATAAGAGAGATCTGATCCCGTGACAATTCCCGTGCCACCTGAAGCAACAGGGTCGATTTTCCGATTCCGGGATCACCCCCCACCAGGATCAGAGAACCCGAGACGATCCCCCCGCCCAGCACCCGATCAAGCTCTTCAATATGTGTAGAGGTACGTTTTTCGTCAGAAACAGAAATTTCCGAGAGCGCCACTGGACGCGCCTCGGAAACCTCTCTTGACGACACTTTACTCTTCTTATCCAGAACCTCCTCTACAAAGGTATTCCACTCGTGGCAGGAAGGACATTGTCCGGCCCACTTCGAGCTTTCATAACCACAGTTCTGGCAGAAGAAAACCGTTGTCTTCGCTTTTGCCATTTTTATCCTTTTGTAACAGAAACCTTTACTTTCTCTCCTGAACCGGTTGGAACCGATAATGTCAGCTTACCACCGAGATTGGTCTTCATGCTGCCTGCATCAACGCCGTTAACGGTAACAGCGTAGGATGCTTCTGCCTCTAAGCCCAATGTGATCTCCGCGTCATCCTTACTTTCAACCTCAAACGCAACCCCTGAACCATCAGCATTAAAACCGTTTACCTTTGTACCCGGCTCTGACTCATATAAGAACATACCGTTCTTCTCAAGCTTTGTCGTCTCAGCATAACTCTTAACATAGTAAAGATCACCCTTGTGCGAAAAGTCCTTCACCTTGGTCTTCTCAGCTAAAGTGTAATCTCCAAAGCTTAAGCTGCCATTCTCTTCTCCCTTGATCAGTTCTGCCATGTCATCCTCCTTATTAATTTTCCTCTTTTGACACAGTTTGTTTTCTTGTTGTTTTACGACTTGTTCGTTTTGTCTTCGTATGTTCTTTCACAAAGCCAAGATGGTCACCACGGACCTCCGCCGTTACCACATCTCCCTTTTTAATTCGACCGGATAAGATCTCATCCGCAAGTACATCTTCCATATCCGTCTGAATCTTACGGCGAAGAGGTCTTGCACCAAATTTCGGATCGTATGCCTTGTCTACAATAAATCTGCGAACCGCAAGTCCTGCCTTTAATGTGATCTGAAGCTGCTCTTCACTTCGCCTTTCAAGATCCTTAAGCAAGAGCTTCGTGATCTGTTCAAGGTCCGCCTTATTCAGCGCTCTGAATACGATGGTCTCATCGATACGGTTCAAAAATTCCGGCTTAAAGGTATGCTTTAACTCCTCCATCACACGGCCCTTCATTGTATCATAATTTGCCTTCTCAGAATTCTCCTGTGAAAAACCAAGACGCTTCGGGTTCATGATCTCAGAAGCTCCGGCATTACTTGTCATAATAATGATGGTATTCTTAAAATCCACCTTGCGTCCCTTGGAATCCGTCACATGACCGTCATCCAACACCTGAAGTAAGATATTAAATACATCCGGATGGGCTTTTTCGATCTCATCAAACAGCAGCACACTGTATGGATTGCGTCTTACCTTCTCAGATAACTGACCGCCCTCATCGTATCCAACGTATCCCGGAGGGGAACCGATCAGCTTGGAGACAGAATGCTTCTCCATGTACTCTGTCATGTCAACACGGATCATATTGTTCTCGTCACCGAAAACCGTCTCCGCCAACGCTTTGGCGATCTCTGTCTTACCAACACCGGTTGGTCCAAGGAAAAGGAAACTTCCAATCGGTCTACCCGGTTCCTTTAATCCAACTCTTCCTCTTCGAACAGCTCTTGCCACCGCAGATACGGCCTCTTCCTGACCAATGATCCTCTTATGCAATGTCTTCTCAAGACGGACCAGTCGATGGGCTTCCGACTCAGAAAGCCTGCTTACCGGAATCTTGGTCCACTCGGAAACGACCTGGGCAATATCAGCAAATTCCAGTGTTGCACTACGTCTGTCCTTAGCCCTTTCATATCGCTTCTGAGACTTCTCAATGGAAAGTCGAAGGGCATCCATCTCCTTCTTAATGGTAGAAGCCGCCGTAAGATCCGATTCGGAGATAGCTTCCTCAAGCTTCCCCTCCATCTCCTTCAGGTGTTCCCGATCCTCATACAGATCCGTCGGAACCTTCACACTCATAAGACGCTTTCTGGCAGAGGCTTCATCCATCAGATCCACTGCCTTATCCGGCAGATAACGATCACTGACATATCGCATGGAAAGGTTCACACAGGCATCAATTGCCTCATCTGAGATTGAAATTCCATGATGCTTCTCATAGGCCTCACGAAGACCCAATAAAATATCCTTTGTCTCCTGCTCCGTCGGTTCCTCCACCAGAATGGGCTGGAAACGTCGTTCCAGAGCTGCATCCTTCTCGATGTGCTTGCGATACTCATCCACTGTGGTTGCACCAATAACCTGAAGCTGACCACGAGCCATGGCTGGCTTTAAAATATTTGCCGCATCCATGGAGCCTTCCGCTCCGCCGGCACCGATCATTGTATGGATCTCATCAATAAACAGTAAAACATTACCAGCGGCAATGGCCTCCCGGATCACATTCTTGATCCTCTCCTCAAACTCACCGCGGTATTTGGTACCTGCTACCATTCCGGAAAGGTCAAGAGAAAGGACTCTCTTCCCCCGTACGGAGTCCGGAACCATTCCGGTTGCAATATGCTCTGCAAGGCCCTCTACAATAGCCGTCTTACCTACGCCCGGCTCACCGATCAGGCAAGGATTGTTCTTGGTTCTACGGCTCAAGATCTGAATCAGTCGATTGATCTCACCGCTTCGTCCGATCACCGGATCCAGCTCTCCATGCTCCGCCTGTTCTGTCAGATCCGTTGAAAACTGACGAAGGGTAGGGAAGTCCCCATCCATCCCACGTCTACGATTGCGGGCATTCAATTCCTGGCGATATACATCCCCCTCTTCACCCATTGCAAGGATCAGATCGTTAAACAGCTTCTGCAGGTCCAGATCCATAGATGCAAGCAGTCTTGCTGCCGCACAATCCGGAGTTCGGATAATCGCAAGCAACAGATGCTCGGTTCCAACCTCCTCCATATGGCAAAGGGACGCCTGTGTCTGTGCAGACTCCATAACCTGACGGTATTTCGGTGTAATGCCGTCACGCTCAAGGATCGCCACGTCTCCACCAAAGGATACAAGATCCATAATGAGCTTGATGACCTTCTTCTCTTCCACCTCTGCGTCCGCAAGGAGGGTGGTAGCCATTGAGTCTGCCCCTCCATGAAGAAGACCCAAAAGCAAATGCTCGGTTCCGATATAATTTTGTGATAACCGCTTGGCACTACGCTTCGCATAACGTATCACCTGTTCTACGGCATGTGTATACTTCATATAATAACGCTTTCTAAAAATTGATCTTACAGATCGTTCAGGTCCATAACATCCAGTCTCTGTCCGGCTGACTTCGGTGCCTTCGGCATCGTAAGATCTGCCTGATTATGTGTTGTCTTATTCTTCACCTGATCTCTGGAAACAGGTTTTTCTGAAGGGATCTCACGCTTCACCGACCGTTCGGAAGAAACGCTCTCCTTCGACTTCTCCGGTGTAACACCCTCCTTTGACTTCTCCTTGAAGTCCATCTTGGCTGTTGCAGGCTTTTCTTCCTCTTGCTCACCGCCAAAGAACTTCTCCGCAGCAAGGAGCATCTCCTCGTTTTCCTCATCATTTTCATGAGCCCGAAGGATCAGCTGGATGATCAATACCAGGATGATGGCAACCAGAATAATGATAACTGCCATAACTCTGCGGTCTGTGATGACTTCTCGAAAAGAAAGATCCTCAGAAGACGCCTTTCCTGTTGTAACAGCCGGCTCTGTCTTCTGTGTCTCGGTCTTATCCTTTGCGGAAGTCTTCTTAGAGTCCTTGGTCTTTTTGGATTTCTTCTCAGACTTACCCGTGTCCTTGGATTCTTCGGGAGAAGCCTTCTCCTGCTTTTCCTGCTTTTCTTCTGTCGTTGTACTTTCCGTTGCAGAAGTATCCGCAATCGGAACATAAACAGAACTGCCGGACAGGGAATCTGAGGACGCAACAATACCAGCGTTTCCTGCACGAATGGCCCGGAACTTATACGTAGCGCTGGAAGCTGAGACCGTCAATACGTTTCCGCTCGCCGTGGCGCTTCCACCATTCACAAGTTCAAGCATGGTATTATCGTACTTCAACGATAAGGTTGAACTCTGCGATCCAATCACTGTTACAGTCAATGTATCTCCCTTGGAAACCGAATTGGAAGACAGTGAAATACTGGTGGAACCTGCTGCTAAAACTACAGTAGGCATAGATAAAAGCAGAAAGGCGCAAAACAGTAAAACAGCAAAACACCTTGTTAAGATATTTGTCGATTTATGACACATCATCGGGTTACCTCTTTCTGTGATCATACTACATTTTGATTATAGGAAACAAACAAACCCTCGTCAACCGTTTACACATGGAAACGTCGGCCAAGTTCCGTTCTCGCCCGGCCACCACCGATGATCAGGGTACCAAGAAAGATACAGACAGAGGAAACAAAGGCAGACTGGCAAAGCACCGGCTCTGTCACAACATGAAAATGGATCAGGCAGAGGGGAATAAAACCCACCAGGATCGCTGTAAGTAAAAAGATCATGTAGCTCTCCCATCGTCTGTGATTTACGATCATTAACACGATTCCTGCAATATTATAAAGCAAAAGTGCCGCCGGCAGACAATAATTGACCGACCACCGGTAGAATCCCGTACACACGTCAAGGGCAATCATCATACCAAGGGTTAGGATAAAGGTCCAGATGATCCGCTTCATATATCCGTTGGTAGGATTAAAATACAAAGAGAATACCACATATCCGTAAGCAATGGAAATACACGGGATCAGACTCCACCACTCACCCCCGGTCATATAGTTGGTTGCAAGCAGTAAAAATCCAGTAACCACACAAATCGCCAGAATGATACGAAGGGCAAGATTACGCTTTTTGGTAAATCCATAAACATCCGGATATCCCATAGGTCTTCTTTTGTCGATCGTTGTATCCTTTTTTAATACACCACCGCAAAGAGGGCAATACTCTGTGTGATCAAGCACCTTTACTCTGCAATGGGAACATGTCTTACTCATAAAAAACTCCATTCGTCTCAATGGAAACTTCCAGACCATCTCGCTGCATCTGACGGAATACCCCCATCTGAACCGCCGTATCCTCAAGTTCCGTCACAAAGGAGAGCACCAGATCATCCCGGAAGGATGCCACACCGCACTTAAGGCTCTGTCCCTTGGAAAAAGAAAGGAAACAATGAAAGCCTTCGATGTAGGGCTCATACTCTTCCGCCACCGTTGCCCTTCCCATATTGGTAATGGTTGTGGTATTTGCCAGCGCATTCCTGGTATAGATCAGTTTCATCGCAATATTCTTCAAAGGAAGCGGAACCGCTCTGGCAAAAAGATACTGCTCATTGGAAACATTATAGGAAAAAATAGCTTCCAGGTTCTCTTTCGTAATCTGTCCCGCCAGGGATTCGTGAGTGATCGCAAGGATCTCCTCAAAAGAATACTCATCCCGCTCCGGAGCGAACTCCGAAGAGACCATAACAAAGAAGTTCTTCGTTGTTATGGAATTAAAGAACGGTCGAAGGTTGACCGGCACAGCCACACGGATCGGTCGCTTCGCCGATATCTTGCCCTGATAGGCCCGATAGGTACTGTAGGTAAAAGCCGCTACAATATATTCGTTGATGCTGACACCGTGCTCCTTGCAATAGGAACGCAGGGCAGAAACCGAAACATGACCGTGAATGATACCGAAACCATGATAGGCAAGTTTTTCTCCCTTGATCAAAAAAGCACGTTTGGACTGATACATACTCTTTGATGCTTTCTTATAATTGCGAAGGAAACTGTCCTCCCGGTTCAGTGAAGTCTCGTCAGAAAGACCGTCCCCTACCCTATCCCTAAGATCCGGATGAGCCAGGCGAAGGTATGCATAGGTCAACTCCCGCAAAAAAGCCATGCCGCCGGTTCCATCTGCCAGAACATGGAACACTTCGAGATTGATCCTGCAATCGAAGTATGTGACACGAAACAAAAAACTGTTATTCTGATTGGTATGAATAAACCTGCACGGGTAGGTATTCTCCTCCTCAACTCTTGGAGCCGGCTTGTCATTCTCCTCCAGATAATACCAGAAGAAACCACTGCGCAATCGAAGCCGAAACCCCGGAACCTTCGGCAGAACCTCATCCAGGGCTGCCTGCAGAAGTTCCTTCTGAATCGGTTCCTTTAACACAACCGCAAGGCGATAGGTATTACTCATATTCTCCCCTGCGATCACCGGGAAAAGATTGGCCGTGTTATCCAACTTCTCCCAACGTTTGTAACGCTTTTTCATGTTGTCTCCTTACCAAAAAAGCCGCTTTAAAAAGCGGCTTGTCAAGACTTCTACCGGCACGATCGTAACGGAAGAAGATTCGTTGTTATACATAGCTTGAAAAATCGTATGCCGAAGGCACGGAATACATACCGTTCCTCTGATAGCCTCCGGTGGAAGCTGCAGCCTTGGCATAATAGCCGATCAGCGATGCGTTGCTCGCCTGAGCGGATCCATACCCGCTACCGGTGAAAAGTTCCTTGACATCCTTCATGTCTGCCTTCTTCCAAGTCTCTTCATCCAATGACAGGGAATGGTCGGCTCCTATGGTGATACCGATCTTCTCAAGGGCTGCCTTATTATAATCCGATACATCCTTAAGCCGTGCCGTGTTCGTGGACACTCCACTGACGGATGACTTCTCTCCGGACTTCACCATGGAATTGTAATCACTTACATAATCCTTCACAGCAGCATAGATCTCTTTGGCATCCTTCTCATAGAGAGATGAATCCCGTAATTTCTTAATGGAGTTGGATAAATCCGTGGCATCCTCTGCCGCGTTCACCACTGCCTTAGAGACCGTCCCCTTCACATCGGAGGAGGAAGTAGCCTTCCTGCTGACCCGACCCGAAGCTCCGGTATCGGTATTCTGTGCATAATACTTCTTAAGGAGCTTATAATAACTGCCACTCTTAACACTGTTATACTCCGAAAGAACCGACGTGAAATTGCCAACCTCACTACTACGGTTGCCATGATCCGATGACTTGCGATTAAAATTAGAAAACAGCGATGTTATGGCATTTGCATCATATCCTGAAATCCTCATCCCAATCACTTCCTTGTAATAAAAACTGACAACTTGTCAAAAAAAGGATGTTTATCTAGCTTTAATTATACATACTTTCAATCTGCCAGTCAATGGGACTGACTCCCTGCTCTTCCAGAAAGGCGTTGCAGGTACTGAAGTGTTTGCAGCCAAAGAAACCGCGATAGGCCGACAACGGCGATGGATGAGGTGCCTTTAATACAAGGTGCTTGGGATTGTGAATCATGGAAGCCTTCTTCCCTGCATGGGATCCCCACAGCAAAAATACCACCGGCCGATCCTGGGCTTCCACCGCCCGAATCACCGCATCCGTAAAGGTCTCCCAGCCAATGCCGGCATGACTGTTGGCCTGATGGGCCCGAACCGTAAGCACGGTGTTCAAAAGAAGCACGCCCTGCTTCGCCCACTTGGTCAGGCATCCGTTGTCCGGAATAGAGAGTCCAAGGTCATCCGAAAGCTCCTTGTAGATATTCTGTAAGGACGGCGGTGTCTTGACCCCGGGCTGAACTGAAAAAGCAAGACCGTGAGCCTGTCCCACCTCATGGTAGGGATCCTGTCCGATGATCACGACCTTAACGTCGGAGAGCGTCGTATAGTGCATGGCATTAAAAATATCATCCGCCGGAGGAAAAACCGTTCCGTTATGGTATTCCTGCTTTACCGTTTCATATAAATTCCTGTAATATGGCTTGCCAAACTCCTCCCGAAGTGCATCCAGCCAGTCTCCATCAATGGCAGACATGTTACTTCCTTCCTACAACCTATAATCGGACAGACACGCCCTGTCCCTTTAAATACTGCTTTAAGTCACAAATCTCAAGCTCTTTGTAATGAAACAAGGATGCCGCCAGAGCCGCCTCAGCGCCCCCTTCCGTGACCGCCTCAAGAAAATGTTCCTTTGTGCCCGCACCACCGGATGCGATCACAGGAATGGAGACTGCCTCGGAAACCGCCTTTGTCAGTTCGATATCATAACCGGCCTTTGTACCGTCACAATCCATACTGGTCAAAAGGATCTCTCCTGCTCCACGCTCCTCAGCCTCCTTCGCCCACGCAATGGCATCCAGTCCTGTATCAACTCTTCCTCCATGCTTAAATGCATGAAAGGTTCCATCATCCATTCGCTTGGCATCAATGGCCACTACCACACACTGGGAACCGAACTTTTCTGCCGCATCACAGATCAACTGTGGATTCTCAATGGCAGATGAATTAATGGAGATCTTATCGGCGCCCTCTCTGAGCAGTTCACGGAAATCATCCACCGTGCGGATCCCTCCACCTACAGTAAAGGGAATGAACACCTGCTCAGCCACCTTAGAGACCATATCCACCACTGTTTTTCTCTGATCGGATGAAGCGGTGATATCCAGAAACACCAGCTCATCCGCTCCGGCCTTATCATAGGCCTTCGCAACCGATACCGGATCTCCGGCATCCTTTAATTCTACAAAATTAATACCTTTTACAACTCTGCCGTCCTTCACATCAAGGCACGGAATGATTCTTTTTGTTAGCATATCAACTCTCCAGGAAATTCTTAAGGATCTTAAGCCCTACTTCACTACTCTTCTCGGGATGGAACTGGCAGGCATATACCTTATCCTTCTGAACGGAGGCATGCACCAGCGCACCATAGGAACACGTTGCGGTTACAATGGACGGATCCTCCGCCTCAAGGTAATAGGAATGAACAAAATATACATAACTTCCTTCCGCGATTCCCTGAAACAGATCTCCCTTGTTGGGATAAGAAAGATCATTCCAGCCAATGTGCGGGATCTTTCTTCCGTCACCCTCCGGCAAACGTCTGATATGTCCTTTTAAAATGCCAAGTCCTTTCACACCGACAGACTCTTCGCTGTCTTCAAAAAGTAATTGCAGACCGAGGCAGATTCCAAGAAGCGGCTTATGTAATCTCGCCACCTCTTTGATCACCTCTACCAGTCCCCGTTCCTTCAGCTGCTCCATTGCGCTGCCAAAGGATCCGACTCCCGGTAAGATCACGTGGTCGGCATCCAAGATATCTCTCGGGTCACTTGTGATCTTCACATCTGCCCCAAGGGATAAAAGAGCCTTTTCCACACTTCGAATATTTCCTGCGTCATAGTCAATGATAGCTACCAATTCCCTACTCCTTTGATGTTAATCCCGCCTTCTGGATGGTGTCCTGAACTGCTTTCGTATACGCTTTTCGGGTTAGGCTGTTGTAGATCGCGTTCGCATCTTTTTCCGTCATGCTGAACTGATCCTTAAGCTGTTGCGTAATCTTTTCACCTAATGCCTGATATGCAAGTGAGATATCAAGCGTCTTCGCCTCTTCCGCATGGATCTTATACTCATGATAGCCAAGCACAAGAGAATCCAGTGCATAATCGTATTCTTTCCTCTTCATTCCGGCCTCATAGGCATTGTACCTGAGGGAAAGTGACATCATAAGCTTTGCCTGGGTAAGCATTGCCTCATCCTCTTCCTTCGGATTCTGAAGAGTGCTCAACTCATGATATGCTTTCATATAGTCCTCTTCTGCAAAGGCCTTGTGGGCTTCACTTCGAATGGAACCGTCCGGAACATATTTCAAAACGATCATGATCAATGCGATCAGCGAAATTGCAAGAAGAATAAAGGGGATGATTCCCTTGATCGGAACCTTCGGTGAATTATCCACCGGCCGCGGTTTCTTTTCCTTCTTCGGCTTTGGCTCCTTTGGCTTCTTCTCTTTCTTTTCTTTCTTTTTCTTTGGTTTCTTTTCTTTTTTCTTTTTCTCTTTCTTTGGGGCTTCTTCCTCTTCAAAGGAAGCCAGGATATCATCATCCTCCAAAGAAAGTTCCTCTGCTGTTGGATCATCGGAAAGCATAAGATCGTCCGTTGTGATCTCCTCCTCTCCCTCCTTTGGCTTTTTCTTGAAGATTCCCGTGAGCTTAGCTATCAGAGAACCGAAAAATCCTCCCTTTGGATTCTCCAGTTCATCAAGGGATATGTTTTCATCTTCAAGATCCAAAGAATCTGACACGGAATCCGCCGACTGTTCAAAATCCTCTCTGGCCTCCGGGAGTTCCTCATCGCTGGCATCCGCATTCAGCAGATCCCCAATATCGGTAAGATCTCCATCTTCTCCGGAAAGAATATCCGACAGATCCATAGAATCACCTGACTCATCCATTAACGGTACCTCCTTCGCTGATGTATCACCATCCGCAAACGGGATCTGCTCTTCAGAATCAAGCTCATCTGGAGCAAATTCTGCCTGAAGGAATTCTTCAGGAGCAGCCGGAACCTCTTCTGTTCCCATAATATCCGGATTTTCTATTTCCGGTTGGGTAGCAGGTGTCTCCTCCATCTCAGGAGGTTCCTCGGGCGAGATCTCTTCCTCCGGCAAAGCCGTCTCCTCTTCTGCCGCAGGCTCATCTTCTGTGGCCTGGCGTTTTGCTTCCGAGACAATGGAAGAAATATTATCCATAAAGGCGTCCTTCGGATCTTCCTCTACAACTTCCTTCTCTTCTCCGATACTGCTAAAGTACGGACTGACCTGCTCTCCATCCGGAAGAGCATCCTCCGGCGAATACCATTCGTCCTTATCCTTTTTCCCGTTCTCTCTTAAACCTTCTTCAAACTCCTGCAGAAAATCTTCCGCACCTTCCTGTTCGAGTTCATCTTCAAATTCTGCCAACAGTTCAGAATCCGACAGGGCCCGCCTGAGATTCTTCCGTCTGGATTGTCTCGGCTGGTAGTCGGAAAGGCCGGTCTTCTCCATGAAGTCATCTCCGGGGCGAACGCGGTTACGGCGGCGGACACGTTCTTTGGTTCTGGCGTCATCCCGTCGCCTTTCAGCTTCTACATTTGATTTTGCTTGACTGATGGAATCCAATAATCCATCTAAATAATCTTCAGAATTCGGCAAAATCTTACCTCCATAACATAGATAAAGGGAAGCGACTGCATCACTCCCCTTTGTGCTCTATCACTTGCGACAGGTCTTATTTCTTCTTACGGCCTGCCTCATACTTATCAACAAGACCATCGATCGCTTCAACGAGCTTACCGATCTCAGGCTTGGTGAGCTGTGCATCGGCACCTACGCTCTCACCCTTACGGCGGATATCGTCATTGATAAGAGATGAGAAAATGATAACTGGAAGGTTACGCATTACTTCATCCTCTTTCACCAGCTTGCACAAACGGTGTCCGTCCATCTTAGGCATCTCAATATCGGTAACGATCAGGTGAACATCGTCAAGTACGGTTCCCTTATCCTTATAATCATTGAGCTTCTCCCATGCCTCAAGACCGTTAGGATTAACGTTGAGGTTGGTATATCCTGCCTTCTTGAGACATTCAACAATAAGCTTGGAAAGCAATGGTGAATCCTCTGCAATCAGGATCGGTGAAGCAGAACGATCACGATCCTTGATATCATCCAGATCAGAAACCTTAAGTCCTGTCTCCGGGTTAATATTACTTACGATCTTCTCGAAATCGAGAATAACAACAAGTCTGTCCTCCAATTTGATGATACCGGTTGCAACTCCGCTCTCATCGGAAGAAATCGTAGAATCCGGTGTATTGATATCCTCCCAGGATACACGGTGAATTCCCAATACCTGATCTACATGGAATGCTGTATTCAGGCTGTTAAAATTTGTGATAAAGAAAAGTCCTTCCACATTCGGATCATCCGGATAGCCTAAGCACTTACGGAGATTGATGACAGAAATCATTGTATCACGCGGCATGAAAATGCCCTCAACAAATGGATGGGAATTTGGAACCGGTGTTACATGCTGATAATTTAAGATCTCAATAATCTTAGCTACGTTGATTCCGTAGAAATTGTCAGCCACCTTGAATTCAAGAATCTCCAGCTCGTTTGTACCGGATTCAAGTAAAATATTTGTATCCATTGTCTTCCTCCTGCTCTGGTACTACTTGTTCTTCGAACCTGCCAGATCGATCTGGTAGGTCGTGCCGTTCATCGTCTCCTGTAAAACGATCTTCGATGGATCTGTCACTGTACCCTTCGGGAACTGGAACAGGACAACCATATTCTTAGACTTACCGGCCTTAATCGTTCCTTCGTAAGTCGTCAGGTCATTCAATAATAATGTTGCATCGCTTGGCGCAGTCTTCGTTCCGTAGGAAACGGTAAAAGAAACGCCCTTCTTAATCATATTGATCTTCGTATCGGTGGAACCATTATTAACCACCTTAAATCGAACGACCAAAAGCTCATTCCCCTTGTCCGGGGACAAATCATATACGTCTCCACTTCCATAGCTGGACGATACCTTCGCATCCCTGTATAAAAAAGATACATTCTTGATATCCAAAGCCTCTGTAAGCGTCTTTGAGACGACGACCTCTGCGGGATCCTCCGTGGTCGGATCCGTTTCTGAAGTCTGTGTCGAATCCGAAGATTCACTGCTCTTCGAATCAGAGTCATCCTGCTGCGTCGGTTCTGTGGTGGTAGGGATCGAGGACTCCTCTTCCGCCGGAAGAGCAACGATTCCCTTATCCAGATTGATGTTGAACTTCGAAACAACCTTAGCACTGTATAGAGCGATATCTCGCTGCTGTTCGTCTGTCAGTTCAACCATCGTCGGACCACATCCTGTAAACAGAAGACTCATCGACAGCACCAGGAGGCAGGTTACTATCCTGTGTTTCATGTTGGCGCCTTTCATGATACTTCCTTCAATTTTAATAATATGTTATCATTCCTTCGTTTAATATTCAATAAAAAATGCCTATATTATCAGAATCATTTGTCTAATTCAAACCAAAATGCAACACCGTTCTCGCGGTTTGTTACGCCACACTCCTTGTGAAATGTATCCATAACAGCCTTGACCACAGAAAGACCGATCCCACTTCCTCCGTAGGCTCGGGTACGTGCCTTGTCCACCTTGTAGAATTTCTCCCAGAGATGAGGAATACTCTCCTCGGGGATGGGATCTCCGGAGTTAAACACCTCGATATGAACATCCCGGTCCCGCTCCGTGATCTCTACCCGAAGCTCCTTTTCTCCCTTGCAGTAATGGATGGCATTGGACACATAGTTGGTAAGAACCTGTTCTGTAAAAAAGGAATCTGCCCAGACATAACAATCCTCAGGGTGAGCAAAGGAAAGTGTGATTCCCTCCTGTTCAAGCAGAAGCTGGTTCTGCTTAAGAACAGACTCAGCCACCTCCACCACATCAAAGTGCTCCATCGTCATAACATTTTCACCAAACTCGATCTGGTTCAACGACAGAAGCTGCGAGACGATATGGTTCATCTTGTCTGCCTCGTCCATAATAACTTCGCAGTAGAATCGTCGGCTTTCCTCATCATCATTGACAGAATCCAAAAGTCCCTCCGCATATCCCCGGATCAGGGCAAGGGGAGTCTTAAGCTCATGGGAGACACTGGAAGAAAAATCCCTCCGCATCCTCTCATTCTGATCCCGCAAATCCAGATCTCTTTGCAGGTCTGCATTGGCCTGCTTCAAACGTTTGATGGTATCCTCAAGAGTCTCGGACAACTGGTTCATATGAATTCCAAGATCATCCACCTCATTGGGATGTCTGCCGGGAATGTATTTGGCCTTAAAATTTAACGCTGTCATCTCCTTGCTGATCCTTGTCAGTCGAAGAACCGGCCTTGTAATATACCAGGTCATAAGGATAGCCACCACCACTGCCAGAACAATGGAGATCACCCCGGCAAAGGCCAGAAAACGACTGGACAACAACACGCTGGCGTTGATGGAATTCATGGCAGAACGGATCAAGATCATATTATCATCCGGAAGCGTCCCCCACAGCACCAGAAAATCCGCATCCATCTTCGGATCGTGAAGTTTCAGGACAGAATATGACGCATCCGAATACAGAACCCTGCTACCCTCCTGTCCCTGCCCGAAAAACATGGAACGGTACAACTGCGCCATCATCAGATCGTTCTGATTCTGTGAGGACAGAAGTACCTCTCCACCGGAAGAACTTACCATGATCTGCAGATTCTCATTGGCGCAAAGGGATTCAAAGGTCGTACGGTAATCATCGGTATACAGTTTCCCTTCAAGTTCTGCATGGCTGAGCTGCGTATAGGCATTTTCCATGGTGCTTTGCTTCCTGGCGATATAAAAGCTGCCAAAGAAGACCGTATTGATCACCCAGACCACAGCAATGGCCCCTAACGTAATCAGCACAATCCCACCGGCGATCTGCCGGTTGAGACTGTGCTGCTTTCTGGATGTCTTTAATTTGTGAGAACGAAACATAAAAGCCATTATTTATGCTCCCTTTCCTTTCTTAATGACACTTGTGCTCCTTACAGAGATACTTTGCCGTGTCATCCGTAGGATCCCAGGTATGCCAGTATGGCACCTTACCGATCACCGGCTTCTTAAACGGCTCGTAACCGCTTCCATTATAGATCACAACGGTGGTTCCGATCGGACAGTTCTCGTAAATCCACTTTGCCGCATAGGCCTGAAGTCTGACGCAACCGTGAGAGCAGGTCGTTCCAAGCTTGTTATATGCGCTGACAGACATTGTCTTGTTATCATTTGGCTTGCTTGAGAAAATGGAGTGGAAGTACACGCCATCGGTTGTGATCCGTGAGCAATACTGACCCCAGCAAGGTCCCATCAGCTCATGCCAGCGATACTTAAGATTCAGATGGAAGGTTCCGAGTGGTGTGGCATTTCCCGGAGAACAGATAAATACCTTCACCGGTACCAGACACTTGTCCACCTGTGCATAGGCTGTTACCATCTGACGACTCTTGTTGATGTACATTACATAGGATACATCTTTCTTATCGAGATACTTCTCCGGATCGGATACCATGGTACCGTCATTGTACTCATAAGTCAAAACAGTCTTACCATACAGGCCGGAATTCTTATCTGTGATCTTGCGCTTCACAGCCTTTACATCTGCCTTGCCGGATACGCCCTTGGTATACTCACCAAAGAAGACCCTGCCGTCCTTCTTAAGATATGGACGAACCTTATAGGCATACTTCTTGTTGAGAAAAACCTTCTCATCCAGATACTTTTTCTCGGTGACCTTGGCAATGCGCTTGTACTCACCCTTCTTCTCTTTTTTGTAGATAAAATATCCGGTTACGTTACCCTTCTTCTTCCACTTCAGCTGAAGGGAGATCTTAACAGCCTTGACCTCAAATGCCTTGATGGTTCCCACCTTGATACCTACCTTGCAGGAGATGGGGTTACTGTTTGCACCGTAGTAGATCTTGCCGTCCTCCTTGTAGAAGCAGACGATCTTATAGCGATAGGTCTTCAGTGGAGTAACATGCTTGTCTGTATAGGTCAGCTGATCCTTGTCCCGGATGGTCTTGATCTTCTTATACTCTGTTCCGCTGGTCTTACGATAGATAACATAACCTGTCACCCTACCGCTTGCCTTCCACTTAAGCTTCAGCTTCTCGTCAGCAGAAGTAACGCTCAAAAGTTTTGCCTTGCCTGCTGTAATAACAACCGCCGGACCTGTGATCACTGTCTCCTGGGAAGGAGTGGAACTCTCCTCTTCTCCTGTATTCTCACCGACCTGTTCTGTCTGTCCGGTCTGCTCTGTCTGTTCCGCAAACGCCATAACAGGAATCGCTGTTACTACCGTTGCTGTCAAAAGGGCCATGCCCAACATTCTTCTTAACTTAATGCCTTTCATTTTTCCTCTTCCTCTGTGTCAAATTTGTATCCCATACCCCAAATGGTATGAATGTAACTGCCGCAGTCTCCTAATTTGCTGCGGAGCTTTTTAACATGGGTATCAATGGTACGGGCATCACCAAAATAGTCATAGTCCCATACACTGTTAAGAATTTTCTCTCTGGACAACGCGATGCCCCGATTCTTCATAAAATATGCCAAAAGTTCAAATTCCTTAACAGACAGGAGCACATCCTCGCCATCTGCAGAAACCACATGTGCATTTTCATCCAGGCGAAGGTTTCCTGCCTCAAGTACCCCCGGCATCTCTTCCGTCTCCTGTGCATTCATCACCTCATCCGACGACCTTGCTATGATCGCCTTGACTCTTGCCACCAGAACCTTGGGTGAAAAAGGCTTGGTAACGAATTCATCCGCACCTGCCTGAAATCCTAAAAGTGCATCCTCTTCCTCTGACTTCGCCGTCAGCATGATGACCGGAACCGTAGAGAACTTCCGAAGATTCTTCAACGTCTCATAACCGTCCATTCTGGGCATCATCACATCTAAAATAATCAGAGCAATATCCGGCTGGTCCTCATAGATATAAAGCGCCTCTTCTCCGTCGCCGGCTTCAAGAACCTGAAAACCGTCTCGCTTGAGATAATCGCCTACCAGCTTGCGCATTCGCTCCTCATCGTCTACGATCAGTATCTTTTCCAGTGCCATTACTTATCCTCGCTCGCATTTTCCTGTTGTTGTTCGGATTGCTCTTGCAGTTCATCGGCCTTACGAAGAAGTTCTTCTTCCTTCTTCTTCACCTCTTCTTCTCGCTTCTGGAGATTCTCGTCCCAGGAAGCGTATTCATTCTCAAGCTTTGTCTTATAATTGAGAATGTTCGGCGAATCACTTGTGATCGTAAGGAAAAACATAAAACCGACAGCCCCCAGTAAAATGATCACAACCACTACCAGCATATAAAAACGTTCCTTATACATCAAAACGATCTTCTTCGTGCGTTCCACCAGCTGAGCCGGAGCAATGTCCTCTCCGCCCTCCGGTGTCTGCGGCTTCACAACCCTGTCATGAAGCTCCTGCTTAATCGGGATAAAGTTCACATCCTCTTCCCTTACCGCCGGGTCAGACAGGATCTGCTGACGCAACTCCGCTAAAAAAGAAAACCCCAGCTCCGTCTCAAATATCTCCTGATGGATAAGCTGATGGTATGCCGAAATCACGGCAGAAATATTCCTTCCCTGTAACTGATGCCGAAGGTAGTTGATGGCCTTTTGCTCTTTTATAGCCTTCTGGGCAAGATCAGCATCTTCAAATAAAAAATCGCCTACCTGAATTGCATTATTTTCCGCCATAGAAGTCTCCTTTTAGCGTTCTTTGCAAAATGTTCAACAATGTTTAATGTAACATAGATTGACGGAAAAGGCAAAAGAAAAAGCCCCTCGCCAAAAGGCGAAGGGCCAAAGATTGCTTAAACTGGATAGGATCCGTTCTGCTTATCTGCAGCTGCAGGATCTATCTTTGTCTGCTGAGCCTCTCTGTACTTAAAGAACTCCTCAGCAACCTGTGGGAACAGTGCATAGGATAAGGTATCCTCATCCTGCTGCTTGTAGGCTGCAACAGCCTTCTCCATCTCAGGAAGCTGTGGATCTAAAAGATCTGCCGGACGACATGTGATAGCCTCACTCTTACGGTCTCCAAGAACCTTATCCACAACCTCAGGGTTGAAAGGCTTCTCTGTCTTACCGTACTTACCAAGGAGAAGATCCTTGGTCTGATCGGTAGCAACCTTATATCGCTCACCCATCAGTACGTTAAATACAGCCTGTGTACCTACGATCTGAGAAGATGGTGTAACAAGTGGCGGCTCACCAAGATCCTTACGTACTCTTGGAACCTCCTCAAGTACTGCCTGAAGCATGTCAGACTTACCCTGCTCCTTCAACTGTCCGATCAGGTTGGAAAGCATTCCACCCGGTACCTGGTACATAAGTGTCTTGATGTTAACACCAAGAACCTTGGTATCCAGACGACCGCTGTCGATGTACTTCTGACGGATTGGCGCAAAGTACTCAGAAATCTCTGCAAGAAGCTTCTGATCAAGACCGGTATCAAATTCTGTACCCTTAAACGCCTCAACCATAACCTCTGTTGCCGGCTGGGAAGTTCCCAGAGCAAACGGAGAGATTGCTGTATCGAGGATGTCACAGCCGGCCTCAACAGCCTTCATTGCTGTCATGGAAGCCACACCGGAAGTGTAATGTGTATGTAACTCGATTGGAAGATCGGTTGCACTCTTTAAAGCTGTTACAAGCTCTGTTGCAGCTGTCGGAACTAAAAGACCGGACATATCCTTGATACAGATGGAGTTTGCACCCATCTCTTCAATGCCCTTTGCTGTCTTCATCCAGTAATCAAGGGTATAAGCATCGCCCAATGTGTAAGAAAGAGCAACCTGTGCATGTCCACCCTCTTTTACTGTTGCTTTAACAGCTGTCTCAAGGTTACGAAGATCGTTTAAGCAGTCGAAGATACGTACAACATCAATTCCGTTGGCAACGGACTTCTGTACGAAATACTCTACAACGTCATCTGCATATGGCTTGTAACCTAAGATGTTCTGACCACGGAACAGCATCTGAAGCGGTGTGTTCTTAAAGCCGGCCTTTAACTTACGAAGGCGCTCCCATGGATCCTCGTGAAGGAAACGAAGGCATGCATCGAATGTAGCTCCGCCCCAGCACTCAACCGCATTGTATCCAACCTTATCCATGGTCGGAACGATGGGAAGCATCTCTTCTGTTGTCATTCTAGTTGCAATCAGGGACTGGTGCGCATCACGCAGAACCGTCTCTGTAATCTTTAATGGTTTTTTCTCTGCCATTTCATTATCCTCCTTAGACACCAAAGATTGCCATGAATACACCGGCTGCTACTGCAGTACCGATAACACCGGCAACGTTTGGTCCCATTGCATGCATTAACAGGAAGTTTGTAGGATCTGCCTCAGCACCAACCTTCTGAGATACACGGGCAGACATCGGTACAGCGGATACACCGGCAGAACCGATCAACGGGTTGATCTTGCCACCGGAGATCTTACTCATTACCTTACCAACCAGGATACCGGAAGCGGTAGCCACAGCGAATGCCACAAGACCAAGTACTACGATCTTAAGTGTGCTGATGTTAAGGAAAGCCTCAGCAGATGTAGAAGCACCAACGGATGTACCAAGCAGGATAACTACGATGTACATAAGGGCATTGCTTGCTGTATCTGTAAGCTGACGAACAACGCCACACTCCTTAAACAGGTTACCGAGCATTAACATACCAACAAGTGGTGCTGTTGTCGGAAGGATCAGACATACAATAATGGTAACCACGATCGGGAAAAGGATACGCTCTAACTGGCTGACAGGACGAAGATTGCTCATGTGGATCTTACGTTCCTTCTCTGTTGTAAGCGCTTTCATGATCGGCGGCTGAATGATTGGTACAAGTGACATATAAGAATATGCCGCTACCGCAATCGGACCCATCAATGCACTCTGGCCCAACTTACCTGCAAGGAAAATAGAGGTAGGACCGTCCGCACCACCAATGATAGCGATTGCGGAAGAAGCCTGGTCTGAGAATCCCAGCAGGATCGCAATCAGGTATGCACTGTAGATACCAAACTGCGCTGCCGCACCAAGCAGGAAGCAGATCGGGTTAGCGATCAGCGGAGAGAAGTCTGTCATAGCTCCGACACCCATAAAGATCAGGGACGGAAGGATAGACCACTCATCTAATGTGTAGAAATAATACAGAAGACCACCTACACCGTTACTAGTCTCCTCCGGGCTGGCAATAATATCAGGATAGATATTAACCAGCAGCATACCGAAGGCGATCGGAACCAACAGGAGCGGCTCGAAACCCTTACGGATTGCCAGGTATAAGAATACGCAGGCAACGAGGATCATGATGAAGTTTCCACCCGTAAGATTCGCAAATGCCGTCTGATGGAGCAGATTGCCCATCGTCTCTGCAATATAACTCATTTAGGAACCTCCTTCGATTAGTCCTCGTTCATTGTAGCAAGCAGATCTCCTGCCTCTACGGATGCTCCTTCAGCAACTTCGATTGAAGCAACTGTACCAGCCTTTGGAGCTACAACTGGTGTTTCCATCTTCATAACCTCAAGAACAACAACAGGATCACCGGCATTTACATGTGTTCCTGCAGCTGCTGCGATCTTGAATACCTTACCTGCTGCACCAGCCTCGATCTTAACAGAGCCTGCTGCACCACTGCTTACAGGTGCTGCCGGAGCTGCTGCAGGTGCGCTTGCTGCTACTGGAGCCGCTGCTGCAGAGCCGCCCTTCTCCTCAACCGATACATCATATGCCTTACCGTTAACTGTGATGGTATAATTTTTCATTTGATCATCCTCCTGGATTAATATCTTCTCTTAATGGAGCGTACTACGAATGAATCCGTAGAAGCGCCGGTTCCTGCAGCAATCGCTGCTGTGATAACTGCAACAAGTTCCAGATCATCTGTCAGGTCTTCCTTCTTGGAAGAAACCGCCGGAGCTGCTGCAGGAGCGCCTGCCTGTGAAGGAGCTGCGGAATTACCCTCCAGCTTCTTCTGAATGTACGGGATAATACGGAACGCATAAATGAAAACACTGATGATGATCAGTACGCAGAATACCGTGATCATTCCCATCAACACATTCAGGGCTGCCTTGCTCATTGTCTCAGCCTTTGTGTAGACCGGCTCAAAGTTCATAGCGGTAGTCTTCATGGTGTTCTTGTTATATACGAATACCATGCGGGCATCACGCTTTGAAAAATCCATGTTTAAAGTACAAGTAACCGTCTTACCAGCCACATCCACCTTAAAGTCGGTATACTTGATAAAGTCTCCGACGCTCGGTGAAACATCGATCCAGTTCTTCAGAAGAACGCTGGTCATTTCAGCGCTTTTATCGGTCTGGGTCTCTTTTGCCTGCTGGGCAAAATATTCTGAATACTGCTTAAGCTCATCGGCTGATAAAGCCAGAAGCTGATCCGCATATTTCTGCTGTTCGTTTTTCAATTCCGACTTGGTCTTTCCACCGTAGCTCGCAGTCTTGCTGCTACCACAGGAAGCCAGAAGAAGCAGGCAGGCGATCGTGGTAAGAAGGATCGTTAATTTCTTTTTCATAAGATCACCTTTCTTCATTATTTGGTTGAATGCTTACGGTATGCCTCATCAATCTTCTTTGTGTAAAGCATCTCGTAGCCGGCGATCAGATACTTACGTGCATCTGCCCCGTTAACGACACGATCGATATAACCGTGACGGGCAGCGTTTGAAACGCCGTTCACCTTAGATGCAACCTCGGAAGGTGTGCTGTCAAGGATCTTCGCAGCCGCCTTAGCCTCCAGAACACCCATATCCGCATCGGAAAGAGCGTAAACAAGGTCTGCTCCCATAGAAGAAGCACCCATCAGAAGGTAAGCTGTGGTATACGCATTTGCCACCAGTGTGATCTTTGGTACAGATGCGGATGCGTAAGCTGCAGTAAAGGATGCTGCTGCTCTTGCAAGTCTTCTCTCTGCACATACGGATGTCTCGTAACCCTCGGTCTTAACCAGGCTAAGGATTGGAAGATCAAATGCATCACAGAACTTAACAAAGTCTGCTGCCTTGGTAAGTCCGTCTGCTGTCAGACGAGCCTCGATGTCCTCTCCATCCTTCTTAACAGTATTACCGATCGCTCCCACTGTCATTCCGTTCAGCTTGATAAAGCCGCAGGTCATAGCCGGTGCATATGCCTTCTTAACCTCTGTGAAAACACGGTTATCAGAAAGCTCTGTAAATACAGCTGCTGCATCCTCGTAGGAAGCGGCTACGCCCTCTGCTGCACGGTTAAGATCATCGGTGCACTCATCAATGCAACCCTCTTCCAGGTTAGAACCAGGTAAGATCGTTACCAGCTTGCGGATCTGCTCGGAAACCTCTGCCTCAGAACCAATAAAGTCAACAACACCTGCCTCCTCACTCTGGAACTGAGCCGAATCTGTAGCTACATCCTTATTTCCCGGAAGTGTACTTGGGGAATTAAAGAAAAGCTTTGCTGAATCTGTCATGTAAGTAAAATCAGCTAAGGCTGTAAGGACAGACAATCCACCCCCGCAGTTGCCATATACTGCCATGATCTGTGGAATCACACCACTCGCCTCTGAAGCCTTGGCCAGTACTGCGCCTAAGCTTTCAACAGCGTCTACAGACTCCTGGAGACGCACACCGGTGCTGTCTAATACCCCAATTACCGGTGCCCCCATCTTCAGTGCCCTATCATAGACGCTGAGGATCTTCTTTGCGTGCATCTCGCCAATAGCTCCACCAAAAACAGCAGGCTCCTGTGCAAAAACAAATACCAAATTTCCATCAATGGTACCATGTCCTGTCACAACGCCATCGGAAGGTGTTTTCTCTGCGCTTACATTAAAATCGGTGCTTCTTGCTGTAACGGCTGCGCCAAGCTCCACAAAGCTGTTCGCATCCAGAAGAGCCTCGATTCGTGAAGTAGCAGAAAAGGCTGTTCCATCACTCATAGTTTTCTCCTCCATATTAATAGTAAATTATTCAGATGCAGCCTTAAATCTGCATCAGCGTTAATGATAACCGATTTTTTGTCAATTTACAAGGATTACACCCCCTATATTTGTGATTAATTTAACGATTTTTCTTGCAATTCTGACCATAAAAAAAAGGAGCACGGCAATACCTTGTCATGCTCCTATGCACTCACTTATACATCGACCTCAAGGGCTGCTTCCCGCTCTGCCTCTTCCTTGAATTCCTCCACCTGAACAGGGGAAAGGGACGGAAGATCGGACAGGGAATTAACGCCAAAACTCCGAAGGAACTGTTCTGTGGTTCCAAAAAGCATCGGCCGTCCCGGCGCGTCCATCCGCCCCACCTCTTCCACAAGCTCATACTCTACCAGCTTGTTGACGGCATGGTCGGAAGAGACCCCTCGGATCTTCTCGATGGCAGCCTTCGTAACCGGCTGACGATACGCTATGATGGAAAGGGTCTCCAATAAGACATCAGTCAAAGCCACCTTCTTTGGCTGCTTTGCGATCCGGATCAGATAGGGATACATCTCTTTCGAGGTACACATCTGATAGGAATCTTCAAATCGAACGATACGGATGCCCCGACCGCTCTCTAAATATTCTTTTGATAATTCATCACAGGCTTCTATGATATCCGCATCTTTCACTTCAAGGGCCTGAGCCATCTTATCGATGCCGACCGCCTTCCCCATGGTAAAAAGGATACCTTCCACCGCCTGCCTAATCTGCTGTTTCTCCATAACTTCCTCTATGCTGCCACCCTCGATACGATCTCGATCTCTCCGAAGGTCTCTTCCTGTCTGGCATGGATCTGTCCTGTCTTCATCAGTTCCAGTACCGCCAAAAAGGTAACAATGACCTCTGTCTTGGACTTTGCACTCTCCAGGATCCTCCGGAAAGAAAACTGTCTGTGCTCCGACGCAAAACGCAGAAGATCCCTTGTCTTGTCTTCCAGAGACACTTCTTCCTTCCGGATAGAACCAAAACGGGAACGGATGGGGTCCACCCGGTTCTTCTGACGCTTTAACACATCCTGAAAGATCAGGTTAAGCTTCTCAAGGGTGATCCCCTCCACCAGCTTGGCCGGATCCACCGGAACCTCGTAGGCAGCCACCGCTTCGGGAATGGTCGGCTCCTTGTAAAAGACCTCGCCGGCCATATTCTGGCTGTCACGAAGCTTCTCCGCAAAGCACTTGTACATCTTGTATTCCAGAAGCTGCTGCACCAGTTCGGTACGAGGATCAAGTTCTTCCTCTTCCTCCTCTTCCTGAGATGGCTTACGTGGAAGCAGCATTTTAGCCTTGATGGCAAGCAGAGTGGATGCCATCACAAGGAATTCACTCATAATGTTAAGATCTGCCTTTTTCATTTCGTCCAGATAAGCCATATACTGGTCCGTGATCAGTGCGATCGGGATGTCGTAAATATTAACTTTATTCTTATCGATCAGGTGAAGAAGAAGATCCAGAGGACCTTCAAACACCGGCAGCTTAATGCTGAGCTTTTCTTCCATGTGTTACACTCGCTTTATAGAAACTGCTACTTGTTACAGGGTAGAGTACCCATAACCGTTTACAACGGCTTCGATTGGAATCTTCTTGGCGCAGAACGGACACTCACTCGGATGATATGCCGTATAGCCCGGAAGATCGTTCTCCGTAAACAGAGAAATGATCCTTTGTCCGTTCACTTCCTTCATTGTGGAGAAAATGGATGTCACTCCACTTACTCTTCCGCCATAGTAGGACACGCATTCCATCATGCGCTTCATTGTCTCACCGGTGGTAAGGGTCGCCGCCAAAATCAGCACATTCTTACCCTCGATTGCAAGACGATTATTCTGACGGAACATAAACTGATGAATGCTGTTCTCCTCCGGAGTGATGATATACATCGTATCGTGCTTGTTGGTCATGTGGAAGCTTCCCTTCTCAAGTTCCTGTGCAAGGAAACCACCTAAAACCTCCGTACCGTCAAGACAAACGATGGTATCTACATCCTCTACCTGATGAAGCAGCTTGGAACGAAGAGATGCTGCCGCATTCTCTGCTTCCTTCGCTCTTACCTTCAGTCTTGTAACATCAATATAGTAGTTGATATGGGAATTGCTCGTAGCAAAATGTCCCTGTACCGCATTGATGGTAACACTTCTGTCATCTCCAGAGTAGAACTTTGTCATGCGCTCCTGAATCTTGTCTGTCATGTTCCCCTCCCTTTCTATGCCACACCCCGTAGCATTTTGAGTTTATAGGTACCAATTGATTGTACCATTTTTTGAACTATCTGTCACTTTTTACCTGTAGATCCGAATCCACCCCGGGTCTTATTCCCCAGGCTCTCCACCTCTTCAAACACAACCTGTGGCTGATGGCGGAGGATGCGGAACTGACATACCCTATCTCCCACCGTAATGGTTGTATCACGCATTGCAAGAACCGGCATCATGATCACATCATCATCTCCACAGTAGGACTCATCCACAACGCCGATGCTGTTGGTCTGGATCACACCGAAGTTCTTAAAAGTAGAAGACCTTGGAGCAATGATCATCTCATATCCCTGCGGAAGTTCCACGGAAATGCCAAGATCGATCAAAGCAAAATCCCCCTGCTTTAACTCATAATCCTTTGCAGCACGAAGGTCGATCCAATCACTCTTACCGTCAATATACTCCAGATGATCGATCTTATCACTGTGATACTTGATACGGATCGTCTCTTTTAACTGTTCCATCCTACGGCCTCCATCTCTGTCTTCTTATCACGGTTCATCAGATCATACATTGCGATCCTTGCCTCTTTTCCTTCGAACAGCACCTTGTTCACCTCGGAAATGATAGGAAGATCCATTCCGTATTTATTACCAAGGGCGAGGGCCGCCTTTGCAGAATAAACACCCTCTACCACCATATGAACCTGTTCCATTGCCTCTTTGGGATCCATCCCCCGTCCGATGAGTTCTCCCGCCTTATGATTGCGGCTGTGAACCGACTGACAGGTTACGATCAGATCCCCGATACCAGCAAGACCGCTCAAGGTCTCGGGATTTCCCCCAGTTGCCACCGCAAGCGCTGTGATCTCACGGATCCCTCGGGTGATCAGTGCAGCTCTGGTATTGTCTCCATTCCCCAGTCCGTCGCTCATTCCGGCCGCCAGGGCGATGACATTCTTAAGGGATGCTCCCACCTCGATGCCATGAAGATCAGAACTGATATAGACTCTGAAATTCTCGTTCATAAAGAATTCCTGAACCATAATGGCAAGCTTTCTGCTTTTCGATCCTGCCACTACAACCGTCGGAAGATGACGAATCACCTCCTCCGCATGAGAAGGACCGGACAGAGCCGCTACCTTCGCCTTTGGAAGGACCTCTTCGATGATCTGACTCTGGGTCATCAGCGTAGACTCTTCGATTCCTTTGGAAACCGAAACAATAGCGATCTCTTCGTCACAGAATTCTTTCAGCTTCTCTGTCGTCTGACGGGTAGCTGTGGAAGGAACCGCCAGGATCAGAAGATCCGCACCTGTCACAGCCTCCTTCAGATCCCCGCTGTAGCTTAGACTCTCCGGAAAAGTAAAATCCTTTAATTTGTCACTTTTATGTGTTCTGGCCATTTCCTGAGCCTGCTCCCTGCGATGGGACCAAAGCGTTACAGAATGTCCATTATCACAAAGTAATGCAGCTAAGGCTCCGCCCCAGCTGCCTGCTCCTAACACGGTAATATTGGCCATTTAAGCCTCCTTCTTACTGTGAAGTGAAAATTTATTTTCGTTACCATTGTACAAACGTACGATATTGCTATGGTGACGGGCAATCGCCAGCCCACCAAGGAAAACGGAAAGCACAAAAGCCTCCATGGCTGCATTTCCCTTAAAGAAGAATAAACGATCAAAATACCAAAACGCAAGAACCTGGATTGGGAAAGCAACCGCACACATAATCGAGCCTAAGGATACATATCCGGTAAGAGCAACCGCCACTGCAAATACCACAAAGGATACCGGCAGACACTGCGGAAAACATACGATGAACAATCCCATGGAGGTTGCGATCCCCTTACCGCCTTTGAATTTCATAACAGCAGGAAAATCGTGTCCGATCACGGCACCTGTCGCTGCATAAAGCATAACAAGGTGGGCATCCCCACCTGCTTTATGCCCAAACACAAAATACATGATCACAGCCGGAACAATTGCCTTAGCAGCATCGCAGATCAAGGTCATTAGACCGAAAAACTTTCCAAGTACGCGAAGTGTATTTGTTGTTCCAATGTTGCCGCTTCCCTGCTTGGTTATATCCACGTGACGGCTCTTGCCGAACAGATATCCCGACGGAACCATACCAAAAATATAACCAACCAGAAATGACAAGACTCTCATGCCAAGTGTCATGACTCTTCCTTCCTCTCCCTAACAATAAAGTGCAATGCTGTTCCACCAAAACCAAAGGTATCTCTGAACCGGTTCTCAAGATAACGCACATATGAAAAGTGCATCAGCTTCTTGTCGTTCACAAAGATAACGAAGGTTGGCGGCTTAACAGAAACCTGTGTCACATAATAGATCTTAAGCCTCTTACCCTTATCTGTAGGCGGCTGCTGCATTGCAACGGCCTCCGCTACGATCTCATTCAAGACTCCGGTAGCAACACGCATATTCTGGTTCTGGATCACCATGTCAATGGTGTCGTAGATCTTCTGAATCCTCTGTCCTGTCTTGGCTGAGATGAAAAGGATCTCTGCATAAGCAAGGAAAGAAAGGATCTGACGAATCTTCTGTGAGTGCTCCTTCTGTGTCTTGTCGTTCTTAGCAATGGCATCCCACTTGTTCACTGCAATGATGATACCCTTACCTCTATCATGGGCAATACCTGCGATCTTCGCATCCTGCTCGGTAACGCCCTCTGTGGCATCGATCATAATGATCACCACATCCGACTTCTCAACCGCTGCAACTGCGCGGATGATGGAGAAACGCTCCAGTTCCTCCTTGATCTTGTTCTTACGACGGATACCCGCTGTATCAACAAAAATATAATCCTTACCATGGTTTCTCACACGGGAATCCACGGCGTCACGGGTGGTTCCCGCAATATCCGATACGATCACGCGATCATCTCCCACCAGTCGATTGACAAGGGATGACTTACCTACATTCGGCTTACCCACAATGGCGATACGAGGTGTATCATCCTCGGCATCGGATGCATTGGCCTGAGGGAAGTTCTCCACCACCGCATCCAAAAAGTCACCAAAGCCAAGCTGAGACGCTGCTGAGATCGGGTGTGGATCACCGATACCCAGGTTATAGAATTCATAAACATCCGGCATCTGCTTGTTAAAGTCATCCACCTTATTTACCGCTAAGATCACCGGCTTCTTGGAACGGCGGAGCATATCGGCAACCTTACCATCGGCATCCACAAGGCCCTGTCTTACATCCGTCAAAAAGACAATGACATCAGCTGTATCAATGGCGATCTGGGCCTGCTCTCTCATCTGTGAGAGAATGATATCAGAAGAATCCGGCTCGATTCCGCCGGTATCGATGAGGGTGAACTGATAATTCAGCCACTCCACCTCTGCATAAATACGGTCTCTTGTTACACCCGGTGTATCCTTGACAATGGAGATCCTCTCTCCTGCAAGGGCATTAAACAGTGTGGACTTTCCTACATTCGGTCGTCCCACCACCGCTACTACTGGTTTTGCCATTCTATCTACCTGCTCTTTCTTAAGTCGTGGTATGTCTAGGACGTCTGCTTCTTGCCAAGGAAGGCGTTCAGCAGATCCTGCCCACTGGATTTTACAACAGTAACAGGAACTTGTAAAGAATCCTGCACCTGTGTCAGTGTCATGTCATCAAGCATGATCTCCTCTCCGCTACGAAGCATATTCTGCGGGATCAGCACCCGATCCCCCTTATTCGCAAGCGCGTTGATCTGCTCGGTCAGGTCTTTTCCGGTGATCAGTCCGGAAACTGTAATTTTCTCTCCAAAGTAGTGATTGATGATGGCAACCACGTCGATCTGATACTTTGGATATTTTTTCATGAAATCCTCTGCCATGGACCGGATAAAAGGCTCGGCAAGAACGCCGGTGGCCACCGTCAGGTGCTCCCTTTTGAAAGGGTGACGTCCTTCCTTCTCAAGAGCCTCGGCAAATTCTGTCAAAAGCAGCCGGATCATGCCGACTCCATTCTCTAACTGGATATAACCATCGTACACCTCTTCCTCCGGTAGAGGAAGGCCGGCCAACAGATACCACTCATCGGAAGCCTGAACAAAGTGGGTTCCGTATTTTTCGTAGGCGATATCCTGCCACTTTCGAATGATACCGATAACCTCTTTGGCGTCCTCTTTTCCGAAGCTTTCAAGAGGATAAAGTCCCTCACGAAACTTCGTCAGCCCCACAGGAACAATGGAGAGGGACTGCATCTGCGGATAGTAAGACAGAAGATCTCCGATGGTCTTATCCAGCTGCTCTCCGTCATTTAATCCCTTACACAAAACCACCTGGGAGTTCATGGGCAGATCCGCCTCTGCGATCCGCTGAATCTTCTGCAAAATGTCGCCGGCGAAACGGTTATGCAACATTTTGACCCGAAGGGCCGGGTCTGTGGTATGAACGGAAATATTGATGGGAGCAAGGCGGTAATCGATCACTCGCTGCAGATCCTCTTCCTTCATGTTCGTAAGCGTCACATAGTTACCCTGGAGATAAGAAAGTCTTGTATCATCATCCTTGAAATACAGGGTGTCCCGCATACCCTTCGGCATCTGATCGATAAAGCAGAAGACACAGCCGTTATGACAGCTTCTGTAATTATCCAAAAGACCGTTTTCGAAGGTCAGCCCCACATCTTCACCCTCATCCTTTTCGATGTAATAGATCTGCTCCTCTCCGTCCTCATGCAGGATCAAAAGCTCAAGCTCATCGTTCTCCTCATAATAGTAATAATCAAAGATATCATTTAATTCTTGTCCGCCGGCCTTCAGCAGGATATCCCCCGGGACAATTCCTGCCTCCTGGGCAATGGAGCCCGGGCGAACCGCACTGATGCGATGGGTGTTTTCTTTATTTTCTAACATATTACTTCTCCGTCAGCATTATAAAAGCTGACATATTACCTCGTTTTCCTTTTGCCCCGCGATGAGAGAACAAAAGATCCTTATTACAGCAGGTGCAAAGATTTCCGCAGATCAGATGCTCCTCTTCGATTCCTGCCTCCAGCAGGATCCTTCGGTTGGCTTGTGTCAGATCCAGGTCGAACTTTCCGCCGCCCCGTTCTCTTATGATGTCGTTGCAGCTTCCCTGAAAGGTCCGGCAAAAAGCCTCATGCACATCCTCCCCGATCTCATAACAATCCGGGCAGATGCAAGGGCCGATGGCGGCATGAATATCCGATGGCTGACAGCCAAAGGCCTCCTTCATAAGCTCTATGGTGTTCCTTCCGATCCGAAGGGCTGTTCCTCTCCAGCCGGAATGCGTCATTGCAATCACCCGTTTCACCGGATCCGCAAAGAAAAGCGGGGTACAGTCCGCATGGGAAGTGGAAAGCAAAAGATTCGGCGTATTGGTCACCATTCCATCACAGCCTCCAAGGGTCCGTTCTTTCGTAACCCCCTCTCCGGCATTTTTATCATCCACAAGCACCACCCTGCCGGTATGCTCTTGGGAAATGGTTACAATGTCCGATGGCGTTCTGCCAAAATATGCCGCTGCCCTTCTGTAATTTTCTTCCACTGCCTCCGGATCGTCTCCCCGGGTAAAACTAAGATTCATCGAGGAAAGGTAGCCTTTGGAGCATCCTCCTTCCCTTGTGGTAAACCCGTGACAGATTCCGGGAAGTTTTTCCTCCCAGGCCCGAAACCCAAGATAAAGGGGTACCTGTCCGTGTTCTGTATAGATTGTTTCGTTGGAACGATATGTCAGCATGTTATCCACCAGCATAGGGAAAGGCATCTCTGATCAGAGTGTACTCCTCTCCTATGATACTTACTACATCAAACCGCATGGGACGGTTCAGTCCCACTTGTTCTTTCATCAGATATACACCGGCCGAAAAAGACAGTTTCCGCTGCTTCTCGCGGCCCACTGCCTCCCCCGGCCAACCAAAGGCGCTGTTTTTGCGATACTTAACTTCCACAAAGCAAAGCACCTCGCCCTCCTGCGCCACTAGATCGATCTCCCCGTAACGGGTACTGTAATTTCTCGCCAGGATACGGTAACCCTTTTGTTCAAGGAAGTGTGCCGCCCGCTCTTCATAGGCTCTGCCCAGTCCCCTTCTGTTCATCGTCCGTGTCCTGTCAGTTTATCCCCGAGCTTTGCACGAACCTTATCCATGCCATCCACGAACACAAGGATCTGTGCCACCACCTCATAGAGTTCCGGCGGAATAGCATCTCCGATCTCTAGCTTAGACAAAGTCTCTGCCAGGGCTGAATCCTTGTAAAAAGGCACATCGGCTTCCTTTGCCTGCTCTATGATCTTCTCGGCTACGGCACCTTTTCCGGTGGCCAAGATCTTAGGCGCACTGTCCCCCGGTTCATAGGCCAGGGCAACCGCCGTTTTTTGTTTCTCCTGATTACCTGCCATACTATGCCCTCACATCAAAGGAGTAGCGGAGCATCTCTCCTCCGGATACATTCCCCTTTGGCACATCCTGTTTCAAAAAATCCTCTACAAAATCAACAGGCTTTCCGTCACCGGTCACCTGCATTCTACAGTTATACCCCAGTTCCTCAAGCTTGGTAGCAAGGATATGGATGTTGTCCTCGATCAATCGAAAGGAAACGTCATCTGCCATGGAAAACTTCGTGTCCACATTTTTATTCTTCATCTTAACAGAGATATCCGTGGAGCCAAGGTGTTCCAGATCAAAATGAAGGAAGGCAGAAATCTCTCCGTCATCCTCCTCCGTCGCTTTCTTTTTGTTGCGATAGACATACAGATCCCCCGTGGCATTCTGTCCGGAAAGCTTGATAGGAAGCTGGATATAGGTATACATCTGATTCACTTCCCGGATAAACTCCAGATTATTCTGCACCTGGGCTGTGGCATTTTGCACAGTCTGGGCTACCGCCGGCGCACTCTGGGCCACCTTTGTATTGATATTTTCCATATCGGCACTGATCTGGCGATAGAGTTTGTCGATGCTGCCCTTTTCCACCAATGCTTTGGGTTCCAGGGTGTACTTGTCTTCGAGAACCGCCGACAGCAGTTCCTTAAGGCCTTTCCCTCGAAGCTTTTCCGCAAGCTCCTCCGGCTTCGCCCCTGACAAATGCTCTGTCAGTGCAAGCAACACATCCTTGACCGAAGCATCGGCCTTTAGATTGCCATTCTCCAGAAAACCCGGATATTTGGCGCTAAGAGCAGGATCATTTTTAAAAAGTTGATTCAGATCCTGCATTCCCTGATCAGAAAGGGCTCTTCCAAGGCTTCCCATGGGGAGTTCTCCCAAGGACTGTCCGCTTAAGGGCGCTTCTTTGCCAATCAGGACCTCGCCCTCGGTGGAGCCGGATCCATAGGCTGCCATCGAATCCTGTTCCAGAGCCTGTGCCTCGGAAAAAACAGAATGCACCGTCTCCTGCTCCACGAGAGATCCCGGCATGGCCGTCTCTCCGGGCAAAAGCACATCACATACAGCGCGAAGGACCTCGCCCCCGCCCTGCTGTGCCGCCTCCATTACAGACTCCGACAGACCGGAAAGATCCTTTAGGATCGCTCCTTCGTTGGCTTTATAATTCTCGTATACCTTAAGCAGCTCATCCGTAACAGGAATATTCAGACTCTGCAGCATTACAACAGAAGAAGGCTGTGCATTGGGATGAAGAGCCACCTGACGAGCCATCTCCGATAGAGAATGGCTGTCGATGGACATTTTATTCTTCATCATTTCATCCACCATCTGAAGAGTCGCCTCTGTCATGGGGACCTGCGCCTGAGACAGGGCATTCTGAATGGTGGGATTGCCGGCTGCTCCTCCCACCGAAACCGGTCGGATGGAGATCGTGTTACCGTCATTGCTTTTTACCTGAAAAAACACAGACTGCCCCTGTAGAAGATTCATTCCCTTATCCAGGCGGGCTGTAATATTCTGACCGGAGGACAGTCCAAGAATGACCTGACTTCCCTTGACGGAATTCACCGTTCCTTCAAAGATCTGTCCTGCCTCAAGTCCGGCCAGCGTCTTGACCAGCTGTTCCACACCTTTTGCGGAAGCAGCATTCTTACCGCCGGTTGCCAATGCATTCTGATATAGTGTCAGTAAATCGCGGATCTCCAAAGATATCCCTCCCCAATGTAACAGGTCTTACCAGTGTAACAGCTCACCGGGCGACGGAAGAACGACATCGTTATATTTTACAGAGAGCCGTCCCTCATCGATCCTTTTTTGTAGAAATGTCCTACGGTGGATCGATAAGATCCCATACGCTTCGATTGCTTCATAATGAGCCTTTGTACCGTATCCCGCATGCTTTGCGAATCCATATTCCGGAACCAGCTGATCGTAGCTTTCCATGATGTGATCCCTTGTCACTTTTGCCAGGATGGATGCGGCTCCAATGGATGCACTTTTTGCATCCCCCTTAATAATGGAGACCTGCTTCATATCCTCCTTCGGGATCGTAACAGCATCATTAAGCAAAAGGTCCGGCACGACGCCAAGCATTTCAATGGCTCTTTGCATGGCAAGATAATCCGCCTCCAGCACGTTCACCCGGTCGATCTCCTCCACCGTCGCAAATCCTACGCCGCAATAAAGGGCCTTTTCTCTGATGGTGTCGTAAAGTTCCTCTCTTTTCTTTTTCGACAATTTTTTGGAATCGTTGATATAGAGGATGTCACAATCCTTTGGAAAGATCACAGCCCCTGCCACAACAGGTCCCGCCAGAGGGCCTCTGCCAGCCTCATCCACACCGCAGATGAGCTGATAGCCCTCCTCCCCATAGGCTCTTTCCATTTCAAAGAGCCGATACATTCTCTCCTTCTCTTCCTGGAGAGCCTTCTTTTTCTTTTCTTCCCGCTTTATATAAGCTTCATAAGCCTTAGTTCCTTCGCGGGGAATTTTCTTTTCTGCCATGATTGATTCTTACTTGATCCTGCCGATGGATCCGAAGGGATAAAAACGAAAAACAGCCCGTCCTAAAATCTGGCCGCGCTTTATCCGTCCCACATCGGAAAAACGGCTGTCCTCACTACTGTTACGATTATCACCCAACACAAAATATTCGTCATCACCGAGACGGATGGGAACGCTTGCCTCCCCCGGATCCCGGATCGGAGCGATTCCGTGGTCATCCTTTAGCACTCTGTCATTGATCAGGATCTTCCCGTCCTCCGTAATCTGTATCTTCTCACCCGGAAGCCCTATGACTCTCTTGATGTAATAGGTATTCTTCTTGTACAGGTAGGGAAAGATCACAATATCGAACCGTTGCGGATCCGAAAAACGGTATGTGATCTTATCCACCACCAGATTATCCCCGTCAGAAAGCGTCCGCTCCATAGAATGACCGGACACAACAGAACGGGAGACCACAAAATGCACCAGGGAATATGCCACTGCCATCACGATAAGAAGATAAAGGGTAAAACGGATCAGATCCCTTCGATCCTTCGACCCATCTCTTGTGGGCCATTTCTTCAGTTCTGACATGGAATCCTCTCCAGGGTGATCTTGCCGAGACGTCCACTGCGGTAATCATCGATCAAAAGTCTCGCCGCACGGGTCTCATCCGGCTGCCCTCCTACCTTCAGCAGATTACGGCTCTTGGCCAAGGCACTTAATACATCCTTATCCTCAAGATCCTCCGGGATCTCATAAAACGCCCCGAGCTTCCCGGGAACAAGCTTTGGAAGCATGTGGTACATAAGGATCGCAAGCTCCTCCTGCTGTACCACATCATCACTGATGGCACCTACAAATGCCAATGCCTCTCCTACCGCCTCATCCTCAAACTTCGGCCATAAGATTCCCGGGGTATCCAGAAGATCCAGATTCTTACCGATATGGATCCACTGCTTGCCCTTGGTAACGCCCGGCTTGTTACCGGTCTTCGCGCTCTTTCTTCCTGCAAGAGAATTGATCAGCGTCGACTTGCCGATGTTGGGGATTCCTACGATCAGGGCGCGAACCGGACGGTTCTTGATCCCACGGCGAAGGTCCCGCTCTCTTTTCTCTTTGGTGGCTTCAAGAACAGCGCTTGTCACTTCCTTTGCCGCCTTCTTCTCACGGCTGTCCAGAGCCAGAGACAGAATACCCTCTGCCTTTAACTTCTCCTGCCACTGCTGTGTGATCTTCGGATCTGCCAGATCGGCTTTGTTCAGGATCAGAAGGTGGCTCTTGCCGTTTGTCAGTTTCTTAATATCCGGATTCCTGCTGGATACCGGTATTCTGGCATCCGCCAGCTCGATCACAAGGTCGATCAGCTTCAGATCCTCCTGGATCTGTCTAAGGGCCTTTGTCATATGTCCTGGATACCACTGAATCTGCATATTTATCTCCTGTTATCTATTAGTCTACAAGGCCAAAGTTGGACATGGTAACATTCATCCAGACCTTACCCTCGATCTCACCCTTTGTTACATTACCGATGGTGGAATAACGGCTGTCCTCACTGCTGTTACGATCATCTCCCAACAGGAAGTACTCGTCCTTTCCCAGCTTGATCTCTTCCTCTGCAAGCCCTGCGTGAGACACCGTCGTAGTATCCGCTGTGGTCACAAACGGTTTGTTGTCTACATAAACGGTGCCGCTACGGATCACCACCGTCTGCCCCGGCACCGCAATCACCCGCTTAATAGAATACTGGGCGTTAAGATTTCCTGCCGGCAAAAAAGCCACCACATCATTGGCCTTGGGCGAAGAGATCTTGTATGCGAGGCGATCCAAAAGGACCTGATCCCCCACCCGAACCGTGGGTTCCATGGACTCTTCCGTCACCGTTGTCCGGATACCAAAGGCCTGAATCAGTAAAAATGCTGCCAGAATGACAGCGGTTGCTTCTGCTAAAAACAGCATGACCTTTCCCAATAATCTAGCGTTGAATTTCTTTCTTTTTCTGCGAAAATTCAGATGCGCATCCGGCTTCGGACGATGCATCATCGGTCTTCTGTTTGGAATCGTGCGTGTCATATTATCTCCTTCAATACCACAAATATCCAATATCCATGATACACGAAAAGAAAAAAAAGGACAACCCGACGGGTTGCCCTCCTTTAATATCCGTTAGGATTAGATGTACTCCTTAACCTTTGCAGCCTTACCTACACGTCCACGAAGGTAGTTAAGCTTAGCACGGCGAACCTTACCCTTACGAACAACCTCAACAGAAACAACGTTAGGGCTGTGGATTGGGAAAGTCTTCTCTACACCAACACCGCTAGAAATCTTACGAACTGTGAAAGTAGCACGGTTGCTTCCACCCTGCTGCTTGATTACTGTTCCCTCGAAGATCTGGATACGCTCACGGTTACCCTCTTTGATCTTGTTGGATACACGAACAGTATCACCTGTGTTGAACTGAGGGAGCTCAGCCTTCTTCTGCTCGTTCTCGATTTTGCTGATAATTTCATTTGCGTTCATGTTAGAACCTCCTATTTGTGTATTTTGATGTTCTTAAAGCCATCCCTTGGCTCCAGCGGACCATCGCGATTAACAACAACCATGATAGTTTATCATAATTTGCTCTCTATAGCAAGGATTATTCTCCCAGCAGATTCTTTTTCAGACGATTGGACAACTTCTCCCGAAGCTGTGGCTTTGCCTTCTCCCACAGATCCGGCCGTCTTTCCTTCGTTCGCTGGATCTGCTGTTCCAGACGATACTCATGGATCCTGCGGTGATCTCCCGACATAAGGATCGGAGGCACAGCTTTCTCCCGCCAGACCTCCGGTCTGGAATACTGGGGATATTCCAACAGATCCTCTGCAAAAGTCTCACCCACTGCAGACTGATCGTTGTGCAAGACCCCCGGCACAAGCCGGCTGATGCAGTCCACAAAGACCATAGCCGGCAATTCACCGCCGGTCAAAACGTAATCTCCGATGGAGATATAATCCGTTACGATCTCTTCCAGCACACGCTCATCGATTCCCTCATAGTGGCCGCAAAGCAGGATCAGGGTATCTTCCTTCGCATAGCCCCCGGCCATAGACTGTTTTAGGGTCTTGCCCTGAGGTGTCATATAGATCACCGGGCAGTCATGTCCTATTTCTTCCCGAATCGCCTGATAGCAGTCATACACCGGCTGAGCCTGCATGACCATGCCTGCCCCACCGCCGTAGGGATAGTCGTCCACCTTCTTATGCTTGTCCGTGGTATAGTCGCGGATGTTCACACATTTTAGCTCCAGAAGGCCCTGCTCCATGGCGCGACCGGTAATACTGTTTCTTAGCCCCTGTTCCACCATTTCAGGAAACAACGTCATCACATAGATTTTCATTACAACTCCTCCAAACCGGGAAGGAGATGGATCTTCATGCATCCCTTATCCAGATCAACGCCCAGGATACAGCTCTTGATCGCCGGCACCAGCACCTTCTTGCCATCTTCCTTTGTGATCTCATAAACATCGTTTGCACCGGTAACCAGAATATCACTCACCTTACCGTAGGCACTTCCATCCTCAAGAACCACATCGATGCCCAGAATATCTCCCACAAAATATTCGCCCTCACCAAGTTCTTCCGCCTCTTCTCTCGGGATCATAAGAGCGCACTTCCGCAGAAGGGCTGCCGCATCCATATCACAGACCTCATCAAAGCCGAGGATGACCTGTTTTTTAAAAAACTTAACACTACGGATATGAAGTTGGCTTCTACTGCCATCCGGCTTTTCCAGCGTTACCGTTTTCAGTCTTTTGAATCTGTGCATATCATCTGTTGTCGGAAAGACCTTCACCTCACCGCGTACGCCATGTGTTGTTGTGATCACACCAACCTGTAAAAATTCAATTGCCATAGTGCCACTCCTTTATTACGAACATATCCCGGTGGTTCCATACGGAACACGCCGGGATACGTCTGTAATATCAATCAACGATATCTACAATAACTTTCTGTTCGGATTTATTGGCTGCAGCCTTAACAACAGAACGAATCGCCTTCGCAATCCGGCCCTGCTTACCAATGACTTTTCCCATATCATCAGAAGCAACATGAAGTTCAAGGATCAGAGCCCTCTCCTCCTGCTTCTCTGTAACTGTAACCTCTTCCGGATGATCCACCAAAGCTTTGGCGATCACTTCAACTAATTCTCTCATAGACGTCCATCCTTTCCGAATTAGACCCTATATGAATCAGAGCCAAGACTCCTTCGTCCAAAAAGTTTTCTTATTTCTGGATTCCAGCGTTCTTGAAAAGACGTGCAACAGTATTTGTTGGAACAGCACCGTTTGCAAGCCACTTCTTAGCAAGCTCTTCGTCAACCTTTACCTCAGCCGGCTCAACGTTAGGGTTGTATGTACCAACCTGCTCGATGAAACGACCGTCACGTGGAGCGTTAGCATCAGCTGCTACGATACGATAGAAAGGTGCTCTCTTCTTACCCATTCTTGTTAATCTTAACTTTACCATTAATGTTTCCTCCTAAGTTAAATAAAAAATATATGAAATAGGCTATGCTTGCCATCTTTCCTGTTTCATCAGAAGCCAAATCCACCAAACGGGAACTTACCCTTCCTGCCTCTGCCAAAGCCCTTCATCAGACCCGGCATCTTCTTCATCATCTTCTGAGATTCGTTAAACTGCTTCACAAAGCGGTTGACCTCAGCGATATCCAGACCACAGCCCTTAGCAATACGATTCTTACGGCTGACAGACATAAGCTTTGGATTCTCACGCTCCTGTGGTGTCATGGACTTGATGATGGCCTCAATGTGCGCCAGCTTCTTCTCATCCATTGCCTGACTCAGCTCATCCATCTGTCCGGAAGAAAGTCCCATACCCGGCATCATACCAAGGATTCCGGTAAGGCCTCCCAGCTTCTTCATCTGCGCCATGGACGTTAGATAATCATTATAGTCAAAGGATGCCTTCTTGATCTTCTCATTCAGGTTCTTGGCCTGTTCTGCATCAAAGGTATCCTGTGCCTTCTCAATCAGAGTGAGCATATCACCCATGCCCAGGATTCGACTCGCCATACGATCCGGATGGAACTGTTCCAGATCAGATAGCTTCTCTCCCATACCACAGTACAGGATCGGGCATCCTGTCACAGCGCGAATCGAAAGAGCCGCACCGCCTCGGGTATCACCATCCAGCTTCGTAAGAACAACACCGTCAACTCCAACCTTCTCCTTGAAGGTAGAAGCAACGTTTACCGCATCCTGACCTGTCATGGCATCTACCACCAGAAGCGTCTGATGAACTTCCACGCCGGCCTTGATATTCTCAAGCTCCGCCATCATGTCCTCATCCACATGAAGTCGACCTGCCGTATCCAGGATCACGACATTATTCTTATTGACCTTCGCGTGTTCTACCGCAGCCCTTGCAATGTCCACCGGGGACTTTCCTGTTCCCATAGAGAACACCGGAACCCCCTGCTTCTCACCATTGACCTTCAACTGCTCGATTGCAGCCGGACGATACACGTCACAGGCAACCAAAAGAGGGCTCTTGCCCTTCTTCTTCATCTTGCCGGCAAGCTTGGCTGTGGTCGTTGTCTTACCTGCACCCTGCAGACCTACCATCATGATCACGGTCATGGCCTGCCCCGGCTGATAAGCGATCTCCGTCATATCAGAGCCCATCAGAGCTGTCAGCTCTTCGTTCACGATCTTGATAACCGTCTGTGCCGGATTCAAACCGCCAAGAACATCTCCTCCAACGCAGCGTTCCTTTAACTTCTTGTTAAAGTCCTTAACCACCTTGAAGTTAACATCCGCCTCAAGCAGTGCCATTCGCACTTCCTTAAGAGCTGCATTAACGTCATCCTCTGAAAGACGGCCCTTACCGCGAAGGTTCTTAAATACGTTTTGAAGTTTATCGGATAAGCTGTCAAATGCCATAGCTTCCTCTTCTATTGATTCAAATCTGATTAAAGTTCCGCAAGGATCTGCTGCGCAAGTATGTGCGCCCGCTTCGGATCATCTGTCTTCTGAATGTCCTCGGCCGCCTGGCGGATCTTCTGAAACTTCTCTAACAAATGAAGGGCGCTCTCATACTCTTCCAATGTCTTCGAGCACCGACGGATCTGATCCGAAACGCCCTGCCTGCTCATGCCCACCTCTTCCGCGATCTCGCTAAGAGACAGATCTTCATAAGCATATTCCTTATAAATTTCCTGTTGATGCTCCTTTAACAGATCTCCGTAGAAATCATATAAAAGGCCGCGACGTATCTTCTCATCCATTTCATTCACCTGTACGAGTATAATCGATGAACAAATGGGTGTCAAGTATTTTTCTTTACACCTTCAAATCTCGTCCACGAGAGTAGCGTGAAGCATTTATCTCAACACAAACCGCCCCTCTCTTACATATTCTCCAGGATCCGCGCTCTTTCTTCCATGATCTGTTGAAGCAAGACAGCCGTAGAACCGTTACCGGTAGCATCCGGATGGTACTTTTTCACCAGAAGGCGGTATTCCTTCTTAAGAATGGAAAGATCTTCCTTTGCAGCCTCCGAAAACCAACGCCGCCTGCTCTCGCCGTCGAAGTCCTCTCCTGCCGCCTGATATGCCGCCCGTTCCCGTCTTTGCTGTTCTTCCTGTGCCTTTCTCTTTGCCTTTTCTTCCTCCCGCTTTTTGCGTTCCTTCTCCAGGCGTTCTGCCTCTCTTGGATTGATAAAGCGCTCAGAGTCAAATGTCCTTTCCTCGTCCTCGGCATCCTCCATCCCCGACATCTTCTGGTTCACAAAATCAATATGGGGCAGACTCGTTTCATATCCCTCCGGCAGGATGAAGTAAAGTTCCTTAAAGTTGGCGACCCGCCAGGAGATGGCCGTCTTTGTAAAGGTAGAAAACAACAGATCTTCGTCCCGGTACAGCCGCAGGATATAATTGGTCAGCGGCTGATCCGCCTCTTTTAAAATAACCGCCCGCATCCGTGCTTCTGCCGTAGCCGTTACAAGAAGGTTCCCCAGTTCCTGCCGAATCTCAAGCTTCATCTCCTCAAGCTCTTCTCTTCTGTCCTCACAGGATGCGATCTCCTCCCGAAGATCATAGATCTCATCCTCAAAACGTCTGACATCCTCAAGCCGCCCCTCATGGAAGGCCGTTTTCTTCTCACCGGCAAAAAACCGCAACTTCTCCCTCGCCTTGTAACTACGCTTATTGGCAATATCGATAAAATTATCGATCCTTCGGACCGCCCGAAGCAGCGGCTTTGCCTCATCCTTAGTATAGGCTAAAACCAGCTGCAGGATCTCCGGATCCTTATAGATCTGCACCGCTACAAAAAAATAGCTATAGGCGCAATCCACCAGCTTCCTTCCCGGAATCGGTCCGTGCCCCTCTCCCCAGTCACGTTGCTGAAGAAGTTCGATCAAAAGCTCCTTATTTCGAAGCATCAGAGCATAGTGCAGGCAGCTAAATCCAAGATCATCCTTGCAGGTAAGCAGACCCTTGGCCGGAAGCTTTCCTGTCAGCATAGCCTCAAACGCACTGCCCATCACTTCCTTCTGGTACTTCGCCCGAAAACCGCAGATCTGCCACAACCGCCTTGCCGAAAGATGATCTCGGATGGCCCGATACATCGGTTCATACAGCTCGCGGTCATCCATTCGTATACACAAAAGGCAGAGGATCACCGCCTCATGTAGCGTCAGTTCCATTTTACGAAGGAGATTGCCGTAGGGCTCCACAAGACTTCTTGTCATAGGAAGTGCCAGCACGCCGGAGAGATCCTCCACATAAGACTCATAAAAGAGTCCATCCGGTTGTTCCAGACTTTTAATCAACTTGCTGTGCACCATCCCCCTTACCGACGACAGAAAACTCTGATAGGTTTCTTCCTTCATATCCCGGTAGGAATCCTCTGCCAAAAGCAGAACCACCGAAGAAGTAAAAGCCGCATCCTTTCCTATGATACGGAGGAGCTTTTGATGCTGTTTTGTCAAGCGCCCGTTCTCCCTCATTCCCTTTTTCACATGGGAAAGAGCCCAGGCAAGGGTATACTCATAGCGTTTTCTTTCCTTTTGATCCGCCATCATAATATGCTGCTGCAGATAGGTCAAAAGCTCTACCAATTCCGCCCCCGTGGTATCGGAAGGCGCCACGGTCTGACCGAAGATCTGAGTCTTCGACTCCTTCGACAACAGCCGCACCCCCTCCTGAGGGCTTTCCTGATAGATTAAATACTGACAGATTGAAGAAAGGGGGATACGATTCTTCTCCCCCCAATTCTGGTGAATCGGATGAAAATAAATGGCCTGATCGGTGATGATGGTGCCATTCCCCTCCAACTCCATAAGAGAATATGCGGAACGATAGGCATAGACCACCATCGTCTCCTCTTCCGGAATCTGATAATCCTTATAGTACTGCCCGGTTGAAGGCAGATCCTTCAAGTTGAACTTTAAATTCCTACAGCGTCCTTTCCCCGCCATAAGAAGCGCTTCATATCCTGTCATAATTACTCCCCTGATCCTGTAGATTAAATCCTATGGATCTTTAACTCTCCAAAAGAACTACGGATATGATTGACGATCTGCCATTCCTTCGGGACATATACATCCATCTCTCCAAAGGAGGCCTGACAAAAGATCTCAACCGTATCCCCCCGCCAGCATCGCATGATCAAAGATCACAGACAACTGGCCAAATCGTCCATTATCATTATAACGGATTTATTTCAGAAGAAAACAGCTTTTATGAAAAGGAACAACTTGAACCAAGGCAAATCATATGGTAATATAAGAAATAAGTGTTTTACGGGCTAGTAAAGGTTTCGACAGGGATCTTGCAGCTGGTGAAGCGAGCCGCAGGGAGATGCGTTAAATCACAAATTAAATTTAAACGCTGAAGATAATTTAGCATACGCTGCCTAAGGGCAGCAGTCGCCTTAATGCACCTGCACATTAAGTCACCGGCTTCAAACATGCAGGAAACGGCATTGGCAAAGCTTTGAGTTAATGTACGTATCATGAAGCTACTAAAGCATTAAGGGTGTGCTTCCCCGTAATGTGGAGGGAATGTCAAAGGAATCACTACGCTCGTAGAAGAACAGGGAATGGATTTTTGGACGCGGGTTCGACTCCCGCCTGGTCCATCAGAAGAAAACCCCAGTAATTTCGCGGAATCCGCGTTTTTACTGGGGTTTTCCTATGTTTTGAAATTTCAATATATAGAATTATATCACTTTGGCCCAATAAAGTTTTGCATTCCCCTAGTTCTTGCCTCAACCTCCAGCATCTCTTTCGTTTCCTTCAGCCGTTCTGTTTCAGAAGACGAAAAAGCCATAGCATCATTCCGACATGTTCTTTCCGGTCTTCTCCCCTTCAGCTGTCTTTTATAATCGATATCCGCAAGTATCTTCCTTGCTACCGGAACAAAAATCAAAACCGCCAGGCAAACCAAAAGTGCTATCTTCGCTTCGTTCATAATCAACTCTCCTTCCCCAAAAACACAACCTGCCAACACCATGTCCGGACACCTTTATTATACCAAATCGAAGTGTTTTTTCTTCATAATTGTAAAAATTATAACAAATTGCAATAATTTACAGTTTTTTATACAAAAACAGCTTTGTTTTTAAAAAAAGGTTCGATGAACCTTCTGTGTTCATCGAACCCTCATATCAACCATATTACACTACACGCGCAGCCGAACCTTAAAGTCGCGCTCCGCTTCCCGCATCTGATCGCGCTTCGCAATATCCGCTCTCTTATCATAGAGTTTCTTACCGCGGGCGAGGGCAATCTCAACCTTTACCCTGCTGTCCTTAAAGTAAGCCTCCACAGGGACAATGGTATATCCCTTTTCTTTCATTTTCTGTTCAAGCTTTAAAATCTCAGCCTTGTGCATAAGAAGTTTGCGCGGACGAAGAGGATCCTTATTCATAATATTGCCCTTCTCATAAGGCGCAATATGCATCTGGTAGATCCAAATCTCACCGTTCTGAATTCTGACCCAGGCTTCCTTTAATGAACAACCACCGGCACGAAGTGACTTCACTTCAGTTCCCACCAGTGCAATTCCGGCTTCGAAATATTCATCCAGAAAATAATCATGGCGAGCCTTTTTATTGCTTGCAATGATCTTGCGTGGCTCTTTATTCTTTCCCATGTCAACCTCCCAGTTTATTTCTTCTTCGTGCGGCGCGGTGTCTTCCTGTTCCTGCCGCGGTTTGCTCCAAGGCTTTTGGGAAAGGTTGATCGCTTTCCTGAAAAGCTCTCTCTTTTTCCCTTAAAGCCATTCTTTTTATCCTTACCCTTAAAACCGCCCGCACGCTGATGGCGTTCTAAGGTATCCTGCTGCGGATGGTTTTTCCTTCCGCCTCCCATGCCATCATCCACCAGCACAAAATCAATGGTTCTTGTCATGGTATCTGCTGCTACAAGGCGCACCTTAAGAGGCATGCCAAGTCGATAGTGACGGTTAAAGTTCTGACCCACAAGCTCATAGGATTCTTCTACAAAATCATAGAAATCGTCTTCCATTGTCCGAACCGGAATCATGCCCTCAACGGAATTCGGAAGAGCAACATAAAGTCCCCATCCGGTTACGCCTGAGATCTTACCCTCAAACTCCTCTCCGATGTGGGAGGTCATGTATTCTACCTTCTTAAGCTTTGTAACATCACGCTCCGCACTTTCCGCCCGACGCTCCAGCTTGGAAGTACGCTCTGCCACAGACTCCAGGATTTCCTCGTAGTGATCCTTACGCTTCTTTGTCAGTTTTTTCTTCAGGTTCTCTTTTAAAATGCGATGAATCTGCAGATCCGGATAGCGACGGATCGGTGAGGTAAAGTGACAGTAATATCCTGCCGCAAGGCCAAAATGTCCACTACACTCCGTGGTATACTTTGCCTGCTGCATGCTGCGAAGGGTCAGTGTCTGAATCAACTCCTCTTCCGGCGCTCCCTCCACACGGGCCAAAAGCTTCTGTAGCTCCTTCGGGTGAATCTGGCCTAAATTTCCCTTTAAGGAATAGCCAAAACCGCCAACAAAGGCAGCCAGATTCTCCAGCTTGTCTCCCTTCGGAAAATCATGGGTACGGTAGAGGAACGGAAGTTTATGATCAAAGGCAAACCGTGCCACCGTCTCATTGGCCGCCAGCATAAAGTCCTCGATGATTCTCTGGGAAATTCCCCGGATATACGGATGGATATCCACCGGTTTCCCCTCAGCATTTAACTCCACCACAGTCTCCGGGAAGTCAAAATCTATGGATCCCCGGACATTTCTTCTGCCATGAAGGATATAGGCAAGCTGCTCCATATCACGGAACATAGGAACAAGTTCCTTATATTCTTCCATTGTCTCAGGATCATGATCTTCCAGAATCCTGTTCACCGCAGTATATGTCATGCGACGAGTGGTACGGATCACCGACTCACAGATCTCGTAATCCAAAACCGCTCCTGCCTGATCAATGGTCATAATGCAGGATAGAGCAAGACGATCCACATTCTCATTCAGCGAACAGATACCGTTACTTAAAATGTGAGGAAGCATGGGAATCACGCGATCCAGAAGGTATACCGAAGTTGAACGCTTTAACGCTTCCCGATCCAAAAGGGAATCTTCCTTCACATAATTGGATACATCCGCAATATGTACCCCAAGGATATAATGATCCCCATCCTTCTGCAGTGACACTGCATCGTCCAGATCCTTACTTTCCTCACCATCAATGGTAACCATCATCCAGTCACGAAGATCCTTGCGTCCACGACGATCCTTCGCCGGAACACTGCCCTTGCCGGATACCTTCTTCGCCTCCTCAAGGACTTCCTCCGGAAATTCCACCGGGATCTCATTGGTCTTGATAATGGATAAAATATCCACCCCCGGATCATCCTTATGTCCCAGAATCTCTGTAATCTCACCCTCAGGCTTACGGTTCGCACTTCCATAATAGGAGAGGTGGCATACCACCTTATGTCCGTCCACAGCTCCCAAAGTCTTGCCCTGGGGAACAAAAACATCTGTCACCAGATGGCGGTCATCCGGAATGACAAAACCAAAGCTTCCGGAGCGTTCAAATGTACCGACAATATCCACATAGGCATGCTCGATAACATCAACGATCCTCGCCTCTGCCCGGCGACCTTCCTCAACAGCTCCCATGGGTTCGATCCGTACCGTATCCTTATGGAACGCATGGAGTGTGTACTTCTCCGGAATGAAAAAATCCTGATCCATTCCCTCTACGGTTACAAATCCAAATCCCTTGGCATTGCTTGTAAAAACGCCCTCAAGGTAATGATCCTCCGATGCCTTCTTCGTCTCCGAAGCCGGCTCTTCCTCGATTGAAGCCTCTCTTCTCGGCGCTTCTACAATGGTGATCGGTTCTTCCTTTTTCTTCTTTTGAGCCTTCTTCGCTCTCTGATATCTTCCATCACTTCCGCAAATGATCTTCTTCTCTTCAAGAAGTTCCTTTAAAACGCGGGAAAGTTCCTTCCTCTGAGCCTTGTTGAGGATCAAAAGAGAAGCCAGTTCCTTCTCCTTCATCGGCATATACATGCAGTCCCCCATCAGCTCATAAATCAATTCTTTTTGTCTTGTTATTCTCTCTTCTGTCATACGTCTCATCTTCCTGGGCCGTGTGCCCGATACAGAACCCGCAAAAACCCGTTCCGGGTCTTTTCGTTCCGGGCGGCATTTCTTTGACTCCTGTAAAAAAAGGCCATCGCTACGCGATGGCCTTTGGTATCATCTTACTTAAATGAACCGATATTTAAGATTGCTGAAAACACAAAGAACAGTACCACAAGAATGGTAGTACCCTTAACAAGCATACCCTCTCTGGAACGACCCTTGTTTTTGCTCCAGTAGCTCTCATTGGTTGAAGCCTGTCCGCCTAAGGAACCAAGGCCTGCGTCCTTACCCTCTTGGGAAAGAATCAGCACATTAAGCGCTACACATACTACGATAAAAGCAATCATCAGCACAGTCTTTAGAATAGTCATCGAAAATTCCTCCTAAGTTAGTGTTGTGTCTGTAGCCACAACAACTGTAATACTAACACACCTGTGCCTTTATTGCAAGAAGCAATTTACTGGTGCTTAAAGTACGCATCGATACCCTTGGCAGCAGCCTTGCCGGCTCCCATTGCAAGAATAACGGTAGCTGCACCTGTAACGGCATCTCCACCTGCGTATACAGCAGCCTTGCTTGTCTCACCGTCAACTTCTTCCGCAACGATACAACCACGGCGGTTCACCTCAAGACCTTCTGTTGTAGAAGAGATCAGAGGATTCGGAGAGGTACCAAGAGACATGATAACCGTATCGCAATCGATATTGTACTCAGATCCCTCAACCTCTACCGGGCGACGTCTTCCGGACTCATCCGGCTCACCAAGCTCCATCTTAATGACACGAACACCGGTTACCCAGCCCTTGTCATCTGTCAGGATCTCAACCGGGTTCTGAAGAAGATCGAACTGGATACCCTCTTCCTTTGCGTGATGAACTTCTTCTGCTCTTGCAGGAAGCTCAGCCTCGGAACGGCGGTATACAACATGAACCTCTGCTCCCAAACGAAGTGCTGTACGTGCAGCATCCATAGCTACGTTACCACCACCGACAACTACGACCTTCTTACCGCGAGAGATCGGTGTATCAGAATCCTCATAAGCCTTCATCAGGTTGGATCTGGTCAGGAACTCATTGGCAGAGAATACGCCGTTGGCCTGCTCTCCTGGAATACCCATGAATCTTGGAAGACCTGCACCGGAACCGATGAAGACAGCCTCGAAGCCCTCCTCTTCCATCAGCTCATCAATGGTGATGGACTTACCGATGATAACGTTTGTCTCAAGCTTAACACCAAGGCTCTTAACGTTCTCAACCTCAGCCGCAACAACCTTATCCTTAGGAAGGCGGAACTCAGGAATACCATATACAAGTACACCGCCGGCCTTCTGAAGCGCCTCAAAAATAGTTACATCATAACCAAGCTTTGCAAGATCACCGGCACAGGTAAGTCCGGAAGGACCGGAACCGATCACAGCAACCTTATGACCGTTCTTCTGAGCAGCCGGGGTTGGCTTAACGCCGTTCTCTCTTGCCCAGTCTGCAACGAAACGCTCTAACTTACCGATGGCAACTGCCTCGCCCTTGATTCCACGAATACACTGACCTTCACACTGGGTCTCCTGTGGGCATACACGGCCACAAACAGCAGGAAGTGCAGAAGACTCGCTGATGATCTGATAAGCCTTCTCGAAATTACGCTCTTTTACCTCATGAATAAAAGCTGGAATGTTAATGGATACCGGGCATCCGCCTACACACTTCGGGTTCTTACAATTCAGGCAGCGACCTGCCTCTTTTACTGCTTCTTCCTCTGTATATCCAAGGCACACCTCTTCAAAATTGGTAGCACGCACCTTAGGCTCCTGCTCACTGATTGGAACTCTTACTAATCCATCCATTACTTGTCACCTCCGCAATGGCCACATCCACCGTGGTGAGTGTCACCCTCTTCATATGCTAACTTCTTACGGCCTTCTTCTGTCTTATACTGCTGCATACGAGCCATAGCCTGATCAAAATCCACAAGATGTCCGTCAAACTCCGGTCCGTCAACGCAGGCAAACTTGATCTCATCTCCAACAACAAGACGACAAGCACCACACATACCTGTACCGTCTACCATGATTGGATTCATGGATACAATAGTCGGGATCTCAAGCTTCTTGGTAAGAAGACAAACAAACTTCATCATGATCATAGGTCCGATGGCAACGCAGTGATCAAACTTCTGGCCTGCATCAACAAGAGCCTGAAGTTGATCGGTTCCCATTCCGTGGAAGCCGTAAGAACCATCGTCGGTTGTAACGCAAAGCTGGCCCGCAACCTTCTCCATCTCATCTACGAAGAAAAGAAGATCCTTTGTTCTGGATCCCATGATAACGGTTGTATCCACGCCGTGCTCCTTCAGCCACTTAACCTGAGGATATACCGGAGCTGTACCAACACCGCCGGCAACAAATACGATATTCTTCTTCTTTGTCTCTTCGAGGTTCTCCTCAAGGCAGAGCTCGGATGGCTGTCCTAAAGGTCCCACGAAATCGTGGAAGGAATCGCCCTCGTTCAACTCAGACATGCGAAGCGTTGATGCTCCGATTGGCTGGAAGACAATGGTCACTGTCTCCTTCTCTCTGTCGTAATCACAAATGGTAAGAGGGATTCTCTCTCCGTCTTCTTCTGCGATCGCAATAATAAACTGTCCTGGGAGACAGGAATGTGTCACCCTTGGTGCCTTAACATCCATTAAAAAGATGTTCGCAGCAAGCTGCTCCTTGCGTACAATTTCGTACATAATCTTCCTCCTGGTTTCCTTCCTTATTACTCAACTACACAATACTCGATTATAGTCGACTTTAACACTATAGCACAAAGACGCCCTATTAAAAAGAGGGCGTCTTAAAAAAGTGCATTTTTTTCATGTGTATGTTAAATTTTTCTCACTAATATTTTATTGGCATTGTTAATTAAAATACACAAGTTCATCCGCCGGCTTTTCTGCCGGTTCAATAGAAATCGGATAAAGCACAGGCCCCTTGCCCTTGTACTCAAGAGCAAACTCATTCTTTACCTTTGCCTTGATCTTGATCCAACTCTTGTGAGCAATGGACTTCGCATCCTCATAGCGGCACTTCATGCCAAGGAACTGAATATCCTCCACACAGCAGGTCATGGCAAATCGTCCCGGTACAAAGACCTGATCCTTCAGGCGTCCCTTTTTATCGGTGGGATTATACACAAGACCGGTAAAGGTCACGATCTTGCCGTCGTACTTCTTTGGGTGATCCATGCAATCCATAAACCAGAGGGCATAGTCTGAATCCGTGATCTCGATCTCATCCTGGTCGAGATCAAACGGCAGCTCCTCCGGAGCATCATCAATGCTGCCGTCTGCTTTTTCATACACGATCTGAGCACGGCGGTTAACGCCTTTTACATTGGCCCGAAACTTTGTCTTCGGCATGGATTCTTCAAATCGATTGAAGATGACAACATCAGCCTTAAACATCTGCTCACGCATCATAACGCCCATGTTTTTCATGTACATCTCAAAGGTGGTGGAGTCCACAGGGCAAAGAGACTGAACGATGGTCCAATCTTTCGGTCCGTCCATCTCATAGATCGGTCCCACCTGCCAGGTGCCGTTATATTCAATAAACACAGCCTCCGGACGATACTCATCCGAGATCCTCTGAAGATTCTCCAGATTAAAGTCCTCTTCCTTCTCAATGGTAACAAGGCTCACACCGATCTTTGCCAGCTCATCCTCGTCATACTCTTCGTCACCGTCTTCACAGGCAATCAAAAGAGCCCGGTCCAATTCATCTGCAAAACCGTTCTGAAACAGTGTCTCCTTGATCAGTGTGGTCTTACCTGCATCCATGAATCCAAAAAACAGATATACTGGAATCTCTTCTGCCATAACGCCTCCTTAGTTCAATCCAAACAGCTTCTCAACGTCTGCTTCCTTCACATCGGTTCCGATCACAACCAGACGTCCGATTACATCCGGCTCACCGGTTCTGATCTCATACTCACCGTCGACAAGATCAAAATAGATCCATGTTCCATCCTCAGAAGGAACGATACCCTTGGAACGAACCACGTATCCATAGTCCTCTGTATCCGCAAATGCTTTTAATGCATCCTCAATGGTCTGTCTTGTAAACTTGTGCGGTGTCTCCTTTCCCCAGGTAACAAACACATCATCTGCATGATGGTGATGATGGTGATCATGATCGTGACATCCACAGGTGCAGTTTGGTCCATGCTCATGGTCATGATCATGCTCGTGGTCGTGCTCATGCTCGTGGTCGTGCTCATGCTCGTGATGATGCTCGTGGTCATGATCATGCTCGTGATGATGTTCTGCCTCTTCCTGTGCATGATGAAGTTCTGCCAGAGCCTGAACCTCTAAACTATCCTTACCCTCGATCGCCTTAAGAATGGTCTCGCCGGAAAGCTCTTCCCACGGTGTTGTGATAACAACAGCCTTCGGATTGTGCTCCTGCACTTCCTTGGTGCAGAATTCCACCTGCTCATCCTTTGCCTTCTGTGTACGGGATAAAACAACCGTTGTTGCATGCTCGATCTGATCGACGAAAAACTCACCGAAGGCCTTCATCTGCTTGCTTGCCTTTAATGCGTTGATCACGGTAACCAGAGCACCCATCTCGATTCCGTCCTCTTCCTTGGCCACATCCATAACAGAAACCATAACATCAGAAAGCTTTGCTACACCGGAAGGCTCCACTAAGATACGATCCGGATGATAGGTCTTTATTACTTCATGAAGGTTCTTTGTAAAATCACCCACCAGGGTACAGCAAACACATCCACCATTGATTTCGGAAACCTCAATGCCGGTATCCTTTAAGAATCCGGAATCAATACCGATCTCACCGAACTCGTTCTCAACGATTACAACCTTCTCGCCCTTGTAAGCCTCAGCTACCAGCTTTTTCATGAAGGTGGTCTTACCGGCACCTAAGAATCCGGAGATAATATCTACTTTTGTCATAATCTATGCGCTTCCTTTCTGCTTATAAAAGGAACGGTCTTATACAAGACCGTCCCATATCATTAACCGTAGCCTATTATATCAATTTAATCTCTTGTGTGCAATCTAATAGGGTCGTTGTTTCACCAGAGCCTTTTTCCTACATACGATCCGGAGCGGAAAATCCCAACAGATCGATAGCCTTCTCCAGAACATCCTTTGTAAGTACAAGAAGTGCCATATAGTGCTTCTGCTTGTTCTCATCCTCCTCTGTCATGATCTTTGTCTCATGATAGAAGTGATTGAATGCGTTGGCAAGCTCATAAATGTAAGCACAGAGTCTGTTAGGCATGGACTCTTCAAACGCATTTCTGACTGCACTGTTAAACTTGACAAGGGAAAGCATAAGGCTCTTTTCAGGCTCGCTTCCCGGTGCAAGCAATGCCAGATCTTCCAGACTCTTACCGCTTGCCTCATACTTCTTAATGATGGACTTCATACGCACGATGGTGTACAGGATGTATGGACCTGTATTCCCCTCAAAGGAAGTAAAGCGGTCAATATCAAAGATGTAATCCTTGGAAGGCTGGTTACTCAGGTCTCCATACTTGATGGCAGAAAGCGCAACGATTCCGGCGGTCTTTCTCGCCTCTTCCTCTGTCATGGTATCATTCTCCATGATCTTCTCATACATCTTCTCATTAACATCGGCAATCAGGCTGGACAGACGCATAACACCGCCTTCTCTTGTCTTAAAAGGCTTGCCATCCTTGCCGTTCATGGTACCAAAACCGATGAACTCCAGTCTTGTATCATCTGAAACGATGCCGGTCTTCTTCGCACAACGGAAACACTGAACAAAGTGCATCTCCTGACGCTTATCCACCACATAAGACATGCGGGTAGGATGATAGTCCGCCTCACGCCATACCATAGTTGCAAGATCTGTGGTGTTATAAAGTGCTGCTCCGTCACTCTTCAGGATCATGCATGGAGGAATCTCCTTGGTGTCGGATTCCTCGGCCACATCTACCACAAGAGCGCCTTCGCTCTCATAGGCATATCCGTCTTCCTTCATTTTCTTAACCATATCCGGAATATATGGATCTGCATCCGACTCACCCTTCCAAAGATCAAATGAAACATTCAGATTCTCATAGTTCTTCTTAAGGTCTGTCACAGAAACATTCAGGATGTGGTCAAGCAGGGCACGGTATCCTCTTCTGCCCATCTGAAGCTCATGGGTGGCCTCCATAGCCGCCGCCTTGTAATCCTCATCCTCCTTTGACTTTCCACTGGCTGTAGGATAGATCTCTTCCAGTTCGGAAATGGTAAAAGGAGCCTCCTTTGGATACTCACCGGTGTAATCCGGATCAAAGTATACAAGCTCTGGCTTACGAAGCTTTAACTCTGTAATGATAAGCCCCATCTGAAGTCCCCAGTCTCCCAAATGCACATCGCTGATGACCTTATGGCCGGCAAATTTTGCAATACGCTTAATAGCCTCACCGATAACAGCCGAACGAAGATGTCCCACATGTAACGGTTTTGCCACATTCGGTCCACCGAAATCAAGAACAATGGTCTCGGGATTCTTTGCCTGCTCCATACCGAAGAATTCACGGTCTGCCTGCATACCCTTTGCGTAATCCGCCAAAAAAGTTCCGCTCAACTTAAAGTTAAGGAAGCCCGGTGCAACCGCCTCCACGGATTCGAACATCTCACAGTTGCAAAGCTGCTCTGCCACTGCCTGTGCCATTACGATCGGGGCCTTGTGGTATTCCTTTGCCGCCGCCATGGCACCATTACACTGGTACTCACACAGATCCGGACGGTTGGAAAGGGTAACCATGGCATACTTTTCATCCATTCCGGCTTTCTTGAATCCTTCTCTTACTTCATCTTTGATCTGCTCTAAGATTTCTTTCATACAGACTCCTTTTGCATCTACTTACTTTATTCGGAAACCTTCTTAGTACTACTCTGCTCTACGGTCTCCACTCGAACAGAAGCATCCCCGCCAAAGATCACATTGCGATACGGGTCCAATACTTTCTTTAATACAAAGCCAAGGACACAGACAGAAACTGCCTCTCCTGCTCCTACGGTCAGTGCAAAGAACGGGTAGGTCCCCTCCATCTTGTAGGCAAAGATCAGGATAACAGGGATCACCAGCGCATTAAAAATGACCGGCGGCAAGGTATATAAAAACGGAAGCTTACGAAGAGCGTAAGTCGCACAGGCTGCCAAAAGCGTTGTAAGACTGCCGAAGACAATGTCATAGATCGCCGTACCTGTCACAGTGTTTGCCAGGACACATCCGATAAAAAGTCCCGGAATGGCCGCCGGAGTAAACACCGGCAGGATCGTAAGTGCCTCGGATATACGGATCTGAATCGCTCCGCTTGCCAGATTAAAGGCTGACACAAAGCAGGTCAACACAACATAAAGCGCCGCAATAATACCAGCCTGCGCTATAAAGAGCGCCGGGTTCATTTTCTTGTTTCTCATGTTACTTCCTCCTAGTTTTGTTTTACATGTGGATGGTCTCGAACACATGGGGCTTAAGCCAGACCCTCGGCCTTGATACAATCGATCATCTGATCGACGTACTTCTTACAGATCTCATCCGTTCCGGCTTCTACCATAACACGGATCACAGGCTCTGTGCCACTCGGACGAAGAAGAATTCTTCCATCGTTACGAAGCTCGTTTGTGATCTCCTCCTGGCAGGCAAGAACCTTGTCATTGTTCATAACAGCATCCTTGTCGGTAACCGGAAGATTCTTCAGGAGCTGCGGATACTTTCTCATGCCGCTGGCAAGAGCGGAAAGAGAAGTCTTCTCCTCTGTAATGACCTCCATCAGCATGATGGCTGTCAGAATTCCATCGCCGGTTGTGGCATGCTTAGAGAAAATAATGTGACCGGACTGTTCGCCGCCTAATACATAGCCGTGCTCTACCATATCTTCGTTGACATACTTGTCGCCGACAGTGGTTACATCATATTCTACATCCTGCTGCTCTAATGCCTTGAAAAAGCCCAGGTTTGACATAACGGTTGCCACCACATGGTTACCATCCAGTCTTCCGTGACGTTTCAGATAGGTTCCGCAGATATAGAGGATATAATCGCCATCGATCACATTTCCGTTATCATCCACAGCGATACAACGGTCGGCATCACCGTCAAAGGCAAAGCCTGCATCCAGTTCCTTTTCTTTTACAAGCTTCTGAAGGTTCTCAATATGGGTAGAGCCGCAATCCTTATTGATATTAACACCATCCGGCTCATTACCGATCACATAGGTCTTGGCGCCGAGCGCATCAAATACACTTTTGGCAATATTAAAGGTGGAACCGTTTGAACAGTCAAGTCCGATCCTCTTACCCTTATAGGAACGGGTCGCAAGAGAAATCAGATATCCGATGTAACGGTTACGGCCGATGGCATAGTCTGTTGCCACCCCGACATTCTCTCCGAATGCGAAAGGAAGTTCTTCTCCCTCACCGTCAATATACTTCTCAATGGATTCCTCCACGGAAGCAGACATCTTATGTCCGTTGCTGTCCATAAGCTTAATACCATTGTCATAGAATGGATTGTGGCTGGCAGAAACCATAACACCACAGTCAAAATCCTCTGTACGTACCACATAGGCAACGGATGGTGTTGTGGTTACATGAAGAAGGTAAGCATCCGATCCGGAAGCGATGATACCTGCAACCAGCGCATACTCAAACATATAGCTGCTTCTTCTTGTATCCTTTCCGATCACGATTCTTCCCTTGTGATCTCTGCTGTAATACCAGCCAAGATAACGTCCGATCTTATATGCGTGATCTGCTGTCAACACTTTTCCGGCCTCGCCACGGAAGCCATCGGTTCCAAAATATTTCATGGGATTATATCCTTACCTTTCTATCCTTTTATTTACGTTCCTGCTTATCCTGCTGTCCATTCTGCCATACTTCAAGCTCATCGCCAATGGCAGACAGGATCATTTTAGCATACTCCGGCTGTCCGGATGGCTTAAGATGAATACCATCCTGATAGAACCAACTCTCATGATCCTTCGCATAGGAATTCCAGTTGATCAATTCCACATTGTCGTTGGCTTCTGTTACCGCCTTAATGGTCTTATTGGAGTCATCCTCCCACTGAATGGTCGGGCCATATACATTGACCCAATAGATCTTGCGATCCTTGCCAATGGCATCGATCAGTTCCTGTCCAAGGGACTCCTTAAACGGTCCGTTGGTTCCAAGAGCCAGTACAACAATATGACCCAGTCGGTTCTTTTTCTTAAGACGCTTAACGATCTTCTTCGCCACAAGAACCTGACGTGATTCCTTGGCATCCACAATGGCATCCTCCGGAAGGGCATCCTTTAATGCCGGAGATGCTCCCAGCATAACAGAATCACCGATGGTCGTTACCGATGGAATATCCTCCGGCTTCTGCGACTCCGGCTTTTCCTTTTCCACCTCAGCCTGTTGCTGCAGCTTCTTCTCGTTCTCCTTCAGCTGCTTCTCCAGCACAGCCGTATCCGTATTCTTCCGGCCGGATGTAATGGATGTGCAGGCTCCCAGCATAAATGCGGCCGTCAGCAATACCGTCGAAATAAAAAACACAACCCTCTTCGCTGTCATATACTCCCCCTCTTCAAAAACGATCTCCTTCTTCGTGATCCATTCCACAGCTTTGTGCTCCCAGGCCGCCAGGAGAAGGATCAAAACAAGTTCAAGGACCGGTGCTCCCGGAAGTCTGGTCCATTTCTTGATGCTGAACAAAAAGATCACAGGATACATCCACAGGTACATCTCATAACTGTGCTGACCGATCCAGCGAAGAGGCCCGTACTCAAGAACCCTACCAAAGGGAAGTCTCGGATCTGCTGTCATAACAAGGATGGCACAGAAAGCAATGGTCACCAGCTGCATTCCACCATGATATGTAAAAAGTCCCTGTCCGTCAAAGACCACAAATGCGATCAGAATAAATCCCACAAGCAATGCATAAACAGCCGGAAGAACCTTTTGTACCGTCAGCGAAAGCTTTGGAAGTTTGGAAAGGTTCGCACGGCGCATACCAAGAAAAGCACCGAACATCAACGCATAGAGCCGTGTATCGGTTCCATAGTAGACACGGGTGGCATCCATTCCCGGTCGCATCATGACCCACATTTCCACGAAGGAGATGATTCCAAGCACCCCAAAGAACCAGAGTCCCCGGTTGGAAAATCCCTTGCGCTTACTTCCCACACGCGAAAGCATCACATACCAGAAATAAACCAGCGGCCAGATCAGATAAAACTGCATCTCAAGGGCCAAAGACCAGATATGGGTAAAGGGAGACGCATTGGCGATCTTGGTAAAATAAGAAGAATTCTGGAAGATCTGCCACCAGTTATTATAACCTAAAAGGATGGAAACAATTTCCGCCCGGATCCCCTCCACTGCCTTCGGAGCCAGCAGATAAAAAATACCCACCGTCGAGAAAACAGAGAGGATGACCGGCGGAAAAATCCTCTTGAATCGTTTCATCGCAAATCCGGAAATACTGTAGTCTCGTCTCCTCCTGCTCTTTTCACTTGTCAGAGCGATCAGATAGCCTGACAACACGAAAAACAGAGATACTCCCAAGAATCCTCCCTTAATGGTGAACGGGAACATGTGATAAAAAATAACGCCAAAAATAGCGATGGCCCGAAGTCCATCCAAACCTAGAATTCGATCACCGCTTTCATTTTTGTTCTTATGTTTTAATTTTGCCAGACTCTCTGACCTAATCATACGTAACTCCACTACACTTTCACTGCCATTCGGCAACGCCCCTTAGCTTTCTTTTCTTTTTTGACACCATGCTATATCTTGACATTTTTATGGTAATGTGTCAATTTCTTTCTTTTTTAACATTTGTAATATTAACGCAATAAATCGCAGAACAAGCGTTTGTATTTTTATTGTTTTTATATGCACCAAACAAATGTTTTGTGCTATAATCTGAACACAAACAACGGATGAAAGGAGACACCGATGGCACAGCGCCAGTATTTATGCATTGATCTTAAATCCTTTTACGCCTCTGTGGAATGCGCTCTCAGGAATCTGGATCCACTTACCACCAATCTGGTTGTGGCAGATCCCACCCGCTCAGAGAAGACCATCTGCCTTGCAGTTTCTCCCTCCATGAAGGCACTGGGTGTCCGCAATCGCTGCCGTCTCTTCGAGATTCCCGAGAACATCCCCTACATCATTGCCCCTCCCCAGATGCAGCGCTACATCGACTATTCCGCTGCCATCTATCGGATCTATCTGAAGTATATCTCCAGAGAGGATATCCATGTCTACAGCATTGATGAGGCTTTTTTAGACGTGACCGACTATCTTCCCCTATACCATATGTCGGCACGACAGCTGGGCATTACCATTATGAACGCCATAGACCGGGAGCTTCATATTCGCGCCACCTGCGGCATCGGAACCAACCTCTATCTGGCGAAGATCGCACTGGACATCCTCTCCAAGCATTCCGATGATTTTATCGGAGAACTGGACGAAGACTCCTTCCGGCAGAAGCTCTGGCATCACCTTCCCCTCACCGACTTCTGGCGGATCGGACGTGGTACGGTGGCACGCCTTTCTCAGGTCGGGATCCGCACCATGGAAGACATTGCCAAAGCCGATCCACGGATCCTTTACCGCCTGTTCGGCATCGACGCCGAGCTATTAATCGACCATGCCTTCGGCCGGGAAAGTGTCACCATTGCAGATATCAAGGCCTATCGTTCCAAGGACCGATGTATGTCCAGTGGACAGGTTCTGCCCTGCGCCTACTCCTTCGCGGAGGGGGAGCTTATCGTCAAGGAGATGATGGATCTGATGTGTCTTGATCTGGTAGACAAGGGACTTACCACAGGATCCATCCATCTGTTTGTGGGATATGAGAACCGCCCTGCCCACGCCCCCTCCAAGGGCACCCTTTCCTTACCGGAGGATACCAACTCCAATACCATCCTTGTGGCCGGTGCCGCAAGACTTTACCGGCAGATCGTTGATCCCAATGCCTACGTCCGTCGTGTGACCCTTACCGCCGCCCATATCCTTCCGGAAGAGTTTCACCAGTACAGCTTTTTCACCGATCCACGAATCAGTGAACGGGATCATAAGATTCAGACCGCCGTTCTCGATCTTAAGAAGCGCTTCGGGAAGAACGCTGTTCTGAAGGGAATGGATCTTCAGGAGAAGGCCACCACCATGGAACGCAACCTTCAGATCGGAGGCCACAAAGCCGGCCCCACTTCCCTTACCTAAGGAGGAACCCCGATATGCAGCACATCCCTTCGAAAATGCCCAACGCACAGCGTGCCAAGCAATTTCTGCCCTTTGCCGCCGTACGCGGCCTTGATATTGCCCTGCAGAAGGCAGAGGAATCTCTTACTATGATCGAACGACCGGATCTAAGCGAAGAGACCAGAGAACAGATCAACGCCACCCTCTCCCTCCTCTATGAGGAGTACCGCACCGTCCGGGAACGTCTTGCGAAGCTGCGTCACAGTGAAGGCATCCACGACGACCCCGGAGATCTTACCTTTCCCCTTGTAACGGTCACCTACTTTGACAGGGGATTTTGTCGCAGACTGACCGGTGTCCTTTCCGGATTGGATCCCAACCGTCGGGTTCTTTCTGTCGTTAAGACAGAAATTGCCTTTTCGGATCTTCTATCGATCCGAAAAGGCAATGATCCCTTCTGACATCTTCTGTTTTTATTTAAGGTCTGCAACGACCGCAGGGACTGTATCCCTCACGGATCAGATACTTCCGCTTACCGGTGTAGGTCTTTTTATTTTTCGGACTCATGGTAGACACAGAAGAACAGGATGGAAGATGGAACTTTTTGGTATTGGTATTTAAGATATAGGTCTGTCCCTTCTTATCTTCCTTTGGTGTGTTCCCCTTGTCTTCCTTCGACGTTTTGGAATTGTTATCCTTACTCTTCTGCCCTCCCGTATATGCCGGGCCATCTGACTCGCCGTTCTTGTAATTGATGGTAATTCCCGGCTGAACATTATAACAGAACACACAGTAGGATACGCCCTCTCCCTTATCTTCCACGGAGTAGGCTTCCATCAGAACACCTCTGGCCAGAAGATCCTTCCCGGCGAAGATCGGCGTAACACGGTAGAGCACATGATTCTTCTGATGACACCACAGATAGTCTGCCACTTCATTCTCATATGGAAGCATTCCATCCACATTCATATAACGGGTTCCGGTGATCAGATTACGCTCATTGGCGTTCTCTCCTGTCAGCTGATAGCCGATCAGATGACAACGGTTATACAGATAGCGACCATCGATCCCGTCATACTTGACTGTATGCCAGCCCGTAGGACGGATACTGCCGATCTCTCCCCGCTTTTCGGTCGGCATAAGATCCTTTCCGATGCAGGCAATCGTCTTTGTACAGCGTCCGAGAGAATCCAGCTTGCCATAGGACTCATAGGACTTGTTCTTCTTCTTTTGCTTCTTTGTGAAATAAGGCTTGTTCTTATGAACGGTAACACTCGGATGCTTCTTATCCCACTTTGGAATATCCGAAGCGGTAAAGCTCTTCTTAGCCGCCGCCTGTACAGCAAGTTCTCCTGACAGAGGCGCAGAGATCTCCTTCCCCGTCTGCTGCGTTCCACAGCCCGCTGCTGTAAAGGCAAAGGATGCCGCAACAACAAGAGCAAGTAGCTTTTTCTTAAACATAAATTTCTCCTTTAGAAAAGACCCCCTAAGGGGCCTTTTCATCCTGTTATTTTACTTTGACCGTCTTCTTTGAGGACCAGGCACTATAAATCTTAAGTCCTGACTCTGTCTTGAAGTAGGTTCGGATCCGAACATAGTACTTCGTCTTAGATTTAAGTTTCTTAACGGTAAGACTCTTCGTGGAAGCCTTTCTAATGCTGACAGACTTCTTACCGCTCATAGAACTCTTCTTTGCATACTGGATCTGGTATCCTGTAATACCACTTACCTTCTTCCAGGTGATCTTCGCATACTTTGCTCCGCCCTTAAGTGAAGAAATGGATGTCTTCTTGGGCTTGATGCTGTAATTTACCGTTGTGGAACCGGTGTAATTCCCCTTGAACTCCAGATTCACAGAAGCCGTTCCCGGCTTAACATTATCACTGTCCGTACGGGTGTAGTCGGTTCCCTCCTGAAGGACATAGTTGTTGGAACTGCTGTCAATGATCTCAATGGCAGGAACAAATTCCTTCCCGGTGTAAGTCACATTGGATACCGGACTGATAGACACAGCGCCCTCAGCAAGCTGTTCTGTCACATCCTTCGGCTCGATAGTATAGGTCGCCGTCAGCGTAGCCGGCGTACTACCGGTTCCCTTGAATGCACCAAGTCCGGTGATCGTCACCTCATAGGTTCCTGCATTTACCGCTGTCGTAGGATAGGATGTAATGGAGTAATCGGTTCCAGCCTTAAGGGTCACCGCATCGGTGCCGGTTCCTATGGTAACGGTATAGACCTGCGGGATCTGCATCGTTCCGTTATATACAAAGGAAGCTGGTGTGCAGGTCACCTTCGCATCCTTCAGATTCCCCGCCGTGATCTCAAACTTACTGGTCAGGGTTCCGCTGTAGTTCCCCATACCGGTGGCCGTAACCTCGGCTGTCTTGCCCACCTGCTTGTTATTCTTATAGGTAAGCTTATAATCCTTATCCTTCTCTAAGGTATTGCTTCCCACCTTAACCACCGGCTCCGGCTTGATCTCAGCACCGGTGTAGCTGTACTGCTTGTTGGCAGGTGTAAAGGTCATGCTGCCCTTATCGATAGGAGTACCCTTGATATCAAAGCTTCCGGTAGCAGAACCGGTATACTTGGAATTGGAACCGCTCTTGGCTGTAACGGTAATCGTTGCCTTACCAACCTCGATATTATCGGAATATGCCACATCATAGTAGCTATTCGCAACAGTAATGCCGTTTAAGGTTACCACGATCTCCGGCTTTTTCTCTTTACCGTCATAGGTGATCTCTGCCTTTGGATCCTTAAGCTCTACCTTGGCGCTGCTAAGGCTGCCGCCCTTATCAACTCCAATGATAAAGGTCTCTTCCCTTGTACCGGTATAATTTCCTCTACCGGTGGCTGTCACCTTAGCCTCTACCGACTTTGTAATGGTAGCTGCCGGCTTGTTGTTGGAATAGGATAAGACATAATCCTTATCCTCCACCAGGGTGGTACCGTCTAAGGTGATCACAGCCGAAGGCGTCTTCTCATTTCCATCTGCCACATATCCGTTAGACGGAAGGGAAAGGACCATGGTGGCACCCTCGATACTGCTGGAGACCACCTTCACCGGAATCACAAAGGAATAGTCATTCTTCAAGGAGAAGGAAAGGGACAGATTGGCCGTTCCTTTCAACAGACCCTTGATCTGGTCACCGCTTAGGCTTGCCGCATTGCTGGCTTCGATCTTCCATGTAGGCTCCACATCGACGGGACAATAGTTGTTCCCGGAATCATGAATCGCATCCTTGGTATTGATACCAAGGCTTACCTTCGGGAGGGAAACCGACTCTCCCACCCCCACTGTGATGGCATCAAAATTCCTATCGGCTGACGGATCCTTCACTACGGAATTATACACCATAACATCCGAAGAAATATTATCCTTGCTGATGGATCTGGTCACCGTCTCACTTCCTGCGGCAACCGCTGCACCGCCTGCTGTCGATGCGGCATCACAAAAGACCTGAACCCAGTAATCCTGATCGTTGTATACCACATGACCGATTCCCACATGGGTATAGGTAGAACTTAAAAGGTTACTTCTGTTATTGGCGCCTTCCACACTACCGGCATTCTTCCAGCTGGATAAAACAGACTGAAAATCATTTCCACCACTCCAGATATTCTCCGCAAGATAGGACTGGGCACCGTTGCTTTCCCCATTGACCGTAATAAGCTTACCATCCGTATTATCCGGCCGCAAATGGCTGTAGAACAGCGCAATATCCTTGGCTCTCTCTGTAGCGATCTTATCCAGACTGCTATCGTGCGCAAAGTCGGCAAGGTTAGGATCTGCATTCCTTCGATCGGCATTCTCTGCAGAGACCATCGCCTCATTTTTCGTATTATCCACGGTTACATCATAAGAAACAGACAAAACGTTGCTTTGTGCCTGTGCCATTACACTGCTTGTCCTAAAAAGGACTCCCGCCGGACCGGCGGACGTAACCACAAGGGTTGCTGCAAGCATGGCAGTGAAAAATTTCTTAATGATACGCTGCTTCATTGGCATTTCCTCAATTCTATTGATACTATGACCTCTCATGTCAAAACGCGAAGCCTTTCTTTGCTTCGACTCAGTTACTTATAATATACACCATATTGAACATTTCGGCTATTTCCAAAAAATTATAACCTCCGTATTATTTTTCGTTCCAAAAAATCAGAAGACCTTTCGTCGTCAGACTTTTTGCGAATCCGCAAAAAAAGGACTATACTGAGGATACTATGAAAGTACAAAGAAAACACCAATGGACAAAACGCAACACCGGCCTGATCCTAGGCTTTATCTTTTTGGTTTTGTGCGTCCTCTATATCCTGCCCCATTCGGTTCAGGCCAAAGACAGTGCACCGGTCCTGCTTTCCCTCTCCCTGCAGCAGGGCAACGACCGGTACGATCATGCGACCCTGACCTGGAAGTCAAAGCCCGAGATGCGATATCTGATCTATCGTAAGAAAGTCGGCGGCAAGTATCAGCAGCTGGACAGCCTTTATGCCGGAGACGAGATCACCGTCTACACCGACTACCAGGTGCCTGCCGGGGACGACTACACCTATACCGTTCGCTCTCTGGACGAGGGGCTCTTCGGATCCGGACTGAGCAAATGTGACACTGCCGGTCTTACGACCCTTCGCAAAACGCCGCACCTTACCTGCCGTTATACCAATCTCCATGCCATTCTCCGCTGGGAAACCGTGGATGGAGCCGACGGGTACCAGATCTACCGCCGCTTCGAAGGAAAGGGGTACCGGCAGATCGCAGAGGTTCGCGGGAATACCAGAACCTTTAAGGACATTTTTCACAACACCATGACCAAGAGTGAACGGGATCAGTATCTGCTGAACGACTACTATATGGATCCTTCCGATTCCTGCTCTTCTTACACCATTCGCGCCGTTTCCTGGGAGTCTTCCCTTACCAAGGTCAGTCTGTCTCCGTATGACAGAGATGGTGCTTTTCAGCTGAACACTCCGACGCTGATCAGCTTGCGAAAGAACAAGGGGCAGAAGGATACCCTGACCTTCAACCGCGTACCCTGGGCAGATTTCTACCGCATTAAGATCGGATATCGGGACAAGAAAGGCATCTACCACTGGGACACCGTCGCAAGTTCGAGGCAGATGGAGGAGTCCTATCTGACCTGCAACGTTCCCGTGGATCCAAAGCGAACCTACTACACAGTAATTGCCTACCGGACACTGGCAAACGGACAGGAGATCTGCTCCGGATACGAGAAAAACTTTTCCATCGCCAACCGCTCCTTCCAGGACAAACGGATCCTCTATGTGGGAGATTCCATCACTTACGGAAGCCCCTACAAGGCATCGCTGACACGCTACCGTTACTCATACCCCTGGCGTGTCCATGAACTGACCGGCGCCCAGTACTACAACGCTGCCATTCCCGGAGCAACCTTAAGCTTTAGCCCCCTACAGATTGCCAGCTTCCATCGCTACCGTATCATCACCGATGTGTTGCCACAACTTGCCGTAGGACAGACCCCTCAGACACAGATCAAAGGACTGTTGGATAAGAACACCCACTCCATCGATGAATTTGATGTGGTGATCTTTTGTGCCGGAACCAATGATTATTCCGATCGGATCCCCCTTGGCGACCCGGATGACACCTCAGTGGAAACCTTCTATGGCGCGCTGTCACAATTCTTTTCCAATATTCAGACAGCGAACCGGCTACGAAGTAAAGTAAATAAGCCCCCTATTCAGGTCGTCATGCCGGATCTTTTCTACAGCGACAGGACCACAAGCCTGAGTGCCCGAAACAACCGCTTCAAGAAAAAGAACGAAATCGGCCTTACTTTAACGGATTATCAGAAGGCCCTTGACCGGGTTCGAAAGAACTACAAGAAGCAGGGACTTAAGATCTATCGTTTTAACACACAAAAGATCATAACCAAAGACAACTGCCCGGTTGCCACAGCCGATAACCTTCACATGACGAAGACAACCTACGCCCGGCTTGGTAACGAACTGTCATCCTATCTGATACAGCATGTTTTCTCCCAGCCCAGGAAATCCTCCCGATAATGTCACAAAAAAGAGTGCCCGATCCTATCGGATCAGGGCACTCATTTTTTCTTCTTTGATAAAATCTGACATCTCATAATATACCAGAACGCGATCCGGCTTCTCCTTCGCAAGAAAACTTTTCACCGAGCCGGTATAATAACGAAGGTCGATGAGATCCACCTGCCCATAATCCCCCACAAGGTACGGTACAAAGCTGTTCGCAAAGGAATCCTTGATCACAAGAAGCTTTCCCTTTCCCTTCTTGTTCCGGATCCGGACCAGGCCGTGGTTCCCGCCCAGATAGGTGCTGTACTTATCCTTCTCACCCAGATACCGAAAATCATACAGACTGTCTGCCGTCCTAGTTTGTGAAAGATGGCCGTCATGCCCTCCCTCAAATAAAACCGAAACCTGCGGCAAAAGCTGTGGAAGCACGATCCTGTCATACTTCGCCCCATGCCAGGGGGCCTTCGAATACAGCGTTCCACGAAATTCTTCCGATACCACTTTAGGGCCATAGGAGGTGTAAGGCCGCCTTGCTTTCCCAAGGTAGCTGCGATAAGCCATCGCACACTCATACGCCCCCCGGTTGTTATAGTGATGATCCGTATAAAAGTAATGTTCTTTCCTACAGTTTTTAAAATCCACCGGAATCAGAGAAACTTCCCCGGCTTTGGACCGACGGGTAAGGCACTGCTTTTCTGCCATCTTCCGACATCCCCCCGCATCAAAATACGGTGCCTGGGAAGGTAATCGCTCCGGCTCACTCTCTCCCACCGATGGCACAAGAAAAAGATCCACCGGCAGTTTCTCATCCTCTGCCATCTTCGAGAGCAGACGAAGATTCAGTCGGTAGCGCTCCCGGGACAAGGCAGAGTCCAGAACCTTCTCCACATAGCTTCCATCCCGTTTAACATAGACCCCGGAAATATCCTGCCGGCCAAGGGCAAGACTGCCTTCCACCGAAAGCCTGACACAGGAATCCCGCAGAGGAAACTGATCCGAGAGAGCCTTCTCCAGATCCTTCTGAAAGGTTCCGGATAGGATTCCCTTCAGCGACGGAGCGGGCCAGGTGGTAAGAAAGCGATTCTCCATCTGGGAATAGGTACTGACCGGAGAAAGGATCGAAGAAAGAGAGACAGCCGAACAAGCCATAAAAGCCAGAATCGTATAACTTTTTTTCATGATCCCCTCCTAAAAACGAAAATACAGGAATGGATTATAACTTCCACTCACAAGATAAATGACAGAAACAACAAACAGGCAGACCGTAAGCAGGATCTCCCTTCGGCAAAGATGCCCCTCCCGTCTCTCGTCCGGCCCGATCAGTGCCTTCCACCAGCGCTTCGGCAGACTTGTACAGCCAAGGATCAAAATAACCAAAAAGGGCAGACTGTGAAGCCACAGGTAACCACTGGATGCAAGATGGTCTGTCAGACCTCTTTTCCAGCCATCAAAGGAGAACAGACTCTTCCACCAGAGCAGCGCCTGTGACAGATCGGTATGGGAAAACAGCACCCAGCCACAGGTCACGGCAAGCATGGTGTAGATACGACGCAGGATCTTCGGTCCTCTTTCATGTTTTTGAAACCAACCCAATAAAAACAGCTTCTCCACCAAAAGCAGAAGGAAATAGTAAAGTCCCCATAACAGGAAATTCCAGTCCGCTCCATGCCACAGTCCCGTCAGAGCCCAGACCACAAACAGATTGAAGATCTGCCGTCCCATTCCTCTGCGATTTCCACCCAGAGGAATGTACAGATACTCCCGAAACCAGGTGGAAAGTGTCATATGCCACCGTCGCCAGAACTCCGTTACTGAAGTACTCTCGTAGGGATGATCAAAGTTCTCCGGGAAATGGAACCCGAAAAACATACCAAGACCGATGGCCATATCCGAATAACCGGAAAAGTCAAAATAGATCTGGAAGGTATACATAATGGCAGACAGCCACGCAACCGGAGCCGTCAGTTCTGCTCCCGAAAAGACCTGAAGCTGCTGATAGATCTCTCCTGCCTGATTGGCCAAAAGAACCTTTTTGCCGAGACCGATCATAAAACGATAGATTCCCCTCTGGCGAAGAGTCTCACTCTCCCGCCGCCGGTCCACTTCCCTTGCCACATCCTGATACCGGACAATGGGGCCGGCAATCAGCTGCGGAAACATGCAGACATACATGCCAAAGCTGATGATATTCTTCTGCGGCTTCACAAGTCCCCGATACACGTCAATGGTGTAGGACATGGTCTGAAAGGTATAAAAGGAAATGCCGATGGGAAGGGCAAGCTGCAACGCCGAAAGTCCCAGTCCGGAAATATCATTGATACTTCGGATCACAAAGTCTGTGTACTTAAAAAATCCAAGAATACCAAGGTTCCCAAGACAGGAGATTACAACCATAGCCTTACTGCCACGGTCATGGAGCCCCTTACCGTCAAAGTAACCGATCATGCGTCCGTTGACATAGTCAAAGACCGTTGAGAACAACATGATCAGAATATATTTGGGCTCCCCCCAGCCATAGAACATGAGGGAAGCCACAAAAAGCCATAAATTACGAAACTTCTTCGGTGTCAGATAATAAACCGCACCAACAACAGGAAGAAAGATCCCCAAAAAGACCATACTGGAAAAAACCATGGTTACTCTCCCTTGACCTCCTTCTCGAAGACCTTCTCAACAATTGCATTCTGCGGTCCGATCACCAGGGTCACCGCACTGCCCTGATGGGCGAGAATATAGTTATCCACCATCTCCACCTGCTCCGGTGAATATTCCTGCATCGTGCCCTTTCGATTCTTGACATGATCCTTCAGGGATGCCATAAGGCCTGCTGCATCGGAAGCCTCCTTCAGAGAGATCACAGCGATCTCCGGAGCTGTTCCGTCCTTGGAGTAGGCGTAATAAAAGGATTCTACCCGATCATACTTATAATCACAAAGGGACGTAAAATTAAGGTCTGCATCCTTATCCTGTGAGGTAATGACCTTAAGCTTTGGAAAGGTGGTGGCTTCTTTTTGCATGGCCTTACCTACCGCCACGGCGTCCACCCCCTTTGTCTTGCTGCCGCAGCCGGTAAGGGCCGCTGTAGCAAGGGTAAGCACCAGCAAAAACGAGGTGCATCGTCTTCTCATGGAATGTTTCATTTTACTCTCCTCTAATTTGTCGTCAGATCCGAACCAAGGGTAGAAGGATCAATACCAAAGGCTTTGGCAATGATCTCATTCACCTTCTTAACAAGCTTTGGATCCATATTCGTCTGCTCACCGTTATCATACTTGTTCACAAAGAGACCTAAAATATATTCTCCCTCTGTCTCACTGTTGTACCAGCTTGCATTCAGACCAAAGTTGTCAAAACCGGCAGTGGTGATTGCCGTCTGCATCTGGCTAACCATAACATCTGCCGCCTTCATATCCTGATCTGTCAGCTTCTTGTCAAAGGTAAAGAACATGGATGCTCCCTTGCCCTTATCCAGAACCTTCTTGATCTTGGACGGAACCTCATAGATATCCTTGATCTTCTTGTTATTTTGAACTGCGTAAGAATACTTCACGCCATTGGCCACCGGAAGAGCCGAGGTATCCCAGTCATGTCCTGTGGAACACTGGGCATCTGTCATATTGAAGTTCTGATACTGGGTATGACCGGAAACATCGGAATAGATATCGATGTGATACCATTTGTCATCATCCAGCTTCAACAGATCCCAGGAATGGTACTCGTTATGTACGATATGACACTCCATCCCAAGCATGTTCATAAACATACGGAAGGTGGTTGCATATCCTACGCATACCGCCTTATGGGATACAAGAACGCCCCCCGGAGTGAAATCAGAGCCAGACGCTGTGGGCATGGTAATGGTAGTAGATGATCCCTGCCCGATATGCTTATACATCCAATCGTATACTGCCTGCTCCTTCTGATAGTTGGTCATACCATCCTTGATCACAGACTTTAGAATATCCTTCGCAAGCTTCAATGTCTTCTTATCCTGTTCGGAAAGCTTGCTCTCATCCCCTGAAACATAGGCATCGGAAATCTCCTTGGTAGAACGGATCTCATACTGCTCTCCCACCTTATAGCCGTCCTCCTGGTAATTGTTCAATTTCTCCTCTTCCTTTGCCTGCCGCTCCAACTGATCGGAGATGTAACGGTTCACCTTCTTATTCTGATGTACATTCACATACATCAAAGAGCCGGATAAGGCCAGCGAACCAGCCAGGGCAAGGGATAATAACGCGATTAAGATCTTGTTTTTCATTTGGCTTTTTCCTCCCACTTTATGCCAATATTTATGTCCTCACTTATAATAACGTAAAAAGGGACGGAAATGTTACAACATTCCGTCCCTTTTTTGAAAAAATTGAAAAAAATTATCAGTACTTAAATGCACGCATCTTGTCGTCAAGAATTTCTGCGATCTT
>CAMGZH010000013.1 GCA_946182825.1 uncultured Lachnospiraceae bacterium
CCTAGGCATTAAGACTCTTGCTACGGCTACAAGCCTTAGGTTTCTCTGTTCGACTACATGTCTCAATGAGAAACCAAAGAGCTTGATACCTACAAGAGGGATTGATAGTTACTTGCGGCTTAGCTTATGGCTACGCTTTGGTTAATCGATTGACTTTGCGTTGTTGTACGATTATAATTACTTTATCGCTTTTAATTGCTAAAGTGGAACGACATACTTAGGAGGATACGAAAGATGAAAGAGGTTTCAAAGCTTCTTGCTGTGCGAGAAAGCGTACGTGTAGTTGATGCAACTTTGAGAGATGGAGGTCTTGTAAATGATTTCTATTTCACTGATGAGTTTGCAAAGGCTCTTTATTAAACTAATGTTAAGGCGGGAGTTGACTACATGGAAATGGGCTATCGTGCTGATAAGGAGCAGTTCGATGAGTCGAAGTTTGGACCATGGAAGTTTTCATCTGATGACTATATTAGAAAAATAGTTGGAGATAATAATACTGACTTAAAGCTTGCTATCATGGCTGATGTTGGCCGTTGCAACTACAAGGAGGATATTCACCCAAAGGCTGAAAGCCCGGTTGATTTGATTCGTGTGGCAACCTATCTTCACCAGTTACCAGGTGCTATCGAAATGATAGAAGATGCTGATAAGAAGGGCTACGAGACAACCTGTAATATTATGGCTATTTCTACTGCATCAATGGAGGATGTAAAGGCTGCTCTTGATATTGTTTGCCAGACTCCAATTTCCTGCATTTATATTGTAGATAGCTACGGTTCACTCTATCCAGAACAGATTGAGCGTATCGCAGATGTTTACTGCAACGCAGCCGCTAAATATGGTAAGAAGGTTGGTATGCATGCTCACGACAATCAGAAGCTTGCATTCGCAAATACTATAGAGGCTGTTGGTGATGATGTTGATTACCTTGACGGAACATATTGTTCTATGGGACGTGGCGCTGGAAACTGTGCCATGGAGCTTTTACTTGGCTTCCTCAAGAATCCAAAATATAAAGAGCGCTATGCAATTAAGTTCGTAGAAGACTACATGCTTCCGCTTAAGGAACAGGGAGTTGTTTGGGGCTACGATATGCAGTACCTTGCAACAGGCCTTTTGAACCAGCACCCACGTACAGCTATTGAATTTACGAAACAGGGTCGTAAGGATTACTTCAATTTTTATCAGGAAATGCAGAATATAGATTAATTCTTAATTGTGAATAATATTTTATGTGCAATATTATCCCAGGTATGGTTTATCGACGCTATGTCGTAGCCTGCCTGGGCTATTTTTTTGAGATTAGAAGGGTCTGAAAGGGCAGAGTTTACCTTTTCAGTTACGGCATCAATGTCATCTAAGCTGTAAAATAGGATGCTTTGATTATCTTTATACTCGCATTGTAAGAGCGTAGTAGAGTCTGTAAGAGAAACGGCTCCATTTAACTGACCTGAGAAGACGCGATCGTGGCTCCCTGCTTTAAAGTTTGGCATAATATTTACACTGATTTTTGACTTCGCAAATACGGTAAAGGTGAGATTGAATGGTATTTCTCTGTGAAGCTCGGCGTGTTTTAGGTTTAGTTCTTCCCGCAATGCACCAAATAAATGGAATTCATATCCGGCTCTATCCAGTGCCTGTACAAGCTTCTTTCTATTTAGACAGCGTATATATGTATCAGCCAGATAGAAGGTCTGGGTGTGTAATGGCTTATCTGAATTGATGTATTCATAGAATTCGTTTTCCGCAAGAATATCTACGGCAGCCTCTATGGTCATAGTGCTATCTGCTTTCATCATATCAATTAACGTATATACGTTTTCTGAGATTATTTCTGGCATTTTATTAATGGCAGTTTCGATTCTGACAGGGTCAGTATAGGTGCCAGAAAAGAGAATATCATAAGGTCGCAATTCCCAATTGTCCCAGTCAATTGAATCATGACCAAAGGCAAGCTCCCCAGTCATAGGGGTTACAGTTACAGATTTAATGTGTGGATAGTATTTTTCGATATAAGCCTTGTGGAGTGAATCAAGGCATACTACATGAAAATTATTGAGCTTATGCTTAAGCGTATCATGGTGATATAGTGGATGATCTAAAATTACATCAAAAAATGGTGCATCCACATGGTCTAAGAAGTAAGAATCGTCATCCATAAGTGCCCGTGGAAGGTCAGAATTGAAATCTATGAGAGCATCGTAGCTTTTGCCAATATATCGCTCTAAATCATCGAGTGCATCTTCATCAACCTTGAAATATTCCACCTGGTGGCCAAGCTTTGTAAGAGCCTCACCAAGAGAGTCACCAAAATAAAGATATGAATTGTAGCATACTGTTTTCATTTCAAAGATAAGAAATCTCATAGAACTCACAGCCTCCCCGACTATAGATAAGTTACTATTCACAGTAACTCCACCCACATTCATAATGGAAGTCTTTCAGACTTCTTTCTCAGTGCTGAAGCACTTAACATTATTCATGTGGGTGGAGTCACTGATTCCAGTTTATAGAATATTTAAAAGTATTTCTTACCAAATAAATTTGGACAGAATACATTTTAAATATTCTATAACTGTGAATAGTAACTGTTGATATTTTTTGGCAGAGACCCTAAAGTGTGATAAAATAAGCTGTTGGAAATTCAGGCGAGGGCCTATTTTAGAATATGAAAGAAAAAGAGGTATACCAATGAGAAATATCAGGGACTTAATGGAGGGCATTTCTTATAAGGTCTTACAGGGATCTGTAGAGGGTGAGATCACAGATCTCGTTATGGACTCCAGAAAGGCAACAGAAGGCTGCATGTTTGTGTGTATCAGTGGTACAGCTGTGGATGGACACAGTTTTGCAGTTTCCGTTGCTTCTGCAGGAGCTAAAGTACTGATCGTGGAAAAGCCGGTGGAGGTGCCGGAGAATGTTACCCTTCTTCAGGTGGAGAATACGAGAGAGGCACTGGCTCTGATCTCAGCAGCCTATTTTGATCACCCGGATCAGAAGTTAAAGGTTATTGGTATCACCGGTACAAAGGGTAAGACCACAACCACCTATATGATCCGTTCCATCCTTGAGAATGCCGGCCATAAGGTGGGGCTGATCGGAACCATCGAGGCTATTATTGGAGAGGAGCATATTCCGGCGGCCAATACAACACCGGAGAGCTATGTTGTGCAGTCTTACTTCCATAAGATGGTGGAGGCAGGACTTGATACCGTGGTTATGGAAGTCAGCTCCCAGGCCCTTATGATGCACAGAGTGGATGGTATCACCTTTGAGATCGGAATCTTTACCAATATCGAGCCGGATCATATCGGCCCCAATGAGCATGGAAGCTTTGAAGAGTATCTTGCCTGCAAGAGCCTTTTGTTCCAAAAGTGCAGAAAGGGTATCTTCAACTGCGATGATCCTCATTTTGAGGAGATTCTTAAGGAACATACCTGTGAGGTGGAGACCTACGGCTTTAGCGAGAAGGCCGATTTCGTGGCAAAGAATATGGAACTGATCCACAGACCCGGATATCTTGGCGTCAACTATGAGGTGAGTGGCATGGAAAACTTCCCGGTGGAGATCGATGTTCCGGGCCGTTTCTCCGTATATAATTCCCTTTGTGCCATTGCGGTCTGCCATCATTTCGGTGTCACCGTTGAGAATATGCAGAAGGCCTTAAAGGCAGCCCGGGTCAAGGGAAGAATCGAGATGATCAAGGTCTCCGACGACTTTGCTCTTATGATTGATTATGCCCATAATGCCATGAGCCTTAAGAGTCTTCTTACCACGTTAAAGGAATATGAACCAGGACGTATCGTTACCCTCTTTGGTTGCGGCGGCAACAGAAGTAAGCTTCGCCGCTTTGAGATGGGAGAGGTGTCCGGTAATCTTTCCGACCTTACCATTATTACCTCTGACAACCCCAGGTTCGAGGAACCTCAGGATATCATCAACGATATCAAGACCGGTATTGGTAAGACAAAGGGTGAATATGTGGAGATCATTGATCGTAAGGAGGCCATCCGCTATGCCATCAAGAATGGCAGACCGGGAGATGTTATTGTGCTGGCGGGAAAGGGCCATGAGGATTATCAGGAGATCTGCGGCAAGAAATACCCTATGGACGAGCGTGTTCTCATCGAAGAGGTGCTTAAGGAAGAGGGCTTAAAATAAGGTCAAGTCCCCTGTATCACGAAAGGAGAAGTCATGTTATATGCCAGTGTAATTGTGGATATCTCCCTAGCCAAACTGGATAAGTGCTTCTCCTATATCATTCCGGAGGAGCTAAGGGATAGAGCTCTTCCCGGTGCTTCGGTTGTAGTTCCATTTGGTAACAGGAAGCTGAAGGGGTATATTGTGGCTGTCACAGATCAGGTGGACATTGATCCTTCCAGGTTAAAGCCCATCCTAGAGCTGCAGCAGGAGGCTCTAAGTTCCCAAGGGCAGCTCATCGCGTTAGCAGAATGGATGCGACAAAACTACGGCGCCACTATGAACCAGGCCCTTCGGACGGTCCTTCCCTCCGCAAAGCGGCAGGCTCCGAAGATGCGCAAGGTGGTGCATGCAGGGGCAGAGGCAGAGAAACTTTCCGATGCTCTTGCCCTTCTTTTATCCAGAGCCAGACATTCCCTTGGTAAGGAAAGGCTGCTGCGGGAGCTGCTGCATCAGCCGGATATTCCCTGGGATGAGTTGACACAACGTCTGTCCATTCCTTCCTCGGATATCCGGGATCTGGAGAAAAAAGGTCTTCTTACAATAGAGGAGGTCCGTTCACTCAGGGATCCTTTGGGGGCGGTCAGGACCCAGGACAGCCACTGGGAACTTCCAGAATTAAATGAAGACCAGAGACAGATCTGCGAGGATTTTGCCAGCCGCTACGACAGGGGAGATCATAGGCCTTCCCTTCTCTTCGGTGTTACCGGAAGCGGTAAGACAGAGGTCTATATGGAGATGATCCACCATGTTTTGGAAAAGGGTCGGCAGGTCATTGTCCTGATCCCGGAGATCGCTCTGACGTATCAGACGGTCATGCGGTTTTACCTTCGGTTTGGCGGTAGGGTCTCCATCCTGAATTCGCGGATGAGCTCCGGGGAACGTTACGATCAGTTCCTTCGTGCCAAAGAAGGAGAAGTGTCGGTGATGGTCGGACCCAGAAGTGCTCTTTTTACTCCGTTCCCGGATCTGGGACTTATCATTATGGATGAGGAGCATGAGAGCAGCTATAAGAGTCAGCAGCCGCCCAGATATCACGCCAGAGAGACCGCCATGGAGAGGGCAAGGCTGTCGGGGGCTACGGTGGTAATGGGTTCTGCCACTCCTTCGGTGGGAAGCTACTATCATGCGAAGCAGGGTGACTACCATCTGTACACCATGACAGAGCGGGCAGGAGCCGGGCAACTGCCGCAGATCCATGTCCTTGATCTTCGGGCGGAACTGATGGCGGGGAACCGTTCGATCATTGGAAGACAGCTTCAGGCAGCCCTTTCCGAGCGACTGGAGAAAAGGGAACAGAGCATGCTGTTTTTGAACCGGAGAGGCATGGCAGGGTTCGTTTCTTGCAGAGCCTGTGGGTTCGTGTTAAAATGTCCGCATTGCGATGTCTCACTGTCTCTTCACAGAGACGGGAAGCTGCACTGTCACTATTGTGGTTATCAGACGGAATACAAAAAGGTCTGCCCTTCCTGCGGTTCGAAGTATATCGGAACCATGAAGGCCGGGACTGAGAAGGTGCAGCAGACCATCCAGCAGATGTATCCTGCTGCAAGGATTCTGCGGATGGATGCGGATACCACAAAGAGCCGGCATGGGCACCAGAAGCTTTTAGAGGCCTTCGCCAATCATGAGGCGGACATTCTCATCGGGACCCAGATGATCGTCAAGGGACATGATTTCCCGGATGTGACTTTGATGGGCGTGCTGGCGGCAGATCTCTCGCTGAATGTCAGCGATTACAGAAGTGCAGAGAGGACATTTGATCTACTGCTCCAGGCTTGCGGAAGAGCAGGCAGAGGAGACAGACCGGGAGATGCATATATTCAGACTTACCAGCCGGGGCACTATGCCATTACCAGTGCGGCAGATTCTGATTATACCGGTTTCTATGAGCAGGAGATCGCTTATCGTAAACTAATGAAATACCCGCCCTTCGGTCATCTTCTCCAGATCGAGATCACATCTTCAAAAGAAGAGAGAGCGGTTGCAATGGGACAGTTTTTGAAGGAGAAGATGATAGCGGTGGATCGGGAACTTACCGTCTTTGGACCCCAGGCGGCAGGCATCGCAAGGATCGATGATGTCTACCGGCAGATCCTTTTGGTAAGGGACGGTTCCTATCAGCGGCTCGTGGCGGCGAAGGATACGGCAGATGTGGCCCTTCGGGAGGGATCTGCTCCCTCCGGTGCGGATGTCTGGTTTGATTTTGATCCTATGGATGGTTTTTGATCCTATTAGTCTTTGACAACGTCAGAAAGGAAGAACAATGGCATTAAGAGAAGTTAGAATTCAGGGAGATCCGGTACTTGAGAAGGTATGTCGTCCGGTGGAAAAGCTTACCGACCGGCTGGAGACTTTGATCGATGATATGTTAGAGACCATGTACAATGAAAACGGTGTGGGTCTTGCAGCTCCTCAGGTGGGTGTGCTTCGTCGTATCGTGGTGATCGATGTGGGAGAGGGTCCTCTGGTGCTGATCAATCCTGAGATCGTGGAGCAGGACGGAGAGCAGACCGGATCCGAAGGATGTCTGTCTCTTCCGGGCAAGGCCGGAATCGTAACACGTCCTAACCATGTGGTGGTGAAGGCGCTGGATCGTAAGATGCAGCCGATTCAGCTGGAGGGAACCGAACTTCTTGCAAGGGCATTTTGTCATGAGATCGATCATTTGGACGGTCATATGTATACTGAGCTTGTAGAAGGTCCTCTTCAGGACGTTACATATGATGATGCAGAAGAGTTTGAAGACGAGGAGTAATACCAGTATGGACGTAATCTTTATGGGAACACCGGATTTTGCCGTGGCAACACTTGATTCCTTGGAGAGAGCAGGACACAACATTGTACTTGTGGTGACACAGCCGGATAAGCCAAAGGGACGAGGCAAGAAAATGACCATGTCCCCGGTGAAGGAGTGGGCGCTTGAGCGTGAGATTCCGGTTTATCAGCCATCAAAGATTCGAGAGGCAGGAAGTGTGGAGCATATTTTATCCATCCCCTGTGATGTCAGCGTGGTGGCGGCTTTTGGACAGATCCTTCCGAAGGAGATCCTTGAGCATCCGAAGTATGGCTGCGTGAACGTGCATGCTTCTCTTCTTCCGAAGTACCGGGGCGCAGCGCCGATCCAGTGGTCCATCTTAAATGGCGATGAGGTGACCGGTGTCACCACCATGCAGATGGGAGTTGGACTGGACGATGGGGATATCCTGCAGCAGCAGATCGTTCCCATTGATGAGGAGGATACCGGCGGAAGTCTTTTTGACCGTCTGGCTGTTGTGGGAGGAGATCTTCTGGTGAAGACCCTTGCGGCCCTTGAAGAGGGAAGCATCACACCGACGCCACAGGATGAGTCGAAGGCAACCCACGTTGGAATGATCCGCAAGGATATGGGTAAGCTGGACTTTACCAGATCGGCAGAGGAGCTTTCCCGATATGTCCGTGGATTGAACCCATGGCCGGGAACCTATACCTTTACAGAAGGCAAGACCTTGAAGTTCTGGAAGGCCTATGCCGTTGCGGAAGAGAAGTTGGATGACGAGGCAAAGAAGGCTCCTATCGCATCGGTGGTTTGGGCGAAGGACGAAGGAATTGCAGTTCGTTGTAAGGATGGTATTCTGGTGGCAACGGAGCTTCAGCTGGAAGGCAAGAAGCGGATGGCGGTATCGGATTACCTTCGCGGACACGCTATGGAAAAGGGAGAACTCTTAGGACATTAGGAGGCAGCTATGTACGGAATGTATGGAATGTATTTTGACCCGACGTATGGTTTGGTTTTGATTGGCGCAGTGATCTGCATGCTTGCATCCTGGCATGTCAATCATACGTATGGAATCTACAGTCAGATTCGTTCGGCAACAGGAATGACCGGTGCCCAGACGGCGCAGCGGATCATTTCAGCCTGCGGACTGGAGGGGGTTACGGTTCGCCATGTATCAGGCGAACTGACGGACCATTATGATCCTAGAGATAAGACCGTGAATCTTTCCGACGCCGTATATGGCAGTGCATCGGTGGCAGCCATTGCGGTGGCGGCCCATGAGTGTGGTCATGCCCTGCAGCATCAGAGAAGCTATGTTCCGCTTAAGATCAGAGGAGCGTTGGTTCCGGTGGCGAACTTTGGAAGTGCCATAGCATGGCCCATCATTTTGATCGGTTTTTTCATTAACAGCCGTACCGGATCCCTTCTGATCCAGGCAGGAATTATCTGCTTTTCCATGGCTGTTTTGTTTCAGCTTGTGACCCTTCCGGTGGAGTTTGATGCCAGCCATCGTGCTCTTCGCATCATTGAAGATACCGGAATCGTGGGACATGAGGAGATGAAACTCTCCAGAAAAGTACTGGTGGCAGCGGCGCTTACCTATGTGGCAGGGGCAGCTTCCTCCATTCTGCAGTTACTTCGACTGATTCTGCTCTTCGGTGGAAGAGACGACGATTAAAGGAAAATGATATGGCAGTAAACGTACGCCTCCTGGCCCTTTCTGTGGTACAGGAGGTTTTAGATCATCATGAATATTTAAGTAAGATCCTGCCGGCAGTGCTCGATAAGTACGGGTATTTGTCGAAGCAGGATCGCGCTTTTCTTACAAGACTTGGAACCGGTGTCGTGGAAAAGGAACAGGAACTTGTTGCCATCCTTCGGATGTATTCTTCTGTCCGGATCCCGAAGCTGGATCCGGCAGTGCGAGGCTCCCTTCTTCTGGGACTCTACCAGATCCTTTATATGGATTCGGTTCCGGTGCAGGCAGCTGTGGACGAGTCGGTGAAGCTGGTGAAAAAGTCAGGAAAAAGCCGTCTATCCGGTTATACCAACGGTGTCCTCCGCTCGGTTTTAAGAGACTATCAGGAGGGACGGGGACAGATCCGTGGACGGATCACCTGGACTGATGAGGCCGGCCGCCCCCAACATCGGGATCTGATCCGTGACAATGAGGGATGGAAGAGCGAAGGCAAAGAGAAGCAGGGAGATGAGATCCTTACCCTGTGTCTTGATACCAGCATGCCGGTTTGGATCGGACTGTTTTTTGAAAAACAATACGGGCTGGAAAAGGCAAGGGAGATCTTAGAGGGACTTTGCCTGGAACGACCATTGACAGCGGCGGTGAACACCTCCAGGATCCAAGCCCGGGCTCTGGTGGAGCGCCTTTGCGAAGAGGGTGCTTCGGCGGAAGTGGTGGAAGGAAGGGAGGATGCCATCATCCTTCGATCCGTGGATCGTATTACCGAACTTCCATCCTTTACCGAGGGTCTTTTCTATATGCAGGACCTTAGTTCCATGGAGCCGGTGCGATATGCAGGGATCCGGGAGGGTATGCGGGTCGCAGACCTTTGTGCCTCTCCCGGCGGCAAGAGCCTGATGGCGGCACTGGCCTGCGGAGCATCCGGTGAGGTGCTGAGTTTTGACCAGAACCGTGGGAAGGCTGACCGAATTATGGAGAATGCAACTCGGTACGGCCTTTCGAATCTTACGGCAGATGTTGCTGATGCAACACGTCCCAATCCGAAGCTTTTGCAGGGAGTGGATGTGGTGATCTGTGATGTGCCCTGCAGTGGAATGGGAGTCATGGGAAGAAAGCCAGAGATTCGAAGCCGTCTGCTTCCGGAGGACCTTTCCCAGCTGGCAGAGATTCAACGGAAGATCCTGACCCAGGCAGTGGGCTATGTGAAAGAGGGTGGAAGTCTTGTGTATTCCACCTGTACCCTTAACCCGATGGAAAATGAAGACAACGTCCGATGGTTTTTACAGGAGAACAAAAACTATCATCTTGTGACGGAGCAACAGATCTGGCCGGATAAGATGCATGACGGATTTTATGTGGCCGTAATGAAGAGAGAAGGATAATGGAGAAGACAGATATTTTAAGCCTCCCTTATGATGAACTTATAGAATATGTACAAAACAGGGGCGAGAAGGCCTTTCGTGGCAAGCAGCTCTATCAGTGGATGCACCAGCATCTGGCAGAGAGCTTTGACGCGATGCAGAACCTGCCTAAGTCTTTTAAGGAAGGGTTGGACAGGGATTGCAACTACCATATTCTAAAGTCGGTGGATCTTCAGATCTCGCAGCTTGACGGAACCAGAAAGTACCTGTTTGAGCTGGCTGACGGCAATATGGTAGAGGCGGTTCTGATGCACTACAAGCATGGAGATTCGGTTTGTATCTCCTCTCAGGTGGGCTGTAAGATGGGGTGCCGGTTCTGTGCCTCTACCCTGGATGGATGGCTTCGTAACCTGACACCTGCAGAAATGCTGGGACAGGTCTACAGCATCCAGAGGGACATCTGGAAGTCCATGGGACTGACAAAGGCTCCTTCCATTGGAAGTGAGGAATATACCAACAGCCGGATCAGCAATCTGGTGGTAATGGGAACAGGAGAGCCTCTGGATAACTACGAGAATCTTCTGACCTTCATCCGGATGCTTACCGATGAACACGGGTTAAATCTTTCCCAGCGAAGCATCACGGTTTCCACCTGTGGACTGGTGCCTAAGATCAAAGCTTTAGGGGAGGAGAAGCTTGGCATTACCCTGGCTCTTTCCCTTCATGCGCCCAACCAGCAGAAGCGTCAGGAACTGATGCCCATTGCCAGAACCTACGAGATCCATGAGGTGGTGGATGCTCTCCGGGAGTATCAGAATACGACCGGACGACGGGTGTCGTTTGAGTACTCCCTTGTGGCGGGGGTCAATGACAGTGATGGGGATGCCAGAGAGTTATCGGAGCTGATCGGGGATATTCATGGACATGTGAATCTGATTCCGGTCAACCCCATCAAGGAGAGGGACTTTAAAAGCCCAAGCCATCAGGCGGCGGTGGCCTTCCAAAAGAAACTTGAAAATTGCGGGATAAATGTTACTATTAGAAGGGAAATGGGCCGGGATATCGATGGTGCATGCGGTCAGCTGCGTCGTCGTCATATTCATCCATAGGTCCTTAAGAGAAAGGTGACAACCATGGAGTTTTACTGCCTTACAGATAAGGGGCGGGTCAGAAAAGCGAATGAGGATTTTGTATTCGCATCCGATCATGCCGTAGGACCGCTGACAGATTTGTTTTTGGTGGCAGACGGAATGGGCGGTGAGAAGGCCGGCGATTATGCTTCTGAATATACCGTTCGTAAAGTTGTGGATGTTCTTCGCGGTAAGACCGAAGAGGAGCTTATGCAGGATGGCGTTGTAACATTGCTTCGGGATGCGATTACGGTTGCGAACTGGAAGCTGCATGAGACTGCGCAGAATGATGATGAGAAGCGCGGTATGGGTACCACTCTGGTTGCAGCTACCATGATCGACGGGCGACTTCATGTTGCGAATGTTGGAGACAGTCGTCTTTATGTCCTGAAGAATGGACGACTTCGTCAGATCACGTTGGATCACTCCTACGTTCAGGAGATGGTGCGAAGAGGCGAGATGACAGAAGAGATGGCTGCGACCCATAAGTTTAAGAACAGGATCACCAGAGCCATCGGTGCCGAAAGCATGGTTCGGGTGGATTTTTTTGATGCAGATCTCTACGGAGTACAGAGGATCCTACTGTGCAGTGATGGACTTACCAATATGGTGGACGACACCAGAATCGAGACTGTACTTAAAGATGAGGTGACACCTCAAAAACAGGCAGAGCTTTTATTGAGCGAGGCACTTGAAAACGGCGGGGTGGATAACGTGACACTGTTGATCATCGACCCCACAGAGAGTGAGGAGAGTATATGCTGACAAACGGAACCTTTTTAGGAAACCGATATGAAATTATAGAGAAAATTGGCACGGGTGGAATGTCCGACGTCTATCGGGCGAAGGATCATTCCTTAAGCCGTGATATTGCCATTAAGGTATTGAAGCAGGAATTTGCCAACGACAGCGCCTTCGTTTCCAAGTTCCGGGCAGAGGCTCAGGCGGCAGCTGCCTTAGAGCACCCCAACATTGTGAATATCTATGACGTGGGATCCCAGGACGGCCTCTACTACATTGTAATGGAATATGTGGAGGGCATCACCCTGAAGTCCTACATCGGCAAGAAGGGAAAGCTTGGCTATAACGAGGTCCTTTCCATTGCCATCCAGGTGGGAAGAGGAATCGAAGCTGCTCATAATAAGGGCATTGTTCATCAGGATATCAAGCCTCAGAATATTATCATTTCCAAAGAAGGCAAGGTCAAGGTTACGGATTTCGGTATCGCAAGAGCCGTTTCTTCCAATACGATCCACGCAGATATGATGGGTTCCGTTCACTATGCATCTCCGGAGCAGGCACGAAACGGTTATGTGTCCTATTCATCGGACATCTACTCTCTTGGTATTGTTATGTATGAGATGTGCACCGGACGTGTTCCTTTTGACGGAGATACAACGGTTGCCATTGCAATTCAGCATATTCAGTCTGAGATGGTACCGCCGCAGCAGTATGTGCCGGAACTTCCGGTGGCAGTCTGCCAGATCATCAAGAAGGCGACCATGAAGAGCCCGGATCGAAGATACTCATCCATGAATGAGCTTTTGACAGATCTTAAGAAGGCTCTGGTGAATCCCAATGAGAACTTTGTTATCATTCCGGAGAATACGGATAACGATCTGGAGAAGACAAGAGTGGTCTCTCATTACGAGTCCGAAGAGATCCGCCGTCAGACCAGTCAGAAGCCGGTTTCCGTCAAAGAGAAGGAGCCGGAGGAGTATGCAGAGGATGACGACGAGGATGAGGGCGATGGTCCGGTGAATCCGAGAATGGACAAGGCCATTACCATTATGGGAATTGCAGCAGGCTTTGTGATCGTTGCCATTGTTATCTTCTTTGTCGGTTCGGTCTTTGATATCTTCCACTTCGGTGGCAAGCAGCAGGAGGATCCGGAACAGCAGAAGGAAGAGCAGGTGGCAGAGGTTCCGAATCTTCTTGGTATGACAGAGAACGAAGCAAAGGCGGCACTGGAGAAGAGCGGTCTTTCCTATAAGAAGCTGGGTGAGGCTTCTTCCGATGAGTATGAGGAAGGACAGATCATGTTCCAGGATCAGAAGGCCGGAACAAAGCTTACGAAGAATACTTCTGTGGGCGTAACAATCTCCACAGGTAAGGGAAGCATCGATATTCCAAGCGTGGTGGGTGAAGATCTGGAGACGGCCACCAAGACGCTTGAGGATGCCGGTTTTGAAGTAACCACTACCTTTGAATACAGTCAGGAGGTTGCACAGAACAAGGTCATCTCCCAGTCTCCACAGGGAAATGGCCAGGGTAAGAAGGGCGACACCGTAGCACTGGTTGTCAGCCGTGGAACTGAGTCTATCAAGGTTCCGGATGTTAAGCTTAAGAGCCTTACAGCGGCCAAGAGCACGCTGGAGAATGCCGGACTGAAGGCAGGCTCTGTATCAGAGGTGACATCGGATTCCGTACCGAAGGGTCAGGTGGTCTCCACAGATCCGGCAGCCGGAAGCAGTGTTGATCGCGGAACGACCGTTAATCTTGTGATCAGTACCGGTAGCCAGACGTACAGCTTCGAAGACTACATCGATGTTCAGGGTGACTATGACAGCAACTATGTTGTACTGGAAGATGCCAACGGTAAGATCATTAAGCGCTGGACCATTACAGAAGAGACCGATGTATCAGCGAAGGGCATTACGACCAAGGTTGGAACCATCCGTTACTACACCGACAGCAGCATGGATGAGGAGATCACATCTGAGGCTGCCTCCTTCAGTGCAGAATGAGGGGGCGCATCATGAAGGCCCTGTCAGGCTTTTACTATGTATTGCCTGACGGAGGCGAAAGGGTCTATGCCTGCCGGGCAAAGGGTGTTTTTCGGAAAAAGAACGAGCATCCGCTTGTGGGAGACATTGTGAATTTTGATGTGACTCATGAGAAGGATATGGAGGGACATGTGACTTCCATCGAGAAGAGAAGCTCCTTTCTGGTGCGGCCTCCGGTGGCGAACTGCGATCAGGCACTGGTCATTTTTGCCGTTCACACACCGGATCTCAATCATAACCAGCTCACCAGATATCTGGTTATGCTGGAGCAGAAGGGTATCCGTCCCATCATCGTTTTTTCTAAAAGTGATCTGAACGAGGCAGGGGATGAGGAGAAGCTGCGTAAGATCTACGGTCCCTGCGGTTATCCCATCTGCTTTGTTTCATCAAAAGCCAAAAGCGGTCTTGCGGAAGTTTTGGAACTGTTAAAGGGACATGTTACAACTGTGGCAGGTCCTTCCGGAGCAGGGAAGAGTGCGCTGATCAATGCTTTAAGCGGACGAGAACTTGCAACCACCGGCTGCGTTTCGGAACGAACCGGTCGTGGCAAGCAGACGACGCGCCATACCGAGCTGCTTCGTATTGCGGAAGATACGTATCTGTTTGATACCCCGGGCTTTTCTTCCATTGAGAACAAACAAATGGAAAAGGAAGAACTGTCGGGCTTCTTCCCGGAGATCCGATCCTACGAGGGCGGCTGCCGGTTCAGAGGCTGTGCTCACGACAGGGAGCCGGGCTGTGCCGTGAAGGAAGCGGTAGAGGCCGGAGAGATCTCTTCGCAGAGATATCAGGATTATCTTCTGATCTATCACGAACTGAGAGACCAGAAAAAGTACTAAGTTATAAATAGAAAGGACCATCATGAACTGTCTGTCACCATCTATTCTTTCTGCTGATCTGACAAAGCTAGGAGAGCAGGTTATTGCCGTTGATAATGCAGGAGCCGAGTATATCCATATCGATATTATGGATGGAAGCTTCGTGCCAAACCTTTCCTTTGGCGTACCGGTTGTTGCAGCCTGCCGTTCCGTAACAGATAAGATCCTGGATGTACATATGATGGTGGAACATCCCGAGACTCTGATCGATGCGGTATCTGCAGCAGGAGCAGACCTGATCACCATTCATTATGAGGCGACCCGTCATCTTGACGCAGCCATTCATAAGATCAAGGACTGCGGAGCCATGGCAGCGGTTGCCATCAATCCGGCTACTCCGGTATCCGTACTGTCCGAGATCTTACCGGAATTGGATATGGTTCTTATCATGCTGGTGAATCCTGGCTTTGGCGGACAGAAGCTGATTCCATACACCGTTGAGAAGGTGCGTCAGCTTAAGGCCATGATCGATGAGAGACATCTGAACTGTGATATTGAGGTGGACGGCGGTGTCAACCTTGAGAATGTAAGCAGGATCATGGATGCGGGAGCCAATATTATTGTATCCGGAAGCAGTATCTTCAACGGGGATGCAGCCGAGAATACCGAAGAGTTCTTACACCGGATGCAGGAGTAGATATGAGTGCAATCATCGTAAGCGGTGGCGACCTGGAAGAGGAAGTGGCCGCTTCTTATATTATAAAAGAAAAGGAACGTCTTTCGGGAACGGGAGAAGATCTTCTGGTGGTGGCAGCTGATCGGGGACTGGATCATATGCTCCGGATGCAGCTTGAACCGGATCTTGTGATCGGAGATTTTGATTCCGCATCGAAGGAAGGCAGACAGGCTCTTTTGCAGTATCAGAAACAGAAGAAGCCGGAGGTGATCCGATTGAATCCCATTAAGGATGATACGGATACAGAGGCAGCCCTAAAGGCCACGATGGAGCGAAGCAACGGAGAGATCGTTTTGCTTGGCGCAACCGGTGGTCATCGCCTGGATCATCTTTGGGCGAATCTTCGGCTTTTGGGATACGCAAAGCAAAGGGGAAGAAACGTGACCCTTTTGGATACCCATAATCGGATCCGGCTTCTGAAGGGATCGGCGGAAATGACGATCTTAAAAGAGGAACAGTTCGGAACCTATCTTTCCATCTTTCCAATGGACGGAAGGGCAAAGGGTGTGAGCGTAAGCGGCGTATTTTATCCGCTTAAAGATGCAGATCTGTCCGGATATGCATCCCTTACAGTTAGTAATGAGATCACAGAGGAAAAGGCCGTGATCCGGGTTGAGGAAGGCTTTTTGCTTGTGATGGAGACAAGGGATTAAGAGGCGATAGCTATGAAACGTGGGACACAAATCCTGTTATTGATTCTTTTTTCTATCATCATTTTAGGTGGTAGCACATTCATCATCTTTGAGGTGCTCGGGGGAGGATTCTTCTACCGAAGCGACACCGTAACAGAACAAAAGGGTGGCGGTTATTCCGGTCAGACCAGTAACAGTACGGTCAACAGTTATAATGGTCAGAAGAGTGACCAGAGTACGACGGTTTCTCCCCTTTCGGAGGACACCGGGATCATTTACATCGGAGACAGCCGCTTTGTTGGGATGAATGATGTGTGCCACATTGATTCCAATAGCAATCGTTTTGTGGTGGCCAAGGTAGGTCAGGGACTTTCCTGGTTGAAAAGGGAAGGCCTTCCCCAGGCTCAGCAGATCGTTTCATCCAATCCGTCGCTGCATCATTTCAAGTATGTGATCTGTCTGGGTGTGAACGATCTGGCTGATATTGAGGGATATAAGGAAGTGTATCGGCAACTGTCCCAGGATCATGATCTGACCTTGGTGTCGGTGGGACCGGTGGGAAATTACCCGGGGCTTTCCAATGTGGATATTGAGAGCTTTAACCAGCAGCTCAAGGATCTGTGCAGCGAGTGCAGCATTCCTTATATTGATGACTATACCGTTTTGACCACAGAAGGTTATCAGACACAGGACGGACTGCATTATAAGGATGCGGTCTATCAGAGAATCTATCAGATCCTGCAGCAGCAGGTGGAGGGGATCACTTCATGGGAGAATACGGGAGAGAACAATTAGAGGTGGCGTCTTTGCTTGAAACGTATCACGTCGGTCTCTACAGAACAGAAGAGGAACGTGTGGAACTGGACCATAAGGGTATGGCTGCCATCGGTGTGGAGACCGATGACGGCCCTCACCTTCGTGGTCCTTTTATCGTTCAGGGAATAGAGGCACTGACAGAGGAATTGATCCGGAAGGTCTACTGCAGGTATCACCATCTGCCGATGGAGATCCTTCGGACAAAGCGGACCATCCTTCGGGAAATGGACCCGGGGAAGGATATTGACGGGCTGTTTGAGCTTTACCGCGGGGAAGGTATGACAGATTATGTGGAGGATCTGTATTCCTACGAAGAGGAACTGGAATACGAGCGGTCCTATGTAGAAAAGATATACGCACTGTATGATTTCGGTATGTGGAATGTCTTCGATCAAAAGGAGGGCCGGCTGATCGGGAGAGCCGGGCTGGAAGAACGTTCTCTGGAGGTGGATGTGACCATCGGTGAGGATGACAGCTGGCTGGAGCTTGGTTATATGATCGATGCCCGGCTTCAGGGCAGAGGACTGGGCTATGAGGTCTGCAGCGCCATCCTTTCCTATGCAAGAGAATTCGGACGGCATGCGTTCTACTGCCGGATTCACCCCGAGAATCTCCCCTCGGTTCGTCTGGCAGAAAAACTTGGATTTTGTGTATATTGTACAAATTTTTCAGAAGGAGAGGACTTGTGGTTTCTTGTGGATTAGTTGATTTTTGTTTTGAAAATATCTATAATTGTATGTAAATTTTTTGTCCGTTTTGTTTGAGAGAGGAGGGGTACCATGCCGGGTGTCTCAACCGTTACATCTGAAGATTTTGAACAACTGGAGGCGCGGATTTCCAAGCCGAATCGAAGTGTGGTACCAACTCACGATTTTGAGGATCCTGTGGTTCTCTATGACGAACTGATCGACCGTGTCCGTCGTTATCATCCCAATGCGGATATTACGATGATCGAGAAGGCCTATCAGATTGCGGATGAGGCGCATAAGCAACAGAAGCGCAAGTCCGGAGAACCATATATCATCCATCCACTTTGTGTCGCCATGATCCTTGCGGATCTTGAGATGGATAAGGAGACCATTGCGGCAGGACTTTTACATGATGTGGTAGAAGATACCGTAATGACAAGAGACGAGATCGTGGAGGAGTTCTCCGAAGAAGTGGCAGAGCTTGTGGATGGTGTCACGAAGTTGGGACAGCTCCCCTTTGATGCGGATAAGGTGGAGGTGCAGGCAGAGAATCTGCGTAAGATGTTCCTTGCAATGGCGAAGGATATTCGTGTCATCATCATTAAGCTGGCCGACCGTCTCCATAATATGCGCACACTGAAATACATGCGACCGGAGAAGCAGAGGGAGAAGGCCAGGGAGACCATGGAGATTTATGCGCCTCTGGCTCAGCGACTGGGTATTTCCCGAATCAAGATCGAGCTGGATGATCTGGCACTGAAGTATCTGGAACCTCAGGCCTACTATGATCTTGTGGAGAAGATCGCTTCCCGTAAGGCAGAGCGGGATCAGTATGTACAACAACTGACAGATGATGTGCGCCATCATATTGAAAGCGCAGGGATCAATGCCACCATCGAGGGAAGGGCCAAGCACTTTTTCAGTATCTATAAGAAGATGGTGAATCAGCATAAGACATTGGATCAGATCTATGATCTTTTTGCGATCCGTATCATTGTGGATGATGTGAAGGACTGTTACGCCGCACTGGGCGTCATTCATGAGCTTTACACTCCGATTCCGGGTCGTTTTAAGGATTACATTGCAATGCCCAAGCCGAATATGTATCAGTCTCTTCACACAACGTTGATCGGACCCAACGGAACGCCCTTCGAGATCCAGATACGAACCTATGAGATGCATCGTACTTCCGAGTATGGTATCGCAGCGCACTGGAAGTATAAGGAGAGCGGAGAGGGCGCAACGGTGAACGGCGAGGAGGCGAAGCTTTCCTGGCTGCGTCAGATCCTTGAGTGGCAGCAGGACATGTCAGATAACAGGGAGTTTGTATCCCTGCTTAAGAATGATTTAAACCTCTTCTCTGACACAGTATTTTGTTTTACCCCCAGCGGAGATGTCAAGAATCTTCCGACGGGTTCCAACCCCATCGATTTTGCCTACAGCATACATTCGGCAGTAGGTAATAAAATGGTAGGGGCGAAGGTCAACGGCAAGCTGGTACCGATCGATTATAAGATTCAGAACGGTGACCGGATTGAGATCATCACATCGCAAAACTCCAGAGGCCCCAGCCGTGACTGGCTGAATATGGTTGCGTCTGCACAGGCGAAGAATAAGATCAACCAGTGGTTTCGAAGCATCACAAAGGAAGAGAATGTTTCCAAGGGTAGTGAGCTTCTGGTAGAAAGTGCGAAGAGCAAGGGTGTGGATTTTGGCCTGATCAACAAGCCAAAATATCAGGAGCGCGTGATCCGAAGATATGGATTCCATGATTGGGATGCTGTCCTTGCAGCCATCGGACAGGCCAGCCTTAAGGAAGGTCAGGTCATCAACCGTATGCAGGACGCCTATCGTAAGGACCATCCGCTTACTGTGACAGATGCAGATATTCTTGCAGCGCATGCATCTGTGGATGCTGATGTGGATAAGGATCATACCACATCGGAAGACCATCACCACAAGAGTAAGAATGGAATTATCGTCAAGGGACTGTACGATGTCTCAGTGCGATTCTCCAAGTGCTGTTCGCCGGTACCGGGAGATGAGATCGTAGGATTCGTAACAAGAGGACGAGGCGTATCCATTCATCGGACGGATTGTATCAATATGATCAATCTTCCGAACGATGAAAAAAGCCGTTTGATCGAGGCGGAGTGGCAGCCGGAATTTCTGGAGGCACGAAGGGGAGAATCATTTACTGCTGAGATCCGTATCTATGGTAATAACCGAACAGGATTATTGGTCGATATCAGTAAGGTTTTGACCGAGCATGATATTGATATTAAGACACTTCATTCAAGGACAAGTAAGCAAGGCGTAGCAACCATTGATCTGTCCTTTGGTGTAAAGGGCAAAGATGAGCTCCGGTCGATCTGTGACCGGATTAAACTGATAGATTCTGTTATTGATATTCAGAGAACAACAGGCTAGAAGACAGGGGATGAAAGATTCTCTGTCTTTTTTTGTGCAAAATCAAGAAAACGACCAGGAGGAATTTATGGAGTTAGAACGTTACGTGGTTGGACCGGTGGGAACCAATTGTTATGTGCTGTATCATCCGGCACAGCATGACTGTATCGTGGTGGATCCGGGGGAAAGCGGTGTTGCCATTGGCAAGCGGCTGTTGGAAAAGGGGTACTGTCCCAGGGCGATCCTTTTGACCCACGGTCACTTCGATCATGTCAGCGGTGTGTTTGATCTGCAGACCTTTGTGGCGGAACACTATGAGGAATTCGATCTGCCTGGGGATCCGGGGGAGGGACATACCCATGTGCTGCCGGCCTACATTTTAGATAAGGAAAAGGAGACGCTGCAGGATGCCTCCATTAACCTCAGTTATGGAATGGGAGGAGCGCCCAGAGATTTTTCCTCTGTCATCGACGAATATGTTACGGATGGACAGGAGCTGTCAATCATGGGATGTAAGATCAAGGTCATTGGAACGCCGGGACATACCCCGGGAGGCTGTTGCTATTATCTTCCCGTTGAGAATTATCTTTTCTCCGGAGACACCCTGTTCTGCCAGAGCGTAGGAAGAACGGATTTCCCGGGAGGAAGCACAGCACAGATCGTGCGTAGCATCCGGGAGAAGCTGCTGGTACTGCCGGATCATACCAGGGTATATCCGGGGCACGACAGTGAAACAACCATCGGTTATGAAAAGGAATACAATCCTTACGCATAAAAAAACGGAAAAAAAGAAAAGAGGAAGTATGGAAATTTTAGTTACCGGAAATCTAAGGGCGTTGTCGCAGGACTTCTTTTCCTGCCTGTCTTCCGATTATCATGTTGTTACTTGTTCTGCGGAGGAAATGAAAGATCCGGGGGGGGATCGTCTGAAACAAATCTTCAGAAGTTACACCTTTCATTCGGTCTTCTTTTTTTCTGCGGAATGTGATGGAGAAGAGGAAATCGGTAATGAGACCGGCCTTCTGGATGAGATCATTACCCTTTGCTGTCGATATCAGGTGAAGCAGATGATCTATGTAACAGGAAATGGACCGAAGATGCATCGTGAGAGCGGAACCGTTTCTGATCGTATGATTCAGATGGAGGCCTGTGAGGAGATGTGTCGTCAGAGAGCCAAGGACGGTCTGTTGTCGGTTATGGTCCTTCGTGTACCGTTCATCTACAGCGTTAATGGATCGGACAGCAAGCTGGAGGGCTGGATCAAAGAAAGCATTCAGAATAAGGAGATTCATCTGCCGTCTCCATCCGATCATGTTACGGATTTTATCAACGATCAGGATCTGGGCCGGCTTTGTGCCAGAATGATCGATATGCCGATCCAGCAGGATTACACGGTTCTTCACGCCTTCGGTGACAATGCCATGACAATCGAAGAGGCGGGAGAGATGGTATTTGCCCTTTCCGGGGAAAAGAAGAGCGCGGTCTACGGAAAGCGTCAGGAGGATCTGCCGGTGGAGTACCGGGGAGATGCGGTTCAGACGCAGTACAGCTGGTTCCCGCGCCATGACGTAAGAGTGGATGTGCATACGATCTATGAGAAACAAATGAAGATCCTTGCGCAAGATGTGTCACAGAAGAAAACGGGTTTCTCCGGGGCAGTGATGGCAGAACGGATCCGGATCGGAGGAGAGATCCTTGCCATGTCAGCTTTGGCGGAGGTCTTAAATCTCTGGGTCAGCTCCAATGTACTGCTTCAGTTTCTGGACTTTCGACTTCTGGTCGTTGTTTTAATGGGAACCATGAACGGATTTACGGCGGGACTTCTGGCGGCGATCCTTGCATGCATTTGCTTTTTAGGAGAGAGTCTTAATAGTGTCACAGCACAGGTGCTTTTCTTTAATATCCAGAACTGGATTCCGTTTGCACTTTATCTTCTGGTGGGAGCAGTTTGCGGTTACACCAAGGACCGCGCGAAGGACAGGGAAGCAGATCTGTCCGAGGAGTACGATATCCTTGAGAGCAAGTATATTTTCTTAAACGGTCTGTATCAGGAAGTGTTAGAGGGAAAGGAAACCTTTAACGCCCAGATCATCGGTTACCGTAACAGTTTCGGAAGACTCTATCAGGTGGTACAGAGATTGGATTCTTTGATGCCGGATAAGATCGTACTGGAGGCTGTTGCGTCCTTAGAGGATATTTTGGAGAACGAGAGTATTGCCATTTATACCATTCAAAAGGACCGTCATTTTGCAAGACTGAGTGTATGCTCAAGATCCCAGAACAGGTTATTGTCAAAATCTCTTGACCTTTCTTCCCATCAGGAACTCTTTGCAGCATTGAAGCAAAGAGAATTGTATGTGAACCGTAAGATGAAGGAAGAGGATCCGTCCTTTGCCATGCCGCTTTTCGAGGGAGATGACCTGGTTGGAATGGTGACCGTTCAGAAGGCGGACGAACTTCAGATGAATACAGAGTTTGCCAATAAGTTCAGTATTATTACCAATCTGATCTCAAGCTCTCTTCAGAGAGCCATCCGGTATGGAGAAGAGAAGGCTACGTCGGATTATATCGAGGATACAAGGGTCTACCGTCCGGAAGTTTTCGGCAAGGTTCTTGCGATCCGTAGAGAAATGAAAGAAAAGAAGCAGGCAGACTATATGCTTTTAGTGGTAGATACAGCGAAGGATGGACTGCTTAAGACAGCCGATCGGTTGTGTGGCCTGATCCGCGCCAATGATATTTTGGGAGCAGGAGAAGACGGACATACCCTCTATCTGCTCTTGTCGCAGACGTCCCAGAAGGATTTCGGATACATTGCGCCAAGACTGGAAGCATCGCAGGTGGAATACAAGATTCTGACAGAGGAGGAAGAAGGATGTTGTTTGGCATAGTGTTTTTTCTGTATATTCTCGTATCTGCCTTGATGACCTTTCATCTGAGACTCTGGAAAAAGACCCTGTCGGCTCCTGTCTGGGTTGTGATCTGGCTGGTGCCATTTGTGGGATGCATTATAGCACAGCTGCAGCTTCGATCCGATCAGAAAAAGGATGCCGAGGAACGTCCCATCGGGCTTGAAAAACTGATGGTGGATCAGATCCGCTATGAGAAGATCAAAATGTCAGATAACCGAAATCAGGATATAACGGTTCCTCTGGAAGAGGCTATGGTGGTAAATGATGAGAAGGTGCGAAGAAAACTGATCGTAGATGTGTTGAATCATGATCCAAAGCGTCACATCGATCTTCTGAAAAAGGCATCTATGACAGACGATACGGAGCTTAGCCATTTTGCCACAACGGCCATGATGAATATCCAAAGTGACTATGAGGAGAAGATCGCAAAAATCGAGGCGGCATTAGAGGATGAGCCGAAGGATCCGGTACTTCTTCGGGCCTATCGGAGAGAACTGTCAGCCTACATCGGCAGCGGACTTGTGAGCGGAATCATTCGTAAGATCTACTGTGACAAGTTGGCCGAAGTTTTGAGCAGGCTGGTTCAAATATATCCGGAGAGAAGACATTACAGACTGCAGTGGATCCGGATCCGGATCGAGTCCGATCAGCTTGAGGGGGTGGAAGAGGACCTTTCGTATGCGTTGAAGAAATGGCCGGATTATGTCCCCTTCTATCGGCAGTATGTTGCCCTGGCACAACATAAAAAGGACGGAGAACTGCTGGAGCGGGTATTGGAACAGGTAGAGAAAAACGGAGCCTTTCTGAGTCGAAAAGATAGGGAATGGTATGCATTCTGGAAAGGCAGGAGCCTTACATGAAAAAACTGTCATTTATGAAAATCGTTGTGCCGGTCATTGCGCTGGGACTGCTTATGCTGGTGGTTGTGATCGAGCGTGGGGGAATCACCCTAAAAAGTGAAAACATCAGCTCACTTGATAAAATGGAATTTAGTGGATCTGTAACGGATGAGAGTCGTGTTCTTGTTCTTGTGAATAAGAAGGATTCCATGGATCAGGCGGCAGCAAAGGAAATGGAACTGGTGCTTACCAATATGAAGGTAGGCTGGACAGAAGGAGAGGTCGGAAGATTCAATCTGAAAAAGGGCCTTGCCTACTACGATACGCTGGTTGTCGGCAGCGCAAACTGGGATCTTCTTGCGCATGATATGAAGGATGTTATGGCCTGGATCGAAAAGGGAGGCCGTATGATGAACCTGCGGACTCCGGAGCCAAAGCCGACTTTTTTGGCCAGTGCCCACAATCTGGGAATTATCAGTGGAGGTGACCAGTATACGGGAATCCGGGGACTTCATATCGAAAAGGATGCCATGATCGGAGCAAAGGAGCAGAGCGACTACTCCTTTATGCTGGAAAAGGGAGAGAGACTGCAGACCTCTCTGGAGCTGGAATTGGATTCCACCTGCAAGGTCTATGTAAAAAGTGAGGATAAGCGAGTGCCTCTGATCTGGAGTCTTACCCGTGGAAAGGGAAAGATCACCGTGATCAATGATGATCTGACAGCCAAGTATCAGAGAGGATTTTACTGCCTGGCTTATTCACTATTGGATGACTATTGCATCTATCCGGTGATGAATGCTTCCGCCTTTTATCTGGATGATTTTCCGTCACCTGTCCCTCAGGGAAATTCCAAGTATATCCGAAGGGACTATGGATTGGATACCGCAAGCTTTTATGCAACCATCTGGTGGCCTACGGTTATGGGATGGGAGAAGCAGTACGGTATTAAGCATACCGGCGTCATGATTGAAGAATATTCCAATCAGGTGTCGGGAGAGTTTAAGAGAAATCTGTCCACAAGCCTGTTTCTAAGAAATGGAAATATGCTTCTGAACAATGGAGGAGAATTGGGGTATCACGGATATAATCATCAGCCTCTGGGCTTAAAGGGAGAGGATGAGGATATTCAGTACGGATCCTATAAGCTCTGGGCTTCAAAGGACGCCATGAAAGCGGCGATTCGGGAACTGCACGATTTTTCCAAGAGTCTTTTCCCGACCAATGACTTCCAGGTCTATGTACCGCCATCCAATATTGTTTCCGAAAATGGGTTAAAGGCATTAAAGGAAGCGGCCCCGAATATCCGCATTGTTGCATCAAGTTATCTTGCCAGCAGTGAAGAGCCTGCCTATGTACAGGAGTTTGGGATCAATAAGAAGACAGGTTTTATTGATACACCGCGTATTACCTCCGGTTGTGAGATCGATGATTATGCAAAGCTGACGGCATTGTCCGAGCTGAATTTCCAGATGGTACAGTCTCACTTCCTGCATCCGGATGATGCCATGGATCCGGATCGCGGAGCGGCAGACGGATGGAAGAAGATGAGCAGCGAATTTGAAAGCTACCTGGACTTTGTCTATAAGAGTGTGCCTATGATCCGCAACACCACGGGATCACAGATCGCCTCTGCCACCGTGGCCTATACCAGACTTCAGATGAGGCGCGATGAAAAGAAGGACGGTATCTCTGTAAAGCTGGGAGATTTCACGGGAAGTCAGTACTTCCTCCTTAGAGTAAACGATAACGGGAAAAAGAAACTTAAGGCATCTCATTGCACTTTGAAAAAGATAACGGGAGATCTTTATCTGGTTCATACCACTTCAAAAGATTTCGGGATCCGTGCAGCGGGACATTGATTGGGAGGATATGTCATGAGAATCTGTATGATTCTGGAGGGCTGTTACCCCTATGTATACGGAGGGGTATCCAGCTGGACCCATAACTATATTAAATCCATGCCGGAGCATGAATTTGTGCTCTGGTGTATTGGAGCAAAGGAGGAGGATGCGGGAAAGTTTAAGTTTGAGCTTCCCCCAAATGTCAAAGAGGTAAAGGAGATCTTTTTGGATTCTGCCTTGAGGCTGACCCTTGGGAACAAGAAGCATCTTTCTCTTACATCAGAGGAGCGAGAAGCCTTAGAGCTTTTGTTCTCTGCAAAAACGCCGGACTGGGATGTGCTCTTTGATCTGTTTCAATCCGGTAAGACGGATCCCATCTCCCTTTTGATGAGTTCCGAGTTTTTAAATCGACTGATTACGGTATGTAAAAAGAATTACCCTTATGTACCTTTTACCGATTACTTTTACACCATTCGATCCATGATGCTTCCGGTGATGTTTTTGCTTTCTTCTGAGATACCGAAGGCGGATATCTATCATTGTGCATCGACAGGATATGCAGGGCTTTTGGGATCTTTAGCTTCCTATAAGGAAAAGAAGCCTCTGGTGGTGACGGAGCATGGAATCTACACAAGAGAAAGGGAGGAGGAACTGATCCGGGCAGACTGGGTCCTTCCTACCTTCCGTCAGCAGTGGATCGATCTGTTTTATACCTTCTCGGCCTGTGCCTATTCTCATGCCGCGAGGGTGACGGCGCTTTTCGAAAGCGCCAATCGGATGCAGCAGGAGATGGGATGCGAGAAGGAAAAACTTATGGTCATTCCCAATGGCATCCGGTATGGAAATTTTTGTGACATCGATGTGAAAAAGGAAAACGGTCATGTGGATATCGGAGCGGTGGTACGAATCGCCAAGATCAAGGATATAAAGAATATGATCTACGCCTTTACCGAGGTCAAGGAGTACGTACCCAATGCCCGGCTATACATTCTTGGAGATGTGGATGATCCGGAGTATGACGTGGAATGTCATCGCCTCATCGACCAGCTGGGTGTAACGGATATTATCTTTACCGGAGTGGTTCAGGTGAAGGAATATTTTCCGAAATTTGATTTTACCATTCTCACCAGTATCTCGGAGGGACAGCCGCTGTCCGTTCTGGAAAGTTTTGCAGCAGGCCGGCCGGTGGTTGCCACCGATGTGGGATGCTGCAGAGAACTGGTGGAGGGACCGGGAGATCCCTTCGGACCGGCAGGGCTTATTGTTCCGCCAATGAATGCAAGGATGCTGGCGTCAGCTATGATCCGTCTGTGTGAGGAGAAACGCTTAAGACTTACCATGGGTGAGAATGGAAGAAATCGGGCGAGGGAATACTATACCCAGGAGAAGAGCATGGACTCCTACGAAAAAATGTATCGAAAGGTGGTATCCCAGTGGCAGGAATAGGATTCGAATTAAAAAAGGTTTTTAAGAAAAAAGGAATATTGGCTGCTATTCGTGCCTATGGCTATGCGGGAATCGTATGTACCGGTCCTATGATCTTAGGAGAGATCCTTTTGCTGGGACTTCGTTTTACAGCGTTGGAAAGCGGAGCGGGAGAGTCGGATATAAGACTTGTGAATTCCCTTGTGACCTATACCCTTCTGGCGTCCCTTATGATCACAAATATCTTTTCTCTGGTGACCACAAGGTATACGGCGGATATGTTATATCGGGAGAAGAAGGAGCGGGTCATGCCTTCCTACTGGGGCAGCGTCTCCATTATGCTTGTGGCAGGATGGGTGTTTTATGGCATTTTCCTGTTGGCATCCCATCTGCCCCTAGTCTATGTCTTTTTGTCTTTGATGCTGCTGTCGGTTTTGATCCTGGTGTGGACTCAGGTGAACTACCTGACAGCCATCAAGGACTATCGGGGAATTCTGCTTACCTTTGCAGTTTCTGTGGCAGGAGCGCTTTTTCTGGGACAATTTCTTCGTATCTTTACGGGGATCAACATTGTTGTGCTGTTGCTTCTGATCGCGGTGGTGGCCTACAGTGTTATGGCGGTCTGCTTTCACCGTTTGCTTTTACGATACTTTCCAAAGGGAGACGGCAGCAGCCTTTACTTTATGGGATGGTTTGATGACTATCCACAGTTGGGACCTCTGGGCTTTTGCATTGGGCTGGGGCTCTTCGGACATATTATGGTGATGTGGCACAGCAGTGCGGCAAAACAGGTGACGGGTCTTTTCTATGAAACGCCCATTTATGATATACCGGCCCTTGTGGCATTTATATCCATTCTGATCACCACCATCAACTTTGTGACATCGGTGGAGGTCAACTTCTATCCGAGATACAGGAACTATTTTTCTTTGTTTAATGATGGAGGATCCCTCCGGGATATTGAGCAGTCTCAGAAGGAAATGGTTCGTACCCTGGTGCAGGAGCTTGGATACACCGCGATGAAGCAGTTCTTTGTTACGGTGATCTTTGTTGTGGGAGGAACCCTCCTGCTTCCCTATCTGCCGCTTGGAATGACAGAGGATATGCTGGGGATCTACCGGGTGCTCTGTTGCGGGTATGCCTTTTATGCAGTGGGAAACTGTCTGATGTTGATTCAGCTTTATTTTTCAGATAACAAGGGAGCTTTGATCTCAGGAGGAAGCTTTGCGGCTGCGACCATTCTTTTGACGCTGATCCTTAGGCCTTTGGGTATAAGGTATTTCGGACTGGGATTTGCCCTGGGATCTATGCTTTTTACCCTGGTGGCAATGTGTTTGCTCTGGCATTATCTGTCCCATCTGATGGAGAGAGTCCTTTGCTCCCAGCCGGTGGTGGTAAGAAAGCGTGACGGTATCTGCAGAAGGATCGCCGAGACGGCGGAGGAGAATTACCGCAAAGGGAAAAAAGCGCATTATATGGTAGAAGATCTTCCAGATGAAGATGAGGAAGAAGAGGAATAGGAAACGGTTATGAAATTACATGGAAAACAGTGGATGGCACTGCTGCTGAGCGGTTGTGTTCTGGCAGGACTGTGCGGCTGTACATCGGGCAATGATGCCAAGAAGGCAGACCGTGCAAAAGGCAGCGCCGCTTCAACAGAAAAGAAAGTAAAAACGAAGGTGGAGGAGGAACCCTTTGAGGATAATCCGGCTCTTTATGAAGAAGATGAGGATGACGGTGTCACCACCTTTTATCTGACGACTACAAGAGGAAACGTTTCTGATGGAAGCGATCATTCCTGGAAGGATGTCAACCGTCTGACAGATCTGGATTACGCAAAACGCCATGAAGAGCGGTATAAGTGTAACGCACTTCTTCAGGTGGGAGATGAGAATGGCCCCAAAGCCGGAGAGCTTGGCTATGGACAGTCTTCTCCCAACGGAGTCGTTATGATCCGTGGAGCAAGTACGGCAAACCTGGAGCAGAAGAACTTCAAGATCAAGTTGAACAAGGCATCCGATACTCTCAACGGTCAGAGGATCATTAATCTGAACAAGCATGTGGATGACGGCAGCCGTTTCCGCAACAAGCTTTGCTATGATCTGATCAAGGATGTGAAGGGATTGGTCTCCCTTCGGACAAGCTTTGTTCATCTCTACGTGAAGGATGAGACAGAACATAGCAGTGATACCTTTGTGGACTACGGTCTCTACACCCAGGTAGAGCAGCTGAACAAGGATGCGCTTCAGGTTCATGGTCTCGATCGTAACGGACAGCTTTATAAGGCGGAGAATTTTGAGTTCCTTCCCTATGAGGATGCGATCCGTCTCAAGAGTGACAGCAAATATGATAAGGAAGCTTTTGAACAGCATCTTGAGATCAAAGGAAATGATGATCATCAGAAGCTGATGGATATGCTTTCGGATGTGAACAATTCCTCCATCCCGATTCGCAAGGTGATGAAGAAGTGGTTTGATGAGGATAATCTGACGGCCTTCCTCGCGTTTAACATGCTGGTAAATAATGTGGATACCCAGTCCCAGAACTTTTTCCTCTACAGTCCGTTAAACGGTGACAAGTGGTATCTGATCAACTGGGACTGTGATGGAAGCTTTGCGGGGGTTGACGATGTACTCCGTGGAAAGACCGTGAACCTGGGTTGGCAGAGCGGTGTCAGCAACTACTGGGGAAACGCACTGTTCCGGAGACTGTTAAAGGATGGAACCTTCCGGAAGAAGCTGGATAAGAAGGTGGAGCAGGTCAAGGCTTTACTGGATGACGGCCGGATGGAAAAGCTGATCCGCCGCTATGGAACCATTGCCAAGCCTTATGCCTTCCGTGCTCCGGATGCAGAACATGAGATGCTGACGTCTTCCCAGTACAACACGATGATCGGAAAGATGGTAGAAGGTGTGGATAAGTACTATGAGAAGTATAAAAACTCTCTGGAGAATCCAATGCCGTTCTACATTGGAAAGCCGGCAAAGGAAAAACAGGGCTATCAGTTTACCTGGGATCCTTCCTATGATTTCAACAAGAGAGGAATCACCTATACCTTCCGTCTGTCAAAGGATGTGACCATGAAGAAGATCATCTTTGAGAAGAGTGGGCTTTATACACCAAGCTGCGATTGTTCGGAGAAGCTTTCTTCCGGTCAGTATTTTATTCAGGTAGTGGCAAAAAGCGATACAGGAAAGACACAGGTTGCCTTTGACAACTATTTTGACAGCGAGGGCGAAAGCCATGTGGGAATCATGACCTTCTTTGTACAGCCCAATGGAACCATAACCTTGGAGGGAGAGTAGGATGGCCTATCGACATGAGCTTAAGTTTGAGATCACCCCGGTGCGAAAACAGATCCTGATGGAGCGACTGTCTTCAGTGATGCGCCCGGATCCCAATGCGGGGCAGGAAGGATATTTTATCCGAAGCCTCTATTTTGACGATCTGTATGACAGTGCTTTTCGGGATAAGCTTGCCGGCGTGAATCGACGTAAGAAGTACAGGATCCGTATCTATAACTGTTCCGACGGCCTGATCAAACTGGAACGAAAGAAAAAGGAGGGGGCTTTCATTAAAAAGGAAGCCGTCTCCCTCCAACGGGAGGAACTGGATCGTCTGCTTAAGGGCGACGCCGGTTTTCTGCTGCAGCGGGAGGAGACCCTGGCGAAGGAGTTTTACCTTGAAACAGTCATGAACGGTCTTGCGCCGACGGTTGTGGTGGATTATGACAGGATCCCCCTTGTTTTCCCCGGGGGCGATGTGCGTATTACCTTTGATGAGCATATCAGAGCCGGTCGGTTCGGTGGGGATCTGTTTCAAAAGGAGCTTCCCTCCTACGAGGTGTTGCCGGAGGGAAAGCTGATCCTGGAAGTAAAGTTTACAGAGTATCTGCCGGAGATCATCCGGGATCTTTTACCGGCAGAGGAGGCGGCGGTGATCGCGGCGTCCAAATATGTGTTATGCCTGCGCAAACAGCGTGAGATGCTGTTTCATCAGGGAGAGGAGTAAGTATGAGCGTAAAAGATGTAATCAAAAAATCAATATTGGAGTCGGCAACCTATAATCAGGCGATCCGTGCGGATACCATCATCACCATGATCCTTGATCTGGCACTGGCCCTTTGCATCGGACTTTTGATCTATGAGGTCTACAAGAAGTTCTATAAGGGTGTGGTTTACAGCAGAAACTTCAGCATCACCCTTGTGGGAATGACGGTCCTTACCTGTATGGTGACTCTGGCCATCTCGACCAACATTGTGATCTCCCTTGGTATGGTCGGTGCGCTTTCTATCGTCAGATACCGTACCGCCATTAAGGAGCCTCTGGATCTGATGTATCTGTTCTGGGCCATTACGTCCGGAATTACAACAGGAGCCGGTATGTACCTTCTTTCCGGTTTGGCGTTTCTGATCATGCTGTTTCTGGTGTGGGGCTTTTCCAACCGTCCCATGGCAAAGGATGCCTATGTGTTGGTCGTGCACTATAACGGAACCCAGGTGTCCGACAAGATCCTTCGTCACTTTCAGCCAAAGCATCACATCAAGGTGCGTTCCAAGGTATTCCGTGGCGATCAGGTGGAGGAGACCTTCCAGTTCGTTGCAAACAGTGAAGAGCTGACCTTTACCGAGAAGATCCGTGATCTAGAAGAAGTTTCCGATATGACCCTTTTGAAGTTTGACGGGGAATACCACGGTTGATATAATAAAGATTATGATTGAATTAATTTTAAACCGAAGAATTTATGACAATGATATTGGACCGCTGATGCGGTCCTTTTTTCCGAAGGAAAGACTTTTGATCTATGCAGACGGAGTCCTTCTCGGAAGAGAGAGTACCGATGAGAAACGGCAGAGAGAAGAGGAGGCTGTTACAGCTTCCATGAAGGTCTTTGTCCCAGAGGAAGACGGGGATGTGACCATTTCTCTTCATGTGGATGGAAGAGAGGACGGGGAAGTGTCCCTTCCCTATCAGCAGGAAATGACAGCTTCCGATTTCACGCCGGTTCAGTTGAAGAAGGCAGCTTGTGACGAGAACTGGAAGGAGATGGCTCTTCGCTCCGCAAGGAAGAATGGAGTGAAGCGTGCCGCCTACGACCTTCTGGTTCAGGTGACGGGAAAGGAACTGCCCTGGGGTGCCCAGACCGGTATCCGTCCCACCAAGAAGTCCCTGGAGCTGATGGAGAAGGGGGAGAATGCCGCTTTTATCACGGAGTTTATGAAGAAAAACTACCGGACAACGGATGAGAAGATCCGGCAGACCCTGAAGATCACAGCCCTTGAGCACAAGGTCTTATCGGGGATCCCCAATGCCACGGAAGAGGAGTTGAAAGAGGATCCGTCTCTTAATCTCCAGGGGAAGGGGTATTCTTTGTACCTTGGCGTGCTGTTTTGCCCGTCCATCTGTCTGTACTGTTCGTTCTCATCCCATGCCATTGGAGCCTACCGTCATATGGTTCCGGCCTATGTGGCATCCCTTGAGAAGGAAATTGAATTTGCGGCGGAGCATTTTGCTCACCGGAGACTGGACAGCATCTATTTTGGTGGTGGAACTCCGACGGCCCTTGGCCCGGTGGAACTGGAGGAGGTGCTGACCTATCTGGAGAGGAAGCTGGATCTGTCCCACCTGAAGGAATTTACGGTGGAGGCAGGAAGACCGGATTCCATTACACTTGATAAGCTGAAGGTATTGAAGGCTCACGGTGTGGATCGTATCTCTGTGAATCCACAGACCATGAACCAGAAGACGCTGGATCTTATCGGCCGTCATCACAGTACCGAGGATATTAAGGTGGCCTATGCCCTTGCCCGTCAGGTGGGATTTGACTGCATCAACATGGATCTGATCCTTGGCCTCCCGGGAGAGAGTCCGGAGGATATGCAGCATTCCCTGGATGAGGTCAGAGCCATGGATCCTGAGAACCTGACCGTACATTCCCTTGCACTTAAAACTTCTGCAAGGCTGAATCTTGAATGGGACAGATATCAGGATTATACTTATACTAACTCCGATGAGATCATGGAAGCATCCTATCTTACGGCAGAGAAGCTGGGCATGAATCCCTATTACCTGTACCGTCAGAAGAATATGGCCGGTAATATGGAGAATGTTGGATTTGCCAAGCCGGGGAAGGAAGGCCTGTACAATATTCTGATCATGGAGGAGAGAGAGGATATTCTTGCCATCGGCGCAGGTGCTGCCTGCAAGAAGGTCCGGATGGATCCGGTGACCGGAGACACCCAGATCACCCGTTGCGAGAATGTTAAGGATATTAAGACCTATATTGAGAGAATCGACGATATGATCGAACGAAAGCGCCGGCTTTTTGCGGATGTTATTCGCTAAGTGCCGGAAGGTGGGAAGGATCGAGGTTATTTGTCATGCAGATCACAATTCAGACCCAGGATTATATTTATACATCAACGCTGACAGCGAAGGCACAGACGGCTGTTTCAGGGGACGTGCCTTCTCCTTCGGCGGATAATCTGAAGTCGATTGAACAGTTTCAGAAGGTACTTGCGAAGAAGAGAGCGGCTCTGGCTTCTTCCGGGAGTGAGGACACTTCGTCCTCCGGTGGGGTTCAGACGGCTTCGACCCGGAATGCCTATACGGTTGCCCGGTCAGATTCCGATTCTTCTACGCAGGATTCGATCAAGGTTCCTCAGGAGCTGGAACCGCTGTTTCGGAAGGCGTCCGAGAAATACGGCGTGGACGAGAAGCTTCTGGTGGCCATCGCCTACCATGAATCCCGCTTTAAGACAACAGCTACAAGCAGAAGCGGTGCTATGGGACTGATGCAGCTGATGCCGAAGACTGCCGATGGACTTGGGGTGAAGCATCCCTATGATCCGGAGGAGAACATTATGGGTGGAGCGAAGCTGCTTTCCTCCCTTCTGAAGGAGTTTGGAGGGAATTTGGACAATGCTCTGGCGGCATACTCCAACGGCAGCAGTACGGTGAAGAAATACGGTGGAGTTCCGCCGATTCGCCAGGCACAGGAGTTTGTATCTTATATCCATGATGTCTATCCCAATGGAGTGAGTCTGGCATAGATAAATTTCTTTTAAAAAGTTGTTGACATTTAATTGTGTCTATTGTATATTAATCAAGTCGGCGACGCAGACAACGATCTGCACACCGTAAGCTGGCGTGGCACAGTCGGTAGCGCACCTCATTGGTAGTGAGGAGGTCACCGGTTCGATTCCGGTCGCTAGCTTGGTTATAAGGCAGTTCCTTCGGGGGCTGTCTTTTTTTGTTTTATTACATCTTTACATCGTTACGTTAGTATGTTAAAGTGCTAGGCATAAGTAGCGTAAAGTTGGGAAAGAAAGAAGAAAGATTATGAAAACACCATTTACAACAAAAGAGAAGCTCGAAGAGATTGCTGCAACATACCCGACCCCTTTTCATGTTTATGATGAGAAGGGAATCCGTGAGAATGCGAAAAAGGTGAAGGATGCCTTTGCATGGAACAAGGGCTTTCGTGAGTATTTTGCGGTAAAGGCTACACCGAATCCCTTCCTTCTTCAGATCTTGAAGGATTACGGTTGCGGCACGGACTGTTCTTCCATGACAGAGCTGATGCTGTCCAATGCCTGCGGTTTTGCCGGAGAGGAGATCATGTTCTCCAGTAATGATACGCCGGATGAGGAGTTCGTAAAGGCAGCAGAGCTGGGCGGCATTATTAATCTTGATGATATTACCCATATCGATGATGTAAAGCGGGTACTTGGAAAGCTTCCTGAGACCATGAGCTGCCGTTATAATCCGGGTGGAGTTTACGAGATCAGCAACGGGATCATGGATAACCCGGGAGATGCCAAGTACGGTATGACCCATGACCAGCTTCTTTCGGCCTATAAGAGAATGAAGGAAGAGGGCGTTCGTCGCTTTGGTCTTCATGCCTTTTTGGTAAGCAATACGGTGACAAACGATTACTATCCGGCTCTTGCGAAGACCCTGTTCGAGCTTGCAGTAGAGATCAAGGAGAAGACCGGTGTGTCACTTGACTTCATTAATCTTTCCGGTGGTGTGGGAATCCCTTATCAGCCGGATCAGAAGGCGAATGATATTGCAGTGATCGGTGAGGGTGTCCATAAGGTGTTTGATGAAGTCCTTGTTCCGGCAGGGCTTTCTGATGTTGCCATTTATACCGAGATGGGCCGCTTTATGTTAGGACCTTACGGGGCTCTTGTGACCCGTGCCATCCATGAGAAGAAGACTTATAAGGACTATATCGGAGTGGATGCCTGCGCGGCAAACCTGATGCGTCCGGCTATGTACGGTGCCTACCATCATATCACCGTTATGGGAAAAGAGAACGCTGCCTGCGATCACACCTATGATGTGACCGGTTCCCTTTGTGAGAACAACGATAAGTTTGCCATCGATCGTCAGCTTCCTGAGATCGAGATGGGGGATCTGCTCTTCATCCATGATGCGGGAGCGCACGGTTCTTCCATGGGATACAACTACAACGGACGTTTATGGTGTAGTGAGGTTCTTCTGAAGGAGGATGGCAGTTTTGAACTGATCCGACGCGCTCAGGAGCCGAAGGATTACTTTGCTACCTTAGATTGTTTCCCAATCTGGGACAAGCTTAAGAAAGAGTTTTAACATTTTAACATAAAAATAAAAAAGCACCTTGAAAGACAACTGCTTCTTTGGTATGATATAGCAGTTGGCAGGAATGGCGGAATGGCAGACGCAGCAGACTCAAAATCTGCCGGTGGCAACATCGTGTGGGTTCAAGTCCCATTTCCTGCAGCTTTTGATCCCGGGGCGTAATGCCTTGGGATTTTTTATTGCCATCAACTTTTCTGGTAGGTATAATGAGAGAAGTACTTCTTGAAACAGAAAGAGGGATTAGCCTATGATGATTAAAAGAGTGGATGAGAATTCCATCACCTGCAGAATTTCAAAAGAAGAATTAGAAGAGATGGGTCTGGCATTGGATGACCTGATCAGTAATAGAGAGAAAGCAAGAGGACTTCTGAAGGAGGTTCTTGAGGAGGCAAAGACCCGGGTTAATTTTTACGCAGACAGTAATCAGCTGAATGTGCAGATGTCAGTTCTTCCTGACGGGGATGTGACTCTGACGATCTTTGATGATCAGAAGAGCGCCATTGCTGCCATGCTTCGTCAGTATAAGGAACTTTTACACCAGCAGATGGAGGATGATCCGGATTCCAATCTTCTGTCACCGGATCCTTCCCGTGATGGAGTTGAGGTTCCGCTGCCGGAGACTCTTTCCAAGAAGAACGGAAGCAGTATTCTGACCAAGTTAAACTCAGCCGAGACGAAGGAGCTGTTGGATCAGCTGGAGGATGATGATCCGGTGATGCTGCCTCTGACGATTTCTTTTGACAACCTTGAGGATGTGATGTCTCTATGCCGACAGATCAGCCCATGGAATCCCATGGCGAAGTCTGATCTGTATAAGTTCCAGGACAGATACTATCTGTCCATTACCTTAACTGAACATAAGATTTCTATGGCAAGGTCGGTCTTTGCCCTGGCAGAGTATTCCGGTCGGGCAGAGAAGCGTTCCTATGTGCTTCCGTTTCTTCAGGAGCATGGGCGTCTTCTGTGTGCCGGTAATGCGCTTGAGGCCCTTGCCCGAATCTAGAACAAAAGGACTGTGTAGACAGTCCTTTTTGTGTGCAATTTTATAAGGGTGAATTGATTTAACTCTTTACTTGAAAAATATTCACAGATAGACTATAGTAAGTTCATATTCGATAGAAAGAAGGGCAGGTAAATGGATTTTAAAGTTGGCGTTATTGCCGGTGACGGAATTGGACCAGAAGTAACAGATGAGGCCTGGAAGGTTTTAAGCAAGGTTGGAGAGAAGTTTGGCCATACCTTTCATAGAACGGATATTTTAATGGGCGGATGCTCCATTGATGCCACAGGGGAGCCTCTTACAGACGAAGCAATTGAGACTGCAAAGGCACAGGATGCTGTCCTTATGGGCAGTATCGGAGGTAATACATCTACCTCTCCATGGTATAAGCTTCCACCTCAGAAGCGTCCGGAGGCCGGACTTTTGAAGCTTCGTAAGTCACTCAATCTGTTTGCTAACTTGAGACCAGCATACCTGTACCCTCAGCTGAAGGAGGCCTGCCCTCTGAAGGAGGCTACGGCAGAGGCCGGATTTGATATGCTGATCATGCGTGAGCTTACCGGAGGACTCTACTTTGGAGCCAGGAAGACCCATGAAGTTAACGGTCTTATGACAGCAGAGGATACTCTGACCTATAACGAGGAGGAGATCCGTCGAATCGCAAAGCGAGGCTTTGATGTAGCTATGAAGAGAAGGAAGAAGGTCATTTCTGTGGATAAGGCCAATGTTCTGGATTCTTCCCGTCTCTGGAGAAAGGTCGTAGAAGAGGTGGCAGCGGACTATCCTGAGGTGACACTGGAGCATATGCTTGTGGATAACTGTGCGATGCAGCTGGTAAAAGATCCGGCACAGTTTGATGTTGTCCTGACAGAGAATATGTTTGGTGACATTCTTTCCGATGAGGCTGCCATGATCACAGGTTCTCTTGGAATGCTTTCTTCTGCCAGCCTTAATGAGACGAAGTTCGGTCTCTATGAGCCAAGCGGCGGATCAGCACCGGATATTGCAGGAATGGATATTGCCAATCCCATCGCAACCATTCTTTCTGCAGCTATGATGCTTCGTTACAGTTTCGATCTGGATGCAGAGGCAGATGCGATAGAAGAGGCAGTGCGTAAGACATTGGATGACGGAATCCGAACCGGTGACATTATGCCTAGAGAGGGCGAAGGCTCTGTGACGAAGGTGGGCTGCTCTGCTATGGGAGATGCCATCGTTGCCAGATTATAAGAATGCATAAAGGAAGGAATAGAGATATGTTAAGCGATAATATGAAAAGCGGAATGCAGCAGGCTCCGGCAAGAAGCCTTTTGAATGCATTAGGATATACAGAAGAAGAAGTAAAAAAGCCAATGGTAGGTATCGTTTGTTCCTACAATGAGATCGTACCGGGGCATATGAATCTGGATAAGATCGCAGAGGCTGTTAAAATGGGCGTTGCAGAGGCAGGGGGAACTCCTGTTATGTTCCCTGCTATAGCAGTGTGTGACGGAATTGCCATGGGACATATCGGAATGAAGTATTCCCTTGTGACCCGGGATCTGATTGCAGACTCTACCGAGTGTATGGCCATTGCTCATCAGTTTGATGCTCTTGTTATGATCCCCAACTGTGATAAGAATGTTCCGGGACTTCTGATGGCTGCAGCAAGAGTCAATGTTCCGACCGTATTTGTATCCGGCGGTCCTATGCTTGCAGGTCACATTCACGGTAAGAAGAGATCCCTTTCCTCCATGTTTGAGGCTGTTGGTGCCCATGCAGCCGGTAAGATGACAGAGGAAGAGGTATGCCATTTTGAGCAGAATGTATGTCCGACCTGCGGAAGTTGTTCCGGAATGTACACAGCCAACTCCATGAACTGTCTGACAGAGGCTCTGGGAATGGGTCTTCCGGGCAACGGAACCATCCCGGCTGTCTACTCTGCAAGACTTCGTCTGGCGAAGAAGGCAGGATACGCTGTTATGGATATGCTTAAGAAAAATATCCGTCCAAGGGATATCATTACCAAGGATTCCATCATGAATGCGTTGACGGTTGATATGGCACTTGGATGTTCTACAAACTCCATGCTTCATTTACCGGCCATTGCGCATGAGATCGGTTTTGACTTTGATATCAGCTTTGCCAATCCGATCTCCGAGAAGACACCGAACCTCTGTCATCTCGCACCGGCAGGTCCGACCTACATGGAGGATCTGAATGAGGCCGGTGGTGTTTATGCGGTTATGAAGGAGCTGGATGATGCAGGACTTCTGAACAAGGATTGTATGACAGTAACCGGTAAGACCATCGGAGAAGCGATCAAGAACAGCGTCAACCTGAATCCTGAGGTAATTCGTCCGCTGGACAACCCATACAGTAAGGAAGGTGGACTGGCCGTATTAAAGGGTAACCTGGCACCGGATGGATCTGTTGTCAAGAGAAGTGCTGTTGTCCCTGAGATGATGAAGCATTCCGGTCCGGCCCGTGTCTTTGATTGTGAGGAAGACGCTATTGCAGCCATCAAGGGTGGCAAGATCGTTGAAGGCGATGTCGTCGTGATCCGATATGAGGGACCGAAGGGTGGCCCGGGAATGCGGGAGATGCTCAATCCTACATCTGCCATTGCAGGAATGGGACTTGGCTCATCGGTTGCACTGATCACTGACGGACGTTTCTCCGGAGCAAGCCGTGGAGCATCCATTGGACATGTATCACCGGAGGCAGCCGTTGGCGGCCCTATCGCTTTCGTAGAAGAGGGCGATATCATTGATATTGATATCCCGTCCATGACCTTGAATCTTCAGGTCAGCGATGAGGAACTGGCAAAGCGTAAGGCAAAGTGGCAGCCGAGAGAGCCGAAGGTAACAACCGGTTACCTTAAGAGATACCAGGCTATGGTTACATCCGGTAACAGAGGAGCGATCCTTGAAGTTCCTGGTCAGCAATAAGACAGTTTGATATAAGGAGGAGAAGGACATGCAGCTGACAGGAGCAGAAATTGTAATCAAATGTCTCTTGGAGCAGAAAGTAGATACCGTTTTTGGATACCCCGGTGGAGCGATCCTGAACGTATATGATGAACTTTATAAGCACAGCGATGAGATCCGCCATGTACTTACCAGTCATGAGCAGGGTGCCTCCCATGCGGCAGACGGATATGCCAGAAGTACCGGCAAGGTGGGGGTTTGTTTTGCAACCAGCGGACCGGGAGCAACCAACCTTGTAACAGGAATTGCAACCGCATATATGGATTCCGTTCCTATGGTGGCCATCACCTGTAATGTTACGGTTCCTCTCCTGGGTAAGGATTCCTTCCAGGAGGTGGATATTGCAGGCATTACCATGCCGATCACAAAACATAACTTCATCGTTAAGGATGTAGACAAGCTGGCCCAGACTCTTCGACGGGCATTTAAGATCGCCAACACCGGTCGTCCGGGTCCGGTCCTTGTAGATATTACAAAGGATGTTACCGCTTCCCTCTGTGAATATGAAGAGGTGGTTATTCCAAAGATCCCGAGAAATGTGGAGAATATCACCCCTGCGGATCTAGAAACAGCAGCTTCCATGATCGCAGCGGCCAAAAAGCCATATATTTTCGTGGGCGGAGGCGCTGTGATCTCCGGAGCGACAGAGGAACTTAAGGAGCTGGCGGATACCATTGATGCGCCGGTGTGCGATTCTCTTATGGGTAAGGGTGCTTACGGCGGAGTCCTGCCACGTTATACCGGTATGCTTGGAATGCACGGTACTAAGGTAAGTAATCTTGGCGTATCATCCTGTGATCTTCTGATTGCCATTGGAACAAGATTTTCCGATCGTGTCCTTGGTAATCCCAAGACCTTCGCGAAGAATGCCAAAGTTCTTCAGATCGATGTAGATCCGGCAGAGATCAATAAGAACATTGTTGTGGATGCCCAGATCATCGGGGATGTAAGAGAAGTGCTGCGCCAGCTTTTACCAAAGTTGAAAAAGCAGGAGCATAAGGACTGGATGCGTTATATCGAAGGCCTTAAGGACAAATTCCCGACGATGATTCCAAAGGAAGGTCTGACCGGTCCGTTTGCCATTGATGCCATCTACCGTAAGACACAGGGAGATGCTCTGATTGTGACAGAAGTCGGTCAGCATCAGATGTGGGCAGCCCAGTACTATAATTTCAGCCGGCCGCGTCAGCTTCTGACCTCCGGTGGACTTGGAACCATGGGGTACGGGCTTGGAGCAGCCATTGGTGCGGCCGTGGGTAACCCGGGGAAAAAGGTCTTTAATATTGCCGGAGACGGTTGTTTCCGTATGAATATGAATGAGATCGCTACAGCAACACGGAATAAGCTTCCTATCGTAGAAGTGGTGCTGAACAACCACGTCCTTGGAATGGTTCGCCAGTGGCAGGATCTTTTCTATGGAAAGCGTTATTCCAACACCGTACTGGATGACGGTGTGGATTACGTTATGCTGGCACAGGCCATGGGAGCAAAGGGACTTCGTGCCACCAGTCAGGCAGAGTTTGAAGCATGTCTGGAGGAGGCAATGGAGACAGAAGGTCCGGTTCTGATTGATGTGATCGTTGGAAGTGATGATAAAGTATGGCCGATGGTTGCACCTGGAGCACCGATCAGTGACTGCTTTGACGATGTGGATCTTAGAGAGAAGAACAAAAAAGAGGACGACTAACGCGTCAATACGTTAAAGTGTGTTTGTAAAAAAACAATATTTTCTGAAATTTGGGCAGATTTTATCTTTTAAATCTGCCCAAATATGGTAATATAGGTAAGGTGATTGTCGGGGGCGGACGCGTGGACGCGACCGGCGGACAATCAAAGCGTTTTCATCAGGAAAAGGAAGGCGCAAAAAGAAACTCAACATATAAGATACAGGAGGAAAACAGATGTCTAGAGTGTACAACTTTTCAGCAGGTCCAGCTGTTCTGCCGGAGGAAGTTCTGAAGGAAGCAGCAGCAGATATGATGGATTACAAGGGCTGTGGAATGTCGGTTATGGAGATGTCGCATCGTTCGAAGATGTTTGACGACATTATTAAGGAAGCAGAAGCAGACATTCGTTCGCTGATGAACATTCCGGACAATTATAAGGTATTATTCCTTCAGGGTGGTGCCAGCCAGCAGTTCTCAGCTGTACCAATGAATCTTATGAAGAATAAGAAGGCCGGCTACATTGTAACAGGTCAGTGGGCGAAGAAGGCTGCGCAGGAGGCAAAGCGCTATGGTGAGGTTGTAGAGCTTGCTTCTTCTGCAGACAAGACCTTCTCTTATATTCCAGATTGTTCTGACCTTGCGATCACAGATGATCTTGACTATGTATATATCTGTGAGAACAATACCATCTACGGAACACATTACCATGAGCTTCCGAATACAAAGGGTGTTGACCTTGTATCCGACGTATCATCCTGCTTCTTATCTGAGCCGATCGATGTCAGCAAGTATGCTGTTGTATACGGTGGCGTTCAGAAGAACGTGGGACCGGCAGGTCTTGTAATTGCCATTATCCGTGAGGATCTGATTACAGATGATGTGCTTGAGGGAACTCCTACCATGCTGAAGTGGAAGACACAGGCAGATAACGATTCCTTATACAACACACCGAACTGCTGGGCAATCTATATCTGCGGTCTTGTGTTCAAGTGGCTCCTTAAGAATGGTGGACTTGAGGCAATGAAGAAGCGCAATGAGGAGAAGGCAGCCGTTCTGTATGATTTCCTTGACCAGAGCAAGTTGTTTAAGGGAACCGTTGAGCCGGCTTCCCGTTCTCTTATGAACGTTCCTTTCGTAACAGGGGATGCAGACCTTGATGCCAAGTTTGTAGCTGAGGCTAAGGCAGCAGGCTTTGAGAACCTTAAGGGACACAGAACAGTAGGTGGTATGAGAGCTTCCATCTATAACGCTATGCCAAAGGAAGGCGTAGAGAAGCTGGTTGCATTCATGGCAGAGTTTGAGAAGAAGAACAGCTAAGAATCGCTGAAAGAGGCCGTTTGAAGGCCCATGGAAAAAGGAGAAAGATACATGTTTACATATAATACATTAAATGCCATCAGTCCGAAGGGGCTGGTGCGCTTCACCACAAATTTTAAGGCTACCGAGGAAGTGAATGATGCGGATGCGATCCTGGTTCGTTCTGCCAAGATGCATGATATGGCCTTTTCTGACAGACTTGCCTGCATTGCAAGAGCCGGTGCCGGTGTTAACAACATTCCACTGGATGAATGTGCCAAGCAGGGTATTGTCGTATTCAATACTCCGGGTGCTAACAGTAATGCGGTCAAGGAGATGGTCTTTGCAGGAATGCTCCTTGCAAGCCGTGATATCATCGGTGGTAACAAGTGGGTAGAGGAGAATAAGGACAACGAGAATGTCGGAAAGGATATGGAGAAGGCAAAGAAGAGCTTTGCCGGAACAGAGCTTGCAGGCAAGAAGCTTGGTGTGATTGGTCTTGGTGCGATCGGTGTCAAGGTTGCGAACGCTGCCACACACTTCGGAATGGAAGTTTATGGATATGATCCGTATATTTCTGTAAATGCAGCATGGAACCTTTCCCGTTCTGTTAAGCATGTGACCAATGTGGATGATATTTATCGTGAGTGTGATTTTATCACTGTTCATGTACCTCTTCTTGATTCTACCAGGGAGATGATCAACACAGCTGCCATCAACCAGATGAAGAAGGGCGTTATCATCTTAAACTTCGCCCGTGATCTCCTTGTAGATGAGAAGGCTGTTGTAGCCGGAATCGAATCCGGTAAGGTGCGCCATTATGTAACCGATTTCCCGAATCCTGTAACAGCAGGTGTTGAGGGTGTTATTGCGACACCTCACCTTGGAGCTTCTACCGAGGAGGCTGAGGAGAACTGTGCAGAGATGGCTGTGGATGAGATTATGGATTATATGGAGAACGGTAACATTACTCACTCCGTGAACTATCCGGATTGTAACATGGGTGTCTGCAATGCAGCGGGACGTCTTGCAATCCTTCACTTCAATAAGAGCGGACTGATCGCGAAGTACACCACCATTTTAGGTGATGCCAATATCAATGTAGCAGATATGACCAATAAGAGCCGCGGTGAGTATGCATATGCACTCCTTGATGTGGATTCACCGGTTGCAGCTGATGTTGTAGAGAAGCTGACAGCAGTAGACGGCGTGATCCGTGTAAGAATCGTTAAATAAGTAGGGGCATAAACCTATAGAAAGAAGCAGTTATGGCAACCATTAGACCTTTTGCAGCAATTCGTCCAAGGGAAGATATGGCCCGGACCATTGCAGCACTTCCATACGATGTATATAACAGAGCAGAGGCAACCGAGCATGTTCGTAAGTTCCCTCACTCCTTCCTGGCGGTTGACCGGGCGGAGACAGCTTTTGATTCGGATGTAAGCGAGTATGACCCCCGTGTCTACCAGAGAGCCCATGATCTTCTCTGGGAATGGGTGGAGGATGGCTCCTTTGTCCGGGATGATGCACCGTATTATTATATTTATGAACTGAATATGAATGGTCGTGCGCAGACGGGAATCGTTGCTTGTGCAAGCATAGATGACTATGAGCAGGGCGTAATCAAAAAGCACGAGAACACCCGTGCAGAAAAGGAGAAGGATCGTATTGCTCATGTTGATACGACCAATGCCCAGACGGGACCGATTTTCCTTGCGTATCGCCGTAACAGTGATATCACAGGAATTGTTACCAAGACCAAGCATACGGCACCGGTGTATGATTTCACCACGCTGGACGGTATCTCTCACCGTGTATGGATCGTAAAGAAGCCGGAGGATATTGCAGTCATTGCCAATGCGTTCTCCGGAATCGACTCCATCTATATTGCTGATGGTCATCACAGGGCGGCATCCGCTGTGAAAGTGGGACAGAAGCGAAGAGCGGAGCATCCGGGTTATACGGGAGAGGAGGAGTTTAACTATTTCCTTTCGGTTCTTTTTCCGGATGAAGAGCTTAAGATCATGGATTATAACCGTGTGATCAGGGATCTGAATGGATTGACTTCTATGGAACTCTTAAATAAGGTCAAGTCTGTTGCAGATCTTCGTCGCCAGGGAAGAGCACCGATCCGTCCGGAGTTTAAGGGTGGTTTTTCCATGTATTTAGACGATACCTGGTACAATTTTGCTTTTAAAAGCGAGGTTCGCTCCGACGATCCGGTGGCGGGTCTTGATGTTTCGATCCTGCAGGATCAGATTCTTGCACCGGTGCTTGGCATTAAGGATCCTAAGACGGATGAGCGTATTGACTTTGTTGGTGGAATCCGGGGATTAAAGGAGCTGGAGAAGCGCTGCAGAACCGATGCGGTTGTAGCTTTTGCCATGTACCCTACATCCATAGCAGAACTGTTTGCTGTGGCGGATGCCGGCAGGCTGATGCCGCCGAAGTCCACCTGGTTTGAGCCGAAGCTTCGAAGTGGACTTTTTATACATGAATTGGATCGATAAGATTAAAAGGGCCTTGCTTAGATGATTGCATCATCTAAGCAAGGCCTTTTCCTGTATAACCTTTGTTTTTTGGTTAAAAACACAGTACGTTTCAACTGAGTAATCGGAGAAAATGTGTTCCAACGGCTTATAGAATTCAAAGAGAAAGTCTGCTATGATAGAAACGCTGTAAGTGAATAAAAGCGGCAGAAAGGTTATGAAGCATGGAATTAAATATAAAAGAAGGTGTACTGAAGGCCTGGCTGGAAAAATTCCTCTCCGGAGGTCTTGATTTTGTGGCCAGTGTGATCCTGGCCTTTGTGGTCTATTTCATTGGAGTGAGGATCTGGCGGATGCTTCGCCGACTGGCTCTTAGGGGGATGGAACACCGGCAGGTGGACAAGGGAGTCTGCCAGTTTGTGGACGGGATTCTTAAGGTCATCGGATATGTGGTGATCGGAGCAGTGATTCTGAATCTTTTCGGCGTGCAGACAAGTTCTGTTGCAGCAGGTGTAGCATCCCTTGGACTTACAGCAGGATTGGCTCTGCAGGGAGCACTGGCCAACTTCGCAGGAGGGGTTTTGATCCTGCTTCTTAAGCCCTTTCGGGTAGGAGATTACATTATTGAGGATACCCATCGCAACGAGGGAACTGTATCTTCTATTTCTATTTTTTACACAAGACTTCGTACCATTGAGAATAAGATCGTAGTGGTTCCCAATGGAGTTTTGGCTAATTCCTCTCTTACCAATGTGACCACAGCGGATCAGAGAATGATCAATCAGACCTTCTCCATTGGTTATGAGGATGATATAAAAAAAGCGAAAGAGATCCTCCTGAACCTTGGAAAGAGCGTGCCGGAATTAAAGCAGGGCACCGAGGTGAAGGTCTTCGTAAGAGAACTGGCGGCATCCTCTGTGAATCTGGGGCTTCAGCTCTGGGTTCCCATGGAGGATTACTGGACGGTGCTCTGGAGGCTGAACGAAGAGGTGAAGCTTGCGTTTGATTCCGAAGGAATAACCATTCCATATCAACAGATCGACGTACATACAAAGGAGTAAAATATATGATCAAAAATATCCCATCAGCCTATGAGCTGATCAAGCAGGAAAAGTTAACCGATGTGCATTCCGATGGAACCGTACTTCGTCATAAGAAGAGTGGAGCAACCATTGCTTTGGTGGAGAATGACGATGATAATAAGGTGTTTTACATCGGTTTCCGTACACCGCCGGAAAATTCCACCGGTGTTCCACATATTATCGAGCATACAGTTCTTTGTGGATCGAAGAAGTATCCAACCAAGGATCCGTTTGTGGAGCTGGTCAAGGGATCTTTGAATACCTTTTTAAATGCCATGACGTATCCGGATAAGACGGTTTATCCGATTGCCTCCACCAATGAGACGGACTTCCGTAATCTGATGGATGTCTATATGGATGCGGTACTTCATCCGAATATCTACCGGTATGAAGAGATCTTCCGTCAGGAGGGCTGGCACTATGAGATGAAGGATCCTTCGGATGACCTCACCATCAATGGTGTTGTGTACAACGAGATGAAGGGCGCCTATTCCTCACCGGATGATGTCATGGATCGTCAGATCATGAGCTCCCTTTATCCGGATACAGCCTATGGTGTAGAGTCCGGTGGAGATCCAAAGAATATTCCGGATCTTACCTATGAGGAGTTTTTAAATTTCCATAGAAGATATTATCATCCTGTGAACTCCTATATCTATATCTATGGTAACACCGATATGGAAGAACAGCTGCGTTACCTGGATGAGAAGTATCTGAGTGAGTATGATAGGATCGAACTGGACTCCGAGGTGAAGATGCAGGAAGCCTTCAAGGAGCCAAGGGAGATCGAGGTTTCCTATCCTGTTTCTGTTGGAGAGGATACCGGTGCAAAGACCTATCTGTCTATGAACTTTGTAGCGGGGGATGCGCTGGATGCAAAGCTGTATGAGGCTTTTGATGTATTGGACTATGCTTTGCTTTCTGCTCCGGGAGCGCCTCTTCGTCAGGCTATCATCGATGCCGGAATCGGCAATGATGTCAGCGGAGGATATCAGACAGCAATGCTTCAGCCTTATTTTTCCATCATTGTAAAAGGCAGTGATCCGGAGAAAAAGCAGGAGTTTGTAGAACTGGTTCGCCGTGTTTTAACAGAGGAAGCGGAAAAGGGACTGGACAGCGATACTCTGATGGCTGCCCTCAATTCAGCAGAGTTTAAGTACCGTGAGGCGGATTTTGGCAGCTATCCGAAGGGACTGATCTACGGCCTTGGCATCCTGGATTCCTGGATCTATGATAAGGAGGATCCTTTCCTTCACCTGAAGGAGCTTGCTGTTTTAGAGGAACTGAAAAAGGAGATCGGAACCGGTTATTTTGAGGAGCTGATCAAAACGTACCTTTTGAACAATACCCATTGTTCTGTGGTGTGTGCGCTTCCGAAGCCGGGCTTGGCAGGTGAAGAGGAGGAAAAGCTGGCAAAGAAGCTGGCTGAGAAGAAGGCTTCCATGTCACCGGAGCAGATTGATCAGATCGTGGCGGCGACAGCCCACCTTAAGGAATACCAGGACACCCCAAGTACCCAGGAAGAGCTTGAGACCATTCCGCTTCTCTCCAGAAGAGACTTAAATAAAAACACCAAGGAGATCACAGGGGTGATCCATTTAGAGCAGGGTATCCCGGTGGTTTATACCGATAAAGAGACCAATGGAATTGATTACCTGAATATTTTGTTTGATGCAGGTGAGATCGGCCTGTCCGATGCTCCGGCCTTTGCCTTTGGAATGCGTCTGTTAGGTCTTTTGAATACAGAGAAGTACAGCTACCGTGATTTTTCAACCCAGGTAAATCTTCACACCGGAAGTATGGCAGCGGATGTACGTGCTATCCGGACAGACTGCGGAGACAGGGATCCTCTTCCGGGCGCTGTAACAAAGGACTATCGATTCTTTGCGGACATCCGTACGAAGTTTATGTATCAGGAGGCAGACAGTGCCATGCATCTGCTTTCCCAGATGCTGTTTACCTCTGACTTCTCTGATACCAAGCGTATCCGCGAAGTTTTAATGGAGGAGAAGAGTGCGGTGGAAATGCGCTTTATGTCCAGCGGTAATGCGATTGCATCGGTTCGGGCAACCTCTAATTTCTCTCCGGCAGCTGCCTATAATGATGCCACCGGCGGAGTGGATTATTACCGGTTCCTTCAGGATTTTGCAGAGCATTATGATGAGAGGATCGCTTCGTTCCAGAAGAAGATGGACGAGATGATGAAGAAGGTCTTCACAAGAAATCACCTTGTACTGCATACCGTCGGTAAGACCGCTTCCATGCAGCTGATCCGAGACTATATGTCGGAGGGACTGGCAAAGCTTTATCCGGATCATAAGGAAGAGGTTCCGGCATTAGACCTTGGAAGACATCCGCGTCGGGAAGCCATCAAGACCTCAGCGGCAGTCAACTACATCGGTCGTGTGGGAGATTTTGCAGCCAGAGATTTTGCATATAGCGGCGCAATGAAGATCCTTCGGGTGATCTTAAGCTATGATTACCTTTGGATCAATATTCGTGTTAAGGGTGGAGCCTACGGCTGCGGCAGCAACTTCCTTAGGAGTGGAATTGCAACCTTTACCACCTATCGTGATCCGAATCTTTCAGCATCGAACGAGGTGTTTGAAAAGATTCCTGAGTACCTTCGTAACTTTGATGTCAGCAAGCGTGATATGACAAAGTATGTCATTGGAGCCATCAGCAATATGGATACACCTCTTACACCGGCTTCTGTGGGACAGAGAGATCTTACCTCTGTTCTTACCGGCGTATCCTATGATAAGTTACAGAAGGAAAGAGAAGAGGTTCTCGATGCGGATGTGGAAGATATTCGTGCATTGGCAGATCCTATTGAGGCGGCATTGAAGGACAACTGTATCGTTGCCATCGGTAATGAGGCTGCCATCGAGAAAGATGCGGATCTTTTCGATCAGATCGAAAGCCTGAATGCATAAGGAGATAATATGGGAACAGACAAGAATTTAAGAAGTGGATTTGTGACGATCATCGGAAGACCAAATGTGGGTAAGTCGACCCTTATGAATCATATGATCGGCCAGAAGATCGCCATCACATCCAATAAGCCACAGACCACACGTAACCGGATTGAGACCGTTTATACGGATGAACGGGGACAGGTGGTATTCCTGGATACACCGGGCGTCCATAAGGCGAAGAACAAGCTGGGAGAGTACATGACCAAGGTGACGGCCGCAGCCCTTAAGGGTGTGGATCTGATCCTCTGGTTAGTGGAACCGGATGCGTTTGTAGGTGGCGGCGACCATTTTATTGCGGAACAGCTGAAAGCCCAGAGTACGCCTGTCATTCTTGTGATCAATAAGATCGATACCATTCGTCATGAGCAGATCCTGACGTCCATTGCTGCCTATAAGGATCTGATGGAGTTTGCGGAGATCGTTCCGGTGTCTGCGCTTCGGGGACAGGGGTGTGATGATCTCCTGGCTACGATCTATCAGTATCTCCCGGAGGGACCTTACTTCTTTGATGAAGATACTATAACGGATCAGCCGGAGCGTGCCATCTGTGCAGAGATGATCCGTGAGAAGGCGCTTCACGCATTGAGTGATGAGGTGCCCCACGGTATAGCGGTTACCATTGAACAGATGAAGGATCGTCCCGGAAAACGGCTTTGTGATATTGATGCAACCATTATCTGTGAGAGGGACTCTCATAAGGGAATCATCATTGGTAAGCAGGGAAGTATGCTCAAGAAGATCGGAACCAACGCAAGGTTTGAGATCGAGCGTCTTCTTGGCTGCAAGGTCAATCTGCGCCTCTGGGTCAAGGTCAAAGAGCGCTGGAGAGATTCCGATGTTCTGATTGCGAACTACGGATACCGCAAGGAAGAAGATGAGTAGGATCTATGGATAATCAGATCATGGCCAGTGGCATTGTGGTCTCCTCCATGCCGGTGGGGGAGACGGACAAAAGGGTGGTTCTTCTGACAAAGGAACTGGGGAAGGTCTCGGCTTTTGCACGAGGGGCGGTAAAACCAAACAGTCCTCTGCTTGCAGCAGGCAATCCCTTTTGCTTTGGGAATTTTTCGCTGTATTCGGGAAGAAGTGCCTACACCCTTCGGTCGGTTAAGATCACGGCACGCTTTGACCAGCTGTTAAAAGATCTGACCGATGTATGGTATGGCTACTATTTTCTGGAAGTGGCAGAATATTACGGAAGGGAGAATGTGGACGAGTCTGAGCGACTCAACCTTCTGTATCTGACCCTTCGGGCACTGGAGAAGAAAAAGCAAAGCCCTGATCTGATCCGGCTGGTCTATGAGATACGGACCCTGGGCTGCAACGGAGAGTATCCCAATGTATTCTCCTGTGTGGGCTGTGGCAAAGAAGCAAAAGAAAAGCAGCTGTCCTTCTTTTCTGTAAAAGCAGGCGGCTGTTTTTGTGCGGACTGCCATAAGGAAACGTCTTCTCTGCCGGTGGATATCCGTCCCCTGTCGGTGTCTGCTCTGTATGCGTTGCAGTATATTCTGTCGACTCCCCTGCCAAAGCTTTTTTCCTTTGATCTTAAGCCACAGGTACTGGAAGAATTGACATCTTTGGTACGTTCCTGGCGAAGGGTATACAGCGGGCATAAATATAAGTCGGAAGAATTCCTTGGATTGTAATCTTTTCTTTGTAAAATAATGAAAAGAAGCGTATAATAGAACGGATCTTTGCGCCAGGGGGTGGCGGAAACAAGAAAGGGGTATTCGGAGGAGTACTGAGTATATGAGTGAACAACCGAGACGTAGGAAACGTTCCCCGGAGGAGCTGAGACTTTTACGGGAGAAGCGCCGCAGACAGATCATCCGCAGAAGGAAAAGAGCACTGCTGATCTTTATTTTACTTGTAGTTGCAGGCATAGGACTTGGAATCGCGGTATGGAACGGAGTTTTCGAGAAGAGAAGTGACATCGACCTTTTGACTTTGAAGTCGGATGGAACGGTTGTATATGAGGAGAATGCCTCCCTTAAGGATGACCGATATAATGCCAAAGAGTTGAAGGCCTATGTGTCTGAACAGATCGAGGCCTATAACAACGCCCATGAGGATGGGGATGTTAAGCTGAACCGGTATTCTGTTAAGAAGGATAAGGTGTATGTACGTACGACGTACAAGAATGTATCGGTCTACAGTGATTTTACCGGCTATGAGGTCTTTAGCGGAAGTGTGGCGGATGCTAAAAAGGCCGGATATGATTTTAGTGACACCTATAGAGTCATGACGAAAAAGAACCGTCTTTCCGGTACAAGCGTTGTATCGGGAGATGCGAAGATTTTTGGCGGCAAGAAGGCGCCGGCGGCAAGTGCCAGGGTGCTGATCATTAAAGAAAACACCGCCGTTAAGGTAGACGGAAGCATTTATGCCGTCTCCGCAACAGGAAGCAAGCTGATCAGTGAAGATACGGTGGAGATCGCCTCAGGAGATGAGGATGATACACTCCTTACCTATATTTTTTATAACTAAGAGAGGAAGAAGATTATGGAAAAGACAATGGACAAGATCGTAGCTCTGGCAAAGGCAAGAGGTTTTGTATACCCGGGTTCTGAGATTTATGGTGGCCTTGCCAATACCTGGGATTACGGTAACCTGGGCGTTGAATTAAAGAACAACGTAAAGCGTGCCTGGTGGCAGAAGTTCATCCAGGAGAGTCCATACAACGTAGGTGTAGATTGCGCCATCCTTATGAATCCACAGACTTGGGTTGCATCCGGTCACATCGGTGGTTTCTCTGATCCTCTTATGGATTGTAAGGAGTGTCATGAGCGTTTCCGTGCAGATAAGATCATTGAGGATCATGCACAGGCAAAGGGGATCGAACTGACATCCTCTGTAGATGGATGGACAAAGGAGCAGATGGAGAGCTGGATCGAGGAGAACGGTGTTGTCTGCCCATCCTGCGGTAAGCACAACTTTACAGAGATCCGTGAGTTCAATCTGATGTTTAAGACCTTCCAGGGTGTAACAGAGGACAGCTCCAATACCGTTTACCTTCGTCCGGAGACAGCACAGGGTATTTTCGTTAACTTCAAGAATGTACAGCGTACCTCCCGTAAGAAGCTCCCCTTCGGTATCGGTCAGGTAGGTAAGTCCTTCCGTAACGAGATCACACCGGGTAACTTTACATTCCGTACCCGTGAGTTCGAGCAGATGGAGCTGGAGTTCTTCTGTGAGCCGGGAACAGACCTGGAGTGGTTCCAGTACTGGAGAGGTTTCTGCCGTGACTGGCTCTTATCTCTCGGCATCAAGGAAGAGCATATGCGTCTTCGTGACCATGATCCGGAGGAGCTTGCATTCTATTCCAAGGGAACGACGGATATCGAGTATACCTTCCCGTTTGGTTGGGGCGAGCTTTGGGGTATTGCTGATCGTACCGATTACGATCTCGGCCGTCATCAGGAGGTATCCGGTCAGGATATGACATACTTCGATGACGCTAAGGGAGAGAAGTATCTTCCATACGTAATCGAGCCATCTCTTGGTGCTGACCGAGTTGTACTTGCATTCCTCTGCGAGGCATACGATGAGGAGAACATCGGAACAGAAGAGAAGCCGGACATGAGAACCGTCCTTCACTTCCATCCGGCACTGGCTCCTGTGAAGATCGGAGTGCTTCCACTTTCCAAGAAGCTGAACGAGGGTGCTGAGGCAGTCTTTGCACAGCTTTCCAAGAAGTACAATTGTGAGTTTGATGATAGAGGAAATATCGGTAAGCGTTACCGCCGTCAGGATGAGATCGGTACTCCATTCTGCGTAACCTACGATTTCGAGTCAGAGGAAGATCATGCAGTAACTGTTCGTGATCGTGACACCATGGAGCAGGAGCGAGTAGCTATTGCAGACCTTGATGCATACTTCGCAGAGAAGTTTACATTCTAATCCAACAAAGTGATCATAGGAGGGCCCCGCTTGTCGGGGCTCTTTCTTTAGGGGATAATATATGTTAAAAAAAGTAAAAGGCGGGATCGCGATCCTGCTTGCGATTGTAGTATTTTTGTTGTACCTGCCGCCGCTGCTTTGCTACGGTATCATTAATTTCGGTAATGCGACGGGGTATCTTCTGGCACTGTGTATTCTGATCTATGGATGGCTGCAGATCCATGGACAAAAGGTGAAGGAAGATCAGGATCCTTACGGTTCTCACCGTATGAAGGGGAATCCGGTTCGGACCTTCAACCATGATATGGGTCGGGAGACTGTTTTGATCCAGAGAGGTGGTCTGGGACGTTTTATTGCGGATGATTCCATTGGATATGATGAAAAGGGCAGAAAACGGGTAAAAAAGATGATAGGATGGATCCTGATTGTGATGGTGGTGATTCTGCTGGCATCAGTGGCTGTACTGATGGTACGTGGAACTTTTCACCGGACAGAGAATGAGAATGCTACCGTAATTTTACTTGGCTGCGGAGTCCGTGGAGAAAGACCCACAAGGATGCTTCGACAGAGAATTGAAGCGACCCGTGTCTATCTGGAACAGACGCCGGGAGCAAAGGCGATCCTTTCCGGAGGAAAGGGCACAGGGGAGAGGATCTCTGAGGCTGAGTGCGCCTATCGTTATCTGACGGATCCGTCTCTGGCATCCAGGGATGCAAAGCATTATCAGGATGCCTGTCGCCGTCAGGGAGTAGAAGCGAAGGATGAGGTTCCTGTGATCGAAGCGAGTCGGCTGTATATCGAAGATCAGTCGACAGATACAGAAGAGAACATGGAGTATTCCAAACGGATCCTGGAGGAGAACCGGCTGCCGTCGGATGCCGTCGTTCTTGTGACGCAGGATTTCCACCTGTACCGTTCTCAGTGTCTGGCAAAAGCGGAAGGGATCGCTTCCGCTGTCTATGGTCAGCCGGCCAAGACAGACTGGTGGATGTTACCGACCTATGCCACAAGAGAGTACATCGCTGTATGGAAGGAAGTGATCCTGACGGGTTACTTCCTCCCGTAGTCTTCTGTCAGGAGACAGATAATGAGATGTGGTCCATGCCAAGGACGAAGGGCGTGATGCCGTAATAGGTGTAACGAGGAGCTTCTCCTTTGATATTTTGTTGGTCGTTCTTGCCGTAGTATTTGTTGGGGCTGTCCCAGGTGATGTCGAGGATCCGCCAGCTGCCGCTGAGATAAACAGCATTCCATTCATGGTTGGGGGTGTTGTAATCTGTGCCGCTGGTAAGTCCGCTCTGGGCTGTTCCGACAATGTTAAGGCATGGGACACCGGCGTAGGTGTACATGACCCGGGCCAGTCTTGCGTAGCCGGAGCAGACGGCCTTTTTATTTTTAAATACCCAGTCCGGATCGGCGGAATTCCACTGGATATTACTTCCGCTGGGGGCATAGAGGGCAGCGTAGTTGTACTGAATGTTCTTGCCGAGCCAGTCGTGGATCGCCTTGATCTTCTCGGATCGGGTCTTACAATTTTTAATGATAGCTTTGGTCTTCGCCTTGATCTTCTTCCCATAGGTCAGATTCTGTGTGTAGTAGGGCGACCGTTTTGTCTTTGGAGAATAGTTTTTGTCCAGAGATTCACGGAAGGCTTTTTCGTTCTTTCCTGCAGGAGAGTAGAAAAAGTATTGACCGGAGCTTTTTTTAATGCTGAGCTTTAAAAAACCGGTGTAGGACATGGAAGAATAATCCATATCCGTTGAGTAAGTTTTGTTGGAGCGGTAGGCCCAAAGAGAATTGGTGGATTCTTTGAGGGAGGAGAGGTCCGCCTTTAAGCTGGCGTTTCCATTTTCGTCCACCAGGATATTGGAGAAACCGCTATCTTCTCTTAGTTCGTGATCGCAGGTAATGGCTCTTCCGGAATACTGCCTGCAGCCCTTTAGGGTAAAGGTCAGGCTCTTGCGGGTGTTGTCGATCTGAACTTTGATGGACCCGTTGTTCTTTGTCAGCTCAGTGGAAAGGAGCGAGGTGGAGGTCAGGCTCTTAGCGACCTTGGCCTGAACCGGAGTGGTGGCAGAGATCAGAACGGAAGCGATCACAACCGCTGTGATTCCCAAAAATCCTGTTACATGTTTCTTGAAATGCATAAATCATCCCCCTGTTTGGTGTGTTAAAAAAGTATGTCTTATTATATCAAAATGAAAGACCAGCTTGCTGTAAATATTTTCTTTTGATAAAATATTTTTGGCATGTGTTGGGGAATACCATGCTAGAATAATATTTTATTTCATTCGAAGAGGAGAGTACATTATGAGAAACAATCTACGAACAAGGACACTTGCGGCAATGTTTCTTGCTGCTACTGTTGTGGCATCAGCACCGGTAACGGGATTTACAGCACCGGTTGTGGCAGAGGCTGCAACAACCATGGACAGTGCAGAGACCATTGATATTTTTCAGGGCGTTACAGCCAACTTCTCTGAGAATTCCAAGAATCAGAAGCTTTACTATAAGTTCTATGTGAAGGAAGATACTATGATCGATGCCACCATCACATCGGATGGGAATAAGGTTCATTCTTCTTTCAGCATTAAGAAGCTGACCAACCGCATCTATGTGAATGTGAAGGGCGAGGCGCATACAGAGTCTGATAATCCAAAGGGATATTACTACAATCTTCCGGCTTCCAAGGATCCATATCTGCTCTGCATTGAGGGACCTTACGCATCGGATGAGACGGTAGGAGTGATCGCAACAAAGGTATCGGATGTCTCCAATCATCTGAAGTCTGCCAAGTCCATCAAGATGGGAAGTCTTACATCCGGACAGATCTACACAGAGGATGATGCGGACTGCTTTAAGTTTAATTCCGGTAAGTTCGATCTGGTTAAGGTATCTGCGACCTCCGGTCACTGGGCATCCAATGATTATGCGATCTACAAGGATACCACCGGTTCCAAGGCATCTCTGGTAGCTTCTTTCCGCTATAACAGCCTGGGAGCAGAGACTCTTTCTTCCGGATATATCCGTCTGAAGAAGAATACCAATTATTATGTACGCGTTACACGCTGGAACGGTGATCCGAGGGAATATTCCTTTAAGTTAAAGGGAGCTGTGGATGTACCAAACAGCGCTAAGAAGGCGAAGGTTGTAAAGGCCGGCAAGCTCACCAAGGGACTCTTGGAGTATAAGGATGATGCTGATTACTATCAGTTTAAGGCAACAAAGAACGGAACCGTTAAGCTGACCTGTAATGCAGGAAGTTCCTATGCCAGTGATATCGAGGTATATAAGAAGGGATCTGCACTTAAGCTTGTTACGACTTCAGTCAGCATCAATGGAACATCTGCGAAGTTTAAGGTGAAGAAGGGCAAGTGGTATATTGTGAAAGTATACGGAGCTGCTAATTGCACCTATTCATTCAAGGTAAAATAAATACAAAGAGAGCCTGTGAAACAATCGTTTCACAGGCTCTTTTCAGTTAAGCCAAGACAACAAAGGACTGAGCGCCCAGTGTCAGGTCGTCGCCGGATATGTCAGCAGATCCGATGGAATATAAAAGCTGATCGCCAAAACCGTCCTTGACCTCAGAGGCCTTTACGGTAATAGCAGAGGAAGAAGGATTAACACCACAGATCAGGCTGCCTCTACGATAGAGGAACAGGGGACAGTCTGCTTTTGCGTATACCGGTTCAAAGGTTCCGTCTGCCTGCAGATCCGCCTGACTGTGTCGAAGGGCGATGAGAGAACGAACGGTCTCAAGAAGAGAGTCTTCTTTTCCCAGCTGTTCTTCGACACAAGGTGCATCATCCGAAGGGTCAAGAGGCAGGTAAAGATCTTCCGGAAAGGCAGTGGAAAATCCCATGTTCCTGCTGTGATCCCACTGCATCGGTGTACGGGTTCCGGTACGGCTGTAGCCGCCCTCCTTGGTAGGAAGGTTGTCGATGTAGCGCATACCGATCTCATCGCCGTAGTACATGAAAGGAACGCCCGGCATGGTAAACAGGAAACCATAGGCAACTTTCAGCTCATCGGGATCTAAGGTGCGGCGCAGTCGCGGTGTGTCGTGGTTGCCGGAGATGAGGCTGATATATCCCTTTCCTTTTACGGCTTCATAGTGGGGAAGGAACTTGTCCAGAAACCGCAGAATGTTTCCGCCGGCATCCTTACGGAAGAAGCTGTGGTCCTTTGTGAGGATGGCCGGGTTGCTGCCTTTGTTGTCAGGATCGTCTCTGTAATCACGGAACAGGGTGCGGTAGCCGGAGCCAGGGTTGTCCAGGGTGAAATCACTGTGAAAACCGCCGGGAATGGACTGGGAAGGGTTGTCCCATTCTGAGATCAGAACGCATTCCGGATAATCCTTGTCGAACATCTGACGCACATCCTGCCAGATTTTCTGGGTAAAAGCTTTGTCCTTGGTATCATTTTTAACAAGGGAGTCTGCCATATCCACCCGGAAACCGTCGCAGCCCCGGTCCATCCAGAACCGCATGACATCCTTCATGGCCTCCCTTGTCTCAATGGCAGCAGGGCAGTCTGCCGGCATCTGCCAGTCTTCGTCGATCTCGCCGAAACCATAGTTTAAGGCCGGCTGAGATTTGAAAAAGTTAAGCATGTAGATGCCGTCTCGTTCACATTCACCGGCAATATAAGGTCGACCGGTCATGGCCCAGGCATAGTCAGCCCAGACATAGCGGTCGGAATAAGCATTTCGTTCCTGTCTTCCGCTTTCTACGAACCATGGATGCTCTTCTGAGGTGTGGCCCGGAACCAGATCTAACAGGACATGGATCCCGCGCTTGTGTGCCTCTCCAAAGAGACGGTAGAGATCCTCGTTTGAGCCGTATCGGGAAGCGACCTTTTTGTAGTTGCGGACATCATAGCCGGCATCCTTGAAGGGGGAATCATAGCACGGATTGATCCAGAGGGCGTTAAAGCCAAGCTCCTTTATATAGTCAAGTCTTGAGGTGATACCGTCGATATCACCGATGCCATCCCCGTTGCTGTCTTGAAAGGACTGTGGGTAAATTTCATAAAATACTGCATCTTTCAGCCAGTTAACCATTTCTTTATAACCTCCGTTTAAGAATATTTTTTTCAGAATACCACTTAGAGGCAAAAGGGGATAGAAGAAATCCTTTTGGAACGTGTTATATTTTTTAGAATTTTCGCTTAAAAAATGTAACATTGGAAAAAATGACGGAAAAGGCTCAAAATGAGCGATGACAAAATGCACAAAAATTGACGGTTCGTATTGGTTAAAATTTCGCAATCAGATAAAAACTAAAGCTATAATAACATGCCAAAAGTGGGCGTAAATAGTTTGAAATGTATAGAAACTTGTGAAAAATAAAACAATAAAGCAAATAAAACGATATCGTGTAGAAATTGACAGACTAAACACGTCCACACGTTAAAGGATTGAATGTACATATATACCAAAAATATCCTTGAACGCACAAGATTTTGTGTTAAAATACATAAGGACACAACAAATAGCACTTGCATTTGCGGTGTCAAGGATCATACTCGTTTTGCGACACGAAAAGGGGATCCGTTATAGACAAGAAATTAGGAGGAAGTAAAAATGGCAAACAAATGGGTTTATACCTTCAAAGAAGGTAACATGTCTATGAGAAATCTGCTTGGTGGTAAGGGTGCTAACCTTGCAGAGATGACAGAAATTGGTCTTCCTGTTCCACAGGGGTTCACAATTACAACAGAAGCATGTACACAATATTACGAGGATGGACGTAAGATCAACGACGAGATCATGGCCCAGACAATGGAAGGCGTTGCTTGGATGGAGAAAGAGAACGGTAAGAAGTTCGGTGATCTCGAGAATCCGCTTCTTGTTTCTGTCCGTTCCGGAGCACGTGCTTCAATGCCAGGAATGATGGATACGATCCTGAACCTTGGACTTAACGACGAAGTTGTTGAGGCAATGATCAAGGGTAACCCGGATCCGGCATTTGAGCGTTTCGTATACGACTCATACAGAAGATTTATCCAGATGTTCTCCGATGTTGTAATGGAAGTCGGTAAGAAATATTTTGAACAGCTCATCGATAAGATGAAGGAAGAGAAAGGGGTACAGTACGACGTTGATCTGACAGCTGCCGATCTTAAGGAGCTGGCTATTCAGTTCAAGGCAGAGTACAAGAAGCAGTTAGGCGAGGACTTCCCATCTGATCCTGTTGAGCAGTTAAAGCTTGCTATCGAGGCAGTGTTCCGTTCCTGGGATAACCCTCGTGCAAACGTATACCGTCGTGACAATGATATCCCATACTCATGGGGTACAGCAGTTAACGTAATGCCAATGGTATTCGGTAACTTAAATAATAACTCAGGTACAGGTGTTGCTTTCACCCGTGATCCGGCAAACGGAGAGAAGAAGCTGATGGGAGAGTTCCTGATCAACGCACAGGGTGAGGACGTTGTAGCCGGTGTTCGTACACCAATGCCAATCGCTCAGATGGAGAAGGAATTCCCTGAGGCTTATGGCGAGTTCATCAAGGTTTGTGAGACACTTGAGAATCACTACCATGATATGCAGGATATGGAGTTCACTGTTGAGAATAAGAAGCTTTACATGCTGCAGTGCCGTAACGGTAAGAGAACAGCAACCGCTGCTCTGAAGATCGCATGTGATCTTGTAGATGAGGGTCATAAGACAGAGGAAGAGGCTGTTGCAATGATCGATCCTCGTAACCTTGATACACTTCTTCACCCACAGTTCGATGTAGCAGCACTGAAGGCTGCGACACCAATCGGAAAGGGACTTGGTGCTTCACCGGGAGCTGCTTGTGGTAAGGTGGTATTCACAGCAGATGATGCTGAAGAGTGGGCTGGCCGTGGCGAGAAGGTCATCCTGGTTCGTCTTGAGACCTCTCCGGAGGATATTACAGGTATGAAGGCTGCAGAGGGAATCCTTACCGTTCGTGGTGGAATGACATCCCACGCTGCCGTTGTTGCCCGTGGTATGGGTGAGTGCTGTGTATCCGGCTGTGGCGACATCAAGATGGATGAAGAGAACAAGAAGTTCGAATTAGGCGGTAAGACATTTGTTGAGGGAGATTACATCTCTATCGATGGTACAACCGGTAACATCTATGACGGTGAGATCAAGACCGTAGATGCTAAGATCGCAGGTGAGTTCGGCCGCATCATGGCTTGGGCTGATAAGTACAGAACCATGAAGGTTCGTACCAATGCAGATACACCGGCTGATGCAAAGAAGGCTCGTGAGCTTGGTGCTCAGGGTATCGGTCTTTGCCGTACAGAGCATATGTTCTTCGATGAGAACCGTATCGCAGCATTCCGTGAGATGATCTGCTCCGATACAGTAGAAGAGAGAGAAGCAGCTCTCGCTAAGATCCTTCCATATCAGCAGGATGACTTCAAGCAGTTATTCGAGGCAATGGAGGGCAACCCGGTAACCATCCGTTTCCTTGATCCACCTCTTCATGAGTTCGTTCCTACTGCAGAGGATGACATCAAGAAGCTTGCTGATGCTCAGGGCAAGTCTGTTGAGACGATCAAGAGCATCATCGAGGGTCTGAAGGAGTTCAACCCAATGATGGGTCACCGTGGATGCCGTCTGACCATTACATATCCAGAGATTGCAAAGATGCAGACAACCGCTGTTATCCGTGCAGCCATCGAAGTTAAGAAGGCTCATCCGGATTGGAACCTTGTTCCTGAGATCATGATCCCACTGGTTGGTGAGGTTAAGGAGTTCAAGTTCGTTAAGGATATCGTTGTAGAGGTTGCTGATGCTGAGATCGCAGCAGCAGGATCTGACCTGACATACGAGGTTGGTACCATGATCGAGATCCCAAGAGCTGCTCTGACAGCTGACGAGATCGCTAAGGAAGCTGATTTCTTCTGCTTCGGTACAAACGATCTGACTCAGATGACCTTCGGCTTCTCTCGTGATGACGCCGGTAAGTTCTTAGGTGCATACTATGACAACAAGATCTTCGAGTCTGACCCATTCGCTAAGCTCGACCAGACCGGTGTTGGTAAGTTAATGGATACAGCTCTTAAGCTTGGTCGCCCGGAGAATGAGAAGTTACATTGCGGTATCTGTGGAGAGCACGGCGGAGATCCTTCTTCCGTAGAGTTCTGCCATTCCATTGGTCTGGACTATGTTTCTTGCTCACCATACCGTGTACCTGTAGCAAGATTGGCAGCGGCACAGGCAGCTATCGCCGAGTCACGTCAGTAAAAGATCCGAGCTGTTTTTTGGGAACTTTTGAAATCTCCAAAGATTTCATGAGACAAAGTATGAGGATTTATCATCCGGAAAATACTTTCCATTACCCAGAAAAGATTGAAATAAAGCTATTCCTAGTATAGGGTGTCTGCTTAGACACCCTATATTTTTTTACACAAAAATAAAATTCAATTAAGCTGCCGGGGTACTTCATACATTTTTGCTGACTACATTCGAACAAAAATTCAAGGTAAAAGTTCGGAAAATCCGAACGTTAAAAAAAGACCATTTTGAAAAAGTTCGGAATATCCGAACTTAGAAGGAGGTTCAAAAATGTCGGAATTTACAACTAAAAAGCTAAAAGAAGCGCGTGTTAGGGCAGGTTTTACTCAGGATGAAGCTGCAAAGCTCATGAACTTGAAGAAGACGACCATGAGCGAAATGGAAGCAGGTAAGAGAAGTATATCTGCAGATGAGCTTGCTCAGTTTTCTCGCATTTATAATGTAGATGTGAGAGAATTGCTTTTTGTTGAATTTACAGAAGCAGGAGATGAGCAGAGATTAACTGCTAAGTATAGTTCTTTCCTTAAGCTACTCGAAAAACTATCAGATAGAGAAGTAGAAGATGTTTATTGGGTAATAAAGCGTAAGGTTGAAGGATTGCTTTAAAAACTGAATAAAACTCAGGATGCCCGCATTGCATTGCAGATTGTACCTGCTTTGCGGGTGTTTTTTTGTGAAAAATTCATCTCAGGTATTGACTTGGAGTTAACTCCAAGGTGTATAGTGCAGACATAAGGTGCTAAAAACAAATCGATTTGAAGGAGAAATGCCATGACTATTAGGGAAGTATGTGAAAAATTCGACCTTACTCCCGACACACTTCGCTATTATGAGCGAGTTGGTGTAATCCCGGAAGTAAACAGAACTAAGGGTGGCATTCGTGACTATTCTGAGCAGGACATCAAATGGGTTGAGAATGCTGTCTGTATGAGAAGCGCCGGAGTTCCTGTGGAGATGCTGATTGAGTATGTAAAGCTATTCCAAGAGGGCGATTCTACAATCACTGCAAGACGTGACCTTCTGATGGAGGCACGTGCGGAAGTACAGAAGAACCTTGATAAATATCAGGCTACAATGGACAGACTCAATTACAAGATATCCAGATATGAAGAGGCAGTAAAAACAGGTATCCTTAGGTGGGATGCTTAGAATATTGAAAAAGACTAAGGAGGAAGGCTATGGCAAAGACACTGATTGCTTTCTTTTCGAGAGCAGACGAGAACTATTTTGGCGGATCAATGAAATATATAGAAGTCGGAAATACTGAGATTGTAGCTGGCAAAATCAAGAATATGATTGATGCAGATATTTTTAAAATAGAGATGAAGACTCCTTATGCAAAGGATTACAACACCTGCATCGCACAAGCTAAGGAACACAAAAACCAGAATGCAAGACCTGAACTTGTGGCACTGCCAGATAGTATTGAGAAATACGACACAGTAATCCTTGGATATCCCAATTACTGGGGCACAATGCCTATGGCAGTTTTCACATTCCTTGATGCATTTGATTTTTCGGGAAAGACAATTCTTCCGTTTTGTACCAACGAGGGAAGCGGTATGGGTTCAAGTGAATCAGATATTAAAAAGCTTTGTGCCGGAGCAGATGATAAGAAGGGACTTCCTCTTAACGGAAGTAGTGTAGCAAGAGCTGATGCTCAGATTGAGAGCTGGCTTAAGACGAATGGATTGAAGTAAGGAGGAAGGCTATGGCAGAAAAAATTGTACAGACAGCTGGCAGGGATGCTCTAGGAGATTTTGCACCGGAGTTTGCACATTATAATGACGACATTCTTTTCGGTGAAAACTGGAACAATCAGGACATTGATGTAAAAACAAGATGTATGCTTACAGTCACAGCCATCATGGCACAGGGACTTGTGGGTGACGCTTTAAAGCACCACATCATGAATGCTAAGAATCATGGGGTGACACAGAAGGAAATGGCAGCACTTATTACTCACGTGGCTTTCTATGCAGGTTGGCCTAAGGCTTGGGCAGTATTTAACCTGGCAAAGGAAGTGTATGGGGAAGGCGGTGAAGCTTAATGAAGTACGAAACAAAAGAAACTTTTGAAAAGGCTAACATGTTTGGTCAGGGAAATCCTAACGATGGATACGCTCAGTACTTCGTGGGCAACAGTTTTCTGAATCCTCTTACTGATTTTAAAAATGGTCAGTTTCCCCTTTTTAATGTGACCTTTGAACCAGGATGTCATAATAACTGGCATATTCATCATGCTGATAAGGGTGGTGGACAGATTCTTATCTGCACAGCCGGAGAAGGCTGGTATCAGGAAGAAGGAAAGCCAGTACAGGAACTTAAAGAGGGCACAGTTATTGTGATACCGCCAAATGTAAAGCATTGGCATGGTGCTAAAAAGGATAGTTGGTTTTCACATATATCGCTGGAGGTTCCAGGAGAAAACACAAGTAATGAGTGGTTGGAATCGGTAACAGACGAAGAATATAACAAATTACAAGGAGGGATTTAAAACATGCAAAACTTTGATTATCAGACACCTACGAGACTGATTTTTGGAAAAGGCGTAGTGGAGAAGTTGCCTGAGGTAATGGGGCAGTTTGGTAAGAAGATTCTTCTTACCTATGGAGGAGGAAGTATCAAGAAGATTGGTCTTTATGACAAGGTAAAAGAGCTTCTTAAAGATTTTGAAATCTATGAACTTTCAGATATTCAGCCTAATCCAAAGTACGATCCAAGTGTACTTGACGGTGTGAAAATCTGTAAAGAAAACAACATTGACGTAATCCTTGCCGTAGGTGGTGGAAGTGTTCTGGACTGTTCCAAAGCTATTGCCACAGGTGCAAAGTATGATGGTGATCCATGGGATCTTATTTCATACAAAGCATTTGCAACTGATTCTATTCCAATTGTCGATATCATCACTCTTGCTGCAACAGGAAGTGAGTATGATTCCGGTGGAGTTATCTCAAGAACAGAGACTAATGATAAGATTGGATATATAGATCCTCATAACTTCCCATTGGTTTCTTTCCTTGATCCTACATATACATTTACGGTATCAAAGAAGCAGACAGCAGCCGGATGCGCTGATGCTATGAACCATATTATGGAGCAGTATTTCTGCGAAGATTCAACTATCCTTAATGATGGTTTCATGGAGGCCGGATTAAAGAGTCTTATGGTAAATGCTAAGAAGTGTTTAGAAAATCCAGAGGATTATACGGCAAGAGCCGAGATGATGCTGACCTGCACATACGGATGTAACGGAATCTATTCCTTAGGTAACAGCCAGACAGGATGGCCGCTTCACGGAATGGAGCATGCTCTTTCTGCATATTATGACATCACTCATGGCGAGGGTCTTGCAATCATTACTCCAAGATGGATGGAGCATGTATTAAGCGAAAAGACAGTAGACCGCTTTGTAAAATACGGTGTAAATGTTTTTGGAATTGATGCAAATCAGGATAAGTTTGAGATTGCCAAGAAAGCAATTCAGGCAACCTATGACTTCTTCGTGTCAGTTGGTATTCCAATGAATCTCAAGGCTGTAGGAATTGATGAGAGCAGAATTGATGAGATGGCTCATCATGTGGCTGTAAACGAAGGTCTTGATAAAGCCTGGGCACCATTAACAGAAAAGGATATCGCTGATATCTTCAGAGCTTCTTTGTAAGGGAGGTCAATTAAATGAGCAGAGTTAATTTTGGCGCAAAGCCACTTATGTACCCACAGCCGGTACTTATTATCGGAACCTATGATGAGAATGGTGTTCCTAATGCCATGAATGCTGCATGGGGAATCACAACAGATTTCAAAGAGATTACTATCAGCCTTTCAGATCATAAGACTACTGATAACCTGAAGGTAAAGAAATCGTTCACTGTTAGCATGGCTACAGAAGACCAGGTAGTCCCTTGTGATTATGTTGGCGTAGAATCTGGAAGAAAAGTGCCTGATAAGTTTGCTAAAGCCGGTTTTCATGCCACAAAGAGTGAGTTTGTGGATGCACCGCTGATTGACGAACTTCCACTTGCAATGGAATGCAAGGTAAAAAGTTTTGAGAATGGACTTCTTGTTGGAGAGATTGTTAATGTTTCAGCTGACGAGAGTGTTGTTACTGACGGAGCTGTAGATATCACTAAGGTTAAGCCTATCAGCTTTGATCCTTTTGGAAATGCATACTTTGGTGTTGGTACTAAGGTGGGTAATGCGTTTAAGGATGGTATGGCTTTAAAATAAACTCATGACCGACATTGTCTCGTTTTGACTCGTTATGTCTCGCCATGACCGACATTAGCACTTTTCTTTAGAATTTGACGGTGCTATTATTATCATAGACAAGTGAGAGGTAAACAAAAGCCACTCACTTGTTTTTCTTTTGCAGAAGAATAGGAAGCAGATCTAAGCGTCAGCATGACCAAACCCTCACGGTCATGCTTGGCGCTTTTTTAGTACCATAAAAGTGTAGTTGTTAGAGAGTAATTAACTCTGACATCTGCACT
>CAMGZH010000014.1 GCA_946182825.1 uncultured Lachnospiraceae bacterium
TGATATAAAAAGGGAGCTGGAAAAAATGATTATCTCATTTTTTCACAGCCCCTCTCTGTCTCTTTCAACTCAGTCTAAGTTCTGCTTCGGCTGATCCTGTCATTAGAGATACTTCTTCAAAACGTCTACCTTATCCAGCGCTTCCCATGGAAGGTTCAAGTCGTTACGACCAAAATGTCCGTAAGCTGCTGTCTCACGGTAGATCGGACGGCGAAGATCTAACATTGCAATAATACCTGCCGGACGAAGATCAAAGTTCTCACGAATGATCTCTACCAGCTTCTCAGAATCAAGCTTTCCTGTACCGAACGTCTCAATATTGATGGATGTCGGCTCAGCTACTCCGATTGCATAGGAAAGCTGAATCTCAGCCTTCTCTGCCAGTCCTGCTGCAACAATGTTCTTGGCTACATAACGCGCTGCATAAGCTGCGGAACGATCCACCTTTGTGCAGTCCTTACCGGAAAAAGCTCCGCCGCCGTGACGTGCCATTCCGCCGTAGGTATCCACAATGATCTTACGTCCGGTAAGACCGGCATCCCCCTGTGGTCCGCCGATAACAAATCGACCGGTAGGATTGATGTAGAACTTTGTCTTATCATCAATAAGTTCCTTTGGAAGAATCTCATCAAAGACATACTTCTTGATATCCTTATGGATCTGCTCCTGTGTCACAGCCTCATCGTGCTGTGTGGAAAGTACAACAGCCTCAAGACGCTTTGGCTTGTGATCCTCATCGTACTCGACAGAAACCTGTGTCTTACCATCCGGACGAAGGTAGGAAAGTGTTCCGTCCTTACGTACATCGGTCAGTCTCTTGGCCAGCTTATGCGCCAGTGAGATCGGATACGGCATATAGTCATCGGTCTCATTGGTTGCATAACCAAACATCATACCCTGATCTCCGGCACCGGTATCAAGGTCATCCTTCAGCTCACCCTCTCTGGCCTCAAGTGCTTTGTCAACGCCCATTGCGATATCAGCAGACTGCTGGTCAAGAGCTACCATAACGGCACAGGTATTACCATCAAAGCCGATCTTCGCATCGTTGTAACCGATCTCGTTCACTGTCTTACGAACAATGGATGGAATATCCAGCACTGCCTTTGTAGTGATCTCACCTGTTACCAGGATATAACCGGTACATGCAACGGTCTCGCAGGCAACACGGCTCATTGGATCCTGCTCCATGCAGGCATCCAGGATCGCGTCAGACACAGCATCACAGACCTTGTCCGGATGTCCCTCTGTAACAGACTCTGATGTAAATAATAACTTTTCCATAGTGTCTCCTTCTCCCTTACGGGTATCCATAATCGTGCCTCTTGAATTGTCGCTAAGGACTCGATCAAATAAAAAAATCCGCAAAAAGCGGATTTGAAAATTAATCATCAAATCCCCTTATTGTTCGATTGCTCGCTCAGGTTGGCACCGTCCTGCCTGTGCAGGGGTTGCCGTGGTTTCACAGATCCTTTGTATCTCCGCCACTCTGAATAAGAGAACATTGCGTGATATTCAATTCAAGCATGCATACTGCATCTTAGTTATAATATAACGTCACAATATTTCTGTCTAGAGGAAATTTGTATTTTCTATGGATTTCATTGCGTACGCCATAAAAATATTTTATACTAAAAACGTACTATTCTGTGCATTTTTGCACAGTTTCTATGAGTTAGGGGAGCAAGAATATGCAAAAAATTCCTTCAAGAAATCTTACCGCAGGCATGGTCCTTGCCGACGACATCACAACCAAGCATGGTCAGGTCGTGGCTAAGAAAGGGACCATATTGACCGATCCGCTGATTGCCAGATTATCTTTTTACCGGATTGACTTTGCTTTTATTGACGGCAACGGTGAACCGGAAGAGTTACGACCTCTGGTGGCACCTATACCTACGGATCTTCATACGGAGTCTGTTACTCCTCTTCCGGACGAACCTTTCATCGAAGCGAAGAGTGTCTCCACTCCCACCCCCAAGCCGGAGGTGAAGCTTACACCCAACGATCGTCCAAGACAGTTTGTCACCGACAACAAAACGATCCCTTATTCGCAGAAGATTCGTTCCACCCCGGAATATCAGAAATTCCAGCTGGATTATTCACGCAACATCACTCTGATGCGAAGCGTCTTTGAATCGATCGTGAAGAAGGGAGAGACCACCATTGACTTTACCCACATCCTAAGTGAGGTACAGTCTTTGTTCGCCTCCAAAACGACCTTGGATCTTTTCGAGATCCTTCACACCATGACAGCTCTTGATGATGCCGTATATGTACATTCCCTGAATGTGGCACTGATTGCCCGGGGACTTGGCAAATGGATGAAGCTGGACAAGAACAAGCTGGATATTCTGACCCTTGCCGGTTACTTCCATGACATCGGTAAGATCGTTATTCCACCAGATGTTTTGAACAAGACCGGTAAGCTTACCGATGAGGAATTCCAGTTGATCCGCCAGCATCCTTTAGAAGGTCGTAAGCTTTTGAAATCTATCGAAGGAATTGACGGACGTATTCTCTCCGCCACGCTTCAGCACCATGAGCGCTTTGACGGTTCCGGCTATCCACGAGGACTTGCCGGTGACGAGATCGACACGACAGCAGCTATCGTCGCCGTTGCCGATGTATATGACGCCATGACCGCCACTCGCGCCTACCGTGCACCAAAGTGTGCGTTCCAGGTGATTTCCGATTTTGAAGACGACGGTCTTCAGAAATACGACCCGAAGGTCATCATGACCTTCATCAAACGCATGGCCGCCGCTTATCAGAATGCCCGTGTCATCCTTAACGACGGCAGCCGCTGCAAGGTCATTTATCTTAACCCACAGCGCATGAGCAAGCCCATGGTGGAATTTGATGATGGTAAGATCCTGGATCTGTCCACCACCAATGATATTTCTATTACTTCTATCATCTAATACAAATGCAAGAAAAACGGGGTCTGTCGCACTAGAATCCAGTGCGACAGACCCCGTTTGAACTTCTATTATGACACCTTCAGAATAAACTTCTGAAGATCATGATCACTGTCTACCTTCTCAATAGCAGCTCCGATTCCACGAAGCTTCTCTTCAAAGTCTTCATATCCTCTCTGAATGAAATGGATATCATCCACAGTTGTTACGCCATCTGCTGCAAGTCCGGCAATCACCAGTGCAGCTCCTGCACGAAGATCCGGAGCAGATACCCTTGCTCCTGTAAAATGCTCTACGCCGGTAATGATCGCAATGTTGCTCTCCACCTTCATATTCGCACCCATGCGGGCAAGCTCATCCACATACTTAAAACGATTCTCAAAGATGGACTCGGTCACTGTTGAAGTTCCGGAAGCAAGTGCTAACACAACCGCCATCTGAGGCTGCATATCCGTCGGGAAGCCCGGGTACGGAAGGGTTGTGACCTGTGTCGGTGAAAGCTCGATATCCTTGGCACAGACACGAACCGCATCATCATACTCGATGATCTCACAGCCAGCCTCAAGAAGCTTTGCTGTGGTAGCCTCAAGATGCTTCGGGATCACATTCTTCACCAGAACATCACCATGTGTCGCAGCTGCAGCACACATAAAGGTACCTGCCTCGATCTGATCCGGAATAACAGAGTACACGGTTCCATGAAGCTTCTCCACACCCTGAACGCGGATCACATCGGTTCCTGCACCACGGATGTTTGCACCCATGCTGTTCAGGAAGTTCGCCACATCAACCACATGAGGCTCCTTCGCCGCATTCTCGATGGTGGTCTTACCCTCAGCCAAAGCTGCAGCCATCAAAATGTTAATGGTCGCACCCACAGAGACCTTATCCAGATAGATATGGGTTCCCACCAGACTCTGAGCCTGGGCAGAAATCAGACCATATCCAATATCCACGCTGGCTCCCAATGCCTTGAAGCCCTTGATATGAAGGTCGATCGGACGACTTCCGATGGCACATCCACCCGGAAGGGCAACCTCTGCCTTCTTATACTTACCGAGAAGCGCACCTAGCAGATAGTAGGAAGCACGGATCTTCTTAATGTACTCATAATCAACCGAAAGAGCTGAAATAGATGAGCCATTGATCTTAACGGTATGCTTGTCCAGATACTCAACCTTGCCGCCGATCTCCTCGATTGCAGTGAGCATAACCTTGACATCCCGAACATCCGGAAGATTCTCAATGGTTACGGTATCGTCTGTCATGATTGCTGCTGCCAAAAGAGCAAGAGCCGCATTCTTCGCCCCGGAAATATTAACGGTTCCGGTTAACGGTGTGCCGCCCTTCATTACATATTGTTCCATTATTCTATCCCTCAATCATATTCTGAAACAGCCGAAGGTACATCGGCTGTCTGCTTATCATTCTTATTATTTATCAGGTTATTTCAATTTGAACAAAAATATCCTTATATAATTCTATATAGGTTTTTCGTTTTGTCAACCCAAAATACCACCAAATTGTTGATATGCGGCAGTTTACGACTGGGATGAGACGAACTGACTGCGGTAAAGTTTCGCATAATATCCGTCTTTTTTCAAAAGCTGCTGATGGGTCCCCTGTTCCAACACCCGACCATTCTCCATATACAGGATCAGATCTGCGTCCCGGATGGTCTGAAGTCTGTGGGCAACAATAAAGGTGGTCCTTCCTTCCATCATCTTATGAAAAGCGTCCTGAATCCGGATCTCCGTTCTCGTATCAATGGAAGAGGTCGCCTCATCCAGGATCAGCATATCCGGCAGAGCCAGCATCAGCCTTGCAATACAAAGCAGCTGCTTTTGTCCCTGGGACAGGCTTCCGCCCTCCGGTGCAAGGAAGGTATCATATCCCTTCGGCAGCCTCCGGATAAAACTGTGGGCGTGGGCCGCCTTTGCCGCCGCGATCATTTCCTCCTCTGTCGCATCCGGTTTGCCAAGAAGAAGATTTTCCCGGATCGTTCCGCTAAACAGGAACGTCTCCTGTAGCACCATACCGTAATGACTACGAAGGGAAGCACGGTCTAAGGTGCGAATATCGGTGTTGTCCACTGTAACCGCACCCTTTTGCACATCATAAAACCGCATGAGAAGATTGATGATAGTGCTCTTTCCCGCTCCCGTAGGACCAACGATTGCAACGGTCTCGCCCGGTTCCGCTGTAAAAGACAGACCACGGATCAGCTCCACATTGGGATCATAGGAAAAATCCACCTGCTTCATTTCTACTCTGCCCCGGATGGACTCCGGCAGCATCTCGCTTCCATTCTCCACCGGCTTAGCGTCGATAATGGCAAACAACCGCTCCGCGCAGGCCATGGCATTCTGCATTTCCGTCACCACACCTGTAATCTCGTTAAAGGGTCTGGCATACTCTCTGGCATAGCCCAAAAAGCTGGACAGCTCTCCCACTGTGATCCTTCCTGCAATGGCTACCAGCGAACCCGCCACGCCAACTGCCGCATAGATCAGCGCATTAACAAAACGCGTGGAGGGATTGGTCAGGGAGGAATAGAACGTGGCCTTCATTGCCGACTCCGTCAATGCCTGATTTTTTTCGAGGAATTCTTCCTTTGTCTTCTCCCGGTGTCCCAGTTGGTTCACAAGATCCGACAGGGTGATCCTCTCCTGCAGAAACTCCGTCAGCTCTCCCCTGTCCTTGGACTGAGCGGAAAACATCCGATAGCTTCGCCCCGCAATAAACTTTGCAATCTTCAGAGAAAGAGGCGTTAGCACAATAACCACAAGGGCAATGCCCACCCGGATCCGAAGCATGAAACCGATGGTTCCGACGATGGTCATAATTCCCGTGAACAACTGGGTAAAGCCTAACAGAAGTCCATCGGAAAAACTGTCTGCATCGGTAACGATCCGGCTGACAATATCGCCGTGGCTCTCCCGGTCCATCACAGCCACCGGCTGAACCAGAAGCTTTTCAAAAGCCTGCTGCCGCAGATTTCTCGTTACAGAATAGGTGATGAAATTGTTGATCCTGTTCATAACAAGCTGGAAGAAAAAAGTTCCTGCCGCTACCACGGCGATCTGTTTTAACACAAGGATCAGTCCCGGGAAATCCACCTTTCCTTTCCCCACCATGTGATCAATGGCTCTACCGGAAAGGATCGGAATCAAAAGGGTGGTCACCACTGTTCCCAAGGCACAAAAAAGAGACAGTAACATGTAGAAACTGTAAGGCCTCAACAGAGCTGCCACTTTTCGTGTGGTCTCTTTTTTCTTATCTGACGTTTTATGACGCATCCACGGCCTCCTTTCCAAACTGTGTGCTGTAGATCTCACGATAAATATCACAGGTTTCCAACAGCTCCCGGCTGCTTCCGAAGCCTGCCATGGTTCCATCCTCAAGGACAAGGATCCGATCCGCCTCCATAACGGAGGAAGCCCGCTGGGAGATCAGCACAATCGTCGGCTTCCACGGAAGATTCGTAAGGGTCTGCCGCAGTTTTTTCTCTGTCAGCATATCCAGCGCCGACGCACTGTCATCCAGGATCAGAAGCCGCGGCTTTTTGATCAGCGCCCTTGCAATGGTCAGTCGCTGTTTCTGACCGCCGGAATAATTGGATGCGTTCTTTAATACGACCTCATCCAGCTGATGCTCTTTTTTCTCAACGATCTCCCTTGCCTGCGCCCATTCCAGCGCCTGCCACATCTCTTCTTCTGTTGCCGAAGGATTGGCGCTCAACAGATTATAGCGGATCGTTCCCGCCAGAAGATTGGCTTTCTGAGGCACATGCCCCACAAGCTCCACCATCTCCTCATCGGTATAGCTTTCCACATCTCTTCCCCAGAGCAGAAGTTCTCCCCCTGTCCTGTCATAGGCGTGACGTAACAACCGGACCAGAGAACTTTTACCACTTCCGGTTCCACCGATAATGCCAAGCATCTGACCTTCCTCCAGCGTAAAGCTGATATCCGTAAGAGCCGTATCTCTTCCATCCCTGTAGGAAAAGGAAAGTCCCTTTGCAAGGATCGCCACCCCTGCGTCGCCCTTGCGACCGGCTTCTCTGTAGCTGCGTTCATCCCCTGAAATCTTCAGGATATCCTCAAGCCGCCCTGCCGATGCCATGGCTCTTGTCAAAAGAAGGATCAGATTTGCCAGTTTGATCAGTTCCACTAGGATCTGGGACATATAGTTTACAAGCGCCACTGCTTCTCCCTGACTCAGGCTTCCGGTATTCACCGCATCTCCCGAGATCCACAGTACACCAGCGATTCCCAGATTGATCAGCGCGTAGGTCACCGGATTGAGAAGCGCCTGGATCTTACCTGCACCAAGCTGACGCTCCATCAGCTCATTGGTATCCTCGGCAAAACCTTCTTTCTGACGCTCTTCCACCCGGAAGGCACGGATCACTCTTACACCCTCAAGGTTTTCCGACACCCGCAGCAGCACCTTCTCCAGCTGGGTCTGAATCTGCCGAAACCTGGGGAGCGTCACCTTCATGACCAGGTATACCACCAGGCCCAGGAGTGGGATCACCACGCAAAAGACCAGTGCTGCTGAGAAGTCCACCAAAGCCGCCATAAGCATTGCTCCGAAGACGATAAAGGGTGAACGAAGGAAAAGGCGAAGGAACATATTCATGCCGTTCTGCACCTGATTCACATCATTGGTGATCCTTGTTACCAGCGTAGCGGTTCCCTGCTCCTCCAGTCTTCCCCGTGAAAACGTTCCGATATGGAAAAACACATCTTCCCGGATCTTTCCGGCGGCATAGATCGCAGCCTTCGCTGAAAAATACTGCGCTGTGATCGCCACCACCAGGCCCACCACCGCCAAAAGGATCAGGATGCCGCACATCCCGGCGATATAAGGACGATTCTGCTGCGCAATTCCCACATCAATAATCTTGGCCATTACAAGGGGCACAAACAATTCAAAGATCGCCTCCAGCATTTTAAAAAGAGGTGCCAGTATTGCTTCTTTTTTATAATCCCCCAGATATTTTGCTGCAAACTTCATAATCAGTTTCTCTTTCTATGATTCTATTCTTTTGCTAAGACAGCAAAAAGGCCGGCAGATGCTTCTACCGACCCCTTAAAAACAAATGTATTATTTATTGTCGTTTTTTGCGCTTTCCTTTGCTGCAAAACGGTCTTCAAAGTTTACCTGCTTCCAGAGCTTCTTATCAACCTTCCAGGAGAATCCCTTCTTCCAACCGTCGACAACCTTCGTATAGGCCTCTTCCTGTTTCTGTTCCTTCAGCTCCTTTTCCTTATCTTTGGTAGCCTTTTTATCATAAACAGCGTCCATTCGAACAACGTAGTATCCGTCATCCTTGACCTCGATGACCTTGGAGATCTGTCCATCGGAAAGGTCCTGCGCCGCCTTTACAACGTCTGCCGGAAGTGTCTGTGACTCAGAGGCATCTGCAGAAGAAGTAAAGCTTGCTGTCTGCACCTCACCCTTCTCCTCTTTTACCGCCTTCTTGAAGTCGGAAGCAGCAGCCACATTCTCAGCTGACTTCTTCAGCGCCTTCTTCTCATTGTCAGTCAAAGCAGTCTGCTGACCTGTGGAAGTATCTGACTTCGCTGCCGTTGAGAACTTCACGTAGGATACTGTGGACTGTGCAGACTCTTCCTCTGTCACTTCCACCTTAGCGGCACTCTTGATCTTATTCTTGACCCGCGTCATATAGGTCTCGTACTCCAGCATGGTCTTCAGATACTCTTCCGTAGCACCCATCTGCCGGATGGCCTGCTTATTGTTATCAGAGAGGAACTTCTTCGCAGCCTTCTCGATCTTCTTCCAATCGGCGTCAGAAAGCTCCACCTTATATTCACCGGCATGCTTCTTGCAAAGATACTGCTCTTCCATGGATTCCAGCACCTGTTCCTTGGTCTTGTCCTCATAGGTCTTGCCACTGCTGTCCTTCTGCGTCCAGTAGTCACTGCTGGTTCCGTAGTAGCTTGCAAGCATCAGGTCATACATCGCCTGATTATAGTGTGCCACAAAATTACCATATCCGTAAGAAATGGAATCCTTACCATTATCGATACTGATCAGCTGATCCGTTGCCTTTGCAGAACAACCTGAAAGTAAAAGAGACCCTGTCAGACATAAGGACAGGCCCATTGCTGCAGCCTTCATTTTCTTCATTGCGTATTGCCTCCTGTATGTTAATTTATTTACGAAACGGCACCCCGTGCCAAATACGCACTACTCTGCCATTATATCCATTTTAAAAAATATGGGCAAGCCTATATCCACGATTATGCGCATAAAAAAGCGGCTCCCGGGAGCCGCCTTTCCTTATTTATGTACGATTGGAATCTTCCGCTTTGTCTACCGGCGGAAGAGCCGTTGTATCACTGTCATCCTTGATGCCGTAAGTAAGCTTCATATGGTCTACCAGAGAATCCGTAAAGCTTCCGCCAAACTTCTCCACCAGTTCCTCTGCCATGCTGGAGATGGTGCTGTCCATGTAATAGTCACTCATCTGGCTGGCCGCCATATCCTGGTTCTCTTTGTCCGGATTCATTCCGTCCAAAGACTTCTTCATCTCCTTGAGGATCTGCTCCACAAAGTAGGTCTCAAAGGATTTTGTCGCTTCCACCAGTTCCTTCTCCGTGGAATGAGAACCAAGGGAAGATGCTGTATTGGACAATTTCTCGGCAGCTGCAGCCGACTGCTCGGCGGAGTTCTTCGTCCCCAATGTATTCAGCATGCCGGCAGAATACGGATCAATTGAGATTCCCATCATAGCCTCCTAATTATCTTCTCAGACCATTTGCTGTCTCAAGCATACTGTCTGATGTGGTGATCGCCTTGGAGTTAAGCTCGTAAGCTCGCTGGCTGACGATCAGGTTCACCATCTCGTCTGCGATATTAACATTCGAACCCTCGATATAGCCCTGCTTGATCGAGCTCTTCGTGATGTTCAGATTGGTCGTGGCTTCATTAACGGCTGCTCCGGATGCTGCTGTGGCACCATAGAGGTTACCGCCCTTCTCCTCCAGTCCGTTAGGATTGGAGAACTGGAAAAGTCCAACCGTCTGTCCTGTCGCAGAATAGGTTCCATCCGCATTACGATAAGAGATGGATCCGTCATCACCAAACACCACGGACTCAGAGCCAACACCATTCGGCAGGGTAATACGCTGTCCCTTGGAATCCAGCACACGGTTACCGCTGTTATTGGTCAAAATTCTCTTACCGTCAGAATCCAGAGACCAGTTAAAATCTCCATCCCTTGTGTAATAAACCTCACCGTCTACACCCTCTACAGAATAGAAACCGCTTCCCGCAATAAAACATGCACTTGGGTTATTACTTGCCTGCTGGATACCGGTTGCAAAGTTAGTCTTCGTTGCCGCAACCCTTGTTCCAAGTCCCACCTGTGCCTGTGTCGGCTTTGTCTCGCCATTGGCTGAGGTTGTCTTCGCCTGCAGGGTCTGGTAAAGCAGAGACTTGAATTCTGTATTCTTGCTCTTATATCCAACAGTATTAACGTTTGCAATATTATTCGAGATCGTATCAACGGCTGTCTGCTGACTCTTCATTCCTGTCGCAGCAGTCCACAAAGATCGCATCATAAGATTATCTCCTTACTTCGTTAAGACCAACCGACCGGTTCCATACCGACGGTTATGTTATACCTTACCAACCTGTGTTACGGCCATATCCAGAGTCTCATCCTCCGCCTGGATCATCTTCTGTCCGGCCTCATAAGCACGCTGGATCGTGATCATAGATACCATTTCATCGACAATGTTCACATTCGACTGCTCCAATGCGCCCTGCTCGATCTGAAAACGCTGGGAAGCCTGCATGGTGCCGCCCTCTACAAGGTCGTAAAGATTCTCACCGTACTTGGCGAGGTAATCCGTATTATTCACATCGACCACACCGATCCGCGCAACTTCCGTTCCATTCTGGAACACAACGCCCTGAGAATCCACCGTATACTTCTGTAACGGATCCACACGAACGTAGCTGTTGGCGGCAATGGTACCGTTCACGGCTGCATTCTGATTCAGAAGATAATCTCCATTACCTGTACGGAAATAGCCTTCATTGTCTACCGTAAACTCTCCGTCTCTTGTGTACTTGACCGAAGTATTGCCCTGCTTATCCGTGTAGGCAATGGCAAAATATCCATCGCCACCAATGGCAAGATCCGACGGCTTGTCCGTGATCTTAAAACTGCCCTGGCTGTAGTCGGTATAAGTCTCACCGATTCGGTCACCCATCTGGATATTCCCCAGACCTCTGGGAAGTCCCCGATCCCCGGAATCCTTGATACGGATCGCAAGGGTCTTGGCAAACGCTGCGTTGGTGGTGCCTTCCTTCTTGTAACCTGTGGTGTTGGAATTCGCCAGATTGTTGGATAAGATATCCAGTCTGCGCTGCTCCTCGATCATACCTGTATATGCGGTATATAAGCCTTTTACCATGTAGATTCTCCTGATTCTTCTCTCAGAAGGGTATAGTTACCCTGTTTACGTAGTATATTTCGGTTACTTTACCTATAATCTTTAGCATTATTTCAGAAAAAAGCGGAAGCCTTCGCCTCCGCTTTCTATCTTCGTTCTTATATACAGGACCCGTTGCCGCATCCTGCCCCATAGAAATTACAGCTGAGAAAGGTCATGGTTACCTGCCATGAATTCTACATACTTACCTGTTCCTACAGCCACACAGGTCATAGGGCTCTCTGCTGTCATGGTATTGATTCCTGTACGCTCCTCCATAAGCTCCTCAAGTCCACGGAGAAGTGCGCCGCCACCGGTCAGGATGATACCACGATCCGCTACATCAGCTGCAAGCTCTGGTGGTGTCTTCTCAAGTACAGAGTGTACTGCCTCTACGATCTGAGTGGAAGGCTCACGAAGTGCCTCTTCTGTCTCCTCTGTAGAGACCTCGATGGTCTTAGGAAGACCGGTTACCAGGTTACGACCACGAACATTCATGGTCTCCGGCTGGCTTAACGGATAACATGTACCGATATTGATCTTCATATCCTCGGCTGTACGCTCACCGATAAGAAGGTTATGCTTCTTTCTCATATAGCGAACCAGTGCCTCATCAAAATCATCACCAGCGATCTTGATGGAAGTAGATACAACGGATCCACCCAGAGAAATAACAGCAATATCAGCTGTACCACCACCGATATCAACGATCATATTACCACATGGACGGCTGATATCAATTCCTGCTCCGATTGCTGCCGCAATTGGCTCCTCAATGATGAAGACCTCACGAGCACCTGCTGCGTATGCAGCATCCTCAACCGCTCTCTTCTCTACTTCTGTTGCTCCGGAAGGAACACAAACAGAGATCCTTGGCTTACGGTAACTTCTCTTACCAAGAGACTTCTGGATAAAATACTTGATCATCTTCTCTGTAACAGTATAGTCAGAGATAACACCCTGACGCAGAGGACGAACCGCAACAATATTCCCCGGTGTACGTCCAAGCATCAGACGAGCCTCCTCACCGATCGCCTTGATCTTATTGGTATCACGATCGAAGGCAACAACAGATGGCTCCTTTAAAACGACGCCCTTACCTCTGAGATAAACCAGAATACTGGCAGTTCCTAAATCAATTCCGATATCACTAGCAGCCATAGCTGAAAGCTCCTTTCATCCAAATCCAACCACAATCTTATATGTAATAGGCAGTTCCTCAAATGACAGACTGCCACCTTTATTTAAGCATACAAGGATATTATAGCGGATAGATTTCATTTTTCAAGGAAAAATACAGGGGGATCGAAAAATTTCCTACTTATTACAAATACTTCTTGAGATATTGTCCCGTATAACTTTCCTCAACCTCTGCAATCTCTTCCGGTGTACCCTGTGCAATCAGAGTACCGCCTCTGTCACCGCCTTCCGGTCCCATATCCAGGATCCAGTCCGCCGTCTTGATCACATCCAGGTTATGTTCGATGACCACCACTGTGTTACCGCCTTCTGACAGGCTCTGCAGAATATGAACCAGCTTGTTCACATCCTCAAAATGCAGACCTGTGGTAGGCTCATCCAGCACATAGATCGTTTTGCCGGTATTACGTCGGGAAAGTTCCGTCGCAAGCTTGATCCTCTGGGCCTCTCCTCCGGAAAGTTCCGTTGACGGCTGCCCAAGCTTGACGTAGCCAAGTCCCACATCGTACAGGGTCTGAAGCTTACGGGCCACCGAAGGAACATTCTTGAAGAATTCCACTGCATCCTCCACCGTCATGTCCAGCACATCATAGATGGACTTGCCCTTATACTTCACCTCCAGGGTCTCTCGGTTATACCGTTGTCCATGACATACCTCACAGGGGACGTACACATCCGGAAGGAAATGCATCTCGATCTTCTTGATTCCGTCTCCACCGCAGGCTTCGCACCGACCGCCCTTAACGTTGAAGGAAAAACGTCCCTTGCTGTATCCCCTTGCCTTCGCATCCGGTGTTCCGGCAAAAAGATCCCGGATCATATCAAACACACCGGTGTAGGTCGCAGGATTGCTTCTTGGTGTCCTTCCAATCGGAGACTGGTCAATGTCGATCACCTTATCCAGTTGTTCCATTCCATCGATCCGGTCGCACGCTCCCGGGATCTTATGCGCCCGGTTCAAACGTCTGGCCAGAGTCTTATACAGGATCTCATTGATCAACGAACTCTTGCCCGAACCGGATACACCGGTCACCACCGTCATAACCCCCAGCGGAATCTCCACGTCGATATTCTTCAGGTTATGTTCTCTTGCGCCACGGATCACAAGCTTCCCCGTAGGCTTTCTGCGGACCTTCGGTACCGGTATGAAACGTTTGCCTGACAGGTACATTCCCGTAATAGAATTCGGATTGGCCATGATCTCCTCTGCCGTTCCACAGGCCACGACTTCTCCGCCTTCCTTACCTGCTCCCGGTCCGATATCCACAATATAATCTGCCTCCCGCATGGTATCTTCATCGTGCTCCACCACGATCAAAGTATTGCCCAGGTCACGCAACCCCTTCAGAGATGCCAGCAGCTTGTCGTTATCTCTCTGGTGCAGACCGATGGAAGGCTCATCCAGAATATAGGTCACGCCCACCAGACCGGAACCGATCTGTGTCGCCAGTCGGATACGCTGTGCCTCTCCACCGGAAAGTGTAGCAGTCGCACGGGAAAGCGACAGATAATCCAGTCCCACATCATCCAGGAACTTAACCCTGGCCTTGATCTCTTTTAAGACGAGGCGGCCGATGTTCATCTGCTGCTCTGTCAGAGAAAGGGCCTCCAGATAACCCTTCAGCTCCCGGATCGGCATCTCGGTCATTTCATAGATATTCTTCTCTCCCACTGTAACGGAAAGGGATTCCTTCTTAAGTCTTTGTCCACCGCAGACCGCACAGGGTGAGATCTCCATGTACTCTTCATACTGAGCCTTGCTGGCGTCTGACTTGGTCTCCTTGTATCTTCTGTGGCAGTTCTCGATCAGGCCTTCAAACTGAACATCATAGACGCCCTCTCCCCAACGACCCTTGTAGGCCACCTTCACAACCCGGTCAAACCCGTGAATGAACTGATACCGGATCTCCTCCGGCAGCTCTTCGTAGGGGGTATCCAGAGAAAAATCATATTCCTTCGCCAAAGCCTCCAGCACAGCATGACTGTAACTCTTCGGATCGTTACTGGACTGCCAGCCCATAACCTGTACGCAACCCTCGTTAAAGGACAGACTCGGATCCGGAATCATAAGTCTCTCATCAAATTCCATCTTATAACCCAGACCGAAACACTCCGGGCAGGCTCCGAAGGGGTTGTTGAAAGAGAAACTCCTCGGCTCGATCTCATCGATGCTGATCCCGCAGTCCGGACAGGAAAAACTCTCTGAGAAACGCATGGGCTCTCCGCCAATGATATCGATGATCACCAGTCCACCGGAAAGTTTCAACGCATTCTCCAGCGAATCCGTCAGACGCTTCTCGATGCCTTCCTTCACCACCAATCGATCCACAACGATCTCAATGTTATGCTTCTGGTTCTTGTTCAGCTGGATCTCTTCCTCAAGATCGTACTGGACCCCGTCCACCACAACTCTTACATAGCCGGATTTCTTCGCTCTTGCAAAAAGCTTCTCCTGGGCACCTTTGCGCCCCCGGACCACCGGAGACAAAACCATGAACTTGGTCCGCTCCGGAAGCTTAACAATCTGATCCACCATCTGATCCACCGTCTGCTTATAGATCGGCTTGCCGCAATTCGGACAGTGAGGCACTCCCACCCTCGCATACAGAAGACGGAGGTAATCATAGATCTCGGTCACAGTTCCAACGGTAGATCTCGGGTTACGGTTCGTGGATTTCTGATCAATACTGATGGCTGGCGGCAGCCCTTCGATCTTCTCTACATCCGGCTTCTCCATCTGCCCCAGAAACTGTCTGGCATAACTGGACAGGGATTCCATATATCGTCTCTGTCCCTCTGCAAAGATCGTATCAAAGGCCAGTGAACTCTTACCCGAACCGGAAAGTCCGGTTAAAACCGTAAAGGAATCTCTGGGAATATCCAGACTGACATTCTTAAGATTGTGGACATTCGCACCACGGATTTTTATATATTTCTGAGGAGTCATTGTGTTAACGGCTTCCTTCATATAGTATCTCCTTCCCGCGTCAATCGCCTACCCGCAGATCACGCAGCATATTCTTTAATTCTACCATGCGGTCTCTGTACTGCGCCGCAGCCTCGAAGTTGAGATCTGCCGCAGCCTTTTCCATTTTGCCCTTGATCTTCTCAATGTAGGCAGCCAATTCCTTCTCACTCATCTCTTCCGGCTGACGTTCCATGGAAACCTCTTCTGCTGCCACTGCCTTGGAGACAGCGATCACATCACGTACCGCCTTCTTGATCGTCGTCGGCGTAATGTTATGTGCTTCGTTGTAAGCCATCTGAATCGCACGGCGACGCTTTGTCTCGTCGATTGCCTTCTGCATGGAATCCGTAATGGTATCCGCATACATAATGACATGACCCTGATCGTTACGGGCCGCACGCCCGATGGTCTGGATCAGAGATGTCTCATTACGCAAAAAGCCTTCCTTATCCGCATCCAGGATAGCAACCAGTGTGATCTCCGGAATATCCATTCCCTCTCTCAAAAGGTTGATACCCACCAGAACATCGAACACATCCAGACGCAGATCGCGAATGATCTCGGATCGCTCTAACGTATCGATATCAGAATGCAGGTACTTCACACGAATACCCAGCTCCTGCATATAATCTGTCAGATCCTCCGCCATCCGCTTGGTCAGTGTGGTGATCAGCACCTTGTTCTTCTGTGCCGTTTCCTTCCGGATCTCACCGATCAGATCATCGATCTGACCCTCCACCGGACGAACATCAATATCCGGATCCAACAACCCCGTCGGTCGGATCACCTGCTCCGCCCGAAGCATCTCATGCTCCTTCTCATACTTGCCCGGTGTTGCCGAAACAAAGAGAAGCTGATCGATCTTATCCTCCCACTCGTGGAAGTTCAGCGGCCGGTTATCCAAAGCAGATGGAAGACGGAACCCGTAGTCCACCAGAGTCGTCTTCCGGGCCTTATCACCGTTATACATGGCGCCGATCTGAGGAACGGTAATATGGGACTCATCAATGATAATAAGGAAGTCATCCCCAAAGTAATCGATCAGACACTGCGGCGGCTCCCCCGGCTTCGTCCCGGTAAGATGACGGGAATAGTTCTCGATTCCGCTGCAAAATCCGGTCTCCCGCAACATCTCCACATCGAAGTTCGTTCTCTCTGCGATCCTCTGTGCCTCAATCAGCTTATCCTCTGACTTGAAAAAATCGATCCTCTCCTTCAGCTCCCCTTCGATGGCATCGCAGGCCGCATTGATCTTATCCTGGGGAACCACGTAGTGGGAAGCCGGGAAGATCGCACAGTGCCGAAGCTCCCGCAAAACCTTCCCCGTCAGCGCATCCGTCTCCACGATCCGATCGATCTCATCTCCGAACCACTCAATCCGGTATGCAAAATCCGATACATTGGCAGGAATAATCTCCAGCGTATCTCCACGCACCCGGAAGGTACCGCGGCTGAAATCCATGTCATTCCTTGTATACTGAATATCCACCAGCTGACGGATCACCTCATCCCGGTCGATTTCCTGTGAGGGACGGAGGGACACCATCATGTTCTGGAAATCATCCGGACTACCGATACCATAGATACAGGAGACCGACGCAATGATCACAACATCTCTTCGCTCCGCAAGGGCAGCCGTTGCCGAAAGTCGCAGCTTATCGATCTCATCATTGATCGAAGAATCCTTCGCGATATAGGTATCATTCTGTGGCACATAAGCCTCCGGCTGGTAGTAATCGTAGTAGGAAACGAAGTACTCCACGGCATTCTCCGGGAAAAATTCTTTCATCTCTCCGTAGAGCTGACCCGCCAGAGTCTTATTGTGGCTGATGATCAGTGTCGGCTTGTTCAGCTGCGCGATCACATTAGCCATAGTAAAGGTCTTACCGGAACCTGTGACCCCCAGAAGTGTCTCGAACTGATTGCCCTCCTTAAAGCCATCCACCAACTCCTTGATCGCTGTGGGCTGGTCTCCTGTAGGCTGATATTTCGAATGTAATCGGAACTCCATAATAACCTCGCCTTCCCGCTGTCTGTGTGATTTTCAGTATAGCACTGCATGTTTTCACTGTCTACGGATTTTAGAACATTTGTTTTGTTTTTATATTTTCCCGCGGAGCCTTTCGCTCAGTCGTAGAAAAAAAGATCAGACCACTCCAGCCGGAATAGTCTGACCCCTCATTTACATTCTGTTTACTCCTGACGTCCGTGGCAGTTCTTATATTTCTTACCACTTCCACATGGACATGGATCATTTGGATAGATCTTCGGTGCCTTACGCTTCTTAGGACCGGAAGATGCGGTTTCATCCTTGTTGGTTCCTGTCACCTTGGCAACCTCTTCACGCTCTACCTTCTTCTCAACACGGATTCTGAAGAGCATTGTCACAACGTCTGCCTGGATCGCTGCATTCATGGCATCCATCATATCATAAGACTGCATCTTATACTCATCGATTGGATTACGCTGACCATAAGCCTGAAGTCCGATACCCTGACGAAGCTGATCCATATTGTCGATCTCTTCCATCCAGTGACGGTCGATGACTCTAAGAAGAATAACACGCTCTACCTCACGGAACTCATCCTCTGTCGGGAACTCCGCTTCCTTCGCATCATACAGAGCAAGGGCATCTTCGATCATCGCCTCCTCAAGGGTCTTAACATTCTTAACGCCCTTCTCCTCAAGGTAATTCTGATCGATCGGTGCAAGTGGAATGATCTGATCAAAAATACGGTTTAACTCAGGAAGATCCCACTCATCCATTGCGATTCCGTCGTTCAATACGGTCTCGACATTCACGCGAACCTCCTCGCGGATCATGTTCTGGATCTGCGGCTTCATATTCTCACCATCCAGAACTCTCTTACGCTGAGCATATACAAGCTCACGCTGATCGTTCATAACCTGATCATACTCAAGCAGATTCTTACGGATACCGAAGTTATTACTCTCGATCTTCTTCTGCGCTCTCTCAATAGCAGAAGAAAGCATCTTATGCTGGATCTGCTCACCCTCAGGAATACCAAGGGAGTTAAATACACTGATCAAACGCTCCGATCCGAACAGACGCATCAGGTCATCCTCAAGAGAGATGAAGAACTGGGACTCACCCACATCACCCTGACGACCGGCACGACCACGTAACTGGTTATCAATACGACGAGACTCATGTCGCTCTGTACCGATGATCTTAAGACCGCCTGCTGCCAGAGACTCATCATCCAGCTTAATATCGGTACCACGACCTGCCATGTTGGTAGCGATGGTAACAGCTCCGTGCTCACCGGCCTTGGCAATGATCTCCGCTTCCTTCTCATGGAACTTAGCGTTCAATACCTCATGTGGAATTCCTTCCTTCTGGAGAAGACGGCTGACATGCTCAGAAACTTCGATGGTAATGGTACCAACCAGTACCGGCTGTCCCTTCTCATGTGCCTTCCTTACTTCCTCAACAACCGCAGCAAACTTCTCATCCTGTGTCTTGTATACGGCATCATCATGATCGATTCTCTGTACCGGACGGTTGGTCGGAATCTCTACAACATCCATGCCGTAGATATCACGGAACTCCTGCTCCTCTGTAAGAGCAGTACCTGTCATACCACACTTCTTCTCATACTTGTTGAAGAAATTCTGGAAGGTGATGTCTGCAAGCGTCATGCTCTCGCGCTTTACCTTCACATGCTCCTTCGCCTCAATCGCCTGATGAAGACCGTCAGAATAACGACGGCCCGGCATGATACGACCGGTAAAGTCGTCAACGATCAGTACCTCATCATCCTTCACAACGTAGTCCTGATCACGATGCATCAACTCATGGGCACGGATCGCAAGGATAACGTTATGCTGAATCTCAAGATTCTCAGGATCTGCCAGGTTATCAATATGGAAGAAATCCTCTACCTTCTTGATACCGCGCTGTGTCAGGTTCACCACCTTATCCTTCTCGCCGACAATATAGTCACCGGTCTCTTCCTGCTCAAGACCCATGATCGCATCCATCTTAGTGAACTCAGGAAGATCGTCACCACGCTCTAACTGACGGACAAGGATATCGCTCATCTCATAAAGCTTTGTGGACTTACCGCTCTGTCCGGAAATGATCAGAGGTGTACGAGCCTCATCGATCAGTACGGAGTCAACCTCATCGATGATCGCAAAATGAAGTCCTCTCTGAACAAGATCCTCCTCGTGTACCACCATATTGTCACGAAGGTAATCAAATCCAAGCTCATTATTGGTGATATAAGTAATATCACAATTATATGCCTCCTGACGCTCAGCCTTCTCCATGTCATTCAAGACACAGCCAACGGTCAGACCCAGGAACTCATGAACCTGTCCCATCCATTCCGCATCACGCTTCGCCAGGTAGTCATTGACTGTAACGACATGAACGCCCTTACCCTCAAGTGCATTCAGGTAAGCCGGCAGCGTACATACCAAGGTCTTACCTTCACCGGTTCTCATCTCGGCAATTCGACCCTGATGAAGGATCACACCACCGATCAGCTGTACCCGGAAGTGTTCCATCCCAAGGGAACGCTTTGCAGCCTCTCGTACTACTGCATAAGCCTCTGGCAGAATGTCATCTGTTGTCTCGCCCTTCGCAAGACGCTCCTTAAAGTAAGGGGTCTTTGCTCGTAGCTCTTCATCTGATAGTGCCTGCATCTCCGGACGGTAGGACTCGATCTTGTCCACTGTCTTACGGATACGAGCTAGCTCATGCTGGCTGTGTGTTCCAAAAATCTTTGATACGATACTCATGTCGATCAGTCTCCTTAATTATCTGAAGCTTTCTGTGTACTTAGTCCAAGCACATACTATGACATTTTAGCACTTAACACGTGTTGAAACAATAAAAGCAATTCTTAAATTTTTATAAACTCCCTTCCCGCCCTGCAACCGCACAGAAAATTCCACAAAAATAGAAGCACCTACCCACCGTTAAAGTGAACAGATGCCCCTATTCTTGAAGTCTGTATTCTATTATTCTACGTCCCAATGGACTGTCCTCATTCTAGTGTAGCAACCTCGTGATCCCTTCCTCGCTTCTCCGATTCCACATCTTCTGCTCTTCGATCTTCATCACCGACTAAAAACAGCCTCCGTCTCATATCGAGTGTATCTGGCGATCATCAGGATCTGTTCCCTCTGACATATACCGGTCAGATTCGGTTAAAGAATAGCTAACGTTCCCTTTGGTACTGCCCTCCGATCTGCTTCGTAGAAGCCCCGCTCATTCCTCTGTCACCGATGATCCGATACCCTCACCCGTCTGATAAAACTCCTGCCGGGGAGTCTGCCGACGATCCAACTACGCTCAAATCCTATCAGAGGTCCTCCTGCCGGGAAGCCTGTCACCGGTCTCTCCGGGTATCGCTTCTTGTCTTTCTCTCTCTTGTTGTATTTGTATATTACAACCATTCCTCGGTGCTGTCAATCGTTATCTGACAATTTATACTGTATACATTCAGTTGACAGATTTTATCCATCTCGGTAGGGAGAACCATCTCCCGGTTCCTACCAGGAGATCATCTCATATCCGTCCTCAGTTACCAGAACCTGGTACTCCCACTGTGCGGAAGGCATTCCATCCAGAGTGTAGACCTCCCAGCCGTTTTCCTGATCGGTATAGATCTGGTTGGAGCCCATATTCACCATTGGCTCGATGGTAAAGATCATACCCGGCACCATCATCATATCCTCACCACGGTTGCTCAGATAACCCACCCACGGCTCCTCGTGGAACTCAATGCCGACACCGTGTCCGCCGATTTCTCGCACGATGCTGTAGCCGTTTTCCTCAGCGTGGGTATGAACAGCCTCTGCCATATCTCCCAAAAAGCCCCATGGCTTTACCTGTGCAAGACCAAGATCACAACACTCCTTTGTGACCTCAACCAGACGTCTTTTCTCCTCATCGACCTCTCCGATCATGAACATGCGGGAGGAATCGGAGTAGTAACCATCTAAGATCGTAGAGCAGTCTACATTAACGATATCTCCCTCTTTCAGAATAACATCCTTGCTTGGAATACCGTGGCATACCTGATCATTTACCGATGTACAGACACTCTTTGGGAATCCCTCATAGTTCAGTGGTGCAGGAATTCCTCCCATCTTCTTGGTTGTATCATAGACGATCTGATCGATCTCAAGTGTCGTCATTCCGGGGCGAATCTTCTCTGCCACCGCATCCAGACACGCCATATTGATCTTAGCACTTTCCTTGATCTTTGCGATCTGATCCGGTGTCTTGATGATGTCATGCGAAGGAACAATATGTCCCGCTACCCGCGCCTGCTCGATCTTACGATCAAAAGCCTCATGACACTGCTTGTACTTTTTACCACTTCCACACCAACAAGGATCATTTCTTCCAATCTTCATTATAGTTGCACTCTTTCTGTTTTTAATTCTCTTTCGTTTTCTCAATCAGCTTCCTCCCCAGCGCTTTGCCGGAGTAAAGTCCGCCTTGTGTCTCAGGGATACATTCCCCATGTTGACCCGGTTCCACACAAGCTTGTGAATCTTCACCTTATGCTTCGCATAAATTTTCTCGTAAAAGGCACCATCCCAGTTGTAACCGGCATAGGTCCGTCCGTTTTTCCTTGCAAGCTCATACTGGTACTTCTGCACCAGCGCCAGCTGGCGGATGGCTCTGTCGATCCGGTTATAAGATACCGGAAGGTTCTCTTTCTGTTCGTCGTACAGATCTTCCCAGAAATCCGTTGTCCGCTGCTCCAGATGTTCCTTTTCCTCTGTGGAAAGAACCACCCCGTCCTTCTGTGCCATGCGCAAAAGAATCCGGTCATGGATTGCCATCTCCATGGCGATCCGCCTTGCCTCCGGTGCAACAAAAACACCGTTAGCATGGGTATTCCAATAACGGATCGGGTGCTTGGGATCATAGATTCGGGCCTGCTTCTCCACATTCATCTCTTCATATACGACATAGTAGGCCATATCCTCCAGCGTCAGATCCTCCCCGTCAACCGTCACTGCCACATCATCAAGATGCGTGGTATACACAAGGGGTCTTCTTGTGGAAATACCAATATAGATCCCCGCAAGTAAGAGCGTAAGAAAGCCCGCGATCAGCAAGACTTTCACCACAGCCCAGCGCAGATCCCGATACCTGCCGCGACGACGGAACCTAGACCTTTTTTTCCTCTGGGTCATCATTATACCACCCGTCGGATCGCCAATACCGTTCCGTGGTTCCAGGTACGGTTACATGTAATACCTGCCCTGGAACTCTGAGCCTCCACGATCAGACCTCCACCGGCGTAGATCGCAACGTGCCCCGGATAACATACGATATCACCCGGCTGAATATTATTGGCGCTTACCGCACTTCCGACACTTCGAAGTGCTGCAGAATTCCGGTGTCCCGACAGATCGATTCCGAAATGCCGGTAGACCTGAACAACGAAACCCGAACAGTCGCAGCCGTTTGTCAGAGAGTTACCGCCCCAGACATAACGATTCCCGACAAACTGTCTTGCATAAGAGACAACAGAGCCTCCGCTGACATCGGTAGAAGGTGACGGATCCGCATCCTGCTGATACGGATTGGCTCCTCCGTTATCACTACTGCTGTTATTGCCGCCTCCGTTGTTGTTACTGCTACTGTTGTTATTGCTTCTGTTCCTTGCAGCAGCAGCTGCAGCCGCAGCCGCAGCTGCCGCTTCGTTTCGTCTTCTTCTCTCTGCCTCCAGACGGGCTGCCTCAGCCGCAGCCTTTCGCTTCGCTTCCAGCTTGGCTTTCTGTACCTGAGCCTCCAGGTTGGCGATCTGTCCCTTCTTAGAATGGATCAGGCTGTTCAGATTGGAACGCTTGGAAGCCAGTACCTTCTGCTCCTTCTTCAGTTCCACCTGACGATTCTCAAGATCCTCCTGCATACCCTTGATCTCGATCTTGGTTGCCTCGTAGGAATCCAGAAGCTGCCTGTCATACTTATACACCGCGTTCATATAGGAAACACGGTTGATAAAATCCGTAATGCTTCCGGACTCTAAGAGCATCGTAAGAATACTGTCGTTGTTATCATTCTCATAGAAGTAACGGATCCGTTTCTTGGTAGCCTCATACTGTTTCTTCTCGGCCTTCTTTGCCTCTGCCAGGCTCTCCTTGGTATCCTCGATATCGGTCTCGTTGCTGGCGATATCAGACTCAAGTCCCTGGATCTGGGTCAAGAGGTTCACAAGCTTTGACTGAAGCTTTGCCACCTCCGTCTGCTTTTTCTTCTTCCGTTTCTGAAGTGTCTTGATGGACGTCGCCTGTGCAGACACGACCGGTGCAATGGCCTGCTGTGCCGTTTCCACCGGCTTTAATCCTCCACCGCTCAACGGTGCAAAAAGACCGAGGGTGGTAACAGCCGTTAACGCAATCGCCGTCAGACTACGCCGCATTTTTCTCTTATCAAAAAATGATCGTCTCATTTCATCTTCCTTTCTGACAAACCGTCCCTCTCATTTTAGACAATCAGCCCAAAAAACGCAAGATTCCTGCGAATCCTCGCAGAGCGTTTATCTCAGTCTGAGATTGGGACCCGACTGAGATAAAATAGATATAAAAAAAGAGCCCTGTAAAAAGGCTCCTGATACATTATGAAATTGTATAACGTGCATTAGCAGAGCTTCATACGGATCTCTTTGGTAATCACGTCTGTGTAGCTGAAAGATAACAGCTGATCCGGATGGTCTTCCTCCGCCTCTACCAAGATAGTAAATACGCTTGGATAAGCATCCTTGATGATACCAGTCTGTACATCCACCTTATTACGACCGCGATCTAACTGAATCATTACCTTGCTTCCACACTGCTGCTGAATGGATGCGCGAACTTTGTTAAAATCTGCCTGTTCCATAGGGCTTAAACCTCCCGTACCTGATTATTTGTTTCTTTAACGCATAATAGCGTCGGTCATATTTTAGCACCCTCAACCAAATTTGTCAAAAAATCTTGTGCATACTGCCAAACTTGTGCAAAATTATTTCTACATTTTCTTCAATTATCCTCCCGCCGGTTTTATCTAGCTTTTCGATTTCTCATAAGCCTTCTTTTTTGATATGAATACAATCGAAAACAATTTTCTACAGAGGGGGTATGTACACATGTCTGAAACAACTTACAGCTATAATGACAGCGGACTGGGCGGTGCTCTTCGCAGCCTGAGAGATCAACATAACATCTCCCAGGTGGATCTATGCCGGGGGATCATGTCCACCACGAAACTTTCCCGTATTGAAACCGGAAAGGATCTTCCATCCGATCTGGAACTTTCTTTATTGATGGATCGGTTACACGAGCCGGGAAATCTATTATCCGATCTCTATTCCTCACCTTCTGCCGACGAACGTCGCAGCCACTTTATCCTTCGAAACGCCTGTTATTTTGATCGTTGGGAACGGGCAGAAGAACTTCTCTGGGCCTACGAAAAACTTTCTCCGCCCTCTTCCATTCCCTGCACGCAGTACGCGCGGCTTGTCGAACTCGTCATCCAGCGCTATCAGGGTGCCGATATCCCGCCCCAGGAGTGGGTTTCTTACTGTATCAAGCTTTTGAAAATGACCTGCCCCGACTACCAGCCGGCCATCGATATCACCGAACTGCATCTGACCCAACAGGAGGTTTTGATCCTGAATGCCATTGCCGTCGGACTAATGGAATGGAACATGCTCCGTCAGTCCCAGATCCTTCTGCTCCAGCTTCTTGCCTTCAATCACAGCCGCCGCGATTACGGTGATCTATGTGCCGTCACCCGCATCGTACTGGAAAACAATCTGCTTTTATGTGAAATGAAACATCCCTTCCACGGCCATGCCCTTGAGACCTGCCGCCGGCTTTTGTCCCATTGCAGCGTTGCCGGCGGAACCTATCTCTATTGTAAGATCCTTCGTACACGTCGGATCCTGCTTTTGGATCTTGGTCAGGAAAATGCCGCAAACGAAACGGAGCGCATCATGTGTTTTCTCTACCAGCAACTACCGTCTCACAACAAGATCCCCTTTGAAAAATTCCTGGCGGGCTCCCCGGAACTCTTTATGTTATAGGCATTTTTATAATTCCCCAATAAATTTTCTGATATTTTTTGATTTTTTGTATTGTTTTCAGATGAAATATGCTATAATTTCTACATGACACAGGAGACGAAATTTTTAGTATCAAGTGGGGAAGGAGGATACTACTCATTAACGCACCGTCTACCCGTGATCAAATTTAATTCATTAGGGGGTTTTCATCATGAGAATCAGCATCACAGGACGTAACATTGAACTCACCGAAGGACTTAAGGCAGCAGTGGAGGATAAGCTGTCAAAATTAGAGAAGTACTTTACACAGGACACGTTAGCTAATGTAACATTATCTGTAGAGAAGGATCGTCAGAAGATCGAAGTAACCATTCCGGTTAAGGGGCAGATCATTCGATCCGAGCAGGTCAGCAACGACATGTATGTTTCCATCGACTTAGTTGAGGAAGTCATCGAACGTCAGCTTAAGAAGTATCGCCAGAAGATCATCACCCGTCAGCAGGACGCGGAACGTTTTTTCCAGGAGGATTTCATCGGTGATGAGGATGACGGTGACAGCAATGAGGTTAAGATCATCCGCTCTAAGAAGTTTGGAATGAAGCCTATGTATCCTGAGGATGCCTGCATCCAGATGGAGCTTTTAGGACACAATTTCTTCGTATTCCGTAATGCACAGACAGACGAAGTGAATGTTGTTTACAAGCGTCGTGGCAATACATACGGACTGATCGAGCCGGAGTTCTAGATTGACATCACATTTCCATTGAATGATCTAAGACCTGTTCCCAGAAGAGAACAGGTCTTTTTTATCTATTTTATTTTCCACTTGTTTTTTATTCCATACCTTTTATAATGTACATGGTCACGTCATATTAACGGGCGAATTTTGATGTTTGAGAGGAATAATTATTTTTTATGAGAACTTTTATTATCGGGATCTACCTTATTATTTTCCTGATCTGCTCCCTTCCCATCATGGGTGTGATCACCATCATTCATAAGATGGATCCGGAAAGAGCCGACCGAATGGCCTTGCACGTTGTTCAGCATGCCTTTTTCATCATTGAATTTTTTTCCGGCGTCGATCTCACCATCAAAGGACAGGAAAATATCCCGAAGGATACCGCTGTGTTATACATCGGTAACCATCTTGGATTTTTCGACATAGTGCTGACCTACAGCCGTGTCCCCTCTTCCACCGGTTTTATTTCCAAGCAGTCGGTTTTCCGGGTACCCATCCTGCGTCTGTGGATGTACCGGCTTCATTGCATCGGCCTTGACCGTTCCAACGTTCGTCAGGGAATGAAGGTCATCTTAAAGGCCATCGACTATGTAAAAAACGGAACTTCCATTTTCATCTTCCCGGAGGGAACGCGAAGCAAGACCGGCGAGGTTCTTCCTTTCAAGGGAGGAAGCTTCAAGGTTGCCACAAAGTCCGGTTGTCCCATCGTTCCGGTTGCCATTACCGGAACAGACGACCTGTTTGAGAACCACTTCCCGTGGATCAGAAAGGCAAAGGTTTCCATCACCTACGGTACCCCCATTCATGTTTCAGAACTGTCCGTAGAAGAGAAAAAAGCACTTCCCGAGCACGTACGCCAGGAAATCATAAAGTTAAAGGAGCAGCAGTAAGCTGCTCCTTTTGTTTGGGGACAACCTACAGATAGGCGCCATCCACACCAAGAATCTGTCCCGTCACATAGGTTAAATTCATAATATCCCAGGCTGCCTGTGCCACCTCGGAGGGCTTTGCAAACCGTCCCATGGGGATCTCCTCTGCCAAAGCCGCTCTCTCCTCTTCCGAGAACACCCGGTTCATATCCGTATCGATACACCCGCATGCCAGGGCGTTCACCCGGATTCCGGAGGGAGCCAGTTCCTTCGCCAGAGCCCTGGTGTAGGAATTCACACCGCCCTTGGTAGCGGAATAGGCCACCTCGCAGGAGGCACCCACACTTCCCCACATAGAGGAAATATTGAGAATCCCACCGCTTTTCCTGTGAACCATCCCCGGCACAAAGGCCTTTGTCGTGTAGAACAGAGAGGAAAGATTGACATTGACGATCCTTTGCCACTGTTCCACCGTCAGATCCGTCACCAGTCCTACCATGGAGATCCCCGCATTGTTCACCACAAGATCCACAGCCCCAAACTCCTGCAGGACCCTTTCTCCCATGGCTGCCACTGCCGCTGCATCTCCCATATCCGTCGGAAGCGCAAGTACCTTCACACCGTACTGATCCTCAAGCTCCTCTGCCAGTTTCTTCAAAGCATCGATCCTCTTCTCACAAGTCAGAGCCAGATCACAGCCTTCCTCCGCCAGTTTCTCAGCGATGGCCTTTCCGATTCCTCTTGATGCACCTGATACAAACGCAGTTCTTTTCCTTTGTTCCATATGATCCTCTCCTGTCGAAACCTTCATGATCTCTCTATTATATACGCATTCCTCCCGGCGGCAAAGGCGGAAGGAAAATTTTATATAATTGTGTAAATTATCGATTTCTTCGATTGACGGAGCTCCGCGACTGACAACAACTTCCAACAACGAAAAAAGAAGCTGCGGAAGATCCTCTCTTCCACAACTTCCCGACATGTAACTTCAAGTCTCGCTTACGCCAACATATGCACAGGTCCCCGGGGTTCTAATCCGTCACCTTCATGAAAAACACACTCGCCTCCTGTAATGGTGAGATTAAAATACCGGCGATCCTCTGCCAGATCTACCCGTTCCTTTGTCTCCTTGAGGACAACGACGGGACGAAGCGCCTGATTCGGACGGTTCTTCACCACCCTCGCCTCACGACCGTCGGACAGGGTCACCATGGTACCGACGGGATAAATCGTCACATAGCGCAAAAAACTGTAGATCACGTCAATATCAAACATAATGCCGGCGTTCCCCATCAGATATTCCACAACTTCCAACGGGTTAAAGGGCTTCTTGTAGGAACGCTTCTGGATCATGGCATCATACACATCCGCCACATGGATGATCCTTGCATACAGAGGGATCTCTTCCCCCTTCGCTCCGGTGGGATATCCACTACCATCATAATTCTCATGGTGCATCAGGATAGACTTCTTCATCTCATTTGTGAGTGCCGATGTCTGATCCAGAATCGTCGCCCCCAGCTGAGAGTGACTCTTCATAAGCTCCATTTCGTCATCATTGAGCTTCCCCGGCTTATTCAGGATCTCATCCGGAATCGCCAGCTTACCAATATCATGAAGCATGGCCGTCGTCGCCAGCTCCTTCAGTTCCTGATCGGACAGACCCATGCCGATACCGCATACCGTCGAGATCATAGCGACATTCACCGAATGGGTGTAGATATCATGCTTATGCTCTTTCAGTTCTACCATATCCAACAGCCGGTCTTCCATATGCAGAATGGATTCCACAACGGATGTGGCAAAAAAGATCACGCGATCCACATTCAGAATATGCTGTGCCTTCACCTCGCTGATGCGCCAGTCCTCACCAAAACCCGGATTCATCTTCCCAAGTTCCGGGAATTCATCATAGACAAACACCCCCGGATAGTGCTGATTACACAGCTGTGTGATGATCGGAGGCGTCAATACATGATTCGCGCCCAGAAGGCAAACGCCTCGTCGATTGTAAATACTCTTCAGAGAAATCATCCCCGGGAGTAAATGATCGGATGGAACATACTTCATACTTCCCCCTAACTATGTGCAGACTTCCTTCTGCACTGATGCCTCATCAGTTACTCCCCCTCCAAGTAAAAAGTATAGCATGACCCATTCCTAAAAGCCACGAAAACGATTTTGTTTTCTTAATTTTGTACGAATCCACAACGAAACATCATCAGATTCCCCAGAAGTCACCCAAGGATTCCTTTGTTTCGAAGTCCCGGTCATTGGGATCCAGAGGTAACCCCTTCACATCCATCCGGTCGATTCGCAAAAAACGCCCCTTTTCCAGAGAAGTAAGAACAGAATCGATCTGATCCTCCGTTCCCTGGATCTCCATCAGCACCGTACCGTCCGCTTCATTGCGCACCCATCCCGTTGCTCCCGCTTCTGCCGCTGCCATCCGGCTCCGGTAACGGAACCCGACCCCCTGAACAATACCATGGAAACGGATCCTTTTGCGCAGGATTCCCTGCCGTATCTCCAGAAAATATTCCTGCCGCCAAGGACTTCCCTCATCCAGCCCATGCTCTGTCAGCCAGGCATCCGTCACGGATACACGCATTTGCTTCCCCTGTTCATTTTCTAGTGTGAGAGACAACTTCGGCTCTTCTCCCTCCGGAAGTTCCTCACACCCATATTCTCCGTCAAAAATCTGTCGAATGCTCCACATGAATTTTTCCATCCTTTTCTCTTTCTTTGATGAAATTGTAGCACAAATACCGGTTGGACAATTGCATTTTTTCTCTTTTAAACTTACAATATTCAGTTGGAACACATATAAAAGAGTATGTACTTGTTCGTACGAAAATTATGTAGATATGGAGGTTTTTACATGTCTATCCCTGTATGGCTTTGTATTCCCTTTGCGGGAATGCTGTTAAGTGTTGCGCTGGGCCCGATCCTGGCAGAAGAATGGTGGGAGAAAAACAAACAGTATCTGGTTGCCGGATGGTCCATCCTGACCATTGCGCTTTTTGCCATTGTCTTTGGTATTTCACAGTCGGCCGAGGTGACCCTGGAGTGTATCTTCAATGACTACCTGACCTTTATCATCCTGTTATTCGGATTGTTCTGTGTATCCGGTAACATTTCCTTCAAGGGAGATTTGGCAGGTTCGCCTCAGGTCAACATCTTCCTGCTGACCGTAGGTACCATCCTTTCCAGCCTCATTGGAACCACCGGTTCCTCTATGCTGATGGTTCGTCCTGTGCTGAAGATGAATTCCTGGAGAACGCGTAAGAGTCATCTGATGATCTTTTTCATCTTCATGGTTTCAAACCTTGGAGGTGTTTTGACCCCCATCGGTGACCCACCGCTTTTAATGGGATTTATGCGTGGCGTCCCCTTCCAGTGGTCACTGAACCTGTTCCCCATGATGCTTTTGAATATGGTCATTCTTCTGACCATCTTCTACTTCCTTGACCGCAAGTTCTATCGTATGGATGTTGCGGAAGGACGTATGCCGGATATCAGCAAGCCCGGTACGACTCTGACCCTTTCCGGCAAACACAACATCCTGTTTCTGATCATGATCGTGGCTGCCGTTGTTTTAAGTGGAATCCTGCCATCTGTACCGGCTTTTCAGAATGCAGACGGTACCGTACGGGGAATTCACATTTTTGGAGAGGTTACCTTCGGTTTCCCTTCTCTTATCGAGTGTGTGATCATTCTCCTTGCTGCATGGCTGTCCTTTAAGACTACACCGGAGAAGATCCGTCGTAAGAACCACTTTACCTGGAGTGCCATTGAAGAAGTCGCCATCCTGTTTATCGGTATTTTTATCACCATGCAGCCTGCCCTTCTCCTGTTAAAGGAAGTGGGACCAAAGCTTGGACTTACTACCCCGACCCAGATGTTCTGGATCACCGGTGCTCTGTCCTCATTCCTGGATAATACACCGACTTACCTGGTATTCCTTACCACAGCCGGTACCCTGGGTGCCACAACCGGTATTTCCACCGCCGTAGGTGTCATTCCGGTCAAGCTATTAGAAGCAATTTCCTGCGGAGCTGTCTTCATGGGTGCCAATACCTACATCGGCAATGCCCCGAACTTCATGGTCAAGACCCTTTCCGACGAGAATGGTGTGCGTATGCCATCCTTCTTTGGTTACATGAAATGGTCCTTTGCCATTCTTGTTCCTACCTTTATCGTAGACATGCTTGTTTTCTTTATTTTCTAAGGGGAGGTGCATCAGATGAGTAATACGAAAAACACAAACAACAACGAACCCGCTAACCTGCGCGCCTCAGAAGAGCAAAGACGAGAACTGGCCAGACGGATCTACCATCTCGACCAGATTACCTATGACTCCATCGGTTCTAACCTGGGCCGCGTCTTTCCAAGCGATAAGGAGACCAGCATCGTTAAGATCGCGCACTACCTTAAGTACACGGATCTTGAGCATATCGTCCAGTCCGAGATGGCTTTGATCTACAACATGATCAACACCATCAAGAATGCAGCGCTGCGTTACGACCTTCTTCGGGAGTACGACTCTATCATGGACGAGATGAAGTCCATTACCCGTTCCTTCGAAAGCTACGAGATCATTTCCGATCACCGGGACGGAATGTCAAAACTGGTCAAAGACCTTCGCATCAAAGAGAACACTCCGCTGATCATCTGCATCAGCCGTACCTACGGCAGTGGTGGTTCCCAGATCGGAATGGAACTGGCTGATGCACTCCAGATCAACTACTACAATGCCGAGATCTTCAAGACCGTTCTCGCCCGACTTGAAGCCGAGCAGGACAATCTTCAGGACGAGACCTTCTACATGCCTTCCGACGGTGGTAAGGCAGCTGCCGGTCCCGCGGTTCCTTACGAGGCTGAGAAGAAGACCCTTCACCAGAGGATCCAGAAGATCTTCCGTTACCACGGACTTCCTACCCGTGACGCCGTCTTCTTCAACCAGAGCAACCTCATCGTTGAGAAAGCCAGAAGCGGTGAGTCTTTTGTCATTGTAGGACGTTGTGCTGACGCGATCCTTGAGAACAATGGCATTCCCCATATCAGCTTCTACATTACAGCGCCTTTTGAGAAGCGTATGCATCGTATCATGGATATCAACCATCTGTCTGCCAAGGATGCTGCCAAGCAGATCCGTAAGATTGATCAGGGACACGAAGCCTACTACAAGTATTTCACCAGCCGTCGCTGGGGACGTGCAAGTAACTATGATATCTGCTTCAACTCTGCCATCTACGGATTGGAAGGTTCCAAAGATTTCATCCTTCGTATCCTGAAATCCAACGATATCATTGATGATTCCGATGTCAAGAACATATAATTAAGTATACCTGCCATAAAAACCGCTATCCCTTTACAGGGATAGCGGTTTTTAATGCTCTCGCTTAACGGCTTCCTCTCGGTCCACCTTCTGATAGGGAAGAAAAAGATACCTTCCATCCTTCAGGGAAAAATCCCTTAGCTCCCGCTTTTCAATCAGTGCCAGGGCTAGCTGTGCGATTGCACCGGCCTGCCCCTCCTTGTCGTTGTATACCGTCCCCTGAATTTTCCCAGAGGCGACAGCTGCAAGGCCTTCCTTTAATCCGTCGATTCCATAGATCTGGGGGTAGTCCTCTTTGGACAAGCCGCTTTTCTCGTAAGCCTCTCTTGCCCCAAGCGCCATGGCATCATTATTTGCCAGCACCAGTTCGATCTCATTTTTCTTTTGTGCAATAAGCTGGGTCATTTTGTTCCGAGCCTGATCCTTACTCCAGTCGGCGATCTCATAGCTGACCTTATCCAGCTTAATCCCTTTTGCTGTCAGCGTTCCCACTGCTTCATCGGTTCGAAGGATCGCATCCTGATGACCGGTCTCTCCCTCCAGCACTACGTACTGGATCCTGCCGTCCCGATTCCGGTCCACCTTTGGATCATACTTCCCTTTTCCTTTCTTTTTAGAGTTTTTTAAAACGATATGATCCGCCGCCATTTCTCCCTGCATCACACCGGAAACAGCCGCATCTCCTCCCACATAATAGAGTTTTTCCCACTGCATCAGATCTTCTCTCACAAGCTCCCGGTTAAAAAACACCACGGGGATATCGTTACGACGGGCCATGTTGATGATCTTGGTGGGTGCTGTCCGATCTACCAGATCAACGCAGAGGATATCGCAGCCAGCATCGATCATCTCTTCCACCACCCGGTCCTGTATTGCCTGTTTTCCGCCTCCATTCTTCACCGTTACAACGATGTGCATCTGCGAAGTTTTTTCTTTTTTTGCAAAATTATCCCGGAGGCAATCCGTTAATGCGTTGATATAATCGTCCTGTTCAATATACTTTACGACCCCCACCCGTATGGTCTTTGAGGAATGGGATTTCTCCTGTCCACAGCCTGCTGCAGACACAAGAAAAATTGAGAAAATCAACATTTGTACTAACCTTACGTTTAACTTCTTCATTCTCATCGCTCCATTGCTGACAGGAATTTTTGATATTTCTCAGTAAAAAGCTCTCCCTTGTCCGGAACCAGAACATCGATAGACCGATCCTTTAGCTCCCTGCCCGGAAAGGAAAGCTTTTGTGCCATTTCCTGTACACTGTAATATCCCATGTCATAAAGATCCGCTGTCACCAGTCCCGCAATAATCTCACGTTCAAGCGCATAAACGGACTTGATGCTGTGACCGATCCCGTAGACGATGGCTCCATGCACGTCGTGCGCTGCCGCCGCATCCGCCACGTCCTCCAGAGTATCCGTCTCAAGGACCGCCAGGGCGGAAACCGTTGACCGGCTTCTTATCTCCTCTGCGATTGCTGTATCCTGCCTTTGATCCAGGATCCAGCAGATCTTTCCTCCTGCCTTTTCCACCACGTCAGAAAGCCCCTTCCAGCGCTGTTCCACGGCGGGATCTTCCTTTCTCCCCCGGACAACACCGATGCTTTTATCTCGTAAATTCCCGTTGTAATCTTTTACAATGCACTGCCCCAGGGCTGCCCCCATCCGGTAATTGTCCGGCGCAACCAGGGCATAACGGCCGTAAAAATTCCTTCCGGTGGTACTCGCATTCAAAAGGATAGGCTCATGAAAGCCGGAGAGGACAGACTCCGTTTCTTTGCCGACTGCAGGCTGCAGGATAAAACCGTTGACCCCCTTGTTCCTTTGTTCTTCCATCAGTTCCTTTTCTTCTTCCAGATCAAGACCGTTATCGGTATTGCAGATTACCAGATGCAGGTTGTTTGCCTTGGCTGCATCCTTCAATCCCTTAATATAAGAATTCCATTTACTGTTACCGGAGTCCTCAACGATTACCGCCACCTTTTTCTGAGGCCCTTCATCCGCCGATATTCGAACCGCCATGGTCATGGTAAAGATCCCAAGGATCAGTTCCACCACAAAAAAGATTGTTCTGCTCCATTTTTCCATTGCTATGACCTTTCACTGTTCCCCTTATTCTTCATCTGCTGCTCCATCTGCCGGCATGTTTCCGGCGAATACGGGATTGCCGGAAGATGAATGGTAACGGCAGTCCCCTCATCCGGTTCGCTCTCCGCTGTGATCCCGTATGCAGGGCCAAACAACAACCGGATCCGGTTGTGTACATTTAGAACCCCCACACCGCTTCCGTGCTTTGGAACCTTCTCTCCTTCCGTCAGAAGATGATCCAGCTCCTCCTTCGTCATACCGTTCCCGTTATCGACCACCGTCAGCCGGATCTCATCTCCGTCCATAAGTCCTGTCACTGTGATCTGTCCGCCATCATCTTCATCCATGTCTCCCACCCCGTAGTAGATGGCATTTTCCAGCAACGGCTGAAGGATCAGTTTCACAGTGCAGCAGGAAAGGATCTGCGGATCGATCTTCGTCTGAAACGTAAAACGCTTCTTATAACGGATCCTTTGAATCTGCATATAACTCTCACAATGCGCAACTTCATCGGCAATACTGATAATGGTATGTCCCTTGGACAGACTGATCCTAAGAAGCCGCGCCAGCTGTGAGATCATCATAACAGCCTCATCGTTCTTACCCCCCTCTACCATCCAGGTAATGGAGTCCAGTGTATTGTACAGGAAATGGGGATTGATCTGAGACTGCAGCGCTGCGATCTCGCTTTTTCTCCTCTGATTCTGTTCTTCCACAATCTGCTTCATCAGATGATCGATCTCCTCATAGGACTTCTGTACCGATCGTCCCAGATACCGGATCTCGGCAGATCCACCCACATAAATATTCGGTTTCTCGCCAGCTTCATATGCCCTGACAGAACGATTCAGCTTTAAGATCGGCAGAGAGATCCGTCGGGCCACAATTCGGTTGACCCCCAGGAGCATCATAAGCAAAAGTCCTCCCGCCGTTAAAATAAAATACCGGAAGCGCTTCATACTGGAACTGATAGCGTTATCCGGCACGACCCCAACCAACTTCCAGCCGGTATACGAGATCGTCTTCACCTGATTGTGACGATGGGATCCCTTCAATGCATCCGTATAGGAACCATCCACACGTGTTGCCATGGCAACACTGTTTTCCTTCACCAGACCGCGGTTGATCTGATCCAGACTGGGATGATAAATCAACTCTCCTTTGTTATTACACAGATAGTAGTATTTTCCGTCCCCGGTCTCGTTGATCTGATCCATGATTTCTTTGATTCGACCGTAATCCATATCCACAAGAAGTACACCGGTACTTGGGTTCTCTCCGTCGGTCAGATCCACAGACTGACTGAGGGAAATGACCCAGTGATAGGGATCGGAGGCATTCTGAAAAAGATTCTGAATATGAGGCATGGAAAAATGCATATTCTCAATCTCCCCTGCTGCATCCGAGAACCACTTCTGCCTGGTTACATTCGGATCTTCCTTCTGGGTTAGAGAAGGTTCCGACATAATAAGACTTCCTTCATTGGAATAGATCGCAATGGATACCACAGAATCCCTGGATGACTCATATAACAGCCCCAGCTGCTGCATCAACTGAGGATTCTTCACATCCAGAGAATGTATCAGATCATAGTTTACCGTATTCGAGATGTTGCGCATACTCAAAAGCTCTCCCTGAAGGTTGGACACCGTTCGATCCATCAGGCTGTCCGTATCCTTAAGGGTAAGCCGCATAAGTGATTTGGAATAGCTGTTAAACAGCAAAAGCCCCAGCGTCACTGTAATCACAATGGTAATGGTCGTAAGGGCCGTCATGATCATTGCCTGAATTCCAAATATTTTTCCTTTCACTGCGCCATATGCTCCGTTCTATACTTTGATGGAGAAATCCCGAACTGCTTCTTAAAAACATAACTGAAGTAGTTGGCATCAGGATACCCCACATGTTCTGCGATCTCATAATTTTTCTCTGCCGTCTCAAGAATAAGCCCCCGGGCCTTCTCCATCCGGTATTCCGTCAGATAAGAGATAAAGGACTTCCCGGCCTCCTTCTTAAAAACAGATGAAAAATAGGAATTGGATACTCCAAGCTCTGCACACACCGTATCCAGGGACAAATCCGCTTCCTGATAGTGATTCTCCACGTACGCCTTCGCTTTCGTGATCAGGTTCCGCGAGGAGCTGTTACGTGCTGAGCTTACTTCGTTACGAAGTTTGCCCGCCAAAGTATAGACCCAGGTAAAAAGCTCTGTCTCATCCATCTCCGGCACTTCCCGGTAAGGGTCCACCAAAGCTCCCTTATACTCTTCAAAAACCAGACCATTGTTCGAACAGTACCGGTGAAATCCCTTGACCAGTTCCATCGCAGACAAACGGTACTGATCCACCGTATGTGCATGGCGGTGGAGAAGCGTAACCTCCTTCTTCACTGCCTCTGCAAGATCTTCTTCCCGTCCCATGCGAATCACCTTTAAAAGCTCGTGCCATCCGTCCTCTTCCACCTCCGGCATCTTCAGGTTCTCCTGAGGGATAACCTCTGCGATATTAATGGCTCTTCCCGTTCCGTAAAGAACCCGATAGGATACCGCTTCCCGCGCCCCCTCATAGGACGCACCAAGATTTACAATATCATCCACACTCTGACCGATGCCGGCCGTAACTGTCGCTCCGATGATGCGGTCCGCCCAACGACAGAACCGGTCACATTCATCCGTCAAGGCAGTGATCTGCTCTCCGGCAGGCAACTGAAGAATCAGAACCGTATTCCCCTGATAGACAAAACAGTGTCCCCTGTAATGTTCCATCACCCGTTCTTTGATCTGTTGCTGCACAGACATATTAAGCAACAGCGGTGACATTCCTTCCGGAACCCGGTGGGATGAGGTATGAAATACCACGCTGCAGAGCATGGGACCGGACAGGTCGATCCGGTAATCCACCAGATATCTGGACAGATCCTTCTCTCGGATCCTGCCCTCCAGCAGGGAAACAAAGAAGTTTACCTGCAACAGGGGGAGGGACTCCATATAATAATCCTGAAGCTTTTGCACATTCAGCTTGTCTTCTCTCTCCTGATCAAGCGATGTGCGCAGCCTTTTTAACGCCTCTGTCAGCTCACTGGCATTCAAAGGCTTCAAAAGATATTCCCGGATCTCCAGGTGAAGCGCCTCCCTTGCATAGGAAAACTCGTCAAAACCGGTAAAAAGCAGGATCCGGATCATAGGATATTCCTTCTTAAGCCTGCGGGACAATTCCAGCCCGTCCATGTAAGGCATCTTGATATCCGTAAATACCACATCCGGCTGTTCCTTTTCCACAAGCTCCAATGCCTTCACCCCGTTTCCGGCACTTCCCATCACATGGAATCCCAGCTCCTCCCAGTTAATCCTCTTCATAATCACGTCGATGACTTCGCTCTCGTCATCCACCAGTAATACCTTATATAAATCCATTGTAAATAACCCCTCATTCCCTTTTTCACAGGTCTCTATTATAACACAAAAGAGGAGAGCCCCTACAGAGCTCTCCCACATCGAGGTAGTAAAAAATATCTGCCATCACTTTTTCTGAACATACTTCAGACAGTCAAGTGTTACGGCTGCAAGAATAATGATTCCTTCAAAAATAAACTGAAGGTTTGTATCAATTCCCAGGATGGTCAGAGAGTAGGTCAGTGCTGTGAAGATGGAAACACCTACAACAACACCGGAGATCTTACCGATACCACCGGTAAAGGAAACGCCACCTACTACGCAGGCTGCAATGGCATCCATATCCCAGCCCTGTCCATAAGCAGCAGAACCGGAACCAACCATTCGCATACACTCCAGCCAGGAACCAAATCCGTACATGATACCGGCTAATACAAAAGCACCCATCGTAACCTTGAATACGGAAATACCGGATACGGATGCTGCTTCCGGATTACCGCCGACTGCATACAGATTCTTACCAAACCGGGTCTTGTTCCAAATAAACCAGATCACTGCAATGGCGATCACAGCCCAGATGATGATCGTCGGGAATCCGTTGATCTTCGGAATAAAGATCATTGGAATGCTTGGCTCAATGGCTCCGAAGGATACACCCTTTGTCGCATAGGTTACAAGACCGAAGATAATCAGCATGTTTGCCATGGTGGAGATGAACGGATGCATCTTGAATCTCGCCATAAAGAAACCGGCAATGGATGCAAAACAGGTGGTCAGCAGTGTTGTTACAACCAATGCAAGGATCGCACGGAAGGCCACCGGAAGACCGGTAAAATCAAAGATCAGCCCAAACACTCCACCGGTATTCACACCCTGATGCATGATGATGGTGGATGTTACCATGCCCATACCAACCATTCGGCCAACGGAAAGGTCAGTACCTGTCAAAAGAATCAGTCCTGCAACACCTAACGCCAGGAACATACGAGGCGATGCCTGCTGCAAAATGTTGAGTACATTGGTCGGCGTCAAAAGAGAGGTATGCTTTACCATAGGCGTAATGATACAAAGACCAATAAAGATCATAACAATGACAATATACAGTCCGTTCTTATACAGGAAGTTGGAGAGTTTAAAGTTATACTTGTAATTCTCCCAGTTCTGGATCCGCTTTTCTCCGAAGGAGAAATGGGACATGGTCAGAAGGTCGATCAAATGATACCTGTGGGCAAATGCCTCATGCTTATGATCCTTGATAACAGCAAGCTTTGCATCACGACTCATCTTCGCATCAAAGAGCTTGTTCTTATAGACATATTTCTCATCCTTTAATTCCTGTTTGTCCGAGGTCTTTCGGATGCTTTCTTCGTAGTCATTTTTGATCTCTGCCACAGACCGCTCATACTCGGCAAGGGCAGCTGCTTTTTCTTCCCTGCAGCTTTCTACGACCCTGCTGTAATACTCCCTTTCGTAGTGTCCATCCAGATATTTTTTTGCCTCAGCGATCAGAGCATCGATCTTGCCCTTGTTGGTCGCTTCTACCCGCTTTGCCTCTTCGATCTGCCGCTTATCCTCGGCTATGATCCTGTTTCTCTCTTCCTTTGTGTAATTCTTATCCTCTTTTACAATTCCAATATGGTTGCGAAGATATACGATCTTCTCTGTGCCGTCAGCACGGAGTTCGTCAATTTTCTTTTGAAATTCAGCTATATGACGATCGATCGGCTCAAGCAGCCTGCTCTCCTCTTCCGCTGAAAGAATCACATTGTTTGCCATACCCTTACTCCTCCATTACAGATATTTCGCACTGAGCCTTAAGAGCTCTTCCTGATCGGTCTCTTTGGTATTTACGATTCCGGAAAGACGTCCGTTTGACATAACTCCGATCCGGTTGGTAATTCCAAGGATCTCCGGCATCTCGGAAGAAACAACGATGATGGTTTTTCCCTGTTTTGCCATCTGAATGATCAGCTCATAGATCTCATATTTTGCACCGACATCGATGCCTCGTGTCGGATCGTCCATCATAAAGATGTTCGGTGAACGCTCCAGCCATTTTCCAAAGATGACCTTCTGCTGGTTACCACCGGACAGGCTGGATATCATGTCGTCCGGTCCCATACACTTTGTATGCATGACACGGATCTCATCCGAGGTGGCCTTTGTCATCTGATCCTTGGACAAAGCGATGCCCGCCTTGTAGTGACTCAGATTGGCAATGGTCGTATTGAAGGTAAGATCCCCCTTCAGGAAGAGACCATTGGCTTTGCGTTCCTCTGTGATCATGGCAAAGCCATGCTCCATGGCCTCCTTGGGAGAGGAAAAATTCATCAGTTTACCCTTGTAATACACGCGGCCTGCCGCTCTTGTTCTCACACCGAAGATCGTCTCCAAAAGCTCGGTTCGTCCTGCTCCCACCAGTCCGTAGAGACCGAAGATCTCACCTTTTCGCACATCAAAGCTGATATCCTTCAAATGTGGCTCAAACTTAGTGGACAGATGCTGTACGGAAAGAACCGTCTCTCCCGGAACATTGTCCACCGGTGGAAAACGGTTCTCAAGAGAACGTCCTACCATGGCGGAGATCAGCTCGTTCATATTCGTATCTTCGCAATCCTTTGTCATCACCAGACTTCCGTCTCGAAGTACGGACACCTGATCACAGATATCAAAGATCTCATCCATCTTGTGTGAGATATAGATCAACGAAATACCCCGATCCCTCAGCTGTCTCATCATCTTAAAAAGCTTTGCAACCTCCGGTGCTGTCAGAGACGATGTCGGCTCATCCAAAACAATGATCTTGGAATTATATGAAATTGCTTTTGCGATCTCACACATCTGTCTCTGAGATACAGACATGTGCTTCATCGGCTGTGTCAGATTAACGGTAATGCCAAGTTTTCTAAAAAGATCAGATGCTTCCATCTTCATCCTGGCTTCATCGATGATACCCATGGAATTGACCGGATAACGTCCAAGGAACAGATTGTCCACCACGCTTCGCTCAAGGCACTGGTTCAGCTCCTGATGTACCATTGCCACACCGTTCTCCAGCGCATCCTTCGGTCCTGCGAAATTTACTTCCTTACCGTCCAATGTGATGGTGCCTTCATCCCTTTGATAGGTTCCAAACAGGCACTTCATCATCGTTGACTTCCCGGCTCCGTTCTCGCCCATCAGCCCCATGATGGAACCGCGTTTTACATCCAGATGGATACGGTTCAATACCCTGTTTCGGCCAAAGGACTTGCTCATGCCGTCAATGGACAGGATATAGGAATCCCTGCTGTCTTCTGCCATACTCAAAACTCCCTTACTTCCTTCTACGTACAGAAGGGACGGTCAGAACTACTGAACCGTCCCTCCCCTTTCTGATTACTGATTAAGAATTGATGTGTAAGATGCTGCGTTGTCGGTCTTAACCATGTTGATGGCAAATGCATCGTAAGCACCCGGGTTACCAAGTCTGTTTGTGATGTTGGACTCTGTCTGTCCATCACCTCCGATGTACTCAACATCCAGGTTCATAAGATCATCGTACTTCTCCAGAAGCGGCTGATAGGTGGAACCAAGGAAGTTGTCACCTGCGTTGTAGATATCCAGCCATACCTTCTTCTTGTCGCTCTTAAGCTGTTTGTTGACCTTGTCGTAAGGCTTTGTTGAATCTGTAAAATCCTTATAGTTGTCAGCTGTTACAGCAATGTTCAAGGCATAGTAGCTTCTCTCATCTGCGTTATATGCGTAATCCTCTCCCTCTTTCAGCTGGTTACCGGCTTCATCTGCTGTTCCGATTCCGGTATCGATGTCAACGCCGTCCAATGCGTTACGAAGAACACGAAGTGTCAGGTATGCCTGCACATCCGCATGCTGTGAAATTGTTCCGCTGTACCCCTCTGCAATTGCTGCAACAGCGTCACTGTTTGCGTCGTAACCAAAGGTTGGCACCTTGTTGTCCTTTGCCCATGCGTTGAACATTGACATTCCCATACCATCGTTATTGGAAACAACGATGTCGATCTGATCACCGAAGGAAGATGACCATGTTCCGATGGCATTTCCTGCCGTTGCCGCATCCCAGGTTGCACCTGCTGAATTCTTCATCTCCTGGGAAGCCAATTCACGGATGGTATAACTCTTACCGTCTACCTCAACCTTTGCATCCTGAACCACCTTTGCAGATCCGTCTGTGTTGGTTCCTGCCGGCTCGGAATCGGTATTGCCGTCCTTATCTACCGCTGTTCCAAGCGCCTTACGCACACCTCTTGTACGTGCAATGGAATCATTGTGTCCGATATCACCGATGGCCAGTACATAACCGATGGTTCCGTCTCCGTTTCGATCCATCTCCTTGGCATGTGCCTTGATGTAATCCATAACCATGGTTCCCTGCAGTTCTGCACCCTGGTTCGCATCAAAACCTACGTAATAGGTCTTGTCGTTGTAGTTTAAAGCAGACATGTCCAACTCACCGGTTGAACTGTTGGATGGCTGACGGTTGAACCATACAAGAGGCTTCTTTGAATTCTCACTGCCTGAATTTGTTGATTCAGCAGTCTTCTTGTCCCCTCCTTTGGAAGCACTCTTATCAGCTGTCACACCACATCCAAACATGGATACGGTCATAGCAGCGACTGCCATCAGTGTGATAAAACGTCTCTTCATTTTCATTTCCCTCCTATATACTTTGCTTTGCGACCCCTCTGTCGCTTGACTGATGTCATTATAGTGTTCAAAAAAGCAAATCCATATAGAATATTTTTGGATGAAACATGAAAATTTTACGTATTTTTTGTGCAATCAGACGAACTGCACAAGTTTTTCTCCGTTTTTTTATTCATATAGCACAAAGAGCGATGCAAGCCTTGCTTACATCGCTCTTGGACCTGGTCGAATCCTTTTTCTGTTTTAATCGATTTCATTCAAATGGAAATTACCCCGGATCTCCGCAGTATTCACAGAATTGATAAAGGCGCAGGGATCGATCTCATGTATGGCGTCGATCACATTTCGTCTGTCCGCCGCATCCACAACGGAATATACCATCTTACGTCCGTCCCCTTCGAAACTGCCTTCCGCATTCATGATCGTTGCCCCATGGGTGGTCAGATCATAGATTCTGCTACAGACCTCCTTCGACCGGTTCGTAACGATAAAAAAGGTGACCTGCTGGTACTTACGATATAGGATCCGAAGCGCCTGGGTGCTGACATACTGGAAAATAATGGAGTACAGTGCCTTATCCCAACCGAAGAGAAATCCTGCCGTTGCAAGGATCACCACATTAACTCCAAGGACCACCGGGAAGGCATCCTTTCCTTTTTTTCTGGAAAGATAGATGGCAATAAAATCCGTTCCGCCGCTGGAGGTATCCCCGTGGAGACAGATGGCAATGGCCACCGCATTCATGATCCCTCCAAACACACTGACCAGCAGAGGGTCGTGGGTCACCTGCAGCCTTGGGATCAGATCCACCAGAAATCCGCTGACAAGGATCATCAGGATGGAAAACAAGGTGAACTTCTTACCGATGTACTTATAGCCGATATACGCCGGAATCGCATTGATCAGAATGTTCAGCACCGCAAAGGAGATATCAAATCCCAGAAAAGTCTCACTGATGGTCTGCAGCAGCATGGCAAGACCCGTAGCTCCACCGGGATAGATTCCTCCCACCTTGGCAAACATCTTCAGATTGACCGCCATAAGGCAGGCACCGAGCAGCACCATAACAAGTCGTTTGATATCATTTCTTTCAAATTTCATAGCATTACCCTTTCAATACCTGTACAATTATAGGGCAAACAAAAAATATTTCAATCATATCCTTATCACAGGAAGGAGAAGAGAACTTTATGTCGAACAATCTGCACACCATAGCAATACGTCCGGCCACCTTGGAGGATGCCGGACGCATTCTTGAGATCTACTCCTACTATATCAAGCATACCGCCGTTACCTTTGAATACGAGGTACCTTCCCTGTCAGACTTTCAGGAGCGAATGCAAGGCATTATGGAACGGTATCCCTACCTTGTCATTGAAGATCAGGGTGTCATCATGGGCTACTGCTATGCTTCGGCTTTTCATCCGAGAGCCGCCTACAGCTGGTGCAGCGAACTTTCCATTTATCTGGACAAGGATGCCCGCCGCTGCGGAATGGGCCGCATGCTTTACGAGAAGATCGAATCCATATTAAAGGACATGGGTATCACCAACCTCTATGCCTGCATCGGCTTCCCGGAACAGGAAGACGAGTATCTTACAAAGGACAGCGAAAAATTCCATCAGAAGCTGGGCTTTACCACCATCGGAAACTTTTCCCGCTGTGGCTATAAGTTCCATACCTGGTATGGCATGATCTGGATGGAGAAGATGATCGGAGCACATAAAAGTGATCAGACACCGGTCACATGGTACCGGAATTCCTAAATCGATCCCCCGCTTCTGCGGGGGATCTTCTCTTATCCGATCTCGATGGAATAGGTATAGGTTTTCTCTTCCCTGGAAAACAAAGAATGAAATCTTCCTTCTTCTGTCCCTCCTGTACCGGAACGCGAAACGCCGGATCTGCCTGCCAGATCACCTCCTGCTGCTTCTCCTTATCGTATACGGTGGACAACTCCGCACCGTGATCTGCCACACCAACCTTCAGATACGCATTCTCAATGTAAGTCATACTTCCTCCTTGTATGTGCTGTCTGCTACAGGCGACGCTTCTGCGATCGCCCTGTTTAATGTATTTAAGACCCGTTTCTTATCCGCACTCCACTTCGGTTCAATCAAAAGGGACTTCGGTCCATCTCCTGTGATTCGGTGGATCACGATCTCCTCCGGCAGGATCTGTAGCGCGCTGACCACCAGATCGGTGTACTCTTCCAGCGTCAGAATATGAAAGGGAGCCGCCTCATATTCCCGCGCCAGCTGCGTTCCCGTGAGGACATGCAAAAGCTGTAGTTTCACGCCATCTCCCGGAGATAGACGGTCGCCCAGATAGGAGACCGTTTCCATCATATCCTCCTTCGTCTCATCCGGCAAGCCCAGGATCACGTGAACAATGACCGTGAGTCCGGCAGCCTTCAGACGACGGTAGTTTTCGTCAAAGACCGACAACTCATAGCCCCGTTTGATCCGTCTGGCGGTCTTCTCATGGATGGTCTGTAGCCCCAGCTCCACCCATACCGGCTTCTCCCGGTTCAACCGGGCAAGGATCTCCAGCATCTCATCAGAAATACAGTCCGGCCGTGTTCCAATGGATACCCCAAGGATATCCGGTTCCGCCAGCACCTCACGATAGAGCTTCTCCAGCCGGTGGGGATCCCCATAGGTATTGGTATAAGACTGAAAATAAGCAAAATACCGTCGATCCTCCAGAGCAATCGACTTTGAAAATTTCCCGGCTACCTTCTCCTTGGCAAAGGCGATCTGCTCCGGCAAGGGAGAAAAGGGGGCTGCAAAATCCCCGGAACCTCCCTCGGAACAGAAGATGCAGCCACCGGTTCCTAATGTCCCATCCCGATTGGGACAACTGCATCCACTGGACAGAGCTAATTTATAAACTTTGGTATGATAGGTGGACTTAAAATAGTCCGAAAGACTTGTATACTTCATATCCTATATGCTACCACCTTATACCGCACTGTGTCACCCGGGAGTATCAAATATGCTATAATCAGAGCTGTTGCCCGATGTCTAACCCACTTACAGGAGGAAACCATGCGCTTTGTCATTCAGATCGCCGAAAACGCATCCTGCGAAATAAAAGAAAACGAAACGGCTCTGCCTTACACCAACGGTCCAATTCCAAAGGGCTATATGGTCCTCATCGGTATTGCTCCGGAGGACACAAGAGAAATTGCAGACAAGATGATCCAAAAGATGTTGGGACTTCGTATCTTCTCCGATGAAAACGGAAAGACCAATCTGTCCTTATCCCAGGTGGATGGAGGGCTTCTTCTGGTCTCCCAGTTTACCCTTTACGCCGACTGCCGCAAGGGAAACCGCCCTTCCTTTATCAATGCCGCAAAACCCGATCTGGCGGAGGAACTCTATAATTATATTGTTGAAGAATGCAAAAAGAAAGTCCCACTGGTAGCTACCGGTGCCTTTGGAGCAGACATGCGGGTAAGCTTTACCAACGTGGGACCTTTTACAATTCTTTTGGATTCAAATGAGATCGTTAAGTGAAAAAAGTTGATATTTCTCAACTTATCAGCAGAGAATTCAGGTAGAAATCCTCTACCGTGTTCTCTGCTTTTTTAATTTCGATGGTAACGGTATGATGTCCGGGAACATCCTCTGCAAAAACAGATTCCAGATACAGGCAGTCCCCCCAATCCTCTGTAAAGTTTCCATCCAGAAGGATCGGATGTGCCACATCGCCATCCACAACACATTCCGCTATGGGTGCGGTCCCCCGGATCGTCTTTCGGTACTGGATCCCCAGGGTCTTGCCGTCGAATACAAAGGTGATCTTATCTCCCTCTTTTCGTCCGATCCAGCCCATCTTCCAAAGATCCAGATGTCCCTGTTTCTCCCGGGGATCTACAATAAAGCCATCCAGACTGGCAAGACAGCCGCCTTTCAGCTCCGTTGTGTTGGCGATATTGTAACGTTTCGTATGCTCAAACCGGTTTGGGGTAACAGGTAAAACCCCGGTTTCTTCAACTTTATCCCCATTTTGCTTCACATCATCGATCCAGGCTGCAATGCGATCCGTCAGCTGTTTTGCAAGCAACGCATGCCCCTTGTCATTGGGATGAAGACCGTCAGGACTGATCTCCTCTCTTGGAAATTCACCGGAGCGGATCCTGTGATACAGATTCTCCTTCACATTCACATGACCGATCCCATAGGCATCGGTAACCCGGGAATGGAAGGGCTCTGCAGAAACTCCTGTATCATAGAATACGTTGTTAAGCGCCAGAACAGCCGGTTCAAAGGTTGCATACATGAGCCTCCGGATCACACCCTCATAGGTCTCCTCAAAGAACGCATCAGGGTCATCGTTGACTGAGAAGTCAATGATCACCAGATCCGGCCGGTAGATCATAATATCCTCTTCCATTCTGGCTACGCCAAAGTAGGACGAGGTTCCGCCGATCCCGGCATTCACATAGTGCACCCTTGCCTTTGGAAAACGCTGGGTAAACCACTGGTAGACCAGATAGGCATAACAGGTCCTGTCACTGCTGGACAGACTTCCCTGGGTGATGGATCCCCCAAGAAAGGCGATGGTAAGGTCCCCACCCAACTCTGCCCTTTCGATTTTTTCCTTTAATCTCTTGTCATTTCCCTTCATAACCCTAACCTTTTACATATTTGCAAGTGCCAGTAAGGCATCTTTCAATTCTTCCAGCTTTGCATCCGCATCCGCCAGAGAGCTTCCCTTCACGCCATAATAGAACTTGATCTTTGGCTCTGTTCCGGAAGGGCGGACACATACCCAGGCATTGTCGGACAGCTCATAATAGAGTACGTTGGAGGTCGGAAGATCCACACCGGTCTCTTCCTGCTTCACCCGGTCAAACCGGATGCCCTTCTGGTAGTCTCTGTTGGCAAGAACTTGATAACCGCCAAGTTTGTCCGGTGTCTCATTTCTCAGTCGGTCCATGATGGTTTCGATCTCCTGCTTGCCGGAAATGCCCTTTTTCTCAATGGAAGTCAATCCTTCCTTGTAGTAACCGTATTTCTCATACATGGAGACCATGGCATCCCACAGGGTCATGCCCTTCTTCTTGTAGTAGGCAGCCACCTCACAAAGCAGCATAACCGCCACCACGGCATCCTTGTCCCGGGCATAGGTTCCCGCCAGGCAGCCATAGCTCTCCTCCAGACCAAAGACATATTCTCTGTCATCCGCTTCAAAGAGACGGATCTGCTCTCCGATATACTTAAAGCCGGTCAAAACCTCCACCAGCTCCACATCATAGGCTGCCGCCACTGCTTTTGCCATATCCGTGGTAACAATGGTCTCCACCAGAACCGGACGCTTAGGAAGGGTTCCCATGGCCTTACGCTCATGGAGAATATACTCTGCGATCAGCATGCCAGACATATTACCGGTAAAACTCCGGTATTCCCCGGTTTCCCTGTCCTTACAGTAAACACCCAGTCGGTCCGCGTCCGGATCCGTTGCCAATACCAGATCTGCGTCCTTCTCCTTCGCAAGGGCAAGAGCCAGCTCCCAGGCCTTCGGATCCTCCGGATTCGGATAGGAGACCGTAGGGAAACGGCCATCCGCAATTTTCTGTTCCTGCTGAACATAGACCTTTTCAAATCCAAGCTCCGCCAGAACCTTACGAACCGGAACATTGCCCGTTCCGTGAAGAGGGGTGTAGACAATGGTAAAATCCTTTGCCTGTTCCCGGATGATCTCCGGATGAATGCTCTGTTCCCGAAGCTTTTGACGATACTTTTCGTCCATTTCCTCTCCCAGGACATGGTAAAGGCCCAGGACTCTCGCATCGCTTTCTTCCATGGTCCGGATCTCGGACCAGGAGGTCACCTTTGCCACCTCCTCCATGATGTTCTTATCATGGGGCGGTGTGATCTGGGCACCATCCTCCCAATATACCTTGTATCCGTTATATTCCCTCGGATTATGGCTGGCAGTAATAACGATACCTGCCATACACCCCAGCTGGCGAACAGCAAAGGAGAGCTCCGGCGTCGGTCGAAGGGACTCAAAGCGATAGGTCTTGATTCCGTTGGCCGCAAGACAGAGGCATGCCTCTTTTGCAAAAACATCCGACATCCACCGGGAATCGTAAGCAACCGCAACACCCTTGTCGGCTCCCTGCATTTTATTGATATAGTTGGCAAGCCCCTGTGTCGCTTGACGAACCGTGTAGATGTTCATCCGGTTGGTACCTGCCCCAATCACGCCACGAAGGCCACCGGTTCCAAATGCAAGTCTCTGGTAAAAGCGATCGGTGACCTCCTCTTCCTTCCCGGCAAGGGCCTTTAATTCTTCTCTTGTTGCCTCGTCAAAATACTCGTTCTGACACCATTCCCTGTAGGTTTCCTGAATTTTATCCACGTTGTCTCTCCTAAAAATCACCTTCGGTTGTCATCAGTGCCTCGCAGCTTCCTGTCATTTTCCAGTCACCGCTTCCTGCCGGAAGGAAGAAGCTGTCTCCCTTGACGAAGGACAGGGTCTCATCGCCACAGCTGATCTCTCCTTCTCCCTCCAGGAACAGGATATGTGCAAAACTGTCATCTCCCACAGTTCCGCTTAAAGTTTGGAACTTATTACCGTCGAGATGCAACTTATCCACAGTGAAGTACGGACAGCTCGCCACATGAGGGGCATCAGAGGCCCGTCTTCTCACCGGTGTAAGGTCTGTCACGTCCAGAGCTTTATCCACATGGAGCTCTCGAAGCTGACCATTCTTGTCTCTACGACCGTAATCGTAGATACGATAGGTCACATTGGAATTCTGCTGGATCTCAGCGATCAGGATTCCCTTGCCGATGGCATGAAGGGTTCCGGATTCGATAAAGAACACATCTCCCTTCTGTACCGGTGCTGCATGAAGCACCTCGGTCAGGGTGTTATTCTCGATTCTCTCCTGAAACTCTTCCTTGGAAATTTCATGATCGAATCCATAGTACAGCTGTGCACCTTCCTCGGCTTCCACCACATACCACATCTCCGTCTTACCCGGCTGCCCCTCCACCCGGTAGGCATAGTCATCACTCGGATGAACCTGAATGGAAAGGTCTCCCTTTGCATCAATAAATTTGATCAAAACGGGGAATTCCTTGAACCTTTTGCAGTTGGTTCCAAGGGCTGCCTCCCCGGCCTCTTCCAGATACTCTGCCAGGGTACGTCCTGCGTAGGCACCGTTGACAATGGTAGAAGGGCTGTCCGGGTAACAGGACAGCTCCCAGGTCTCAGCCAGCACATCTCCTTCGTAGTTCTTGTGATAATTCTCCACCAGACGGTGTCCGCCCCAGAGATAGTCCTTGCATGTTGGTGAAAGTTTAAAAAGTGACATAATTACCTTCTTCCGATTTCTGTGTCATCCTCTGTCACGCAGCTGTGTTCCTTGATATAATCAACGATCTCGTCCAGCTTTGTAAAGGCAAGTCCCACATAGCTGTCTGCCGCGCCATAGTAGATGGCGATCCTTCCTGTATCTTTGTCATGGATGGTGGCACAGGGGAAGCATACATTCGGCACAAAGCCGCGCTCCTCATACCACTCCTCCGGCGTAAGCAAAAAAGTGCTACATCGGTATTTTACCTTAGATGGATCGTCGATATCAAGAATAGCTCCACCGATGGAGTACACATATCCGTTGCAGGTTCCGCTTACACCATGGTAGAACAGAAGCCAGCCTTCACTGGTCTCGATTGGAGCTGCTCCGCCACCGATCTTCAGAGATTCCCACCACTCCGCAGACTTGCTCATGACATGGCGGTGATGCCCCCAGTATTCCATATCCGGACTTTCGGAAAGGAAGATATCACCAAAAGGTGTGTGTCCGCTGTCGGAAGGACGGGAAAGCATCAGATATCTGTCATGTACCTTTCTCGGGAAAAGAACTGCATTCCGGTTGAAAGGCAGGAATGGATTTTCGATCCGGACAAACTTCTTGAAATCCTTGGTCTTTGCCATTCCGATGGCTGCTCCGTAAAAGTCCTGACACCAGATGATGTAGTAGGTATCCTCCACCTTGACCAGTCTTGGATCGTAAGCGTAACGTGGCATAAACGCCTCACCGTTTTCATCCTCAAAGGGGATCTTGTTTTCTTCAAACTTCCAATGGATGCCGTCCTCACTTCTTCCCAGGTAGATATAAGGAATACCGTCCTTCTGCTCCCCACGGAAAACACCGATGAAGGCGCCCTCGTAAGGAATAACTGCACTGTTAAAAATTCTCGCAACGCCCCGAACCGGGTTACGTCCGATCACCGGATTCTCGGTGTATCTCCAGATTGGAATATCTCTTTCGTCTGCCGGTGCATCCTGCCAAGGCATGTTGGAAACAGCCGGTGCATTTAAAATTTCATATTTTCCCATGTGCTTCTCCTCGCATATTATGTTTCATTTGCCAATAACTCAAGATTGTGCCTTATCATTTCCTTTCGTTGCTGAACACACAGGGCACTCCTTCCGGGGTCGGAGGGGGTACGGAAGATGTAATCCGAAAGAAGGCTTACTGTGGTTGTCGCAACATGAAGCCTGGTATCACTGGATGCATAATAGAGGTAGATCCTTCCATCATCATCTACAATGGCTCCATTAGAAAAAAGAACATTGGAAACATCTCCTGTTCTCTCCTCTCTTCTTGGTCCCATAAGAAGTCCTGATGGTTCTGAAATAACTTCCCACGGTCTATCCCGATCGGTTGCATAGGCATACAGCACATACCGAAGGCCTGCTGCTGTATTTCTCACTCCATGTGCAATATGAAGCCAGCCCTTTTCTGTTTTGATCGGTACGATACATTCACCGTTTTTTGCTTCGGTGATCTGGTGATATTTTCTTTTACTGATAATCTTCTCTTCTTTTATCACAGCATGTTCAATGCTGTCACAGGTTCCAAAGCCGATTCCGCCGCCGCTACCGGTGTCGATAAAGCTGTCCATCGGTCGGGTGTAAAAGGCATATTTTCCATCCACGAATTCCGGATGCAGGACCACATTCCGCTGCTGGGGGGAATCCAGTGTCACAAGGTTATCCAGCCGCTCCCAGTTCCTGAGATCCTTTGTCCTTACAATGCCTGCTGCCGCACTTGCCGCAGACAGATCCGGATTCGTTCTGTCCTTGCTCTCAGAGCAGAACACACCGTAGATCCAGCCGTCCTCGTGGGCAGTCAACCGCATATCGTACACATTGGTCTCGTCCTCATACAGATCCGGAAGTTCCACAGGATAATCCCAGAAACGGAAACCTTCGGTTCCCTTCTCCGACTCCGCAACTGCGAAAAAGGACTTCCTGTCATAGCCCTCCACCCGGGCAACCAGATAATATTTTCCATTGAGCTTGATCGCTCCGCTGTTAAAGGTGGCGTTGATCCCCAGCCGCTCCTGAAAGTTCGGGTTTGTCTTAAGATCCAGATCATATCTCCAGAAAACAGGTGCGAACTCTCTTGTAAGCACCGGATGCTCATATCGCTGAAAAATACCGTTGTACTCCTCTACCGGTCGGTTTTTCCGGCGGATCAGTTCCTCCTGTTTTCTAACTTCTTCGTAGTAACGTTCATGAAGCATTTTCTTTTCTCCTCATAAGCAAAAGGCACATTCTTCCGTTATGGTACGGACACTTCCAGGGTTCTGCCACAGCTCTTCCCGGGATCGGATTTCCCTCCCGGTCAACTTCCCAGAACCATTCCCCATTGCTTCGTTTATCAATCAAATATTCCTTTGTGTAGTTCCAGATATTCCAAGCCGCCTCAAGGTACTTCTCCTCTGACGGCTGTTTTTCCCAGGCATTGACATAACCGTTGATGGCCTCAGCCTGAATCCACCAGACACGGTTTTCCTTAACCACGCCTTTCTCCTGTTCGTTGGGAATGGAGTGTCCGTCATAGGCCCTCAGATACACCGCCTCTTCCAACTGCCTTGTCATTTCACAAACAGCCGAAAGCTCCGGTTCCTTTGATGGATCCGCCTCCGGATAAGCCTCCTTTGCAGCCGCATCAATGAGCCAGGCTGCTTCAATATCATGTCCGAAGGAAGACAGATCGATCAGTGAGTGGTAATCCCCATCGAAGAACACCTCCTGACGGTGCAGTTTCTGGTTGTATATCCTATGGGTGATGATTCCCAGGATCTCCCGCAGTCTTTCCCGGACACTCTCATCCCCGGAGACTTCTGCCAGGGAAGTGTAGGCTTCCATCACATGAAGGATGGTGTTCATGGTTCTGGTGGCAGACACACCGTTCTCCGAAAGCTTTTCATTGGATACCGGTGTAAAATCCCGTCCGAAGGCCTCCAGATATCCCTCTGTATCCCGCATTTTTTCTTCGATGAGACGGTATAGGGACATGGCCAGCTCCAGAGCCGTTTCATCCTTTGTGACCTTGTAGTAACTTGAGATCCCATAGATGGCAAAGGCCTGATTGTAGGTATGCTTTGTCATATCCAGGGGCTTTCCGTCAAAGGTTACGGACCAGTACAGCCCCCCTTCTTCCTCATCCAGGAATGCCTTTTGTAAAAATTCCCAGGCCGCTCTTGCACAGTCCAGCAGCTCCTTATCCTGTAATTCCAGATAGGCCTCTGAGAAAAACCAGAGAATGCGGCTGTTCAGAATGCAACCCTTCTCATAGCTCTGATCCGTATACAGATCTTCATCCACATACCCATAGAAGCCGCCAAACTCCGGATCTCTCAACTTTTTCCAGAATGGGATAATATGATTTTTCAGTTCCTCTGTTGTCTCCAGTCTGAGTTTTTTCAATAGATCTTTTTTCTCTTCCATTGCAATCTCCTAACCCTTGACTGCGCCGTTGGTGATTCCGGAGTAGATCTGCTTCTGGAACAGAAGGAAAACGATCAGTGCCGGAATAAAGGAAATGATAACGCCTGCACAGATCAGATTGTATTTGCTTCCCATTGGTCCCACGAAGGTATACAGAGAGGTTGCAATGGTATGCAGATCATCGTCCATCAGATACAGGTTGGCACAGTAATACTCGTTGTATACGCCTACGCCCTTGAGGATGCAGGCTGTGACAATGGCCGGTTTCAGAAGAGGAAGAATGATCTTCCAGTAGATCTTCCAGTAGCTTGCACCGTCGATGATGGCGCTTTCATCCAGGGATGTTGGAATATTCTCCAGGAACTGGATGAAGATATAGATCGAGATGACATCGGTTCCACACATCATGATGATGTAACCGTAGAGATGGTTCACCAACTGAAGGGAGGACATGATGTTATATACGGTAACCTGCATTGCAACTGCCGGCAGCAGTGAAGCAAACAGGTATAGATTTCGAATGAAGGTATTGCCGACAAACTTGAATCTTGTCAAAACGAAGGCCAACTGTGTTCCCACGATGACCGATACGATCAGGACAACGATCATAACAATTATGGAATTCAGAAAGGCTCTTCCCATGTTCGCCTGCTGAAAAGCTTTCACAAAGTTGTCAAAATTCAAAAAGTTCTTCGGTAATGTCATAACAGATGTATTCTGATATTCTGCATCTGTCTTAAATGCTGTGATCACACATGAAACGATGGGAATAACGGCCCAGAATCCAAAGAAGATGAGGGACACATATTTTATTACGCTCCATAGGATGTCACCTATCCTGATATTCTTTTTCATCTTAAACCTTCTTTCCTTCTAACTTTGCGGCCTTTACCAGTGCCTTCTCCTGCTTTTTCCTCTGCTTCTTGGCTGCATAGGACTCATCCTCTGCGTCTGCATTCCGGAAGATGTACTTAAAGAACAGCTTCTGAAGGATCGTGCAGGCAAAGATGATCAGCAGCAGAACCACCGCCATGGCAGATGCAAGTCCAACCTTCTGGCTGGTATGTGCGATCTTATTCATGATTACAAAATAGGTTCCGGTTCCATTCGCACCGCTTGTGATTACGAATGGCTGCTCAAATGCTGAAAGTGATCCTGTAATGGAAAGGATGACATTCAACGTAACGATGGTCTTGATGGATGGAAGGATGATGTACCGGAAAATCTGGAATTTATTGGCACCGTCCAACTCTGCTGCCTCATACATTCCTGCATCCACCGACATGATCGCTCCCACGAAAAGTACCATGGCCTGTCCCAGATATCTCCATACGGAGGTTCCTACCAGCGCCCAGTTATTCACAGCCTGATCCTTCAACCAATAGGGAAGATTGGCCGGATCAAAACCGCACCAGGTCAGCACGGTATCAAATACAAAACCACGGGTATAGAAAAACTTAAAAATAAAACCGATTGCGATTCCGTTGATCAGGTAGGGGAAGAACATCAAACCTTTGAACAGATTTCCTCCCTTAACCTTAAAGCTCAAAATCGTTGCCAGATAAAGGGCAAGGAACAACTGAAGGATAGCTCCCACCATATAGTAGATGGAAAGCTTCAATGCTCCGAAGCAGTCTTTTCTGCGAAATACGTCCAGATAATTCTGCCAACCCACGAAAACACGTCGATCCACCGGAGTGGTGTATTTCATTTTGTAAAAAGAAAACTTCACCATTTCCGCGAATGGGAAGTATGTAAAAATCAAGAGCAAAGCCAATGGAATGATCATAAACCCTACTATCGTAAAGAACTGCTGTCCCTTACGAGACTTCGCCCAGGCGATCATGCCCTTCTCCTGTCTCATCTGTGTCTCCTCTCTCATTTTATCCTCCCTTGGATCAGATCTCCCGGGGGGCGGCAAAGCCGCCCGGGAGGAAATATGTAATAACTCAAATCTGCGTTTTACTTAACTTCAACGCCTTCTGTTTCCTGTGCAGAGGACCATGCCTCGTTCCATTCCTTCATAATATCATCAAAGCTCTTGTCACCATTTGCTGCATGCTCGATGATGGCCTGGATCTTATCATTACCACCTGCATTGATGTTCAGCTCAGAATCGGAATTCAGGTTGTTTAAAAGATCTTCTTCACCTTCAACGGCCGGATCATCCTGAAGAAGCTCAACACCGGAAAAGTCAAGCTTTGTATCTGTTGTAGATGCATCGATTGGAAGTCCATCCTCGTTGTAAGAGAAACCTGACTTCTCTGTCATCCACTTTACAAATACCATGGCAGCTGCCTTTTCATCATCGCTGGCATTTACATTGATACCAAAGCTGTAGTCTGCACCACAGAGTGCGTACTGCTTGCCGTCAACTGTGATTGGAAACGGCATGTATCCGATATCATCGGAATTCTTTCCTGCTGCCTCCATCTGAGGGTATGCCCAGGAGCCTAATGCCATGCAGCCGATCTCACCGTTGTTCAACTTTGTCTTGCTGCCTTCCCAGTCTGTTGTGGTGTAGTCATCCTCAATGAGCTTTTGTGCTGTTGCATCATAGAGGATCTTATATACGCTGTATGGATGGGTTCCGTCACCGTAATCCTTGAACGGATCCTTGGCATGAAGGAATTCCTGGTTCATATACTTGGTACTGCCGGTTGCATTGATTCCGATGTATGCATCCCATGCACCCATGGTCCAGCCGGCTGCATAGTTTGTGTAAAGAGGAATTGCCTTTGTCTTCTCCTTGATCGCCTTTAATGCATTGATGAACTCTTCCGGTGTCTTTGGCACCTCTTTGATTCCTGCCTGCTCAAAGACTTTCTTGTTGTAGACAATACCCTGTGTGGTTGCTGTGGAAGGTACACCGTAGACCTCTCCGTCATACATCCAGGTATTTGCGTAGTTGATCTCCTTCTGCATGGTGTCAATATCGCCGTAGCTGATAAAGTAGTTGGAGAGATCAGCCTTGTCCACTGCAGGGATCATCATAATGGTCTCGTAGTCTCCGGACTGAAGATGGGTCAGAGCATCATCTGCATAGTTGGTATCCGTTGTGATATCCACCTTGATGTTCGGATACATCTTGTTAAAATCTGCAAGATACTGCTTCCAGTTCTTTCCGCCGTAATCATCGCTGTCCATATCGGTTCTGTGATTGAACATGGTGATGTTTGCCTTAAGATCGGTGTAATCCTTTCCAAGTTCAATGTTGGCATAGCTAAGATCCTTTGTATCAGATCCCTTTGTAGATCCGCTCTTCTTTCCGCTGGATGATCCACAAGCAGTTACCCCAAACGCCATAACAGCTGCCAAAAGAGCTGCGAGGACTCTTCTTTTCTTCATAGTGTCATTTCCTCCTTAAATTTTTTACTTCTCCTCTCGGATACCTGCTAATCGTTCGACGCGTCTTACTTACTTTTTAGCTTAAACCGAGTATATTAGTTAATCACATGCTTAACAAGCTTGTTAGCTATTTAGCCACTACTTGCACAAATATCTTTACCTGTTTTTGTGGAACTTTTATAAGAAAACAGCAGACCACCCGGATCTGCTGTTGAATATTGACTATTCTTTTCCGTTCTCCGCCCCCCCGCTTACCTTGGGGCTTCTGACTACTTCAGTTCCCGTACCGTTTCCCGCTGGATCAGGTGTCCCACAACGATCACCGTTCCTTTTCTGTAATATTCCCGGTTGATCTTATGAATCAGATTATGGACGGCCTTTCTGGCCATCTCCTTGGTATCCACCTCGTAGGAGGTAAAACGTACATCGGTAATGGATGGGTAAGGAAGGTTATCATATCCGGCAATGGAAACATCTCCGGGACAACTGTAGCCATGCTCAGAAAGCTTGCGTTCAAGATAGCTTGCAGCCAGATCACAGTTGCATACAAAGGCCGTGGGCATTTCCCTGGGCAGGGTAAAATATTTCCCCGCATCCATCATGCCAGTGACCTTGTCCCGGTCCGGAATGACCCACTCATCCCGGACCGTAACACCGTGCTCCATCATGGATTTTAAATAGCCAAGATAACGATCGGTGATGGAACCGGTTGTCAACACGGTTCCCACATAGGCAATATCCCGGTGTCCCATGGAAAAAAGATAATTGGTCAGCTGATAGGCTCCGTAAAAGCTGTCAGAGATCACACAGTCCCTCTTGTTGCTGGAATGGGCAAAATCGACATAGACATAGGGAATATTACTGTTCGCATCCAGATAATCCAGGTATTCCTCTGCCAGACAGCCCAGTACCAGATACCCATCCACCTTATCCTTCTCCAGAAGTCTCGGAAGCACAAAGCCCTCCTCCATCTCCGGCGAAATGATCTCCATGGTGGCAAAGCACTCCTTCTTGGCCGCTTCGTTTGTCATCAGCATCTGCAGATTTCCGTAAAAAGAATTGAACTGATCAAAAAATCTGCTTGCCATCAATATTCCAAGATTGTAGCTTAGGCTGCTTCTCTGGGATCGGTCCGTCTGGGATTTATATCCCATCTCCCGCGCAAGACGTATGATCTCCTCCCGCTTCTCCTCCGAAACGCCCTTCTGACCGGACAGCGCCTTGGATACGGTTACTGTGCTGACCTGTGCTTTTTCAGCAATATCCTTCATTCGAACTATATTTGCCATAGGATCTCCTATCACCTGCCTTCCAACAGGCAGACTAACAAAAAGAGGTTTATAATTAACTAACGTTTAGCTAATTATAAACCTCTTTTTTTGATTTTACAAGATAGGTTCTATTTCCTTCAGGATCTTTTCTGCCGCCTTTTTATGGGATGGGCTTCCGGGATGAAGCCGACTTCCCAGTTCTTTTTCCTCTGTGTTCTCCAACTCGATCACAGCAAAACGGCTGCCTCCGTCTTCCTCTTCTTCCCTTATCCGCTCAACGGAGGAACGGATCTGGGGCATCAGAGGATCTCCGATCATTCCATAACACCAGAAGATATGAGCCTTGGGATGCATCCTGCCCAACTCCTTCATAAAGTCGTAGACTCGCCCTGCAAAGTTTTCTCTCAGCTTCTCTCCCTGCTCCGGTAACAGATTGGAGTCATTGGTTCCCAGATTGATCAGAATCACATCCGGATGCTCCTTGATCTTATACTTTTTCTTCAGGATGGGCTGATAACTGCTCCACTCCACGCCTGCATCATAACTTTGATCCTCTTCGCCCCGAAGAACGCCGGCAAGCTTTTGATAATATGGCGGAAGGGCATTCTTTTGATCGCCGTCATAGGACTGGAAGGCTCCCCAGCCACTCTGGGAAAGGACACACAGATCTGCGTGCAACGCCTTTGCCACCTGATATTCATAGGTCTTCGTAGCAGAGAAGCAGTGGGAGACCCAGTCCATCAGATCGTGGTCGCCACACAGACCTTCCCCGGATGTAATACTGTCTCCGATCACCTCCAGCAAAAGGTTTTCCTCTTCCACCGGTGAGTTATCCACAAAGCTTCCGTCTGTTTCCACGGACAAAAAATCGATCCTGCTGACCGTATCCTCCGGCATGGCCTGTGTATCCCGAAGGATCCGTACATGCTTGACCACCCCGGGATCCATTCCACGGAAAATGCAGACCCTCTGCTCTCCTTTGTCCAGCATCCTCCGCTGGATCAGCGCTCCGTCGATCTCAATGTCCAGCCAGAGATCATAGATCTCATAGCTTGCTCTAAGCTCCAGCCAGAGCTGGGAGGCCCTTACATCGAATGCAATGCCGGATGCCGTCCAAAAACAGCTGATGGCCTCTTCACGCATACCGCAGCGGCCCAGTACCTTAAGTCCTTCAATTTCGCTTACCTTCTGCTTCATTGCAACTCCCTTACTGCGTAAAACTTACCTCTTTGGCGTCTGTTGTAACTGCTGTGATATTATCATAGCACAAAACGCCGCTTACCCGTCCGTCCTTTACCGCGGAGGAATCCTTAATGGCATTCACCCAGAGTCCCAGAGAGGTAACCTGCTTACAGTCCTCTGTCAGACCGCCCTTTGGATGCCCGCTGGTATCTCGCTTGCAAAATTCCCGGAACGGGATCACAACATGGATCTTCTTACCGCCCAATGTTTGATATTTCTCAAATTCATTGAGGTATACCTCATAGACTGTCTGGTTCGCCGTGATCTGGATCACCGTCTTCTGATTCTTACCATCCGGAATCATGTCAAAACTCAATGCATTGGCGCCGGACCAGTCAACATCCTTATTGATGGTGGCACCTGCCCATCCGGTATCCTTCTCATCATAGGCAAACTTCAGATAACAGCTGTCCGTAAAGTCATCCTTTTTCTCCAGTGACAGCTTAAGTGAACAGTCGGTATCCTTATTCACCGTCCATGCCGATGTCAGTCTCGTATCGATTCCGTAGTAATGTTCAAAATCGTCCACCAGATTCGGATCCGCCACCGGTTCCTTTTCGTTAAAGATCACTTCGATCGTCTGCTGCACTTTTTTGTCAACCTTCAACGTTATGCTTCCGACTCCTTTTCCAAGAAGGGCAAGCTTTTCTTTTTTCAGGGACGCCCCATAGTACGCTCCCTTCTTTTCCATCGGCAGTGTTACCGTCTTCTTGCCTACTGCAAGTTCCAGGGTCACCCGTTCCTTACCGTCGCCACCCACAACATCTGCCTTTATGATCACGGGCTTTGTGATCCGCGTATCCGCTATAGGGGAAAGCAGGTAGGCACTGGCGCCCTTTACCGCAGCCTCCGCCTTGTCACTGCCAACCGCAAGATTAGCGATCGCCTGCTTCTGATCACTTGCAAACAGACTTCTCGGATCATTATAAAACTTCAAAAAATCATCCAGGAACTCATGTCCCCGCAGGCTGCCATCCTTGTTCTTCTGATCCACATAGGGGCTGTAATATCCGTCTGTTTTTGCAAAATTCGCCCACAGAAGGAAGTAACTTGCGGATGAATCGGAGACGATCTGCATCACCTTACGATACCAGTCCTTTGACGGGTTGTCCTTCTTCAAGAGTGCCGTCTGGTTCTCCCCCGGTTGCGTATCATTGGACACGCCGGTCTCTGTCAAGGCAAACAGCTTGTTATGCTTCTTTGCAAAACGGTCCGCAAGCTTTACCTGCTTGGTTAAGCTGTTCAGCCAATCCTGATCGTGGGTCCTGTCATACATATCAAAGCCCACCATATCCACATAGGCATCTCCCGGATACCTCTGCTCAAACTCAGCCACCGTGGCAGGCTCGCTTCCCGGACTGTAGACATAGAGCATGTTATGCACCTTTTTCGTATCCTTCAGATAACTTACCGTATAACGATAAATGTTTTTATAGGTCTCTTCATCACAGAAGGCCGCACCCCACCAGAACCAGCTTCCGGTATTCTCATGGAACGGGCGGAACAGGATGCTTCCGTCCACCTGTTTTGCATAATCCGCAATCATATCCAGGTATGCTGTATATTGCTTGTTGCAGCTGCCTCCCGGAAGAATGTTGTTCGCCGGATCCTTTGTGGTGGATCCAACCGTATAGCCGTTAAAAATATATTTGGTGTAGGACTTGTCTCCCTTCTTATACTTCGGATTCTTCTTCACCTGTGCAAAGTTCGGCATATGGGCGGAAAGGGTTACAATGGAGCCGTTTTTGATTGCTTCATTACTGATTTTCGCTGCTGCTTTAACGTTCCCTGCTCCGTTCTCCTTGATCTTATCCTTATGGGTCTTATTGTAACGAGCGGCAGAATACTCATCTCCCACCAGAGACAGTCCATCGATTCCGAAGACTCCGGCATAGGAACCTGTCACATCCTTGGTATCGGAGCTTGTCAGCGCAGGGGAACCTGCCTTGTCAAAGTAATCGTTCTGATGTCCATAGATCACATCCTCGGATTCTCCTACACTGCGAAGGTAGGCATAGGTGTTTCTTGTTGCCTGATCCGCCTTCTCATCCACCAGACGCATCTGCTTCTGGTAGGAGATCTCCTTCTTCTTTCCGTCCTTTGTCTGAAAACTGATTTTTGTCTGATTGGCACTGATTTTCTGTGTTGATGCCTTTTTTCTAACAACCGTAGATGTCACAGTCACTTCCTTTTCAACTTTCTGTCCAATCGTAAGATTGTCCAGCCAAATTGCTCCCTTGTAATCGGTATTCTGTCCCACCAGCTGAATAGCGAACTTTTTCACCTTTCCACTCTCTGTTCCGAGGCTGTCAAAGGTGAAGGATACCGTCGTCTTCTTGCGTCCGTCTCCCAGATCCACTGCCTGCGCCATATCCGCAAGCCCGAAGGCCCCCAGACCCTCATCCGTGTACAGCTTGACACCGATGGCTCCTGTTGTCATATTCTTCTCATCATAGATCAGGTCCACTCTCGCCTGATTGGAACCGGTCAGGTTCATCCCGTCCTTGTTTTCATATACTGCCGTCGTCTGGGACCAGCCACTGGAAGAATTTTTGGAAAAATCGACGTTCATCCGGAGTTCTCCGTTTTCTGCCTCGATTGTTGTGGTCTTGCCACTGTCATAGTCCCACTCCCAACCGGCACCATAGTACCAGCCGTCGATTCCCTGGTTGAAATCAAAGGACTTGCAGACCCGCTCGTCACTCTTCTTGACCTTGGCAAAAGCCGGTAAACTGCTTCCTGTTGCAGATAACCCCATGCTCACTGCCATTGCAGTAGCCATAACCTGCATCATCTTTCTTCTTTTCATTTTTTCCCCTTTCTTGAAGAGACGTGTTTTGTTACGTTGCTACTGTATGCTTTTCACGGAGGCAGTTCAATTCAGTTAGCCAATTAATCGGCCAGGCAAACTCTTCGCTTCGCTTAGAGGAAGGGGGCTTATCCGACTGAGATAAACGCTCCGCGAGGATGCGATCTTTGCTCCTCTTTCTGCAGATTATATCCTTTGCGACATTTTTTATCTTTCTTTTTGTCTTTCTTCGCCTTGACGCTTTTGAAAGCATTGCCAGCGGAAATTACCGTCTTGGATTTACCATTGCCTATTTCCTGATGACATTATCACTGGAAAAGCTTCTGCTGGTACTGACAGGAAAGTTAAAGGACCACTATTTCTTCTCAGACATGAAACCTTACAATGCCGTTATAGCCGGTGCAAAACTGCAAAGTAGCAAAAGCAGAACCTACACCCTTACTCCTTTGGTTGCAACATCACCTCCCTTTATGCCGATCTGGAAAACGGAGATAAGTACACCTTAGGCGGACATCCCATTGCAGAAGATGACAGCAGTGCCATTTCCGATGCCAAGAACTTCCTTCGGGATACCTGGAATATCGACGCCAGAAATAGCAGCAAACATGCCACAGGCGCAACGGATGTCATTGACAGCCTCATCCGATACGGAGCCAATTCCTCCTATCGTCTTTTTGTCCAAAAGCACCCTGAAATCAAGGTTGCCGCAAAGGAAGTCCTCCACCGTTACGGCAAAGACTTCTCCGTAAAAGACGTTATAGTGGATCGGGTAGAGGATTATAAAGCCTTCCGGCATACCACCTTTCATTCGGATGAAGCCCGCTACCTTGGCGCAACTTACGCCTATGCCCGGCATGGAAGCAACGCCCTTGCCGCCTATGACTTTATACGTCTGTACCGGATCGCCGGAATCTGCAACCGGGTCGGTTTTATCTCTGACCGGGAATGCCTGACGCTCTGCTATAACATGGCACAGGTTTTGCAAAAGAACTACACAAGCTTTGAAGATATCCATGAAATGTATTGTTACGGAGAGATGTTTCGATTAAAAAAAGACACCCCAAAAAACCGCTCACAGATCCAAAGGGATGTTACCTCCATCAAGCATTTGGAAAAAAACGGAGACTACACCTTTATGAATCTGGACTTTGACCAGAAACTCAACAAACACCACTAAATCCAAAGAGCTCCTCGCACAGCTTATCTTAGACGGAGATAAAAGGCCTCCAGCCGCGGCCTTGCCTTGCGGTACACCTCCGCAAGGTCCGGATCAAACTGACTGCCCATTCCTTCCAGAATAATAGCATTTGCTTTTTCAAAATCAAAGGCCTCCTTGTAGACTCGCTTACTCACCAGGGCATCATAGACATCCGCAACGGCCATAATCCGGGCTTCAAAGGGAATCTCCTCTCCCCTTTTCCCTTCCGGGTAGCCGCAGCCATCCCAGCGTTCATGGTGATAATGGGCCACATTTTCCGCAACCGTCTTAAATGAAACATCCTCCGTATCCAAAAGGATCCGATGAATGACCTTCGCACCCTCTGCCGCATGCTCCTTCATCTTCTCATATTCTTCCTCCGTGAAGCGACCGGGCTTGCGAAGGATGGCATCATCCACTGCAATCTTCCCCAGATCGTGCATAGGGGCAGCTTTGATCACATCCCGGCAGAATTCCTCCGACAGAGACATCCTCCCCTCTTTTTGAATCTCCTCCACCAGGATCCGGACACCCTCACTGGTTCTTTTGATGTGACCACCGGTGGAATTGTCCCGGCTCTCCACCATCATGGCAAGGGACATAATAAGATTATCATGCATCCTTACGATGTGCTCTGTCTTCTGCTCTACCTGAGACTGCAGCTCTTCGTTGTAGTGATCTAAGAGGCGAATATATCTCCTGTTGGCCGTATCATCTGTAAAGGTAACAAGATAGCCAAACTTTCTGCTACCGTTATAGAGGTAGTTCACATTGACATTAAAAAACCGCTCCTCCTGCCCCTCCCCATGAAGGGTAAAAACAAAGGTATTCTTCCTGGGATCCGCCCGGAATTCCTCCAGATAGTGGCACAGCTTATCCGCATCCCTATGACACCCCGGCATCCTCTCCCCGGAATGCCCCAGCTTCTCATCCACCGCCAGTTCCTGAAGCTGCGGCATCAGCACCTTCGCCATATGGTTGCTCCCCAGATAACGGTACTTAAAATCCAGGGAAACATACCCGATCTCCCGCTCCCGCACCATAGAATCGATGACCGTCTCATTCACATGATACAGACTGATCCGGTTGGAAATAATAAGATACAGCACCAGCGCCAGCACATATCCCACAGGATACACATCAAAGGGTGCCTGAAGGATCTTAACGATCAAAAACATGGCAACACTAAGGGACTCCGGGAATACCACCAGCAATAGAAGGCTCCTGGGGACCTGCCTCCTTTTTTTCCAGGAACGAAAAATAACCCACAGGCCTGCTGCAAAAAAAGCCAGGATCTCCACATAATACACCGTATGCATAAATCCATAGGACTTCCTTAGCACAGGCCCTGCACCGGTCATAACAAAGGAGACCTTCTTATAGTACCAGGGCCGGATCCCAATGGTCAGGACAGAGGCATAGATTACCGTACTCATAAGAAACAGCCCCATCCGTAGCCAACGGTTGATCCGGATCTTACAGATATCCAGAATACTCAGGAAAATAAAAAGCGACAGATAGCAGCCGCTAAGATAAATCACCCTCTGATAGGCCAGGGCCTCCCCAAGCCCCCGAGACCTACTGAAGAAAAAATATCCCAGGCAGGCGATGGGCACCAGGACAAACACCATAGTGATATTGGTATCAAAATTCCGATGCCAGATCAACAGATACCATGCTGTCAAAAGAACAGAAATCAAAAAAAGGATTCCATAAAATGTCGTCATCATAATCCCCCTGTTATGAAGTGACCTTTGTCAAGCAGGAAAGCCTCAACAAACTTTCCACCTGATAATTGTCACATTTGTTATTGTCTGACAGCATCTGGAAAGAGCCAGTTTAACAGTCTCCGGCATGTAGCCACTCTGTTATTCGTGGATTGGTTACCAACAGGCTAATGGTCCGCCGAGAGCCCTGCTATCTATTATCGTGGATCACGGTTTCCCGTGCGCACATAGATAATATGAAGTGACCTCACATTTGTAGCAACGTGGATTTACCTGTATACT
>CAMGZH010000015.1 GCA_946182825.1 uncultured Lachnospiraceae bacterium
GTAGTATCTATGCGGGTTTCACCCGCATTCACCGAACTTCGGTGAATAATTCAGGCTAAAGTACGAAAAGGAAAAAGAAAACAGGAGAGACATATGAAGAATTTTAAGAAGTTACTGGTGGTGGCTCTGGCAGCGACAATGGTCCTTGGGATGGTTGCCTGCAAAGGTTCATCTGACAAGAAGAAAGACAGCAAGAAGACCGTAGAGAATACCGATCAGAACCTGGTGGTCGGTTTTGACCAGAACTTCCCTCCTTTCGGCTATGTCGGCAAGGATGGAGAGTTTACCGGCTTTGATATCGAGCTGGCGGCTGAGGCTGCAAAGCGTATGGGAGTTGATGTTGTGTATCAGCCCATCGACTGGGATGCAAAGGACATGGAGCTTTCAAGCGGAACCATTGACTGCATCTGGAACGGTTTTACGGTGAACGGCCGAGAGGATCAGTACGCGTGGTCCGATGCTTATATGAACAATGCGCAGGTTTTCGTTGTTCGCGCTGATTCCGGTATCAAATCCGAGAAGGATCTCAAGGGCAAGATCGTAGATGTTCAGAAGGAGTCTTCCGCAGAGACGGCTTTAAAGGGCGATGACAATAAGGCTTTGACCGACAGCTTTTCGCAGCTGATCTCTGTTGCAGATTATAACACCGCTATGATGGATCTTGAGTCCGGCGCAGTGGATGCGGTTGCTATGGATAAGTTTGTTGCCCTGGATCAGACCAAGGATAAGAGCGATACCTTTAAGGTTTTATCCTATGAGATCTCATCCGAGCAGTATGCGGTTGGTTTCGACAAGAAGAACACCGCTCTTCGCGATAAGGTAAACAAGGCGTTGAAGGAGATGAATGCAGATGGAACCTTTGCCAAGATCTCTAAGAAGTATTTTGGTGAGGATGTATCTATCCTGAAGTAATGGAAGGACATTTATGGATTTCGGAACGATTTTTTCAGAGCTTGCCGCAGGCATGGGGACAACAGTTGAGATCTTTCTTCTGACGCTGCTGTTTTCCCTGCCGTTGGGGCTTGTCATCTCCTTTGGACGTATGTCCAAAGTCTGGATCATTAGGACGATAACAAAGATCTACATTTCCATCATGCGTGGAACTCCGCTGATGCTGCAGCTGATCGTGGTATATTTTGGCCCGTACTATATTTTTGGTATGACCATATCCTCATCCTATCGAGGAACAGCGGTTATCATCGCCTTTGCACTGAATTATGCGGCATATTTTGCAGAGATCTACCGCAGTGGAATTGAATCCATGCCGGCAGGGCAGTATGAGGCGGCGAAGGTGCTGGGATATAACGGCGGCCAGACCTTCTTCCGGATCATTCTCCCGCAGGTGATCAAGCGGATCCTTCCATCCATCACCAATGAGGTCATCACCCTTGTAAAGGACACCTCTCTGGCGTTTTCCATTGCCTACGCCGAAATGTTTACCCAGGCGAAGGCTTTGGCGGCAACGGCGCACAATGTGGCCCCCCTTTTGGCGGCCGGACTTTTCTACTATGTCTTTAACTTTGTGGTTGCGATGCTGATGGATTACGCGGAAAAGCGGATGAATTACTACAGCTAGGAGAGGCTATGAATATTTTAGAGATGAAGCATGTGAAAAAGGACTTTGGCGATACAAAGGTTCTTAAGGATATTAATCTTTCGGTAAAAGAGGGGGAGGTCGTTTCCATCATCGGTCCTTCCGGTTCCGGTAAATCCACCCTGCTCCGCTGTGCCACCTTCCTTGAGAAAATGGATGACGGCACCATTACCTATGTGGGGGATCCGGTGGTTACTTCTGTGAACGGAGCTTCGGTCTACGGATCCAAGGCGCAGCAGAAAAAGGCCTGCTCCTATTTTGGGCTGGTGTTCCAGAATTTTAATCTTTTCCCGCATTTTTCTGTTATGAAAAATATTACCGATGCTCCGATTCGGAACCAGAAGCGTCCGAAGGAGGAAGTCTACCGGGAGGCGAGAGAACTTCTGGCGAAGATGGGGCTTTCCGACAAAGAGCAGGCGTACCCTTGTGAACTGTCCGGCGGACAGAAGCAGAGAGTCTCCATTGCCAGAGCGCTTGCCATGAAACCGAAGATCCTGTTTTTTGATGAACCGACCTCGGCTCTGGATCCGGAGCTGACCCTTGAAATTTTAAAGGTCATCAAGGAACTGGCACAGGAGAAAATGACCATGGTCGTTGTTACCCATGAGATGAACTTTGCCCGGGATGTGTCCAACCGGATCATTTTTATGGAGAACGGAGTGATCGTGGAAGATACCACACCGGAGAAGATGTTCTCCTCCGATAATGAACGAACCAGATCCTTCCTTGGGAAGTATTATGGAGATGCTCAGTGAGCATCTCTTTTTTTATTTCCGGTGAGCATCCGATCTTTGACTGAGATTGGATGTTAAAGAATTTTAACATAATGATGGACGTAAATAGACACTCTCTGTTAAAATGGTAAGGATAATATGTTTTTGCCGGTATAGGGATACCGGCGTTGCGTAATGGAGAGGAGTAACATGCTTAAAGTTGATCATTTAAAGAAACGCTATCGTAAACTGTTGGCGGTCAATGACGTCAGTTTTGAACTTGAGCCCGGAACGGTAACGGTTCTTTTAGGACCGAACGGAGCTGGAAAGAGTACGCTGATCAAGTCCATTATTGGATTCCTTCGTTATGACGGAGAGATTACGGTGGACGGGATCCTGAACAAAACGACGGATGCCCGTCAGAAGATCGGTTATATTCCGGAGATCCCGTCTCTGTATCCGAACCTTACGGTGAATGAGCATATGGAGTTTTTGGCAAGAGCCTACCGACTCAAGGATTACAAGGAAAAGACCCGGGAGCTGTTTGATATTTTTGAACTGTCCGATAAGACGAAGAAGTTCGGCGATGAGCTTTCAAAGGGTATGCAGCAGAAGCTGAACCTTTGCCTTGGCCTTCTTCCGGATCCGGAAGTCATTCTGATGGATGAGCCGATGATCGGTCTGGATCCTCATGCCATTCGTAATCTGAAGGAGATCATTGAGAAATTCCGCAACGAAGGCAAGACCCTTCTGGTAAGTACGCATATCATCGACAGTGTGGATATGCTTTGGGATCGCGCTCTTATTATGCAAAAGGGTGTCCTCCATGCCAACGTTACACGAGAGGAACTTGAGAATCGTGGCAAGACATTAGAGGAACTGTTCTTTGAGATTACGGAGGGTGATAAAGAATGAATTTATTAGGATATTATATGTCCCATTCCTTTATCAACCAGATCAAGAAGCTGTTTCACACCTGGGTGGTGATCTTCATTCTCGTATGCGCCGTTATGGGTGGTGTGATCGGTGTTGGTATCGGTACAATGGCTGACCACATGGATCAGGAATCCAAGAAAGTGGAAACGCAGGTAAAACAGGAAAAGAAAAACAAGGACCTGGACATGAAGGATATCATGAAGCAGGTCGGGCTGGAAGGCACGGAGGTGGTGGAACTGATCGCTGCCGTCGGCATCATTGTCCTGATTCTGTTTGAGGCCGGAAATGCAGATGCATCCGGAGGTAAGATCTTCCTTCCTGCCGATGTGCCCCTGTTGTTTTCCTCTCCCATGAGGCCCCAGTCGGTGCTGATCTTCCGGCTTTTTGCCAAAATGGGAACCTTTATCTTTTTGACTATTTATCTGGTGCTGTGCAACCAGACATTGCTTTCGGGGGTGAAGATCACCGCATTGCAGGAACTGTTTCTGGTGGTGGCGTGGATCCTGATCTACATCACGGCCAAGTTGATCTCCATTGCCCTGTATCTGGATGGTTCCAACCACGATAAGATCAAGAAAAACATGCGCTATGGCGTTCTGGCGGTGGCTGCTGTGATCGCGGGCGCCTTCCTGTTGTTTTTCAAGCAGCATACGCTGATGCCGGGACAGGCGGCGATGCAGTTCTTTAACGCGAAGGGAACCAACTGGATTCCCATGTACGGCTGGCTGAAGGCTATCGTTGCAGAGGCTCTGGCCGGATCGATTGCCATGGCACTGTTTTACATTGCTCTGTCCATCCTGGTGGTGGCTGTGTTGGTTGTGATCATCTACCGCAAGAAGGCGGATTATTACGAGTCTGCTATGGAAGCAGCTGAGAAGATGGCGGAAATGCAGGCCAAGTTGAAGGATGCCCAGAGCGGTAAGAATGTATCCATCAAAAAGCGCAAGCGTTCCAAGCGTGCAAAGGCCATGGACGGTATCGGCCATGGATGGGGTGCTTCGGTCTTTTTCTTCAAAGCCATGCACATCCGCTTCAAAAGCAATAGTTATGGAATTCTTACGAAGACATCCATCACCTATCTGTGTACGGCGGTGATCGCAGATGTTTTTGCAAAAATGATGTGGCATCTGAGTGGTGTCAATATTGCCCTGGTCGCTTTGGGAGCCTTTGTATTCTATCGCTCCATGGCAAATCCTCTGACAGAGGACTATCACATGGGCTACTTTGTCATGATTCCAGAGAATACCTGGAAAAAGCTGGGAGTCTCCCTGTTTTCCGGAACTGTGAACTGTGTTCTGGATCTGCTGCCGGCCCTGGTGCTTTTGGGCGTTATGGAGCGACCGGATCCCTATGTTTACATTATGGGAATCCTGATCCTGCTCACCATGGATTTCTACGCGACGATTGTTGGCGTGTTTATTGATGCATCCATTCCGCAGTCCATCGATCAGGTGGTAAGGCAGATGCTTCAGGCAACCTTCCTTTATGCCGGACTGATCCCGGATGTGATCCTGCTTCTGGCCGGACTTCTTACACCGATCGGGGTAAAAGAAATGCTGCCATGGTGTGTTATCTGCAACTTTGGTATCGGAATGCTTGTTTACGGCGTAACACCTCTTCTCATCGATCCTACCGGTGTGCGGGCCAGCAAGCCGGAACTTGCCGATTACAGGGGAGATCTGAAACAGGCAAGGAGAGATTTTAGTTTTATCGGTCTTGGGGCAACGGTGATGATCCTTGGATCCTTTGCTTTGCAGTCCGTTATCAGCCGACTGGTGACGGACTATGCACCTTCGCTTTTGCACAGCGGGGAGGCGATCCGTTTCCTGTTGATCCTTATTCCGGAGTATCTGGTGGCGTTCCCTGTGGGAGTCTTACTGATGCGCTATGTGAAGCCGGAGAGGATTCCACAGCGAAACCTTGGCGTGCTGAATGGAATCAAGGCGGTTCCGTCCATTCTGTTTATGATGGTGGCGGGAAGCTTCATCAGCTTTGTCATCAGCGGGATCTTATTCCTTTTCTTTGGAAGAGGGGTTCCGAATCCGGTTGCGGCTCTGGCTGCCGATGGTACCAGCCTGCCGATTCAGATCCTGTTCTTTGTGATTCTGGCACCGGTGATCGAGGAGCTTATTTTCCGTAAGATCCTGATCGATCGTTTACGGCCTTACGGCGAAGTTATGGCAATCGTTGTATCAGCCCTGATGTTTGGTCTTTTGCATGGTAACTTCTCTCAGATGTTCTATGCATGCGGTATTGGTCTGGTCTTCGGAACCATCTATGCAAAAACAGGAAGGGTGCGTTACAGCATCATCTGTCATATGATTGTTAATCTGTTTGGCGGAGTAATCGCGCCGGCAATTTTATCCAGAGCCGTTACCGGAATGACGGCGAAGACCGTTCATTATACCCCTTGGGTGATCGCGTTGATCGTCTATGAGGTTGCGGTATTTGTTCTTGGAATGATCGGATTTATTGTGATCTGCATTCATGTAAGCGGTATGCGATTTGAAGCGCAGTCTAAGGAACTTCCGAGACGTGGCGTTTTTACCACGGTATTTGGTAATCCCGGAATGATCCTCTATGTAGTTTCCTGCATTGGAATGGCAATTTACGCCTTACATATTTAAAAATTTGGAATGCCCGGACTTTTTTTCCGGGTGTTCCTTTTTTCGTTTTTTTTATTTATAATAAGAGATAGTTTACGATATTGAATTAGGACTTTTTTAGTAGAGAGGACACAGTCATGGCTGAAGAGACAATGAAGGATTTTGAACGTGAGTTAGAGGCATCGTTTCGCAAGATCAACGAGGGCGATATCCTGAAGGGTACGGTTGTTGATGTGAATGATGCAGAGGTTACCCTGGACCTTAAATATTATGCACCGGGTGTTATCAAGGCGGAGAATCTTTCGGCAGATCCGGGCTTTTCAGCTGTGGAGTCCATTCAGAAAGGAGACGAGATCGAGGCAGCGGTGATCCGTGTGGATGACGGAAGAGGCAATATCGAGCTTTCCATCCGTGAGGCTGCGGATACCATTGGCTGGGAGCAGTTAGAAGAGGCAAAGAAGGAAGAGAGCATCCTTGAAGTGACCGTACGTGAGGCGGTTAAGGGCGGATGTGTAGCCTTTGCAGAAGGGATCCGCGGTTTTATCCCGGCATCCCGCCTGTCAGCGGATTATGTGGAGGATCTGGACAGCTTCGTTGGTAAGCAGCTTCGTGTCCGTGTCATCGAGCTTGATCCGGATAAGAAGAAGCTGATCCTTTCCGCAAGGGAAATTTTACGGGAACAGCAGGAGGAGCGTAACCACGAGATCGCAATGCTTGTTCCCGGTACGATCCTGGAAGGAACCGTGGAATCCATTATGCCATATGGCGCTTTTGTCAGCCTGGGCAGGGGATTATCCGGTCTGGTACATATTTCTCAGTTTACAGAGCGTAGGATCAAGAGTCCAAAGGAGGTCGTTTCAGAAGGTCAGAAAGTTAAGGTCAAGATCCTGAATACAAAGGATGGTAAAGTCAGCCTTACAATGAAAGGCATTGAGGGGAATGGCATCGAAGAAGAGCAGGATGAGCTTCTGGATGTATCAGTAGAGGAGTACACAACAGACGAGCAGGCAACAACAAGTTTGGGAAGTTTATTATCTGGATTCAAGTTATGAGGAGGCGTCTATGAATAGTGAACAGTACAGCAGAGCGAACCGTATCACGCTGATCACATCAACGATTATTATTTTGGCCACCATTGGTATGGTCTTTGCCGGTGCAACCTTGACAGGGTTTGATGCGAAGAAGAACGTTGCAGTGATCGGTGCCGTTGCAGGTCTGATCCTGGCCATTGTGGGAGGTACGACGAAGCGGGCCGAGAAGATGGGCTCCCTTCTGTTAATGGGTGGTTCCACCATATCCTATTTCGTTGTAATGGTCGGCACCAATGATCCGGTGTACATTATTATGGCAATGCCCATTCTTGTCAGCTCCATTATTTACCTGAACTTCCGGCTGGTTATGGTGGGCAACAGCGTGGTTGCGATCTCCTTTTTGATCGTATTTTTACGGCATGCTATGGCGAATGATATTTCGCTCCACAGCGTTGTGTTGCTGGTTATGACGATCATTGCCTGTGTTTCTGCGGCAACTGTAAGCAAGATCCTTCTTACCTTCAACAATGAGAATAATGAGAAGATCCGCGGTCACCTTGATCAGGCTCGCGATACCAATGATACCATGACGGATATTGCAGATCAGATCACGGCGCTGTTTAACGAGGCAGAGGATACGGTGTCTGCTCTTCGCGATATTATTTCCGTGAATAAAGACAGCATGCAGCAGATCGCCGACAGTACGGAGAATACGGCTGAGGCGGTTCAGGATCAGGCGGTTCGAAGTCAGGAGATCCAGATCCAGGCCAACGATACAGAAGAAAGCCGCAGACAGATGCTCGATGCATCCAAGGAAGCGCAGAAGGCCATTGCGGATGGAACCAAGATCATTGATAATCTTAAGAAAAGCACCGACCTTGTTATGGATGCCAGTGCAACGACGGTGGATGCGACGGTGGCTGTTACCAACAAGGTAGAAGAGGTTCGTGGCATTGTGGGCAACATTATGGCCATCGCCAACCAGACCAACCTCCTTGCGTTGAATGCATCCATTGAGGCTGCCCGTGCCGGTGAGGCCGGTCGTGGTTTCGCTGTTGTGGCTGATGAGATCCGTGGTCTTTCCGAGCAGACAAATGATGCGTCCACTCAGATCACAGCCATCATTGATGAGCTGACCACCGATGCAGGTAAGGCTCTTGAGAGCACGAACCATACGGCGGATACCCTGCAGCAGCAGAACGAGATGATCGGTTCGGTGGGAGAGAATTTTGAGTCCATCAACGCGAATGTAAGCCAGCTGTTGTCCCGTTTTGAATATCTCGGTCAGGGCATCCAGGCGATCTTACATTCCACAACGGAGATCAATGACAGTATCAGCCAGCTCTCAGCTTCTTCCGAAGAGGTTGCTTCCCTGTCGAATGAGGGTGCTACTTCATCCAATGAGGCGGTTGCGAAGTTTGATGAGTTTGACGTTACATTAAATAAACTGTATCATCAGTCCGAGAGATTGAAGAATCAGGGCTGACATAAGACGAAGATCGTAGCGCAAGAAAGTTGTCGGGAGGCCCGAACTTTCTTGCGCTTTTTTATTGAAAAAGGAAGGAAGTAAACTTGATCCGAATTGCTATTGTAGAAGATGAAGAATTATATATATCGCAGTTGAAAGGATTCTTGAAGGATTATGAAGCGGAACAGGGTGTGACATTCGATATTAGGGTTTATTCCGATGGAGCAGAAATTGCGGAGGATTATCCCGGTGATCTGGATATTATTTTAATGGATATTCAGATGAAATTTATGGATGGAATGACTGCGGCAGAGAAGATCCGGCAGTTGGATCAACAGGTCGTGTTGATGTTCATAACAAATATGACACAGTATGCAATTCGTGGCTATGAAGTGGAAGCACTGGACTATATTGTTAAGCCGGTAGAATATTTTTCCTTTTCTCAGAAGTTGAAAAGAGCCATAGACCGCATTCCAAAGAAAGAGGGACACCAGATCACGATTCCGGTAGAAGCCGGTGTGAAGAAGATCAATCTTTCAAATATCTATTACATTGAAAGCTTTGGTCATGAGCTTGTGTATAAAACGGTGGAGGGAGAGTTGTCTTCCCGAGGAACGATGAAGGAGCAGGAGGAGGCATTGTCCTCCTTTGGATTTTATCGCGTGACAAAAAGTTTTCTGGTAAATCTGGAGCATGTGGAGGCAGTGCGTAACGGGTGCTGCATTATAAGTGGAGAACATATCAAGATCAGCCGCCAAAAGAAAAAGGATTTTATGGAAGAACTGAATCGTTATATCGGCAACTAGGGAAAGAGAGACAGGATCGATGAATTACAATGAAATACCCAGATTTGCGACTGCTTTTGCGCAGTGGGCTGCCGTTGTTGGATGGCTGCACTGTCTTGGCTTTCGCAAGGGGAATAAAATAAGGTCTGTCGGATGGGCTGCAGCTTTTCTGATCATACAAACCGTGTTCCTTGAAGCAACCCAAAATGTCCCATTGATTTTTTGGGCACCATGTATGGCCTTTTCCATCTTTCTGATGTATCTGTTTTTGACGCTGGAGTCGGAAAGCAACACGATCACGGTGGTGTATAGTACAAGTCTGGCTTTCTTGACAGCGGAATTTACAGCATCTACAGCCTGGCTGATCAATGTCTATATGATGGCGGAGAAGGTTGGTGAACTGTGGTTGGGAATCGTATTGTTCCTTGTTGTTTCCAGCGCCCTTACGGTTGTGCTGGTAAAGGGTGAGAAGTCGTTTTTGACGGAAGACTATATGCAACAGATAACGCTACGGGAGACCTTTGGAATATTGTTTCTTGTTCTGACGGCTTTTGTTCTGAGTAACATCAGTTTTGAAGTGTCCAATGCAGGCACGGTGGGACAGAGTTTGCGGCAACTTATTTTCCTTCTGCGTCCACTGGTGGATTTTTGCGGGCTGGCTGTTGTATATGCGTATCAGAGCCGAATATCGGAATATATGGCGGCAAAGGAACGGGATGCAATGCAGACGGTTCTTCGGAGCCAGTACGACCAGTACCGATATTATCAGAACACCATGGAGATGGTTCATATCAAGTATCATGATCTGAAACATCAGATCACAGGGTTGCGGGCAGAAACCGACAACGAAAAACGAAAGGAATGGCTGGATCAGCTGGAGGAAGAGCTGGAGGAGAACCATCTGGTGGATCACACCGGTAACCAGGTCCTTGATACGATCCTTGGGGCGAAAATTTTCCAGGCACAGAGGATCCATGCCAGATTGACCTGTGTGGCAGATGGAAAACTGCTTGGATTTTTGCATGTTACAGATATATGTACGATTTTTGGAAATGCTCTGGATAATGCCCTGGAGGCTGTGGCGCTGATTGAGGATCAGGAAAAGAGAATGGTACAGGTCTCCGTAACAAAGCAGAAGCAGTTTGTGTCCATCATAGTGTCCAATTACTGTGGTGATCAGAGACCGAAAATTGCAAAAAACGGATTATTTGTCACAACAAAGTCCGATCGGAAGAATCATGGATACGGGTTGAAAAGTATTCGATATACGGCGGAGAAATACGAGGGCAGCATGACGGTACAACAACCGAAGGACTGGTTTGAATTACATGTTTTGTTACCGCTTCCGGAGCAATAGAATTGAGAGGATCTTCATGAGGTTTGTTGCACTTCATGAAGATTTTTTGCATTTCATGCCAAAAACGTGTGCAGGAAAGCGATTGTGTTACAGTATCCTCACAAGGGCAGAGGGAAAGCCCGACAGAAAAGGAGGAGACATATGTTAAGTATTAACATGGATGACGTGATCAAAGTATTGACTGCAATGAAGAGTCAGTTGATTGCTATTGGTATTATTTTAGCCATAGGAATCATTGTGATGATCGCCGTCATGAAAATGAGGAAATCAAGAAAGCGTTTTATTCGCAGAACAACCGGGGTTGCAATGATTGCAGGGGTTGTAATCGTTGCCAATCTGATTGCTACCGGTCCAATGAAGACGATGCTGGATCTTGTGACAGGAAGCGGAACCATCAATAAAGCAACATCCGCAGAGGCAAAGGAACTGGCAGAACATATCGGAGAAGAGGGAATTGCCTTATTAAAGAACGACAGCAATGCTCTTCCGATAAAAAAAGACAGCAAGCTCAATGTATTTGGCTGGGCATCAACAAAGCCGATCCTTGGTGGGGCAGGATCCGGAGCATTAAACGATGCATATCCTACAACTGATATTCTCACATCCTTAAAGGATGCAGGAATCAAGACAAATACAAAGCTTTCAAAGTTTTATACCGACTACAGGGATACGCGTCCGGAAGTAGGAATGTTTGCACAGGATTGGACACTTCCGGAGCCAAATGTTTCTGCGTATTCAGAAGATCTGATCACAGAGGCAAAAAGTTTTTCCGACACTGCAATGATCGTGATCAGTCGATCCGGTGGAGAGGGAGCCGATCTTCCGTCCGATATGTCTGACGTGATGTCCGGAAAAGTTGCCGGTGCAACCTATGATGATAAGGTAAATAAGGGAAATGACTGGGATGAAGGAGATCATTATCTTCAGCTGGATAACAGAGAAGAAGAGATGGTGGATCTTGTCTGCAAGAACTTTGAAAATGTAATTTTAGTATATAACGGAGCAAATGCATTCCAGCTGGGATTTGTAAATGATTATCCACAGATCAAAAGCGTTTTATGGAGCGCCGGACAGGGACATGCAGGTATGGAGGCTCTTGGAAAAATCCTGACAGGTGAGGTGAATCCTTCAGCCAGAACGATTGATACCTATGTATACGATTTAAAAAACACACCATGGTGGAATAATTTTGGAAATTTCAATTATACCAACATGAAGGAGTTTGAGTATACAAGCAAGGGATTTACCGGTGTAGAGACTACTTCTGTACCGTCCTTTGTAGATTATGTGGAAGGTATCTATGTCGGCTATAAATACTATGAGACAGCGGCAGAGGAGGGTGTGCTTGATTATGATAAAACCGTTCAGTATCCATTTGGATATGGATTATCCTACACAACCTTCCAGCAGAAGATGGGAGATCTTTCAGAAAAAGACGGCATCCTTTCTGTTGATGTGACGGTAACAAATACAGGTAGCGTAGCCGGAAAAGATGTTGTGGAACTGTATTATGAGCCGCCATATACAAACGGAGGAATTGAAAAGGCAAGCAAGAATCTGATTCAGTTTGATAAGACAAAATTATTACAGCCGGGTGAGTCACAGACTCTTACCTTAAGTTTCCGGGTGCAGGATATGGCTTCCTATGACTATAAGGGAACCAAGAGCTACATACTGGATCAGGGAATCTATAAGATCAGTATTCAGAAGGATGCTCACAACGTGATCGATACCAGAACCTATCAGCTGGATCAAACGATCACATTTGACGGTGATAATAAGAGGACAACCGATCAGGTGACTGCAACCAATCAGTTTGATTTTGCGGAAGGAGATATAACCTATCTTTCCAGAAAAGATCACTTTAAGAACTATAAGAAGGCAACTGCGGCACCAAAGAGTTTTGAGCTTAGTGACCGGGCAAAGAAAACCTTTAGAAACAATAGTAACTATCTGACAGAGAAAGCAACAGCAGAGGATGAAGACAGTAAGGCTGCAGCAGTTGAAACCGGAAAGAAGACGGATCTAAAACTGAAGGATCTCAGAGGTCTTGAAAAGGATGATCCAAAGTGGGATGAACTGTTGAATTCCATGAGCCTCGATGATATGAATGCGCTGACATCGCTTGCGGGATATCAGACAAATTCTGTTAACTCCATCGAAAAGGTTCGGACCAATGACTGTGATGGACCGGCTTCTATCAATAACAATTTTACAGGAGTTGGTTCTTTAGGATTCCCGGTAGGTGTCGTTATCGCGTCCACTTACAACAAGGAACTTGCACATGCCTTTGGAGACAGTATTGGAAAAATGGCAAATGAGATGGATGTATCCGGCTGGTATGCTCCGGCAATGAACATTCACAGAACTGCATTTGCAGGACGAAATTTCGAGTACTACGCTGAGGATAGTATTCTTTCCGGCAGAATTGCAGCTGAAGCTGTTAAGGGCGCAGCAGAGAACGATGTATATGCTTATATCAAGCATTTTGCGTTAAATGATCAGGAAACCAATCGATGCAGTATGCTTATGACCTGGGCAAATGAGCAGGCGATCCGTGAGATCTATCTGAAGCCTTTCGAGATCTCTGTAAAAGACGGTGGTGCAAAGGCAGTTATGAGTTCCTTTAACTATATTGGCAACCGTTGGGCCGGTGGATGTAAGGAACTGTTAAAGAATGTACTGCGCAACGAGTGGGGCTTCGATGGCTTTGTTGAGACCGATTACTTTGGTGTTTACGGATATATGAGTGCCGATCAGGCCATCCGTAATGGTACAGACGCAATGCTCGTAAATTACCCGACGGAGACGAATGATTACCGCTTCCGTGATACAAACGGAGCAAAACAGGCACTGCGCGATTCAGCGAAGAACATTCTTTATGTTGTGGTAAACAGCCGCGCATATGATCCGAAGAATCTTGATACAGGTATCGCACCTTGGAGGATCGCTATGTATATTCTGGATGCCGTTGTAGCAGTTCTGCTTGTCCTGCTTATGGTACGTGCCTTCCGTAAATTTCAGAAGGACCAGAGAAGTGAAACAGAAAAAATGAAGACAGAGAATATGTCCTGCGAATCATAAAGGGAATCCATATGAAACACGAAGAATTAATCAAAACACTGACAATCGAAGAAAAAGCGGCGCTTCTCGGCGGAAAAAATGAATGGCAGTCCAGGGATATTCCCGGGAAAGAGATTCCATCCATTTTTATGTCGGACGGTCCCTCCGGTCTGCGTAAGCAGGCCGGAGCCGGGGATCACCTTGGATTGAATGCATCGGTACCGGCGACTTGTTTTCCGTCAGCAGCCACCATTGCAAACAGTTGGGATGAAGATCTTGCGGAGAAAATGGGGCAGGCCCTTGGAGCAGAAGCGGCAGTGGAGGATGTGAATGTTCTTCTTGGCCCCGGAATGAATATTAAAAGGAATCCACTTTGTGGAAGAAATTTTGAATATTTTTCTGAGGATCCGTATCTGTCAGGTAAACTGGCAGCGGCCGTAATTCGGGGAATACAGACAAAGGGCTGTGGTGCATGTGTGAAACATTTTGCAGTGAACAGTCAGGAAAGCCGTCGAATGGCAATGGATTCCATTGTGGACGAGAGAACGCTTCGTGAAATTTATCTGACCGGATTTGAAATTGCGGTAAAAGAGGGAAAGCCAAAAGCCATTATGTCCTCTTACAATCAGGTGAATGGTGAATATGCAAATGAAAATTCGCATCTTCTCAAGGACATTTTAAGAACGGAGTGGGGCTTTGACGGTGCTGTGATCACAGACTGGGGCGGAAGTAATGATCATGCCTTGGGAGTGAAGAATGGATCGACGCTGGAGATGCCGGCGCCGGGACTTTCTTCTGCAAGGGAATTACTTCGTGCGGTGAAAAACGGCAAGATCAGCCAAAAAGATCTGGATGAACGAGTGGATGAACTTCTTACGTTGATCGATCGTACCGGAAATATGACAAAAGGCATTGATCCAAAAGAACTTTTAAAAGAACACTATGAAATCGCCAGACAGGCTGCGTCGGAATCCATGGTTCTGTTAAAAAATGAGGAGGAGATCCTTCCGATCGAAAAGGGGACGACCGTTGCAGTCATCGGTGATTTTGCCTTCGATCCAAGGTACCAGGGAGCCGGTTCTTCTCTCGTTAACTGCGCAGAGCTTTCAACGATAAAGGATGCGCTTTCGCAGGATACATATGGATGGCAGATCGTAGGATTTTCAAGGGGCTATGACCGTAAGGGAAAGGAAAATGAAACGCTGGCCAATGAGGCGGCCGTGCTTGCCGAGAAAGCAGATATTGTTTTGTACTGTTTTGGATTGAATGAAGAAAGTGAATCAGAAGGTTTGGATCGTCGCCATATTGAAATTCCACAGAATCAGATTTCCCTGGCGAAGAGACTTTCAGAAATTAATCCAAATCTTGTGGGAGTGATCAGTGCCGGCTCTGTTATTGCGATGCCTTGGGAAGGCATGTTTAAAGCGTTACTTCATACAGGACTATCTGGAGAGGCCGGTGCAAAGGCAACGCTGGATGTTTTATCCGGAGTGGTGAATCCATCCGGTAAACTGAGTGAAACGTATCCCCTAAGCTATGACCAGACGCCCTCTGCTCCGTATTATCCGGCAAAACAAAGGAACAGTGAATACCGGGAAGGAGTATATGTGGGTTACCGGTATTTTGAGACGGTGCAAAAGCCGGTCCGTTTCCCCTTTGGTTACGGATTGTCTTACACGCGTTTTGAATATTCCAACTTACGTGTTACAAAAAACGGCATAAGTGTAGATGTAAAGAATACAGGGGAGCGAAGCGGAGCGGAAATTGTTCAGCTGTATATCAGTCTTCCGGGAGCCCGTGTGTTCCGGCCGGAACTTGAACTGAAAGGTTTCAAAAAAGTGTTCCTTCAGCCGGGAGAACAGGCATGTGTGACCATTCCGTTTGATGATAAGACCTTTCGTTATTACAATATTACAACATGTCGTTGGGAAGTAGAAGGTGGAGACTATTCTGTCAAAGTTGGAGGAAGCTGCCGGGATATCCGCCTGGAAGAGTCGATCCATATGGAAGGAACGACGGAGGAATGTCCTTATACGAAAGAAGCGTTGCCACATTATTTTAGTGGGGATATTACAGCCGTACCTTTGACGGAGTTTGAAACGCTATATGGAAAAGAGATTCCGGACGGAAGCTGGAAGGGTGATCTGACCATGAACGATGCCCTTTGTCAGATGCAGTATGCAAAAAGTCCTCTGTGTCGCTGGATCTTCCGAAGAATGGATCGCGCAGTAAAAAAGTCAGAGGAGAGTGGTATTCCGAATCTGAATGTTTTATTTCAGTACAATATGCCTTTCCGTGCAATTGCAAAGATGACAGGAGGCATGGTGAATATGACCATGGTAAGAGGTCTTTGTGATATAGCAAACCTGCATCCGCTTCGGGGAATAGGGAAACTGCTGGGTGGCCTGATTGGCAATCTCTGTGCGAATGCGGTATATAGCAGAAAGCTAAAGAGAAAGTAGGTTATAGACTATGGTTACAAAAATAAAAGAGTTTACAGGTAAGCATCCGGATATCTGGCAGTTTATCCTGTTCAATATTCTTTCCAATTGTGCTACCATCACAAATTTTGTCGTAATGTGGGTATGCACAGGATGGATCTTTAAAAGTTTTAGTACTACGCCGTTTAAGTTTTGGGTATTTGATTACAGCCATCCGGCATCTGACCTGGGATTATGCGGTTTCATCAGCTTTCTTCTAGCCAATGCATTGGCACAGACTGTAAATTTCTTTGTACAGAAGAATCTGGTGTTTAAGAGCAATGAGGATTTTACACGGGCGGTACCTAAATTTATTTTACTGGCAGTTATTTGTGTGCTGATTCCTTTAATATTAACACCATATAGTTCTGCTTTATTCCGTTCGCTCGGACTTGCACGTGGCATCGTACCGACTGCGGCAAATATTGTAAATATTCTGCTTCAGGTCGTACTGAGCTTCCCGCTGTTGAAATTCTGGATCATGCCGGAAAAGTAGTTTTTTATTCCGTCGGGGTTTTCTAAGGCTGGAATCTTTTCGAAATAATTGTTAAGATGGATGCGGACGCTATAGAAACGCTGCTGGAAAGGAAGACCACATTGAGATATTTAGAAGTAAAAGATGGAAGATTATTTTTTGATGGTTGTGATACGATAGAACTGGCAAAGGAATACGGCACCCCGGTCTATGTTATGTCATACTCTGAGATCATGGGGCGTTTGAACGAATTAAAGGAACAGTTCACAGACAAGTATCCAAAGGCAAGGGTTGCCTATGCGTCAAAGGCTTTTTGTACCACAGGAATGTATGAGATCCTGAAAAAGGCAGGAGCCTGCATTGATGTTGTGTCAGGTGGCGAGATCTATGCGGCAGAGAAGGCAGGTTTTCCTGCGGAACGGGTAGAATTTAACGGCAATAACAAACTGCCGGAGGAGATCGACCAGGCGGTCCGTTATGGTGTCGGACGTATTATTCTGGATGGATTGCAGGAGATCCCGTTGATCGAGGCAGCCTGCGCGAAGTACCAGAAGAAGATGAACATTATGATCCGTATCACGCCGGGGGTGGCGGCAAGCACCCACGATTACATCGTAACCGGTAAGAAGGATTCCAAGTTTGGAATTCCACTGGATGAGGATATTTTCCTTCCGATCGTCAAGCAGGTGCTGGATTCGGAATATCTTGATTTTACAGGTCTTCATATGCATATCGGTTCTCAGCTCTTTGAGAATGACGCCTATCTTGAGGCTCTTAATGTCCTGATGGACTGGGCGGCAAGGATCAGGCAGGAGTTTAACGCCGATGTAAAAGAAGTGAATTTTGGCGGTGGATATGGTGCAACCTATATTGACGAGCCGAGAAAGCCATACAGCTTTTTCATGGATCCGATGATGGAGCTTCTGAAGAAGCGTTCCGAGGAGATCGGTATGGAATGTCCGGCGGCTGTTATCGAGCCGGGACGTTCGATTGTGGCAGAGGCGGGAATCACCCTCTACACCGTGGGACAGATCAAGGAGATCCCGGGGATCCGCAAGTATGTATCCGTGGATGGCGGAATGGGCGATAACATTCGTGTTGCACTGTATCAGGCGGATTACAAGGGTGTTGTTGCGAATAAAGCGGAGGAGCAGACAGATGCGACGGTTTCCCTTTGCGGTAAGTACTGTGAATCCGGGGACATCCTTATTCCGGAGATGAAGGTGCCTTCTTCTATTGCACAGGGCGATATCATTGCTCTTCTGTCTACCGGTGCCTATGGTTTTTCCATGGCTTCCAACTACAACAACAACCCGATTCCGGGCGTGGTGCTGGTCAAAGAGGGGAAGAGCGCATGGATGGTAAAGCCACAGAGCTACGAACAGATCATTGCCAATCATGTGATTCCGGATTTTATCTAAACAAACAGGGCTGTGAAACCATTTGGTTTCACAGCCCTGTTATTATTTTTGCTTATATCCGGTACAGATGGTCAACACGAAACAGATCAGGGTAGCCCATGCAAAAAATTTATGATACTTCATTTAGGGAATCCTCCTTCTTTTCTCTTTTCAGGTTGGTCATGCTATGAAGTCCCAGGGCAATGGTGGAACCATTGTGCAGGGTAGCACTGGTAGCCGGTGCAATTATGCCAAAAAGCCCCAGAACGATCAAACCGAAATTAAATCCTACGACAAACCGGTAATTAAAATGAATCCTCTTCATAAGAAGTTTGCTAAGTTCTTTTAATGTGACAAGCTTGTACAGATCGTCCTCGGAAATCACAGCGTCCGCAATCTGACGAGCAATCTGTGCGCCCTCGCTGATGGCAATACCACAGTCTGCCTCTGAGAGAGCAGGAGAATCATTGATACCGTCACCGATCATAACAACGGTATGCCCCTTTGCTTTTTCCTTTTGCACAAAGCCGGCTTTCTCCTCCGGAAGGACTTCCGCGTAGAAATCATCAACGCCAACCTGTCGGGCCACATTTTGCGCGGTGTGCTTGGAATCGCCGGTCATCATAACAATGTTGTTGAAACCTGCCAGTCGAAGCTTGGCGATGACGTCAGCGGCTTCGGGACGAAGAGGATCTTCAAGACAGACCACGGCGGGCGGCCTGATTCACAAGGGCTGCTCCTGAGATGACCGTTCCGTCAAAAGGAATCATACTTCCCACGCGAACAGAGATCTGATCGCCGGGAACGATCTGATGAATCGGTACCTGTCGTTCGGTTCCGTCCTTATATACCCAGACGCTGTCGGATTTCAATGCCATGCTTCTTGCAAGATCATCGACGGATTTTTTATGGGTCCATTCCTCCAGCAAATCTCCGATTCCCAAAAGGAACATGACAGAAGAGGCTGTCTCGTGATCCCCCGACAGTAATGAAACAGAAATGGCGGTTGCATCCAGCACCGGAACTTCCAGCTTCCTTCGCTTAAAGAGGCAGACCAGTCCATCATAGATGAACCGGGTCGCCATAAGGCAGGCCTTGACTTTGCGAATGGGAGAAGGAAGCAAAAACCGGCATCCGTAATGAAGGATGACCTTCTGGATCAGTTTCTCTTTATATGACGCCATCAGTTCACGGTTGGTATTTTCCGGGACCAGAGCCTTTACCTGATCGGAGTTTGGATCATACTGACAGATCTGGTCAAGCAACGCTTCCCGGTCGCCTTCATAAACGACAACAGCATCTCCGCTTCTCTCATAGATGGTAGCTTTTTGTACTCCATCAAGAGAAAGCAGATAGTATTGTAAACTATCTGCCTCATCATAGGAAAAATGTCGTTTCTTCATGGAAAAGCGGATTCGTCCGCGAATCTCATGTGAGAAAACAAAAAAATGAGACCAAAGGGAGCCTTCCGTTCAGAGAAATTCATTGAACCGTAAAGAAATCCACTAACCCAGTGCCACATCCAGTATCATCATCAGTACAAAGCCGACGGCAAACATGACCGTAGCTGTATTGGAATGTTTCCCCTCGGACATTTCCGGGATCAGTTCCTCCACAACCACATAGATCATGGCTCCGGCGGCAAAGCTGAGGAAATACGGCAGAACCGGAACGACAAGGCCGGCAGCAAGGATGGTCAGGATACCGGCTACCGGTTCTACGGCTCCGGAAAGGACTCCGGCTAGAAAGGTTTTTGGCTTTGACATGCCCTCTGCCCGAAGTGGCATGGAAACAATGGCGCCCTCGGGAAAGTTCTGGATGGCAATACCGATGGCAAGAGCAATGGCAGAAGCAGCGGTGAGGTTGCTTTTGCCATACCACCAGCCGGCGAGAACAACGCCCACCGCCATACCTTCCGGTATGTTGTGCAAGGTGACGGCGAAAAGCAGCTTGGTGGTTCTTGACCAGCCGGTCTTCGGGCCTTCTTCCATATGATCCATATGCATGTGTGGGGTAATGATATCCAAAATCAAAAGGAATAGCATACCGATGAGAAAACCGACGGCGGCGGGCACAAAGGCCAGTTTGCCAAGAGAAGAGGATTGCTCAATGGAAGGAGCAAGAAGACTCCAGAAGCTGGCAGCCACCATAACTCCGGCAGCAAATCCGGTTAGAATCTTTTGGAAAGAAGCTGAGATGGTACCTCTTAAAAGAAAGACCATCGCGGCGCCGGCTGAGGTTCCAAGGAAAGGAATCAACAGACCGGCCAGGATATTTTCATACATGGGCGAACCTCCTATGTCAGATCATCTCTGTCAGAACAATGCCTCCGGCCATTACGAGGGTAAAGACGGAAAAGACAAAGGTCAGAAGGGTATGCATTCGTCTTCCGTAGCGGCGCAGGATCAGAACGCTGATAACTGCGTTAGCGATAGAAAGCGGGAGCATGGCAAGGGTGCAGGCGATGGACAGGGTGATCAGCAGGGTGCCGCTGATCTCATTGCCGACGGTTCCGGCGGCAAACGCCGAGAAACGGGTCAGGGCGTAAAAACCAAAACCGCAGCAGCAGAGCTGGATGATGGTTAAAATATGATTGATGATGATCAGTTTTGCTTTTCTATGTTTCTTTTTCTTATTTGTCATAAACAGTATGTTCCTCCTTGTGTTGTTACCGATTTATCATTATAACAAAAAATGTACCGGTTTTGCTATAATAACGGGAAAAGAGGAGGAGAGTATATGCTGACCTATGATTTTGAAAAGATCGACGGACCGATCTATCTGTATATTTATCAATGTATCAAGGACGATATCCTGTCCGGCGTATTAAAACCGGGGGAGAAGCTGCCCTCCAAGCGCTCCTTCGCCAACAATAACGGAATCAGTACCATCACCATTCAGAATGCCTATGATCAGCTGATCAGTGAGGGGTATATCTACACGCGTCCAAAGAAGGGATACTATGTCGCCAGAATTGAAGGATTGCAGCGGATTCCCAAGCAGAAGGATGTGCATTACGATATTGAGATCCCAAAGAAAAAGGAATTCCGCTATGACATTTCCAGTAACGGGATCAATTCGGATAATTTCCCTTTTTCCGTCTGGACGAAAATATCCCGGGATGTTATGTCCAATCGAAAAGAAGATCTGATGGAGATCTCACCAACCTCCGGGGTTCTGTGTCTGCGGCAGGCCATCGCGGATCATTTGAAATCCTTTCGCGGAATGCTGGTGGATCCCGATCAGATCGTTGTAGGAGCGGGAACGGAGTATCTCTACGGTGTGATCATTCAGCTTTTGGGGCAAAAGGTATATGCCATCGAAAATCCCGGTTATAAGAAACTGACCATGATCTATGGACAAAGAGGGATCGACTGTCGGTATGCCGTTATGGATGATGACGGAGTGACCGTGCCGGGGTTGGAAGAGACCGGGGCAGACGTGGCGCATATCTGTCCGAATCATCATTTCCCTACCGGGATCACCATGCCTGCCAGCAGACGGTATGAGATCCTGGCCTGGGCAAAAGCCGGGGAGGGCCGCTATATTATTGAGGATGACTATGACAGCGAATTCCGTCTGGAGGGAAAGCCGATTCCCACCCTGTTTTCCATTGACGGCAGTGAAAAGGTCATTTATATGAATACCTTCTCAAAGTCCCTTTCCCCCACCATTCGAATCAGTTATATGGTTCTTCCGGTGCATCTGGCCAACCTTTTTTACAGGGAGATGTCCTTCTATTCCTGCACGGTTTCCAACTTTGAGCAGTACACTCTGGCGCAGTTTATATCTCAGGGATATTTCGAGAAGCATATCAACCGGATGCGGTTGTACTATATCCGCCAGAGGAAACGGATCCTGAAGGCATTAAAGGCCAGCGGCCTTATTGAGAAATGCGGGATCCGGGAGAATGGCTCCGGCCTGCATTTTCTGCTGAAGCTTGATACCTCTAAGTCGGATCAGGAAGTGGAGGCGGAACTGGAGGAAGAGGGGATCAAGATCCGGGCGCTTTCCGATTACTATCTGACGGAGGGCGATAACCGGCAGCATTACTTCATTGTCAACTATTCGGATCTGACAGAAGATGATATGGAAAAGGTCGCCGGTGCCCTTTTCCGGGTCCTGCAATAAAGTGGTTTTTTGATAATTCGCCTTTCCTATGGTATGATTAGAGTTCTCTGGTAACAGAGCGTTGGTCGGGAAGCTTCCCGGCCGGTTACATGGAAATGCGAAAAATAGGAAGGAAAACAATGAGAAAAATTCGTAAAATTGCAGCGCTTCTTTTGGCAGGCTGCATGTTGCTGGGTGTTCTCACTGGTTGCACCCCTGCCTCCGATCGAATGATGTTTGGAACCGGAGGAACAGCAGGAACGTATTATTCCTACGGTGGTGTGCTGGCGCAGTATATGACCAAGTATGCCGGCGTGAAGACCGTAGCGGTGTCCACCGGTGGATCCAAGGTCAATATTCAAAGTATTCAGGACGGGGATTTTCAGCTGGGCTTTACTCAGTCGGATGTCATGACCTATGGCTGGAACGGAACCCGTGCATTTGAACAGGATGGGGCAACCCATGATTTTCGTGTCCTGGCAGCCCTCTATGCAGAGACGGTTCAGGTGATCACAATGGATGACTCCATTAAGACCATTGCAGATCTGAAGGGCAAAAGCGTGTCGGTTGGACAGGCCGGATCCGGCGTTTATTTTAATGCCATGGATGTGCTTCATGCAGTGGGACTTTCCATTGATGAGATCCGTCCCCAGTACCAGTCCTTTGAGGATTCCAAAGAGGCGTTAAAGGACGGTAAGATCGATGCCGCCTTCATCGTTGCAGGAGCACCGACCACAGCCATTACAGAACTTGCAACCACCAACGGCGTGAATCTGATCAGCATCGACGGGGATCTCCAGAAGAAGATCCTGAAAGAGTGTCCCTACTACGATCCCTATGTCATCCCCGCCGGCACCTATCCGGGACAGAAAGAGGATGTGTCCACCATTACGGTTCAGGCGACACTGATCGTATCGGCAAAGGCCGATGAGAAGACTGTATACGATATTACAGCGTCTCTTTTTGATCATATGAAGGATATTACGGCGGAAAATGCAAAGGGAGCGGAGCTTTCCCTGAAGAACGCAGCCGGCATCACAACGGTTCCTTATCATAAGGGCGCAGCCAGGTATTACAAAGAACATGGCATCACCGTTAAGACCGGCGAGAATAAGTAAAGGAGGTACATTGCGTGAGTGCAAAAACAAACATGAATGCGGTAACTCCGGAGGTTTCCGAGGAGACCATCAATGCCGTAATGAAAAAATATGACAGAGAGAGCAATACGCGAATCTGGGAGGGAAAAGCCAAAATGGTAGTGGCTATGATCCTGGTGGCATTCTCTCTCTGGTGCATTTGGGTGACCCTGTTTGCCACCTTTTTGGAAGAGATCCGTCTGACCTCTTTTATGGGACTGATCATTCTTATGGGATTTTTGATCTACCCTGCCAAGAAGGGAGAGCAGCGCCCCAACCATATTCCTTGGTACGACCTGATCTTTATGTTGCTTGGAACCGGATCCTACCTGTATTTTACCTTCCAGGCGAATACCATTATCAATCAGGGAACCCGGTTCTCTTGGTTTCAGATCATCATCGGTATCATTGCCATTGCAGCCCTCATTGAGGTGACAAGGCGATGCGTGGGGATTCCGATCCTGATCGTGGCGGCCTTCTTTGTGATCTACGCCTTGGCTTACGGACTGACCAACCCACAGTTTTTGGGACGTGTCCGTTATCTGGTGCGTAATCTCTTTTACACCAAGGAGGGGATTTTTTCCACACCGGTCAATGTATGTTCGAAGTATATTGTTGTCTTCATTATCTTCGGTGCCTTTCTGGAAAAAACAGGAATTTCAGAATTCTTTATCAAGCTTGCCAACAGTATTGCCGGCCGGTATGCAGGTGGTCCGGCGAAGGTTGCGGTCATTTCCTCCGCTCTTTGCGGAATGGTCTCCGGTTCTTCCGTTGGTAACACGGTAACCACAGGATCTGTTACGATTCCGATGATGAAGGATACCGGTTATAAGGCAGAGTTTGCAGGAGCCGTAGAGGCAGCCTCCTCCACCGGTGGACAGATCATGCCGCCGATCATGGGAGCGGCCGCCTTTCTGATGGCAGACTTTGTAGGTGTTCCATATTCGAGCATCATTGGAAGAGCCGTTCTTCCGGCACTGCTTTATTTTCTGGGGATCTTTATTTCGGTGCATCTTGAGGCAAAGAAGCTTGGTCTTACCGGTATTCCGAAGGATCAGCTTCCAAAGCTTTCCAAACTGCTGAAAAAGATCTACCTTCTGTTGCCTCTGGTCATGCTGGTGGTATGGGTCTCCGGCAATTTTATGACCATGCAGAGGGCAGCGGCGTTTGCCATCCTTTTATCCGTGATCGTCAGTCTGTTTGATGCACAGAACCGGATCACACCGAAGAAGATCCTTCTTGCCCTTCAGCAGGGCGGAAAGAGCGCTATTACTGTTGGAGCAGCCTGTGGTGTTGCCGGTATCATTTCCGGTGCCATCACCATGACAGGACTGGCCAATGATCTGATCAATGCCATTGTAGGTGTTGCCGGCAACCATCTGATCATTGCCCTGGTTCTTACCATGCTTTGCTGTATCGTCCTTGGAATGGGTGTGCCTACCACAGCAAATTACTGTATTATGGCGGCAACCACAGCGCCGATTCTGGTGCGAATGGGTGTGCCGACCATGGCGGCTCACTTCTTCGTATTCTATTTCGGAATCGTTGCGGATATTACACCGCCGGTGGCTCTGGCTGCCTATGCCGGCTCTGCCATTGCCAAGAGTAATCCGATGCGGACGGCGTTTAATGCTTCAAAACTTGCGATTGCAGCATTTATCGTACCTTATATGTTCTGCTACAATCCGGCCATGCTTCTGATCGATACGACACCGCTTTCCGTTGCCATGATCTCCATAACCTCCATTCTGGGAGTCTTTGGGCTGGCAGCAGCGCTGGAAGGCTATTGCTTTACCGGTATGAATCCGGTGATTCGCCTGCTGATTGCCGTATCCGGTCTAATGCTGATCCATCCGGCGTTTGTTACCGATCTGGCGGGCTTTGCTCTGCTGGTGGCAGGCATGGTATACTTATACACAACATCTAAAAAGAAGCTGGCAAACTAGCTTCACGAGGAAATGAGATAATGGAAAATATGAAATATCCGGTGATCACCATCAGCCGTGAGTATGCAGCTTACGGAAGAACGGTGGCAAGAAAACTGTCTGAGCTTTTAGATATTCCGTTCTATGACAGGGACTTTGTGAAAGAAACGGCAAAACACAGCGGCTTTTCCGAGGAAGAGATCGAAAAGGAAGGCGAGTCTATGAGCCCGGCCTCCCGTTTCATGAACAGTCTTATGAACAGTTCCATGGAGTACAGCAGCTCCTACGACAGCATTTTCCGTGCACAGAGAGAGGTGCTTTTGCAGCTGACAAAGAAGCCCTGTATCATTGTAGGGCGATGCGGAGGATTCATCCTGCAACAGGCAGGAATTCCAAGCTTTAATGTTTTTCTCTATGCCGATAAGGACGTTCGGATCAAACGTGCGGGAGAACTGGAGGAGAATCGGGGACAAAACCCGAAAAAAGCTCTGGAGAAACACGATTCCCTGCGTGAAACCTACTACAGGCAATACACCCATCATGAATTGGGTGACTATCACAGTTATGACATCTGTCTGAACACCGGTGAGATCGGACCGGAACGTTGTGCAGAGATCATCGCATCCATTGTTCGCATGTAAGCGAAGAAAGGCCCCATTTGGGGCCTTTTTTTGTGACCATTCTGTGACCAAAGTGAGAGTAAAATTACTCTGAGGATAATACCGTCCGTGCGTTGGGAGTAAACTGTTAAGGAGAAAACTGTATGAATGAGAAAGTAAGAAAGTTAACACAGCTTCTTGGATCTCCGGAGCAATCTCCGATTCCTTTTGCAGTATATCAGTTTCAGGACGATCAGGTCGTTGTAGTCATGGTCTCCGAAGGGCTTTGCCGGATGGCAAATGTCTCCCGGGAGGAATTGATGGACCGGTTCCAGAATAACATGTATGAGTATGTGAATCCCCAGGATGTCATTACCATTGCATCTGCGGCTTACGTGTTTGCAACTCAGGACACGACCTATGATGTGGTCTATCGTGAGACGATCAAGGGATGCGACCAGCCCCAGCTGATCCATGCTGTGGGCAGGCATGTCTATACCGATGACGGAGAGCGTTATGCGGTGGTCACCTATGAGAATGTTACAGAGGCATCTGCGGCAGAGAGTGCAATGGAACAGATCTATGAGAACGCCATCCGGGATTTCTATGAAGAGGATGAGAATGCGGTCTGCGTTGTGACGAAGGCTGAGGGTGTGGTGATCTATGCCAATCGAAAGTATCTTGAGATCCTTCAACCTGTAAGGACATACGATTCCGGAGTCACCTACTGGGATTACTTTTGCCATGAGCCCCATCCGGAGTTGATCGAGCGGTTTACGGAGTGGTGCGGCAAGGGAGATCAGCTGACAGAGTCCGTTGAGAGCGGTAAGGCTCTGGTGGTTCGTGTCCGGGAGGTGGACTGGTCCGGCATTCCTGCTTTCATCCTGAATGTGGCAGAACAGAGCGAGATATACCGGGATGAGCTGACCCATCTTTCCAATCAGACGTACTTTGATCTTACGGCGGCGGATGCCATTGAGAAGGTCAAGGAAGAGGGCAAGGTTCCCATCTGTCTGTTCTATGATATTGTGGGCATGCGTCTATATAATAAGCAGAATGGTTTCAGCGCAGGAGATGAGCTGTTGAAGGAGATCACAGAGGTTTTGAAGACGACCTATCCGGATGCCCTGATTTCCCGGTTCGATAATGACCATTTCTGCATGATCACCGTTGAGGATGATATGGCAGAGAAGATCGACGCGGTTGAGAAGGAGGTTCGTCTTCTGGGAGGCGGTTCCAAGATCGAGCTGAAGGTAGGCGTCAGCCGGATCGGTCTGGCGGAGAATCAGACCATTGGAGAGATCTGTGCTCAGGCCCGGATCGCCGGCGAGAGTATTAAGAGTCAGCCGGATCGTTTCTACTGTATTTATGACGAGGCCTTTGAGCTGGAGATCGCAGAACGCAAGATGATCACGGAGCGCCTTGATTATGCCATCGAAAGTGGCGAGATCAAGGTATTCTACCAGCCCATTGTTCGCACCTTGACCGGACAGCTGTGCGGTTTTGAAGCTCTGGCCAGATGGATCAGTCCGGAATTTGGTTTCCTTTCCCCGGGCAGTTTTATCCCGGCACTGGAGCAGTCCCGCCGGATCCACAAGCTGGATTCCTGCGTGATTCGTCAGATCTGCAGTGAAATGCGGGAATACATCAATACAAGCGATGTTCCGGCGGTACCGGTTTCCTTTAATCTGTCCCGGCTGGATTTTCTACTCTGCGATATTTTTGAAGTGCTGGAAGAGGCCGTTGCAAGCAACCATCTGGACAAGTCTCTGATCAACATCGAGATCACAGAGAGTCTTCTGGTGGAGGATGTTCTGATTCGTGAGGAGATTCAGAAATTCCATGATGCCGGTTACAAGGTTTGGATGGATGATTTTGGCAGCGGATATTCTTCTTTGAATACGTTGAAGGACTATGAGTTCGACAAGCTTAAGATCGATATGGTTTTCCTGTCTTCCTTCACCCAGAAGTCCAAGGATATCATTGCTTCCATCGTTCAGATGGCCAAGCGGATCGGTATCCGAACCCTGGCAGAAGGCTGTGAGACCAAAGAACAGTATGAATTCCTCAAGGGAATCGGATGTGAAGAGGTGCAGGGTTATTATTTTGGAAAGCCGAAGCTTGGCATTGAGAGTCTGCAGCAGATTCTGGACAAGCAGATCATTGTAGAGAAGGCCTGCGAACGGGATCTCTATCAGGCAGCCGGACGTACCTTTTTCCATGAAGAGAGCCCACTTGCCATCATTGATTATGAGGAAGATACCTTCTCCCTTCTTCATGAGAATAGAGAGAGTGAGAAGCTGATGGAGCATCTGGGGGTTTCCAGCAGGAGGGTCATAGATGCGCTGAATCAGGTGGACGGGATCTATTACAGCCTGTTCCACAGGAAGCTGGATGAATGTATCAAGTTTGAGCGACCGGTACGTTTTTCCTTCTCTTACAACAATACCTATCTGTCCGTGACGCTGGGTGTCATTGCCAGAAAAGGCGATCATATCGTATGTAAGTTTGAGATGTTTGATACGCAGGTATCCATCAACCATACGGCCCAGAAGAGTGACGTGCTGTCGAAGGATCATAAGCGGACGGTGCTTGTGGCGGATGATGAGCCGGTGAACTGCATGATCCTGGGTGAGATGCTCAAGGAGCATTACAATGTATTGTATGCGGAGGATGGACAGGAAGCTCTGGATAAGATTTTTGCCGATCCGGATGGTATTTCAGCCGTTGTGCTGGATATGGTGATGCCGAATGTCAACGGGATGGAGGTCTTGTACCAGATCCGTAGCAATGAGCAGACCAGATATCTGCCGGTCATTGCCATGACAAGTGCGGCCGATCTGGAGATCGATCTGTTGAATTCCGGTGTGAACCAGTTTTTCTCAAAGCCATTAGAGGACAGAGAACTTGTACTTGCCAAGATTGAGAATGTAATCCGTAATGCGAGAGGCAGATAGCCTATGGGTACCAGATTTTCAATTCAAAAGAAAGTAATTACCTTTATCTCCGTTGTTATGCTGATGACGGCTATCATTCTGGGCGGAATCGTCTATGCGGTGATCAGCCGTGCCCAGTCCTATGAGGTGGAGCTTGCCATTAAGGGACTTGCGGAGACAGAGGCGGCCAAGCTGAATCAGCGTTTTTTAAAAGTCGAAACTTCCGTTAACGATGTGACGGCTTTAGCGGAGAATGCTATTTCATCCCCGAAGGATGTGCAAGATCCGGTCAGGCGAAAGAAGATGACGAAGCAGATTCGGGAAGTGTTCTTCGCGATCATGAAGCAGAATGATCACGTGGTAGCCAATTACATGTCCTATGATCCGGACCTGATCCAAGGGAAAGACGGCTTTTTCTTCGTGTATGACGAGAACGATGAGCTTAAGGAGAATCCCATCACCGACATCCGGAAGTATGAGGCCGATGACCTTGAACATATTGGCTGGTATACCATTCCCAAGCAGAGTGGTAAGCCGGTCTGGCTGGATCCGTATTACAACCGGAATATTCAACGGTGGCTGATCTCCTATGTGGTTCCGTTTTACAAGGACGGGACGCTGATCGCAGTGATCGGAATGGACATTGACTTCAAGGAGCTTGTGGAAGATATCGAAACGTATCGATTCTACAAGCAGGGCAGGGCTTTCCTTAAGAACAGCGAAGGAAGTGTGCATTACCATTCATCTTTTTTTGAAAATGATCAGCACGGGGATGAGAGCGTAACTCCGGTGAATGCCCGGGAGTCCACCGACAATCTAAAGGTCTACATCAAGGATGGGATCTGGAAAGTGGGCTACTCCCATTCTCTGCTCAACGGAATGCAGCTGTTCCTTACGGATACCTATAACGAGCTGTATTACGAGAGGCACGTAGTCCTGCTTATTGTGATCGTGGCGACGGTACTTGTTGCCATTGTCCTGTCCTTTATTATGTCAGGTTACACCGGTCGCCTGATGAAGCCGGTTATGAAGCTGACATCAGCGGTGAAGGAGATCGAACAGCGGAATTATAATGTGGAGGTACCGGAAGAGGGCGAAGGTGAGATCCGGGAGCTGACGAGAGGTGTCGGCATTATGGCGGCGGCTCTTCGAAGGCAGCATATGCTCACGGAGAATGAGCTGATGGAGCGGAACCGCATGCTGGAGATCGCCATTAAAGATGCCAACCGGGCCAACGCTGCCAAGTCAGAATTCCTGTCTCAGATGAGTCATGATCTGCGTACACCGATGAATGCCATCATTGGCATGTGCGTGATCGCACAGGACAACACGGAGAACAGGGACAAGGTCGTGGATTGCCTGCGTAAGATCTATTCCTCCAGCAATTATATGCTTTCTTTGATCAATGATATTTTAGACATGAGCCAGATCGAAAGCGGTAAGCTGACCTACAAGGAGAGCGAGTTCAACCTTCCGGGGCTGATCGATAAGGCACTTCTTGTGATCTCCTCCCAGGTCAGGAGCCGCAAGCACGATGTACAGCAGGATCTTACGGGACTTTTCCACGAGAATGTCATTGTGGATGGCCTGCGGCTACAGCAGGTGCTGGTGAATATTTTATCCAATGCGGTGAAATATACCGAAGCAGGCGGCAGCATTAAGATCTGTGTGCAGGAACAGGTACAGGATGAGGACCACAGCCACTATACCTTTACTGTGACGGATAACGGCATCGGTATGTCGGAGGAGTTCCTGACCCAGATCTTTCATCCCTTTACCAGAGAGAAGGATGAACATCAGACCGAGGTCAAGGGAACCGGTCTTGGCATGGCGATCACCAAAGCCATCATAGAGCATATGGGCGGAACCATCCGGATCAGCAGTAAGCTTGGGGAGGGTTCTACGGTTACCATCGGCATTGACCTGAAGACACTGCAGCGTTCAACGATACAGGAGACAGGAGACACGGAGAAAGCGAAGGATGGGCTGCAGCAGGGAATCAAAGATCTGCAGTTGACGGGAGTCCGCTTCCTGGTGGTGGATGATATGATCATCAATCAGGAGATCGCAGCAGGACTTCTGGAGATGACAGGAGCCGTGGTGGAAAAGGCCGACAACGGACGGGAAGCGGTGGAGAAGGTGGCATCCAACCCACCGGGCTGGTACGACGTGATCCTGATGGATATTCGTATGCCGATCATGGATGGCTACCAGGCGACCCGGGCGATCCGGGAAATGGATTCCGATTATGCCCGTAACCTCCCGATCTTCGCCACCAGTGCAAATGCTTTTGAAGAGGACATTCTTCAGTCCAAAGAAGCCGGAATGAATGAACATATTACGAAGCCCATTGATGTGGAACATTTACGGAATATTCTGAAGATGTACCTGTCAGGAAAGGAGAGGCCAGATGACCATTGATAATTTAAAAGCTTTCGGAGCCGACACGGAATTGGGACTTGCGCGATGTGTGGGGAACGAAGGCCTCTACTTTAAACTGATCCGGATGATTCTGACGGATGGGAATTTTTCATCCCTGGGGAAGGCATTGGAAGAGAAGGATCTGCCCAGGGCATTTGAATGTGCCCATGCCCTGAAGGGTACCGTGGGCAACCTTGCGTTGGATCCTCTCTATGATGAGATCTGTGTGATCGTAGAACCGCTTCGAAGAAATGAGACGGATTTTGCATATGCCGGTCAGTACGACCGTATCATGTCGCAACTGCACCGGCTGCAGGAACTGGCCGGATCATGAAGCCGGGACTCTGGGGAGATTCCATTTGTAGTGGGCTGCCAGATACCGGATCACAAGAATTAAGAGAAAGCTTACAGCCTGAGCTTTCCGGTCAGAGATCACAATGGGCAGGAATGCTGCCGCGAAGGCTCCGGCCAGGGAAGCAACAGCATAAATGTGGCGAACGAAGATATATGGTTTTTGTGCAGCAAAAATATCCCGAAGCATACCGCCGCCTACCCCTGTGATCACCCCAAGGAAGATCCCGAGGTAGGCGTTTGTGTTGTTTGGAGCCGGTAACTGACGACCGGCGAAAACACCGTCAACGGTAAAGGCGGCAAGGCCAAGGGAATCCGTGATCAGAAGCAGCTTCTGGTAGGATGCGGAAAGCTTGGCCTTTTTCTGTGGAGAGGTAAAGTTCTGATGTTTCCTTATCCAGAGTACGATCAAAAAGACCACGATGGCGGTTATAAACGATAAGATCATATAGATGGGATCCCGGAAGACCATGGGGGGAATGCTGCCGATGGTCAGATCCCGGATGAAGCCGCCGCCGGTTGCGGTAACCAGTGCAAGGATCATGATTCCAAACAGATCCATTTCCTTTTCGATGGCGACCATTGCGCCGGATACGGCAAATGCTATGGTTCCAACAAAATCCATGATGTATATAATTTCAAATGTCATTTCGCTTCCATTCCTTTATCCTTTATTGGTTCAGATCAGATCCGAACCGGTACGTATCCCTAATACATTATCACAACCTTAGAAATAAGTCTAAAAAAGAGTTGCATGTACATCTAAAAAAAGCAACATGAATAACAAAAAATTATGATATGTAAAAAATCTCCCGGTGGCTAAAATGATGTTGGAGGGCAGAACCAGGAAGGGAAGGTTTCTGCACAGGGGGTAAAACAGAAAAGAAAGAGCATGTGTCGCCCCCTGAAACTTAGCAGAGTCGAAGGAGGCTTTTATTTTGAAAGGGGAAACAAGAAAAAGAAGGAACCGGATCCTTAGTCTGGTTCTGACACTGGCAATGCTGATCACATTATTGCCGACAAGTCTTGCCACAGCGTGGGCGGAAAATGCTGCAGCAAATGTTTTTGCTGTTGCAGGAGAGGAAAGTCTGACCGGTTTAAGCTGGGAGCCAAAAGCGGCAGGCAACGAGAAGAATGTTTTTCAACAGAAGGAAGGAACGGATACCTATACCCTGACGTACCGGAATGTTAAACCGGGAACGTACCAGTTTAAGATCCTGCAGGATCCGGATGTTTCTGGGTGGGATGGTACCAGATGGGTAACCGATACCCTTATGAATGCGGAAGACTCATCTTCCAACGATAAGCTTGAGATAGCGGCACCGTCGGATGTGACCTTTACCCTGAATGCCACAGATTTGGAGCATAAGGTACAGGTTGAAACGAAGAAGGTCAAGATGCTCGTGTTTGACGGACAACCGGCACAGATTAAAGCCGGAAGTTCCGTAGAATTAAAGGCAGAAGCATCCTATTATGACGGAGCGGCAGATACTCCTTCTCAGGTTCATGTGACCTATGGCGTTAAAAGCGGTCAGGAGAACGTTACCCTGGAGGGAAACAAGCTTTCTGTAGCCAAGGGATTTACGGGTCAACAGGTGGAGTTGACGGCAGCCTATGGAGACTATGAGCAGGATGTCACCCTTCCGGTGGTTGCAAAGGAATATAATGTCACCTTCTACTTCTATAACAAAGACTGGGATATGACAGCCAATGCCAGTGATATCTATATCTTTGAGAATGGTGGCGGAAAGAATAACGAGGTTTCTCTGACAGAGACCTATCACGATGCGGAGAATGATATTACCTGGCTTAAGGGAAGTGTGAAGCTGACCTATGCCAAGTTGGGAATCATTGCCCGTAAGCAGGCCGGAAGCTGGGATGCCGGTCAGGATGGAAACCGCTATTTTAATCTGGCGGAAGATACAGATTCTGCCACCCTCTGGTATGTATTTGGTAAAACACCAACAGCAGAGAAGCCGGATCTGAGCAAGTTATCCTCCGGGGATCGCTATCTGGATTTTACCTATACCAATAAGGAAGCGGTAGCGCCACAGTTCTACAGCTGGACCATCAATGATACCGGACTTAAGCCAATGACGAAGACAGCGGATGGGAACTGGAATATCCGTGTCAAGGTACCGGAAGGCATTACCACGATCTCTTATGTTCTGGCGTTAGACACCAGTGGAAGTGACTGGGTAAAGGATGGCGGGGATCATGCCATTACCATGCCGGAAGATCAGAATCTGGTATTTGTAACCATGGATCCAAAGGAAGAGCCGAAGCTGACGGTTCCGTATAACACGGGATGTGAGATCTCACCAAAAGAGGGCAAGGTACATTATTACTATCGCGATGATGATGCACTGATTGCCGGTGAAGGTCAGCCGGATCAGGTCAGGATCGAGACAAAGGACGCAAACGGGGAATGTCATACCCATGAAATGACATATGTGGAAAAGAACAAAAGATTTGAGGATACAGAAGATCTGACATCCGGTCGCACCTACTATCGTTACCTTGTCAAGACCGGGGATAATAAAGAGGTTAAGACGGATGTCTTCAATAAGAATGTGACAGAGGATGAGACCTATTCCTACTACGATTATGTAAAGCTTTCTGCGACAATTACTGCAAAAGCGGATAAGGGAAGCATTAACTCCAACACCAACGATGTTGTACGTATCACGGTGGATCAGGACAAGCGTTCCGGTGATCCGGATTTTCAGATCACCAAAATGAGCATTGATACAACGGCCATTGGTGGTGGTGTTCGTACCATCGATCCGGACAACAAGGCCATTACCATTGCATGTGGAACCGAAGTTGCACCCGGAACCTATCGTCTCCCGGTGAAGGTCTGCGACCAGTACAACAATGAATATGAGACAGAGGCCAAAGAGACGGTTACCGTCCGTGAGAAAAAGAACAAGGATGACTTTGACTGGGATGAGGCATCCATCTACTTTATGGTAACCGACCGTTTCTTTGACGGAGACAGTAGCAACAATGCGGCGAACGACCGCTTCCTGTCCGATGAGGACAAGGCAAAGGGCATTACCACCGCAGGCAACAATCCGGGACTTTATCACGGAGGAGATTTTGCAGGTATCACCCAGAAGCTGGATTACCTGAAGGATCTTGGCATCAATACCATCTGGATCACTCCGATCGTAGAGAACATTCCGGGTGTGACAGTCAGCGGAACCGGTAAGGAGGATGTTCCGTACAATGCAGCCTTCCATGGATACTGGGCAAGTGATTTTACAAAGCTTAACCCGGCACTTGGAACAGAAGAGGACTTCCGTCAGATGATTAGCGAAGCCCATGCCAAGGGCATCCGTATCATGGTAGATATTGTTGTGAACCATTCCGGATACGGTGTAGAGGACAACTTCACCAATATGCTTCGTCAGGGAGATGATATTGTAGAAGGGGATGCTCAGAAGTCATCCCTTTCCAATCTTCCGGACTTCAAGACAGAGGATCCGGCGGTTCGTGAACAGTTGGTTACCTGGCAGACAGATTGGATGAAGAGGTTCGACATCGACTATTATCGTGTGGATACCGTTAAGCATGTGGATGTAGCAACCTGGCAGGCACTGAAAAATTCTGTAACCGATGTGAATCCGGACTTCAAGATGATTGGAGAATACTCCGGAGCGGGCGCTGCTTTCCATGGAGATACCCTGGGAAATGGTGCAATGGACTCTGATCTTGATTTTGATTTTAACGATTGGGCAACAGAGTTTGTTCAGGGCAAGATCAGCAGCACCGAGGAGAAGTTGACCGGAAGAAACCGTCTTTTAAATAACACATTTATGACAGGCCAGTTCCTTGGCAGCCATGATGAGGATGGATTTAAGTATAAGCTGGAAGAGGAAAAGAACCTTTCTCAGCAGGAGGCGGATGCAGCCGCTCTGGTGGCAGCAACCCTTCAGATCACAGCCAAGGGTCAGCCGGTGATCTACTACGGTGAAGAACTTGGACAGACCGGTGCCAACAATTATCCGTACCAGACGAACCGTTATGACTTTGCATGGGATAAGGTAGAGGGCAATCCGGTTCTTGCACACTACAAGAAGCTGCTTGCCATCCGTAAGGCAAACATCGATGTTTTCGCAAGAGGAAGCCGTACAACCATTGAGGCTAATGATGATAAGGGTACGGATGTATTCAAGCGAAGCTATCAGGGTCAGGAGCTCTATACGGTCATCAACACAAAGGAACAGCAGGAGGTTTGTGTTACAGGACTTGCTGCAGGGGCAACCTATACCGATCTGTATTCCGGAAAAGACTATGTTGCAGACGCTACCGGACAGGTAAAAGTCGTTGCACCGGCTGCCGCAGAGGGCGGTACTGTGATCCTGAAGAAGACCGCATCCGGTCAGAGTGCTTCCGGCGGATCCACCGGTTCCGGCAGCAGCACTTTCCCACCGGCTGTTACAGATCCGGAGAAGAAGGATCCTGAACAGAACAAGGACAACGATCAGAAGGAAGAGCCAAAGACACCTTCCAAGGATAACGGAGAGAGCAAGGATTCCAAGAAGAATAACACCAAGAAGAACGCGCTTGTCAAAGAGGGCAAGACCACATACTACGTTGGCAAGGACGGAAAGGTCGTCAAGAATTCTGTTGTCAAGGTAAAGGGCAAGACCTACGTTACCGATCAGAAGGGTCGCGTAATCAAAAACAAGTGGGTTAAAAGAAACGGCAAGAAGTACTATTGTGACAGCACAGGAAAGGTGACGAAGATCAAAAAGATTAAAAAAACCACAAAGGTCAAGAAGACAAAGAAAAGCAGTAAAAAGAGCAAGAGGTAATCATATTTTGCAAAAAATCCTTCCCGGGAAGGATAGGATATGAAATTAGACAAAAAAGCAGGCCATTTGACCTGCTTTTTTGCGTGAAAGTATGACAGCAGAGAATTCCTGTGGTATGCTAGGGTTATGAAAGGGGGTCATATATGCGTGCACTTGTGGTTAATTGTAGTCCGGTAAGCACCGGGGCAACAGCAGAGATCTGCAAGCTTGTTGCAAGGGAACTGGAGTCGGATCTGAAGGTAAGATCCATTTGCATTGATGCGTATGTGTTCGGCTTTTGCAAGGGGTGCAAGAGCTGTCTTGAAACGGGGGAATGTGTGCAAAAGGATGATGTTACCGAGATCATGGAAGAGTACGATAAGGCGGATATCATTGTGATGGTTTCCCCTTCCTACTGGGGGGATGTGCCGGGACAGTTCAAGTCCTTTATCGACCGTTGTACGCCATGGTGTAATACCCATGAGCCCCACGCATCCATTGCGTCGGGGAAGAAGGGATATGCCATTGCGCTTCGTGCAGGAGCCACCATGAAGGAATGTAACCGGATCATGGATACCATAGAACATTTCTATGGACATCTGGAGATCGAGAGCTGCGGAAGACTTGGTCTTTGCAAGGTGGAGGCCAAGAAGGATGTAGCCCTTCGAAGCGGAGAAATCTCAGCCTTTTGTCAGCGTATACTAGAGGAAAATAACAAGTCCATCCAGCAGATCGAGGAACTTTTCGGAGACAGGACACCGGCCTGATCTTCGGCGGAGATCAACGCTCCGCGAAACTTACATTAGAGAAGGAAACAGCATGACAGACATCATTATCGTTGAGGATAACTGGGAAATAGCCACGGTATTAAAGGATTTTTTGGAACAGAAACACTATCGGGTGACCGTGGCATCTTCCGGAGAGGCGGCATTGGAGCACTTTGCCCTTCATGGCTGTAAGCTGTTTATTCTGGATCTTATGCTTCCGGGGATCGACGGCTTTCGGGTCTGCACGAAGATCCGGGAGACCTCGAATGCCCACATCCTTATGGTCTCTGCCCGGGGCAGTAAGGAGGATAAGTTGCGGGGGCTTCTCACCGGGGCGGATGACTATATTGAGAAGCCCTATGATGTGGATCTTCTTATGGCGAAGATCGATGGGATCTTTAAGCGCAAGTATGCGATCTCCCAGCTGAAGGATCAGGAGATCTGTCTGGATCTGGTAAAGGAGACCGTAACCGTAAAGGGGCAGATGGTAGAGATGACCTCTAAGGAATTTGCTCTTTTACGGCTTCTGATGGAGAACAAGGGGGTCAATCTGCAGAAGGATTATCTGTTCAACTCCATCTGGGGCAGCGACAGTGATTCCGAGCTTCAGACGTTGACGGTACATATCAAGTGGCTACGGGAGAAGATCGAAAAGGATCCGAAGAACCCAAAACATATCATCACACAATGGGGTAAGGGATATCGTTATGAATAAATTTTTTCGTGTTACATTGCTGGTTCTTTTATTAGAACTGGCAATTTTTATATTTGGCTTTATGCTTCTGCAAAACCGGGGAACTTCCTTTGACAATGGTCAGGCCAGGGTGGAGATCAAACGGGCCTGTGATGAGATCCGGACAGGGAAGACCACAGAACAGGATCTGGCAGACATCGCAGAACACTATCCCAGGATCCTTTCCATCCGGATCTTTGATCCCGATGTGGTGGATAACGGAGAATACCGGGTGGAGAAGGTGAATCACAACCTCTATCGTTTCAATTACAAAGTTGAGAAGAACGGGAAGGAGCCCTTCATCCTTGCGCTCTTTTTTTCCTTGCTTTTTCTTTTGACGCTTTTCTTTTTGTTCTATGTGGAACAGAAGATCCTGCGCCCGGTAAAGAATATGACAGAGCTTACCCGAGAACTTGCCAGAGGGAACCTTTCCCGGCCTCTGTTACAGGAGAAGAGCGGGTACCTGAAATCTTTTCTCTGGAGTGTGGACATGCTCCGGGAAAAACTTGAGGAGAACCGGCGCAGGGAAATGGCGCTGGAAAAGGAGAAAAAATCCCTGGTCCTCTCCCTTGTTCATGACATCAAAACACCGCTTTCCGCCATGGATCTGTATACCCGGGCTCTGATGGACAATCTTTATGTGGATGAGGAGAAGAAAACTGCGGCGCTCCGGGGAATAGCAAAGAACAAAGAGGAGATCCGTTCCTATGTGGATCAGATCACCAGAGCTTCCAGAGAAGATTTTCTACATCTTGAGGTCAATGTGCAGGAGAACTATATCTCCTCAGTGATGGATCCGGTACGTGCCTACTATCAGGACAAACTTCAGCTTTTATCCATTCCTTTTACCATTGAACCCTTCGAGGATGCGCTGATCCGCTGTGATCGGGACAGGCTGGTGGAAGTCCTGCAAAACTGCATGGAAAACGCTATCAAATACGGCGATGGCAAACAGATATCCATTTGGATCCATCAGGAGGAAGACTGCAAGCTCTTTACCATAACAAACACCGGTTGCACCTTAAAGGAAGAAGAATTGGATGCTGTGTTTGATTCCTTCTACCGGGGAAGCAATGTGGGCGATCAGCAGGGAAGCGGACTCGGACTCTACATCTGCAGAGAACTGCTGCATAAGATGGATGGGGATATTTTTGCAGAGATCGAAGACCACTGCTTTCAGGTGACCCTTGTGCTGCGAAAAATATAAATGGATTGAAAGCGTCGGTCACTTAATGATTATTTAATAATTTCCATGCTACTCTCTTTTTGTACCAAGGGAGATAAGAAACGCGGAAAGGAAGAGAGTACATGTATCGCAATTTATTAAAAAAAGACATGAAGCGAAAGCGTACCATGAATGTGATCATATTTTTGTTTACCATCATTGCTGCTTGCTTCGTGGGAAGCGGTCTTTCCAATGTGGTTACTGTTCTGAACGGAACAGACTATTTTTTCAAAAAAGCCGAGATCGGAGATCTGTTCATTGTGGACTACGGTGACGGACAGGAAACCGTAAATCGATTGAATTCCCTGGACTGTGTCCAGAGTGTCCGACAGGATTCCTGTCTGCTGGGGATGGTATCGGACATCTCCGTCGGAAGGAAAAAGTTCCTGAAGGATAATAATATGCTGATGATTCAGAAGGTCTATTCCAACGGCGTTACCTTCTTTGATGAGAACAACAACCCCATCCGTTCCGTAAAGGAGCGGGAGGTCTACCTTCCGGCCAAACTACTGGATCTTCACGAGCTTAAAGTGGGAGACAAGATCTATGTCACCAATCATGGAGTCACCACCAAACCTCTGACCATTGCCGGCAGTGTAAAGGATGCTCTGTTCAGCACCACCATGATGGGCTCTTCCAGAATCCTTTTAAGTGATGCGGATTACACAGGGCTGGTGATGGCCTGCAATCAGGAAAATTCCTTAGGCAACATCATCTGTGTGAAAACCACCGATACGGGCTATGTTAACGGTAAGATCGCCGACATCAAAAGCATCTCCATGACAATGACAGCCGAGAATCTAAAACTGGCCTATATCATGTATATGATCGTTGCCATGGTGGTACTTGCCATCAGTGTCTGCCTGATCCTTGTATCCTTTGTGGTGTTAAAATATGTGATCACCTTTTCCATCAATGAGGAATTCCGTGAGATCGGCATTATGAAAGCCATCGGGATCCGAAGCGCCAAGATCCGCAGTCTTTTTGCTGTTAAATACGCCTGCATTGCTGTGGTCGGCTCCACCATTGGATTTTTTATCAGCATTCCCTTTGGAAATATGCTGATCACTTCGGTGTCGGATGCCATGGTATTGGGAAATGAAACGGGAATCCGGTTGAATCTTTTGGGCGGCCTGGTGGTTTCCCTGTTGATGGTGGGACTTTCTTATTATTCCACAAGAAAAGTAAAAAAGTGCACCCCGCTGGATGCCATTCGCTGTGGACAGACCGGAGAGCGCTATCACCAGAAAATAAAGCGGAAGCTGTCGGCATCGAAGATGAGCAACCCGCTGTTTTTGGCGGTCAATGACATTCTAAGCGCCCCCAAGCGGTATATCACTATTATGATATCCTTCTTCCTCTGTTCTGTTTTCACCTTTGGACTGGTGCTGATGGCAGATACCATGCGAAGTGACCGGCTGATCACCTCCTTTGGAATCCGGTCGGATATTTATCTGGATCCGGAAGTCATCAGCCGCAGGGACAGGGATTATATTGTGCAGGGTAAATATTCCAAAGACCCGGGACTGCAAAAGGAACAGAGTCCTTATACCAGGTCCATTCGGGAGATCGAGGATCTTTTAAAAGAAGAGAATATGCCGGGACGTGTCTGCGCCGAACTGTTTTACGCTTACAAGATCAAAGCCAACGGAGTGGAGAAGACCCAGTATTTTGAACAGGATCCTTATATCTCCATGAAAGAGTATACCTACTCCAAAGGAACGGCTCCGGTCCGGGAGGATGAGATCGCCATTACAGACAAAGTTTCGAAGGAACTTGGCGTGGGGATCGGCGACACCATTACGGTGGATTTTGGTTCTGAGAAAAAGAACTGCGTGGTCACCGCCTTTTTCACTACCATGAACCAGTTGGGCGACTGTATCCTGCTAAACAACAAGGCACCTACGGATCCAAAGGATGTGGTGGTCATGATGAAATACCAGATCAATTTCAAGGATCATCCGTCACAGAAGGTCATCGACGAGAGAGTTCAGAAGCTGCAGAAGTTGTACCATACCAAGGATGTAATGAATGCAACGGATTACGTGGTGGAATGCATGAAATCCGCAGACGCCATGGATGCGGTGGTAAGACTTCTGGTGATCATCACTTTGATGGTGGTTATTCTGGTGGCGATCCTGATGGAACGTTCCTTTATTTCCGACGAAGAGGGAAGCATTGCCCTTCTCCGGGCCATCGGCTTTTCGGAAGGCTCCATTATTTTATGGCATGTGCTTCGTTTTATGTTTGTTGCCCTGGCGGCAGAGCTTTTGGCAGTCATCCTGACACTGCCGCTGACCCATCTCTGGTCGGATCCGATTTGGGCGATGATGGGACAGGCAAAGATCCACTATTATTTTAAACCTCTTTCCCTTCTGGTCTGCTATCCGGGACTGATCCTTGCTGTAACACTGCTGGCAGCCTCCCTTACGGCACTCTATACAAGGAAGATCAAAGCGAAAGATATTATCACCATTGAGTAGGAGGATGTTATGGCAAAGATTTTAGATGTAAAAGACTTATGCAAGACCTATGTGATCGATAAACGACAGAACAATGTACTGAAAAATATAAATTTCTCCATCGAAGAGGGGGATATGGTGGCAATTATGGGGCCTTCCGGCTCCGGCAAGTCCACCCTGCTCTATTCCGTGTCCGGGATGGATCGTCCCACCAGCGGAGCGGTGACCTTTAACGGATCAAACCTTCAGGAGCTCTCTGAGAAGGAGCTGACAAGGACCCGGCTTTCCGGAATGGGATTTATTTTTCAGCAGATGTACATGATGAAAAATCTGACGGTGCTGGACAATGTGCTTCTTCCTGCGTTCGAGAACAAGCAGGGGAAGGAGACCCGGAAGGAAAAGGTGGATCGGGCGCTGTTCCTGTTACGTAAAATGGGGATCGTGGAAGTGGCGGATCACGATATCAACGAGGTCTCCGGCGGACAGCTGCAGAGAGCCTGCATTGCCAGAAGTATGATCAACCGTCCCCGGATCCTTTTTGCAGACGAGCCCACCGGTGCTTTAAACCGTCATGCTTCCGGTGAAGTCATGGAGGAGATGACAAAGTTGAACGATGAAGGCACCACCATTATGATGGTCACCCATGATGCCAAGGTGGCAGCCCGATGCAAACGGGTCTTCTATCTGGTGGACGGAAGCATCGTGGGAGAGTACGACAACACCGGGGACAAAAACGCTTCCCTTCCGGAACGGGAGCGGAAACTGAACCAGTGGTTGTTGGAACTGGGCTGGTAAAAATCAGCGGATTCCGGTGATGTGAGTAGAATTGAAAAGGGTTGCGTGTTATTATGAAAGCAGGTGAATGGAAATTGCATTGAAGGGGACTGCTATGAATGGATACGTAGAGATTCAATTCTATCTTATGTCGATGATCAGCAGTATTTGCGTTGTACTGTTTATTTTTACCGCCATGTCAAAGTCTTTGACAAGGAGCCGTCGGACGTTGCTTTTATGTATGGAGGGCGTGTCCGTTGCCATGATGTGTTTTGAGCGGGGAGCGTATCTGTTTGAGGGTACGACTTCTCCCACCGGCTCTTTTCTGTTGCATCTTTGCGACTTTATGTCTTATGTGATGCCTTATGTTCTGAATCTTTTTTATGTAGCCTTTGTGTATGACTATATGAGAGAAGAGGCGGGGCTTGCGTCCGTCCCCAAGACGCTTAAGATCATCCAGTACCTGAACGGGGTTGGAATCATCAGTATCGTACTGTCCCGTTATCACAATCTTTTCTATTATTTTGATGCCAATAACATCTATCACAGGACCAGGTACTATGCCCTCAGCTATATTATGCCTGCTCTTATTTTCCCGCTGATGTTCTATTCTGTTTTTCATAATGGGAAAAAGCTCCGCCGGTATCAGAGGATCCTGCTTCTGCTATACTGCATTATTCCCTGTATCTGTGTGGCTGCCCAGCCCTTCCTTTTCGGACTTTCCCTCGTTAACATTTCCATGGTGATCCCTATTATCCTTATTTTCACCGTACATCTGGGACAGATGGATCGAAAGGCAAAAGAGGCCAGGGAGCAGAAGATTCAAAAGCTCAGTGAACAGCAGAACCGCACCCAGAAGAAGCTGGATCAGTCCTCGGAGGATCTGATGCGGGCATTGGAAGATGCCAACGCGGCCAACATTGCCAAGACCCGGTTTTTATCCAATATTTCCCACGATATCCGGACTCCCATGAATGCCATTATCGGTTATACGGAGATTGCCCTTCGCCACGAGAAGGACCAGGAACGGGTGTCCGACTGTCTGGCCAAGATCAATGTGGCTTCGGATCAGTTGATGACACTGATCAGCGATGTTTTAGATATGACCAGCATTGAAGAGGGGAGCTTTGAGTTCCGGGAAGAGACCCTTTCGCTTCAGGCGGCCGTCAACAACATTGTCAGTATGTTTTCCAGTTCCCTCGAGAAGAAGAACCTGAAGCTCACGGTGGATCTGGAGGAATTAAAGCACGACAGGATCATCTGTGACCAGAAGTTTATCAACCGGATCCTGATGAACATTGTCTCTAATTCGGTGAAGTTCACGGGAGAGAACGGTTCCATTCTGCTGAAAGTGGAAGAGGGAGCCGAGATCCCGGCAGAGGAAAAGCGTAACTACCGTTTTATCGTTGAAGATAACGGCATCGGAATGACAGAGGAATTTCTTACAAGGATCTTTGAACCCTTTGAACGGGCACAGACCACCACTTTGTCCCACCAGTCGGGAACCGGTCTTGGGATGGCGATTGTCAAGAATCTTGTGGATCATCTCAAGGGTAAGATCAGGATCAAAAGCCGTCTGGGTGCCGGTACCACCACCATCATTGATATCCCCCTGAAAAAGGCGGTGGAAGAACCTCACCGGGTGAAGACACCCGTTGCTACGGAAAGCGGATCCTTTGCAGGCAGAACGGTGCTTCTGGTGGATGACATGCCCATCAACCGGGAAATTGCCAGCATGATCCTTGCGGAGCGTCAGATCAACATTGAACAGGCGGAGAACGGATTGGAAGCGGTGGAACGGTACAAACAGTCTCCGCAGAAATATGACGCCATCCTTATGGATATTCAGATGCCGGTGATGAACGGTCTGGAGGCAACGTCAACCATTCGCAGTCTGGAAGCTCCTGAGGGAAGACGGATCCCGATCATTGCCATTACAGCTGATGCGTTTGCAGAAGATCGGCTAAAGGCGATTTATGCAGGTATGGACGATCATATCGCAAAGCCCATCGATCAGGAAAAGCTGTTTGGAACTCTTGGGAAATATCTATCCTGACAAAGCAAGGGAGAGAATATATGCAGGTAATTCGTATAGAAAACTCAGTCCTTCTAACCAACGTTCTTCTGATCGGCTTTTCGTTTCTTATGCTGTTTTTGATTCTTCTTATGACAGAAGACAGCATCGGAAGCAAGAAGCAGATCATACATTTCCGGCTGATGCTGGCCGGGCTTATGACAAGCATGGTCTGTGCGATGATCAGCAATTTCATCCTGTATATCAGCCTGCCCATACCGAACGGGCTCTTTCATATTCTGGCCATCGGTATGTATCTTCCCGTAACCATTTCTTTTATGGAGTGGCTAAGCTTTGTGGCGGAAACCACCAGGCTGACCTGGATCAGTCAAAGGATCTGGAAGACGGTGATTCATCTCCCCGTTCTTCTGATGTTGATCATTATGCTGACCCCCTTCTACCAGACCGTACTTCTGGAGCGCCCGGATCATACCATGGTGGCAGGCGCCGGTGAGATCATGGCGATCGTGGTGGACAGTCTCTACCTTGTCATCGCGCTGTTTATGATCCTTTTGGGGCGTAAGTCCATGCGCAGAAAGTCCGAGAGGAAGATCAATATCGCTCTGGCGTTTCATATCATCTGTGTGATCGTGGGAGAGATTCTTGCCGTTGTCTTTCCGCTGCTTCCAACCTTTGAATTGTTTGTCATTCCGGGATGCTTTCTGATCTATTCAGAGCTTGTGATGTCCCAATCCTACTCGGATGCACTGACGGGGCTGAATAACCGCAGACGGATCGATGATTTCCTGGAGAATGCCCTGGTCAATGCCTCCCCGGAGCATTCCACCGAGGTCTATCTTATCGATCTGGATTGTTTCAAAAGCATCAACGATATTCTGGGACATAACGAAGGGGATCGGGCGCTTTGTGTTTTTTCCGATGCATTAAAACGTGGTCTCGGAGGCAAAGGCAATCTTCTGGGACGCTACGGAGGAGATGAGTTTGTGGCGATCATGATCGGTGGGGACCGGGATCCGGAGAGCGTTCGAAACCGCCTTCGGAAAAAGCTGGATGAGGTCTGCCGGGAAAATGACATTGACTACACCATTATGTTCAGTGTGGGCTACAGCGTTGCCACGACTCCGGGTATCACCAAAACCGAAATGTTAAAGCGGGCCGATGAAGAAATGTACCGGATCAAGGATGATCATCACAAGGAGCGGGAGAAATTCATCGAGTCCCTGCGGCGGGCGAAGATAACTTGACTTTTACGGTAAGATTGTATACAATTTCATGGATTTCAATCGATAGGAACCATTTTTGACTGTAAAGAAATTCTGCGCAGAAAAGAATGACTATAGAATATAGGTATTTTATGGGCTTCTTTTGCGTGCAAGAGAAGCTTTTTTCATGCATGCAGACCGGTTCATAAAGACAAGCGAAAGGAAGATACATGTTAAAACTTGCAATTTACGGAAAGGGTGGCATCGGTAAATCCACCATTACTTCAAACCTTGCAGCGGCTTTTGCCACCCTTGGGAAAAAGGTGATTCAGATCGGCTGCGATCCGAAGGCGGATTCCACCGGTAATTTATTGTCCGGTCAGCCGCTTTTGCCGGTGATGAATTATCTTCGGGAGCATGATGAGGATCCCACCTCTCTGGATCAGATCTCACGAAGAGGATTCGGCAATGTTTTATGTATCGAGACCGGAGGTCCGACACCGGGACTTGGTTGTGCCGGACGAGGCATCATTTCCACCTTTAATCTGCTGGATGATCTGGAACTTCTGGAGACGGAAGAGCCGGATGTTGTCCTGTTCGATGTCCTTGGAGATGTTGTATGTGGCGGTTTTGCGGCACCGATCCGGGAAGGTTTTGCTGAGAAGGTTCTGATCGTAACCTCCGGTGAGAAGATGGCTCTCTATGCGGCGGGCAATATCAATCAGGCGGTGAAGAATTTTGAAGACCGGGGATATGCCAGCGTGTATGGACTTGTGCTGAATCATCGAAATGTAGCGGATGAGACCGAGCGTGTGGGAGAATTTGCAGCGGAAAACGGTCTTCGGATCGTGGCGGATATCCCAAGAGATCCGGCTTTCCAGACCGCAGAAGATCAGGGCAAAACGGTAGTAGAACTGGATGCTTCTTCTGAGCTGAGCGGACGTTTCCTTGCATTGGCAAAGGAACTTCTGGAGGCATCTGACGGGGATGACGGGACCGATATGTCCATTGACCCGGACAGCTTTGTAGAGTGTGAGGACTGCGTATGATAAAAAAGGAAGCCATCTGTTACACCGCAGCTGAACTGGCGGAACTGGGAAAAGATCAGATCCCGGAGAATTTTCAAAGTGGAACACAGCTGGTGTACAGTTCTCCGGCGACCCTGGCCTATAACTCTCCCGGAGCAGAAGGATTCGGAGTAAAGCGAGCCGGCCTATCTGTGCCGGGTTCCATTATGCTCATCGTTGCCCCCGGCTGCTGTGGAAGAAATACCTCCTCCATTGCCCGGATCAAAGGCTACGCAGACCGGTTCTTCTATCTGGATATGACGGATACCGATCTGGTAACGGCAAGACATCTGCGAAAGATTCCTCAGGCGGTACGTGAGATCGTTGAATTTCAGGAAGCGGAAGGAAAACGACCGAGTCTCGTTATGATCTGCATCACCTGTGTGGATGCCCTGCTGGGCACCGATATGGAGCGGGTTGCCCGCAAAGCCGAGGAGCTTGTGGGGCTTCCGGTTCGTCCATGCTATATGTACGCCCTGACCCGTGAGGGACGCAAGCCTCCTATGGTACATGTGCGCCAGTCTCTCTATGAGCTTCTTCCGAAGCAGAAAAAGAGAGGAACCTCTGTGAATCTTATGGGTTTTTTTGCTCCGCTGATCGATGAATGTGAGCTTTATTCCCAGCTGCATAGCATTGGCGTCAAAAACATTCGTGAGATCTCACGCTGCAGTTCCTATGAGGAATTTCTGAAGATGGGAGAGGCGAATTTTAATCTGGTGCTGCATCCGGAGGCAAGGGCAGCGGCAGAAGATCTTCTGGCCAGACTGGATATCCCTTACGTGGAATTGACCCGCCTGTACCAGATCGATCAGATCGAAAAGCAGTATCAGGCCTTCGGTCAGGCCATTGGATATGAGATCCAAAGTCCCCGGAAGAGGCAGGAGGCTTTGGAGGCAGTGGAAGCACTGCGGCAGGCATATCCGGATCTTACTTTTACCGTGGGAGAGGCCATGAACGGCAATCCTTTTGAACTGGCTCTTGCCCTTCTTCGCTATGGGTTTTCCGTGTCCGAGATCTATGGAACACCGGCCCCGGAACATTTTGTCTATATTGATCCGCTGGCGAAGCTCAGTCCGGAAACGAAGATCTACTGCAATATGGAACCGACCATGCTCTATTACGACAGCAGTACAGCAAAGGCAGATGTTACCATCGGTAAGGATGCGGCCTTTTATCATGAGGATGCGGCCCATGTGTACTGGAATGAAGATATTCAGCCCTTTGGCTATGCCGGCGTGACCCGGTTAATGAAGGCGATCCTAGAGGAGGTGTCACGATGAAGGGACTTCGTAAATACCTGACCCCCTTCGCACCGGACCAGTCCGGTGCCGAATCTGTCCTGTATCAGCTGGGAGGCATCCTTGTGATCCTGGATGCCGGTGGTTGCACAGGTAACATCTGCGGCTTTGATGAGCCCAGGTGGTCCACAGAGCGGTCGGCTGTTTTTTCTGCCGGCCTTCGTGATATGGATGCCATTATGGGACGGGATGAATTATTGGTTAGAAAACTGGAGAAGGTAGCGCAAAGGATCGATGCAGGTTTTATTGCATTGATCGGAACTCCGGTACCTTCCGTGATTGGAACAGACTACCATGCGCTGCGAAGGATGACCGGTCGTAAGGTCAAACTGCCGATCCTGGCGATCGATACCGACGGAATGCACACCTACGAGGTGGGAGAGCAGAAGGCCTATCTTGAGCTGATGAAGGTTCTGGTCAAAGAGAACGAGGTATCGGAGGCAACCTCCTCTGTCGGTGTATTGGGAGCCATTCCACTGGATCTGCCAAGACCATCCGATCAGGAAATGATCCGGACCACACTACGGTCCCGGGGCTATGACCGGGTCGTTCTATATGGCGCCGACGCGACCATGGAGGACGTAGAACGTGCTGCAACGGTAAAGGAAAATATTGTGGTTGCTCCTTCCGGTCTGAAAGCGGCCGAGTATATGAAGAAAACATTTGGTGTGCCCTACCGGGTGGAGTATCCGGGGGCGGATCAGCTCCTTCGGGAACTGATAGGCGAAGCGGATCCGGAAGAATTTTTTGCCGGGCGAAAGGTTTTGATCCTGCATCAGCAGATCCTGGCCAACGGCCTGCGGGAAGAGATCCGTCACCTTTCCAAGGGTACGGCAGAGGTAAGGGTCAGCAGTTATTTCCTGATGCAAAAGGATCGTATGGAAAGCGGTGATCAAAAGCTTCGGGAAGAAGATGACTGGATGGAACTTGTCCGGGAAGGCGGATTTGATGTGATCCTGGCGGATGATACGCTTCGCCGGATGACACCGGAGTATGCCGGTGCGTGGATCACACTGCCGAGTTTTGCCATCAGTGGCAAATACGATCCAAGCAAATAAGGGAATCAGAGGTGAAGAACAGGTTGATGGAAGCAAAAAAAAGAATCAAAGTCTACGGCATTGTTCAGGGTGTCGGCTTCCGGCCTACGGTAGCCCGGCATGCAGCCCGGTGCCACATCACAGGATCGGTTTCCAACCGGGGACCCTTTGTTGAGATCTATGCCAAAGGCACAGTATCCGATGTGGAGGATTTTCTTGACCTGCTAAGGAACCAGCCACCGAAACGGGCCGCAATTTTGAAAATGGATGTAAAAGATTGCCCGGATTTCCCGGAGGCAAGGGATTTTTCCATTGCTGAATCAGAGAAGACCAAGGGAGAAATCTTTGTTTCACCGGACATTGCGATCTGTGAGGACTGTAAACGGGAGCTGATGGATCCAGAGGACAGGCGGTATCACCATCCTTTCATCAACTGCACCTGTTGTGGTCCGCGCCTGACGATCCTGGATGCTCTGCCCTATGACCGGGAAAGGACCTCCATGAAGGAGTTTCCCATGTGTCCTGCCTGCGACCGGGAGTATCATGATCCGGCATCCAGACGATATGATGCCCAGCCGGTCTGTTGCAATGACTGCGGCCCCGAATATTACATTCTCTCCCCGGAGGGACCATCCCTTACTGGAAAAGAGGCCATCACACATGCACGACAGGTCATTGCAGACGGTGGCATCGTTGCCGTGAAGGGGATCGGTGGTTTCCATCTCTGCTGTAATGCCTTAGATGATGAAGCGGTACGGTTACTTCGTACCAGGAAAAACCGTCCCATGAAACCTCTGGCGGTTATGCTTCGGGATGAAGCGACCGCTGAACGGGAATGCTGCTTTACAGAGGAACAAAAGCAGATCCTTACGGGACATCAAAAGCCCATCCTGTTGCTTCCTAAAAAGGCAGGAGGACGGCTGAGTGAGGGGATCGCTCCGGATCAACCTACGGTTGGCGTCATGCTTCCTTATGCCCCCATTCAGCTGTTGCTGTTTGATTACGATGACGGGATCCGGATGCCGGATGCGCTTGTTATGACATCCGCCAATTCCTCCGGCGCACCCATTGTAAAGGACGATGAGGCGGCAGAACGGGAGCTTTCCCGTCTGTGTGATGCCATCCTTTCCCATAACCGGAGGATCCGGCTTCGCGCAGATGATTCCGTTATGGATTTTCATGAAGGACGACCGTATATGATCCGGCGATCCAGGGGTTATGCGCCCCTGCCTTACATGATGACAAAGGCTTTCAAGGGGTATGTCCTTGCCATAGGTGGCGAACTGAAAAACACCTTTTGCTACGGTGTGAACGGGCTTTTATATCCTTCTGCCTATGTTGGGGATCTGGCGGATCTTCGTACCATTCAGGCACTGGAGGAATCCATCGAACGAATGGGAACTTTGCTGGAGACAAAACCGCAGCTGATCGCCTGCGATCTTCATCCAAAGTACAATGCGACCCTGGTGGCAGAAAAGCTTGCACGTGAAAAGCAGATCGATCTGCTTACGATCCAGCATCATTATGCCCATATCGCATCCTGCATGGCAGAAAACGACCGGACGGATCCGGTGATCGGCGTCAGCTTCGACGGAACCGGTTACGGAGAAGATCAGACCATCTGGGGTGGAGAGATCATGACCTGCGATCTTAAGGGTTACCGGAGACGGGCCTCTATTTTTCCCTTCCTTCAACTGGGGGGGGATGCCTCCTCAAAAGAGGGCTGGCGCATTGCAGTATCTATGATCTACGGACTGGCGCAGAAGGGGATCTTTACGGATCCGGACGAAGGTGATCCAAAGGCTGTCACCGCAGGGATCGCCTCCCTTCTGAAACTGACCGATGATACGACCCTTCGGGCACAGTTTATGATGTATGACCAAAAGATCAATGCCATAACGTCCACCAGTGCCGGGCGCTTGTTCGATGGAGTATCGGCACTCCTGGGAATCCGCCGCTGCAGCACCTATGAGGGTGAGGCCAGTACGGCGCTTATGAACCGGGCGCTTGCCATGGAAGAGCAGAAGGCAAGGGAAGAGACCTTAAAGGCGCTTCGGGAGCGGTATGCGATCTTTGCGAAAACCTTCCGCCGGGAAGAAAGCGGCGATCTTTTCCGTCTTCCCACGGATCTTCTGGTTGCCTTCCTTGTGAAGGAGCGAGTGGAATATGTAACCGGGCAGGGGCCCAAGGCCGGTCCCTACGGTGCCCGGGATGAAAATGCCCTGGCGCTGTCGGATCTTTTCCATAGAGAACTGGCTACCATGATCGCAGAGGGCTGCGATCGGATCGGCAGGGAAAGCGGCCTTAAGACGGTAGCTCTAAGCGGTGGCTGTTTTCAGAACCGTCTGCTGTTAAAGCTTGTGCAGCATGCACTTTCAGATAAAGGATATGATGTGCTGACCCACAGCCTTGTTCCCCCCAATGACGGAGGAATCGCACTGGGACAGGCACTGATCGCGTTAGAGAAAATAAGAGAAAAGGAGTAACTTATGTGCGTAGGATTATCAGCTAAAGTGGTATCTCTGAAGGATGGTATGGCCATCGTAGATGCAAGCGGTGCAAAGCGAAGCATTTCTGCTCAGCTTTTGACCGATCTGAATCCGGGGGATTACGTTATGGTTCACGCCGGGACAGCCATCGCCAAGATCACCGACAATGATACAGATGAGACAGACAGCCTGTTGGAGGAATTATAAAATGGCAGAAGATTTAAAAAAAGAAGACGGACTGGCAAAGGCCAGACGAATCCTGCAAAATTATGACGGACCGAAGGTTCGTATCATGGAGGTCTGCGGCACACATACCCATGAGATCTTTCGCCAGGGTGTGCGCCGGGTTCTTTCTCCGCAGATCGAGATGATCTCCGGACCCGGATGTCCGGTCTGTGTAACCGCCGTTACCTTTATCGATGAGGCTATTTCACTGGCTCTGGATCACGGCTGCACCATCACGACCTTTGGGGATCTGGTTCGCGTACCGGGAACAAAGAAGTCCCTTCAGATCGCCCGGGGAGAAGGTGCCAACGTCAAGGTCGTATACACCCCTCTGGATGCGGTTGCCTACGCAAAGGATCATCCACAGGAAGAAGTGGTCTTTCTGGCGGTGGGCTTTGAAACAACAACGCCTTCCGAATGTCTGGCGGTAGAAAAAGCCATGGAGGAAGGCCTTACCAATTTTTCACTTTTAACGGCCAACAAGACTATGCCGGCTGCCTATGAGGCAATGAAGGATGCAACGGATTTGTATCTGTATCCGGGACATGTCCATGCCATCATCGGCAACAAGATCTGTGAGGACATGTTACAAGAAGGTGTCAGTGGTGTGGTCGGAGGATTTACGGGAAAAGAGATCCTGACAGCGTTGGCGGTGGGTGTAACAGAATTCCAAAAGGGTAAACCCTTCTTCAAAAACTGTTATCCCCGGGTGGTAACAGGAGAGGGTAGCCCGCAGGCAATGGAGCTGGTGGATAAAATGATGGAACCCTGTGACCAGGAGTGGCGAGGCATCGGTCTACTGAAAAATTCCGGAATGCAGCTTCGCGGGGAATATGCGGCCTACGATGCCCGCAAGAAGTTTGATCTGTCCGGTATCATCGGAAAGCCAAACCCGGCGTGTCGCTGCGGACAGGTGCTGCAGGGAGCAATCAAACCCCACGAGTGCCCGTGCTTTGGAACCGCATGTACACCGGAGCATCCGGTGGGAGCCTGCATGGTTTCATCAGAGGGAGCCTGCTCTGCCTGGTACCTCTATGGAGATCTTGCAAATAAACCACTGAACAAATAAACACTCAGAATCGAGGATATGGATATGACAGACGTAGTTACATTAGCACACGGAGCCGGCGGTAAGCAGACCAGTGAGCTGATCGAAAAGGTGTTCAAAAAGCACTTTCAGAATGATTTTTTTACAGCAGATGATGCATCGGTCCTTCCGAGACCACAGGGTAAGATCGCAATGACAACCGATGGGTTCATCGTTTCTCCCCAGTTCTTCCAGGGAGGAAATATCGGAAAGCTTTCGATCTGCGGAACCGTAAACGACCTTTCCTGTATGGGCGCAAAGCCTTTATATATGACTTGCGCATTTCAGATCGAGGAAGGTTTTCCCATTGATCAATTGGAAGAGATCGTCGCTTCCATGGAGAAAACAGCGGCCGAGGTCGGTGTAAAATTAGTTGCCGGTGACACCAAGGTAGCCGGTCGGGGTCAGGTGGACCATGTCTTCATCACAACCACCGGTGTGGGTGAGATCTTAGATGGTGTGGATACCAGCGGCGCTTATGCAAAGCCGGGGGATGCCATCATTGTAACCGGTGACGTGGGGCGTCATGGAGCAACCATCCTTTTAAGCCGAGACGATTACGGAATCGAAGCCGATGTGACCACAGACTGTGCTCCGTTATGGAATCCGGTGGAAGCTGTTCTCACGGCCGTTCCTGAAGTCCATGTGATCCGTGATGCCACACGAGGCGGTGTGGGAACTGTTTTATATGAGATCGCACATGAAAGCAACGTTGGCATCCGTCTGAATTCCGAAGATATCCCGGTGAATCCGGGCGTTCGTGGTGTCTGTGGCATGCTGGGACTTGAGCCACTTTACCTTGCCTGTGAGGGACGTCTTGTTATGTTCGTTCCCGGAGAGAAGGCTCAGGAGGTCATCGAAATATTAAGAGGCCAGAAGTATACTGAGGGTGCAGCCATCATTGGACATGTAACGGAAGATATGGCCGGTCACGTGGTAATGACGACGGATATCGGAGCCGAGACCCTTTTGCCGGAACCGGGAAACGAGCTGTTACCGAGAATCTGTTAACTCAGTCGGAGGATATGCATTTTTGAAGGGAGACATCATGGATACCAGAGTTGCTGTTTTATCAATCATCGTTGAGAATCAGGATTCCATCGGTCAGGTCAACGCTCTGTTGCATGAACAGAATCGCTACATCATCGGGCGAATGGGAATTCCTTATCGTGAAAAAGATATTTTTATCATCAGCATTGCCCTGGATGCGCCCCAGCCGGTGATCGCCCAGCTGTCCGGTCAGATCGGTCAGCTGGACGGAATTGCCACCAAGACCGCATACAGCAATGTGATCACCAAAAGTGACGGAACTGTGGAACATTAAGAACAGGAAGGTCTATGTTAAAACGTATCGGACCAGCCATACATGCTGATCATTCAAAAATAACCTCCGAGGGAGCGGTCGTTGCGATCCGGGATGCCGGTTTTCCAAAGCCCTTTCCCTGGGAACTTGAGTACAACTGTCCGGTTCATGAAAACTGGAACATTGTACATACCGGGCGACTGATCCCGGAGTGCCATGCCATCTATGTCTGCAATGACAACTGCCTGCGGGGAGTTATCATGACGGCAGACGAGATGAATGGACAGAGTCAATTCTCGGCTGTTATGCCAAATGAACGAGATTCCATCAATGGCCGACTGGAACAGGTAACCATCGACGGAGTCAGCCGGATCATTGATCGTCTTCCGGTTCGCCCCAGAGCCGTGCAGGTTTTTCTGGTATGCATGCACCATTTTGTGGGGGCAGACGAACGCTATATTTTCAAAACGCTGCGGGAGCGTTATCCGGACATTTTTTTCATGCAGTGCTGGATGGATCCCATCATGCAGAAGGTGGCAAAGACACCGGAGCAGAAACAGCGCTATCAGATGATGTTGCCGGTTCAGCCTTTAAAGGAAGATCCTCATCACGTCAATGTTTTAGGGGACGATCTGAGACTTCCCGAAACCAGTGATGTGGCGCGGCTTTTGTCTGCCCACGGAATTCAGATCCGACAGGTGCAGGACTGCAAAACCTACGACGAGTATGTCGGGATGGGCGACGGCTGGCTGACCCTGGTGCGAAGTCCGCTGGCAGTCTATGGCGTCAAACGTTTGTCCGACAGCAGTGGACGACCCTACCTTTATCTGAATGTTCCCATGACCTATGATGCGATCCGCCTTGGTTTACTGGAGCTGATGAAGCTGGTTTATCTTCACGAGCATAAAGATCCGGCTCTGGCAACGGCGGAAGTAGATGCTTTTGTGGAAAAGGAGAGCTGCGCCTGTGACGCTGCCTTTCTTGCGTTAAAAGAACGGTTAGGGGATACCCCGGTGGTCTTGGACTATCTGGGATGCGTGCGACCCTTAAGTACCGCCCGTCTTCTTCTTTCTCATGGTATCCATGTAACAAAGGTCTACGCCGATGCGTTTGATCCGATTGAAGAAGAGGACGCTCTCTGGCTAAAAAAACATGCCCCGGAGCTTTTGATTGCTTCCACCAATCACCCCAAAGCCCGCTATGTCGCTCCTGTTGAGCGGGGAAGAGAGGGAAACGTACTGGCCATCGGTCCCAAGGCCGCGTTTTTTGAGAACACCCCCTATTTTGTGAACCAGATCGAAAGTAATGGAGACTGGGGCTTTGACGGGATCAAAAAGCTTATCGAGCACATGAAACAGGCCTTCGTCGAGGAAAAAGAGCCGGAGGAACTGGTACCGTTAAAAGGACTTGGATGGGAGAACTGCGTAGAATGAAAGAAGCATATAGAATCCTTCCGGTTTATGCGGGAGATGTATCCGGTGTTGCCTCTGCCCTGTACGAACTGGGAGGTATGGTAGTCATGCACGACCCTTCCGGCTGTAACAGTACCTACAACACCCATGATGAGGTCCGCTGGTATCGGAAAGAAAGTTATATTTTCATCTCAGGACTGAACACCAGAGATGCTGTCCTTGGCAATGATAAGAAGTTTATGGATGATATTGTTGCCGCAGCAACCGGGCTTTCCCCGGCTCCAAAGTTTATCGCCCTCTGTAATTCTCCCATCCCGTTTTTAAACGGAACCGACTTTAAGGGGATTGCCAGACTTTTAGAGAAAAGGCTGCAAATCCCGGTATTTTACGTTAAAACCAACGGGATGCACGATTATGTTGACGGAGCCGGAAGAGCTTTTTCCTGTTTTGCACAGAAACTGTTGCCGGCTGACAAACGATTGCAGGAGGAAAGGGTCGTACCTGCGGATCCTTCCGCCCCTGTCAAAATCAACCTGCTGGGGCTGACCCCTCTGGATTTTGCAGACTATCAAAACGTCGAAAACTTAAAAGAACACCTGAAAAAAGCCGGCTTTGATGTTGTGGCCAACTGGTCCTACGGAACCTGCTTTGAGGACGTTATGCAGTCAGGAAAGGCGGATGTCAATCTGGTTTTGTCCGCCACCGGTCTGCCCCTGGCAAAAACCTTGCAGAATATGTATGGTCAGCCCTATGTTGCCGGACTTCCTCTGGGCTCTCTGTCCGAAGAAATCTACCGGCAGCTTCGGCTGGCTGCCGCCGGTGAGGACTTCTGCACTTTTCCGGCAAAGGAAACGCCTTCGGTCACCGGTCAAACAAACGGGAAGACCCTGTATCTGATTGGGGAAGCCCTTCAGTGCAAAAGCCTGGGCTATCACTATGTGGCAGATCGGGGCTTCCGCCGGGCAGTGGTACTTTGTCCGCTGGAACAGTCTGAGGAGTTGATCTCCTCCACCAATGGGGATATTCTAACCGTTGGAGAAGAGCAGATCGAGGAATATTTTAAGGACATGAAAAACACCGAGATCCTTTGTGATCCCATGTATGAACCGGTTCTTCCGGCAGATGCAAAGATTTGGAAGTATCCGTCTCTTTCTTTTAGTGGTAGAATTTTTGGCGGACATTTTCCAGTGTTTTTTTGATACAATGGTATTTATGAAGAATGAATTTAACAATAAAGATCCAAAGAACAATATAAATCCTACGGAGAATGGTAACGGAGCCGACGCTGTTGTCCACAAGAGACGTCCACGTTACAAGGGAACGCATCCAAGGAAGTTTTCCGAGAAGTATAAGGAATTAAATCCCGAGCTTTATCCGGAAATCATCGAAAAGGTGATCTCCAAGGGAAGCACCCCTGCCGGCATGCATATCCCCATCGCTGTGGATGAGATCCTGGAGGTTCTTGCTATCCAAGAGGGTGAGAATGGTCTGGATTGCACCTTAGGATATGGCGGTCACACCCGTAAGATGCTTGGTAAGTTAAATGGCAAGGGACACCTGACTTCTCTGGATGTGGATTCGGAGAACATCGTCCGAACCGAGGGTATGCTTCGCAAGGAAGGTTTCGGTGAGGACATCTTATCCATTCGTCATATCAATTTCCAGAATCTGGATCAGGCTGCGGCAGAGCAGGGTAAGTTTGATTTTATCCTGGCGGATCTGGGGGTTTCTTCCATGCAGATCGATGAACCGGAGCGTGGTTTTTCCTGGAAGCAGGAAGGTCCCTTAGATCTTCGTTTGGACCAGAAGTCCGGCGAACCGGCCTCCGAACGTTTAAAGGAACTGGAATGGGACGAACTGGCCGGTATGCTGATGGAAAATGCTGACGAGCCCTACGCGGAAGCAATTGCCCGTAAAGTAACCCGGGCGATCTATCACAAGCAGCCGGTGGAGACGACCTCACAGCTGGCCGCTCTGGTACGTGAGGCTGTTACCGAAGCTACACGTAAGGACAACCTGAAGAAGGGCGAACTGGAAGACCTTCTGAAGAAATCCTGCACCCGAACCTTTCAGGCTCTTCGTATCGACATTAACCAGGAGTATGAAGTCCTCTACAATATGCTTGAGAAGCTTCCGGAAGTCTTAAATGAAGGCGGCCGGGTTGCCATCTTGACCTTCCACTCCGGCGAAGACCGCATCGTGAAGAAGGAATTCAAGCGTTTCTATAAGGAGGGCTTATTCACGGAGATCGCAAAGGATGCCATCCGTCCTTCCAGGGAAGAATGTTTCCGTAACCCACGGGCCCGTTCCGCCAAGCTTCGCTGGGCGATCAAATAAAATTGAATCACATGGAACTTCGTACTTTTTTTAAACAACTACTGCAAAAAGACATCATCTGCTGGGGCAATGGCAAACATTTCCGAAACATTACCTACCCGTTTCTCTGTGAAAGCGGGTGGATCCGCAAATTAAAAGGCTTTGTTGACATTGCCGGAAGCAGGGAAATGGAACTGTCCGGGAACATATATCCCAAGATCTCCAAGACAGATATTGCATCTATGGATGCCGGGAAGACGGTTTTGCTGATCACTGCCACCGGATATCAGGAGATCCTCACACAGATTCGGAGGAATCCGGATCTAAAGGAGATGGATGCCATACCTTCCATTTATCTGGAAGCATTATACGAGGATCTGCAGATGCTGTCAGCCCCGAAACAGCCCATCGGATTTCGTAAGAACTCACTTCCGGTGATACCCAAAGTCATCCATACCTTCTGGTTTGCAGACAATCCCATGCCGCAAAAGTACCGGGATTGCCTTCGATCCTGGGAAAAATATGCACCGGATATGGAGATCAGGATCTGGAATATGCATACCTATCAACCACAGAACTGTCTGTTTTATCAGCAGGCACTAGAGCAGAAGCAGTGGGCCTTTGCCTCTGACTATGCCAGAGCCGATGTGCTCCGAAGATATGGTGGCGTGTATATGGATCTGGATGTGGAAATGCTTCGTCCCATAGAGGATCTTTTGTACAACGATGCTTACATGAGTTTTGAATCGTTAGACCGGATCGAATGTGGTTCCGGAATGGGGGCGAAGAAGGGAAATGCGATCTTGGAAGAGATCTGTAGAAGTTATGAAGAACGCCCTTTTATCAAGGCGGATGGGACACCGGATCTTTCCACCTGTCCGGTGCGATTTACAAAGGTCATTGAACAGCATGGTCTGGTTAAAAACGGAGGTTTCCAGTTTGTGGAGGATATCACCGTTTATCCATTTGAAGTGCTCACCGGCAAAAGCTTTGATACCGGAATCGAATATCGCACCGACCAAAGCTACACCCTGCATCATCATAACGGAAGCTGGGTTCCGTCTTCTGCCAAAGATGCCATGGACACCCGTTACAAAGAGATCCGCGAATTTCTGACGGACAGAATTTGAGAAATAACCTGTAAAGCCCGCAAAAAGCGGTTGTATATTCATTGGAGTTCTGTTATTCTACCAATGGTTAGACATATCTAACTAAAGAGTAACAGAACTCTTTTTTTTGAAAAACCATATGACAAACCACAGATAAGGAAAGGACGGTTGGTTATGGATTATTTAGAAATTGAAAAAGTTGTGGGAAGAGAGATTCTTGATTCAAGAGGAAATCCTACCGTAGAATGTGAAATCACCCTTGCAGATGGTTCCGTTGGAAGAGGAATGGCACCATCCGGCGCATCCACAGGAGAGTTTGAAGCCCTTGAGCTTCGAGATGGCGATAAGGGCCGTTATCTTGGAAAAGGCGTCCTCAAGGCAGTTGAAAATATCAACGGACCAATTGCAACAGCCATTCGCGGAATGGATGCATCAGATATTTATGCCATTGATGCGGCAATGATCAAGGCAGACGGAACAAAGGACAAGTCTAACTTCGGAGCGAACGCAATTCTGGCAACTTCCATTGCATGTGCGAGAGCAGCAGCAACAGCACTTGACCTTCCACTTTACCGTTTCCTGGGTGGAATCAGCGGAAACAGACTTCCGGTTCCAATGATGAACATTGTAAACGGAGGTTGCCATGCACTTTCCTCCGGACTGGATGTACAGGAGTTTATGATCATGCCGGTTGGTGCAACCTCCTTTAAGGAAGCATTAAGATGGTGCTCGGAAGTTTTCCACGCTCTGGCTGCCATTCTGAAGGACCGTGGACTGGCTACCTCCGTAGGAGATGAGGGTGGCTTTGCACCGGCATTAAAGTCTGACGAAGAGGCGATCGAGACCATTTTAGAGGCAGTAAAAAATGCGGGCTATGAGCCGGGCAAAGACTTCCGGATCGCAATGGATGCAGCATCATCCGAGTGGAAGACCGGAAAGGTCGGAGAATACAAGCTTCCAAAGGCCGGCACGGTCTATACTTCTGAGGAGCTGATCGAGCATTGGAAAAAGCTGGTTGAAAAGTATCCAATCATTTCCATCGAGGATGCTCTGGATGAAGAAGACTGGGAAGGCTGGAAGAAACTGACAGCAGAACTTGGCGACAAGGTTCAGCTGGTAGGAGATGATCTGTTTGTTACCAATACAGAGCGACTGTCTAAGGGAATTGCCAACGGATGCGGAAACTCTATTCTGATCAAGCTGAATCAGATCGGTTCTGTATCAGAGACGTTAGAGGCCATTAAGATGGCACATAAGGCCGGCTACACCGCAATTTCTTCTCATCGAAGCGGTGAGACCGAAGATACCACCATTGCAGATCTTGCAGTAGCATTAAATACCTGCCAGATCAAGACCGGTGCTCCATCCAGAACCGAGCGTGTAGCAAAATACAACCAGCTTCTTCGCATTGAAGAATCACTTGGAGAGGCAGCGGTATACCCGGGAATGGCAGCCTTCAACGTAAAATAATCAGTTCTCGCCCTATGAGATTATAGTGTTGACAAAATAATTAAAATGTCATAACATTTCTACAAGAATGATAATTGGATTATCAATAATCTAATTATCATTCTTTTTCTTTTACCGGCCGGTTAGAGGCGGCTAACTAAAGTTTTATATCAACAAACCATAAGAAAAGGGAGGAGAACAATTGAAATTTAAATGCCCAGCTTTCTGCGATCTGTAACTGTTTAACTGGTCTGACGCAATCGGGCTGAAAACTTCGAAGACCTCCACATCTTAAAGAGGGCATACGCATTGGTAAGGACCGACAGAGTATCAAAAAACGCTCCGGTATATGATCCCAGGAGGAAATGATACAGGATCCAGGGAACCGATGTCACCGTCACAAGCAGCTTAAACAGCACCTGATCTTTCACATCCATGCACAGGATGTAGACGGTACACACTGCAGCCGGGATCAAGCCCAAAAGTCCCTGTTTATTTAAAAGAATCGTAGCGCCGATGGAAGCGGTAATAAAAAACGCTTTCCATCCGGCGCTTAATTTTTCTTTGTAACACAGATAATTACGACAGCAGGAGAGTAGGTTATTCACCGCCCCGGTGATCCCGCCCAGTAACACCATACTAACTGCCTGCATTAGAAGCTGGAGGATCTGGATCACCAGAATTCTGGTCTTCTGCCGGATCACACCGGAGCCTACCTGAATAAAGGCCGCAGCAAGGTCGATGATGTTTGCAATCAGTTGTATCATATGGTTGTCTTCCTTTTCATCTTCATCTGTTTATTTGAACAATAAAGGGGTATTATAACGTATTCCGGTGAAAAGTAAAAGTTTTAAAACAGATTCCTTGCATTGCGGATCTCTTCCTCTGTTGCCTCGGCGTAAATGGTGGTGGTGGAAATATCCTCATGTCCCAGCAGTTTCTGCGTCAGGGAAAGATTGCCCCCTGTCTTTTTCAAAGATTCCATGGCAAAACTGTGCCGCAGGGAATGGGCGCTGAATTCCCCGGCGTAGGTGATTCCGCTGGCAGCAGCATATTTCTTCACCAGAAGTTCTACGGAACGGACCGAAATCCGCTTGCCTCTGTGGGCTCCCTGGGCCACAAGAAACAAAGCCTTCTCATCCTCCTCTGGCTGATAAAGGGGGCGGACATCCTCGATATATTCCTTCAATTCATCGGCAACCCTGTCACTGAAGAAAATTTCCGCCTCCTTATTACCTTTTCGAATCACCTGAAAAGACTTGCTCTTGAAATTAATATCATCCAGATCAAGGGAAACACACTCGGACACCCGGATACCGGTCATTCCCAGGATCCGGCAGATCATATAGTCACGAAATGCCGTATGAAAACGTTCTCTGGTATGTAACATCTTCGGCGAAAGCCCCTCCCCGGTCAGAATATTCTGATAGAATGTCTCGTTCTCATCCCCCACAAGGTAGTATGGACGACGTACCTTCTCATGATGACGCTCAACAAACTGGAAGGGATTCTTATCAATTTCTTCCCGCTTATACAAAAAGCTAAAATATGCATTCAAGGCACTGATATAAACCTCCACGGTATTATTCTTATTGGATCTTCCGGGACGATCCACCTGATGGGCCTTCAAATGCGCCAGAAAAGAATCCACATCATCTAATGTAATGCGGTTCAATTGTTCTCCTGCGACATCGGTCAGGGAAATGTCTTCAAAAGCCTCGTGATTGGTCTGCATATATAGAAAAAAAGCCCGGATCATCCGCACATAGGTCAATGTGGTCCTGGTGGATTTGGTTCGGGCCGTAGATGTAATGTAACGATCAACAGAAATCGGAAGATCCGCCAGCATATCCTGAATCTTCCTCTGATTGTTCGCATCCAGTTCATCCTTATATTCGTATGACATACAGAAAATCCTCCTTTGATCAACCGCTAAGATTAAATGATGTATCACAACAAATTCTACCAATATTATACAAAAACCATATCATATTCGCAATAGAGATATTATGCGAATAGTTACTAGTCTTCTTGTACTTCATGGATTAAGGTAAAAGGCTACCATTGTTTCAGGCCGGATGATCAAAGGAAGGAAGTTCATCGATCACTTCCTGTAGCGGCGACCAATCCATCGGGTCAAAGGAATCCTCTGAGTCATCCTCATCCTTGTCTTCCTCTTTGGTGGCAGGATGAGGTTTTTTATTCTTTTGTTTTGCAAGTTCTGCTTCCGTATCCGGCAATTCTTTGTAGGCCGGAGAACTCTTAAATTCTCTGGCAACCTCGGTTAACGCTGCAATGATATATTCCCGGGCCGGATCATCCTTCGAAACTGCCCCCAGAGCTGTCGCAATGATGCGATTCACCTGCGTCTTTGTTTTTGCCTGCTTGAGCTGTGTCTTAAGTGCTTGCGCCATTTGGCGAATCCGAAGGTATTGCATATACATCTGTGGATCCGTCTGCTGTAAAAACCGTTCCTCTTCCGGAGTCAATCGCTTTCCGGACTTGAGCTTGGCTTCGATCCTTGCTCGCATACGTGCTTTTTCACTTTCTGACATTGCATCCGCCTGCTGGTTCAACCGTGCCATCATCGTTTCCAAAAACTGCTGCTCACTTTTTAAAATAAAATGATCCATAGACAACATCCCCCTAGTTGTAATTTATATCACAACTATATTATCGACTGTCTATCAGATAAAAATAACCCGGTTCCTTCCTCCTTCTTTTGCCATGTATAAAGCGCGATCCGCTCTTTTAACAAGGGAATCCATGGTATCCCCGTCGATTCGTTCCGTAACACCGAAACTCATCGTCACATGCTGTACCTTAATGAAACAGTTCTCATCAATGACCCGCCGCAATTCCTCTGCAAATTTCCGGGCTTCCACAACATTGACATTCGGAAGGGTACACAAAAACTCCTCTCCGCCCCACCGACCGAAAACATACTCCGGCTTAAGATTTTCTTTGATCAGTTCTACCGTTCCTTTTAAAACAAGATCTCCAACGTCATGCCCAAAGGTATCGTTTACATTTTTAAAATGATCGATATCCATAAAAATCAAAGAAACTGGCGAATGGTCCGTTTCACCAAAGGCAACGATCTCTTTTATTTTATGCTCCAGCTCCCAGCGATTATAAATACGGGTCAGCTGATCGGTATAAGCAATTTTACCAAGTTTTCTGTTCAGATCATCCAGTTCCTTTGACGTCGTCTCAAGGAAATGGAGAATCCGGTCCACAAAAGGAATGACATCCCGGCCATCTTCTTCAACACTCGTCTCCTCATCCACACAATTATTGATGGAACGCATAACACTTGTGGCAGATGGGTCCTCCGTCAGACCAACAGCAACAAGAGCACTGTTTAATGTTCCTCCGTTGCCAGTATTTGTATAAAAAAGCTCTGCATACCCTAGTCCCACCGATAATTCCGGAGAAAACTCCCGGAAGCGTTTTCTCTCCTGTTCCGCCTGCTCTTTTAAAAAACGGATACGATTGCCGCATTCAAACAAAAGAACCGCCTCCGGACGGAACTTTTCCATATCCCCGGCCGACTGATCAATAATCTGCAAAAGCTGATCCGAATTACCGTAGGATAATCGAAACTTCGCACCTTTTACAACATTAGAAGTAAAATGGATCGAACCATCCTCACCATGCGCTGATGGAACCCTGGCAATCACACAGTCATTCCGATGAAAAACCAGCGGGAATTCACAGACATTATGAACAAAATACTGATTCGGCTTTACATTCAGATATTTGGAATACACTTCCACAGCCGGCTTATGATCAATCTCGGTGATCACGGTATCCCCTTCGGTGCCTGTTACCATCATTTCAACTCCGATTTCCCTGAATCCAAGGCAATTATCCATATACAGCCTAAGATCCTTGCCCGAAAAAATAATGGCCGAAATTCCGTTGGCATGTGCCTTTTTGCCATAAACATGAGCTGTATTCAGAGCTCTTATGCTTCGTCCTGCCTTTGCTCCAAAAATCGGAAGATGATGATGCCGAAACTCCTGCATAAAACTCTGAATCACACCACTTCCACAGGAATAGCACAGGAGGATACCCTTAGCATCTGTAAGCTTCTGAAGACGTTCGTCAATAATACATCCAGCTGCAAAGCCTGTCACAATATTCATATCAAATTCCATCGGAACCAGCCTGGTTGTCCGGAAATAAATGACATTCAGTTCCGCCGGTCGATCTTTTATATCGAATGCTACATCTGCAATGTTAGCATCCGTAATTCCAATCGTTCTGGCCTTACTACAATGCTCATGAAGAAATGACAGAACTCCTTCTTCATCCAAATCGATCCTTGGATTGTAAAATTGAATTAAAACACCGGTTGCTGTACGGTACGCATCATTTTCTGTAATCTTGGATGCAATCGAATCCAGCTCATCCATCGTTTGAAATACATATTTTTTCTGAATCATAGATGGTGCCCTCCCTGCATGGTTTTCCATCGTTTTCTTGATTGTAACATCTACATTACGGATATAGCAATGGGTTCACACAAGACCTGAAATATTCAGGTCTTTAGCTCCCCAAGTAGGGACGTAACCTACGACACTTCGGTTACAGCCGATCGATCATTGAAACTACTCCGTCTAGGGAACTCGCCCAATGCTCTACCGACTGAGCTATTGTGGTTTCCTTATATAACAAAAAAAACTCAAGAAATTCTTCTCGAGTTTTCTAGCTCCCCAAGTAGGACTTGAACCTACGACACTTCGGTTAACAGCCGAATGCTCTACCGACTGAGCTATTGAGGATTATCAATACTTCTTTTTGATACAAAAATAAGTACCTTCAAAACTTCATACAGTTAAGTCACCAAGTGCTATACAACTTGTCTTTGATCAAGCCTTCGATCTATTAGTGACAGTC
>CAMGZH010000016.1 GCA_946182825.1 uncultured Lachnospiraceae bacterium
GGCCAAGCGATTTCTTTCAAACTTCCTCCAAGTGACCGCAAACTCTTCTTTTCGCCATTTGCGGTCACTTTGGCTGAATTTCAGGGTATCTTCCCCCGCAACGCTCCTTCCCCAGCGCTTCCGACAGAATCCAATAGAACCCAAAGTTCCCCCAAAAACCAGCACCTTCCATAGATCCCAAACATCCCCCAAAATCCAGCACCTTCCATAGCCTCCTAGCTCCCCTTCAAAACTTCTTAACGAATCTTAAAGAATTCTTAAACATTTCCCCTATTTAATGTTAAAATTTTTTATCTTAGAATATACATCGTAAAGGTTATAACCTACAAACAGACGGACAGTGGCCACAAATCCGTCAAACGAAGGAGAACGTATGAATCGTATTTTGGTTGCAGACGACGAAAAGGATATTCGGAAAGCCTTAAGGATCTATCTTGAATCAGAAGGTTATGAGGTGATAGAAGCATCAAACGGTCAGGAGGTCTTAGACCTTTTAGCCAAGACCGATACAGGACTTCTGCCCCAGATCCAGCTGATCCTTTTGGATGTTATGATGCCGGTGATGGACGGAATCATCTGCCTGCACAAGATCCGGGAGACCTACAATCTTCCGGTGATCCTGCTGACAGCCAAGTCCGAGAATTCCGACAAGGTACTGGGGCTCACCGTCGGGGCGGATGACTATGTCACCAAGCCCTTTGATCCTGTGGAGCTGATTGCCCGGGTGAAAAGCCAGCTGCGGCGCTATCTACTGCTTGGAAATGCCAAGGCAGGAAACGACGAGGCGGAAGTATCCCATCTGACCATCGGAGGCATCGACCTGTTTGATGATGAGAAGAAGGTTACTCTCGATGGGGTAAGCGTCGCACTAACGCCCACCGAATACGATATTTTGAAACTGTTCATGCAGCACCCGGGGAAGGTTTTTGCACCGGCAGAGATCTACCGGAACGTTTGGGAGGATCCGGTCCCCGGTGCAGAAGGAACGGTAGCCGTACATATACGCCACCTTCGTGAGAAACTGGAAATCGATCCCGCTGACCCACGCTACATCATCGTTGTTTGGGGACAGGGATATAAAATGACTCAGGGAAATTGAGAGGACAGGGATTATTATGAAAAAAAACTGGAAAAGTCGCACACTGTATAAGGTGCTGATACCATTTTTACAGATTGCCTGCATCACTTCTACGGTTGTATTTGCGTTGCTTGCATGCTACTGCTTATCCAGAGGAGATATGTATCGGGCATCACACAAAAGCGTCGTACAGGAATCAAGAGCCGCCGTTACCAAGAACAATAGCATGATCGCCGCAACCCATGTGGCTGACAAGAGTTACGGGAGGTCTGCCTTAACCGGCACAAACTTTCAGTACGGCGTTATTACAGGCCACAATACTGACATTGATGGCTATATTAACAAACTTAGTGCTGGTGATCTTTCTGATCCGAAATTATATGCATACCAGAACTTCAAAGACTTAAGCAAGTTGGATCCTAAGAACACAGAGGAAGTCACCATTTTGCACTACCCTTGTAATAAGGGCGCTCATTATGAGCATTACACCAACGGACCTTTTTCTGTGGGTGGGATCTACCTCAATTCGCAGACCGTAAAGCACACGGTGGAGGGCTTTGGACTTGAGATGAACAGCCGCAGTCCCTATGTCCGTTCCGACGGGATCTGGTATCCTCTCGCAGAAAACACCGCCTACGAGACCATCCTCAAAGAGAAAAACAAAGATCAGAATATCTATTCCACTTCAGAAAACGGAGATGATGACGGTCTCCTTACAAGAGATGAGATCGGGCGCATGATCAAGCAACACCATTACGCAAAAGAGGATGTCGTTGCGTTTCACCGGATCTCCTATGGGGATTCTGATCAATATATCACGGTATATCCGAAAGATATGAAAGAATTCAACGCCACCAAACTGGCAGCTTCCAAGATCTCAACACAGCCGGCTTCCCTTGACAACCTTGTATCCTTTTCTACCCAAAGTACGGATGCAACCGAAGAAGCCATTGTTGTCTCTTACGTTCCTAAGAAGCTGGATATGAGCCTGGATGACGGTTATGTCAAAAACCTGAATTTTATCAATTTCTTTTTTGACCATCGTTATCTCTTTATTGTACTGTCCATTCTTTCCTTTTTGGGCTTTGTTGTTACAACTGCCATGTTCATCTGCCTTGCCGGACACACCGTGGATCCCATGCCGACATCCGGTGAGGAGAATATTAGAAAGCTTTCCGACGGAACCTATCTGCAACGATGGGGCATCGCCCGCATGCCAATGGATCTCTGGTGCTTTTTCCTGCTCGTTTTCTTTGGGATCACTGGGGTCTGGGCTGAGTACACAGAACCCGGATACGAACATATCATGGTCAGCGGCGTGGCATACTGCATCTTCGGCGGGCTTTGCGCCGAGCTGCTGCTCTATGTTCTGGTGGTCAATCTGAAGCTGGGAAACATCTTAAAGCGGACGATCATAGGACGTGTCATCGATGCCCTTATCCATTTAAAAAGTGGAACCGAGATCAAGAAAAAAGCCCGGAGCGGATTCATCATCGTAACCGTGCTGGAATTCTTTGCTTTCCTTCTGATGTCCTCCACTTCCCTCGGAAACCTTCACTCCGATGTGTTCGGACTGCTTTTTGTATGTTGGGTCGCTCTTCGTGTTGTTGTTTATATCTGGTTGAAAAAGGGAACGGAGATCTTAAGTCAGACATTGGATCAGGCGGTTGCAGACCGCATGAAGTCCGAGCGGTTCCAGACACAGCTGATCACCAACGTGTCCCATGACATCAAGACACCGCTGACATCCATTATCAGCTACGTGGATCTTCTATCCAAGGAATCTCTGGACAATGAAAAGGCGGTAGAATATGTAGCGGTTCTGTCCCGACAGTCTGCCCGACTGAAAAAACTGATCCAGGATCTTATTGACGCCAGCAAGGCTTCCTCCGGCAATATTCCCCTTCACATGCAGCCGGTAAACAGCTCTGTGATCCTGTCACAGGCTGCAGGGGAGTATAACGAGAGGCTTTCTGCTGCAGGAATCGAACTGCAGACCTTTGTACAGGCTTCCACCCCTGAGGGGGATCCCGACGCTGCCAATGACCTCCATGGAGTGTACATTCTGGCGGATCCGCAGCAGCTCTGGAGAGTCTTTAACAACCTGCTGTCCAATATCAGCAAGTACGCGCAGCACTCCACCAGAGCCTACGTGGATCTCGAAGAACAGAACGGAACAGCCCGCTTCATCTTCCGCAATATCTCAGCTGATCCTCTGCACGTCAGCGCGGAGGAACTGATGGAACGGTTCGTTCAGGGCGATACTTCCCGCAACACCGAGGGCAGCGGCCTTGGTCTATCCATCGCCAAAAGCCTGACCGAACTCATGGGCGGTTCCTTCTCCATTGTCGTTGATGGAGATCTGTTCAAGGCCATTGTGGAATTTCCGGCTACCACGGTCTGAGGGACTATGCCTCCAGAAAGGCGAAGGGCGCTTCTTCGCTGCTTCGCAGGTAGTTCATCATTAAAAAAGCTGCCCGGACGGAGACCTTCTCTTCGTTCAAAATGCGGCGAACCTCTTCTTTATCTGCAAGGATAACTGAGATCCACTCGCTGGCCTCATTCTCCGGCCTTGGTTTCTCTGTCAGCTGAACGGTTCCAAACACAGCGGAACCCGGCTCATCAGAGAAACCGGGAGCCAGGAAGAACGGGCGGCGCATAAAGGCTTCTCCACCGGTATATTCACTAAATTCATAGCCGGTTTCTTCCAGCAATTCACGGGCTGCGGCAACACCTGCCGTCTCGCCTTCATCGATCAGTCCACAGGGGAGCGAATAGATCTCCTCATCCAGCGGGAAACGGTATTCCCTTATCACCACAAGTCTGGGCTGTTTCTCTTCTGTTATTGCGTAAACGCACACCCCTTCCGGTGTCAGTTCATGCGTCTTGATCTTCAAACTGTCTTCCGGATTCCTGGAGGCAAAAAAGTACTCTCTTTCACTTCCGCTCCGGTCATGAAAGCCCAGGCGATATAAATTCAAGAAACGGTTATCCGTCAGTTTTGTAATAGATTCAATGTGAGTTCCCACTGTCTACCCCTTTCTAAGTATGTCGATCTTCTGCCCTTTATGATAACGACGAAAACTTAAAAGTGCAATCAGTTGAAAAGAAAACGTCGGATACGTTATGATAGGGGAGACACAGGGGTGTAAGAAAGAGGGATATGTTATGACAGAGAAAAAAGTACAACCTGTTTTTCAGAAAATCGATCTGCTGGACCCGGAGGCATTTGCTCCGGAGCTGAGAAGCCAGATCGAACGGATCAACCTCCATCTGAAGGAAGTCGAGGATTCCAACCGGAAATACAAAGAGCAGATGGAACAGGCCGTTGCCGAGGCGGAGGAGGCCAACAAGGCCAAGTCTACCTTTCTGTTCAACATGTCCCACGATATCCGTACGCCCCTTAACTCCATCATCGGTTTTACCGAACTGGAAATGCAGCATCCGGATGACAGGGTCAAGGTCACAGAGTACCGTAAGAAGGTCATGCTGGCCAGCCACCAGTTGCTGGACATCCTGAACAATATCCTGGAAATGTCCCGCATCGAGAACAACCGTGTGGTCATCGAGGAAGAGCTGACCTACACCAAGGATTTTTTTAACACCTGGACCAGTGTTTTTGATGGAGCCATCACGAAGAAGAACCTTCATGTCACCACGGACTGCGGCATCATCCACCCCTATCTGTACGTGGATAAGACCCATCTCTCCGAAGTGTACATGAACGTTTTAAGCAACGCCATCAAATATACCCCGGAGGGCGGTTCCATTTCCCTTACCGCCAGAGAATTTCCGGGGGATGAGCCCGGCACCTGCATTGTGGAAGCCAAAGTCAGGGACACCGGCATCGGCATGAGCGAGGAATTCCTGGACGAGATCTATGACCGGTTCTCCCGCGCCCGCACCTCCTCACAGTGCGGAATTCAGGGCACCGGCCTTGGCATGTCCATTGCCAAAGAGCTGATCACCATGATGCATGGCACCATCGACGTGAAGAGCAAACTGGGAGAAGGCACCGAAGTCACCTTCCGTCTCCCCCACCGCTATGGGGAAGACCCGCACCCGGATCATCAGGAGTTCACACCGAACAAGCTTGACTTCAAAGGAAAAAGGATCCTTCTGGCAGAGGACATTGATGTCAATGCCCTGCTTGCCATCGAGATCCTTTCTCTCCATGGATTTGAAGTTGACCGCGCCCGTGACGGGGTGGAATGTGTTGATATGCTCGTTCATTCCCCAGCGGATTACTATGATCTGATCCTGATGGACATTCAGATGCCGAATCTGGACGGCTACGATGCCACCACCAAGATCCGTAAGCTGAATGATCCCGGCAGATCCGGCATTCCCATCATCGCCATGACGGCAAATGCCTTCAAGGAGGATCAGCAACGGGCCCTGGCCGTCGGCATGGACGCCCATATTGCCAAGCCCATCCAGATCAACCGCATGCTGGCCACCATTGGACGTTTTCTTCGCCCCTAGAGTTCCTTACCGGTCAATGCAGGCATTGACCCTGGCCAGGATGTCCTTTTTCTCGTAGTTTTTTCCGATGAAGACCACCTGATTGATGCGATCTCCATACTCAGTATCCCAGTCGTCGTAGATATCCGGGAACTCATCCGCCAGGACATCCAGCTCCTTCTGGGGCCAGGCTGCCATCCACTCCGACAGTTCGGTGATGGAAGCGTTGCGGCCGGCCTGCTCAAAGAGCTGCACATGCTTATCGTCATCCGAGAACCAGATATAGCCTTTGGACCGGATCAGGTTCTCCGGATAATCCTCCACCAGTTTCTGGAAGGCCTTCCTGTTAAAAGGCGCTCTTTCCTCAAATACGAAGGAGGAGATCCCGTACTCGTCCACGCAGGCTTTTTCATCCTCCGGCTCACAGCCGTTTAAAGCCTGTTGCACACTGCTGGAGGCCAGAACCTCTTCAAAGTCAAAATCTTCCCCGTCCAGCAGAAGGCCAAGATCCACCTGCCCCTGAACACAGGGGATCATCTCCGCTTCTTTTTGAATGTCCCGCAGCGTCCTCTTGACTTTCTCAAGTTTTTCATCGGATAAAAGATCCGTCTTGTTCAAAAGCATAATATTGCAGAACTCGATCTGATCCACGATAAGATTGATGATATCTCCATCCTCTGCATCATCCTCAGACTCCAGCTCATTCATAAACTCCCGGTCGATCCGATCCACATCCACAACGGACACAACGGTTTTCAGGTAGACCCTGGTATCCGTCGACTCCTCATAGGTCACAAAGGCACCGGCAATGGAGGATGGCTCACTGATACCGGAAGCCTCCACAAAGATCGCTTCCACCGTAGGATCCTTTGCCAGGCGCTCGATCTCCGCCATAAACTCATCCTTTAAGGTACAACAGATGCAGCCGTTCTGCATCTCCACCATTTCTACCTGCGACACCTTATTCCCGGTCTGATCCAGGATGGAGGCGTCAATGTTGATGCTGCCCATATCATTTACGATCAGAGCGACCTTCCGCTTTTCCTGCGAAAGAATATGTTGCATCAGGGTTGTTTTTCCGGATCCCAGGTAACCGGTGATCAGTACCACCGGAACTTCTCTTTTTGTCATCTTTTTCCTTTCCTACCACGTTAATCTGGCATGTTTCAATCTGCAATACAGGTTATCGTCCCCTTTTTCCTTATAGGTCTCATAGGTTCCCACCACAGTGATCCTGGTGTTTTCCTTCGGGTATTCCGATGGAAAGGCATGGGTTCCGTCCTCCCAGACAAATTCGATTCCGTTCTGGCAACAGCCCATGCTTCTTCGTCCTGCCGGTCTTCGATGCCTTTTGGGAGGAAGTCTGCTTCTGCACCGGCGTGGTCCCCTTTGTGGCGGCTGCCTTTCCGCAACCGGTCAAAAGGGACAGAGCCAGCGCAAGAGACATAAATCCTTTTATATATGACTTCATGAAGCCCTCCAAACCTTTCCGATCCCCACATGGATCAGAAAAATAACAAGGTCAAATATAACGATGGTTGCTCCCACCGGTGTGGATGCCACCATAGAGATCAGAATTCCGACCCCGGCTCCCAGCATAGAGATCAGCGCCGCATAGATCAGTGTTCCGCGGAAGCTTCTCAGGATCTGCATGGCCGAAAGAGCCGGGAACACCATCAGGGCCGTGATCAGGAGGGAACCCACCAGATTCATGGCCAGGACGATGATGATGGCGATCATAATGGCGATCACCGTCTGATACAGCCGGACCCGAATCCCGGAGGCCCGGGCAAAGCTCTCATCGAAGGTCACCGAAAAGATCCGATGATAGAAAAGGCAGAACATCAGCAGTGTCACCACCGACATGATGATGCAGACCCAGACTTCATGGATCGTCAGCGTCAGGATCGATGTGGATCCAAACAATGTGGTGCACACATCTCCGGAAATATTGGCGGAGGATGAGAACACGTTCATCAGCAGATACCCCACCGCAAGGGCGGATACCGAAAAGATCGCAAGAGCCGCATCTCCATGGAGCTTCTCCCCTGATCCAAACCGAAGAAGGACGATGGCCGCAAGAATGGTCACCGGCATGATCAGATAGTTGTGATCCGAAAGCTTCAACACCGTTGCCAGAGCCAGTCCTCCAAAGGCGACATGGGAAAGTCCGTCCCCGATATACGAAAAACGCTTCAAAACCAGGATCACCCCAAGGAGCGCCGCACACATGGCGATCAGAACTCCGGCAATCAGGGCATGCTGTACAAAGGGAAAGTTCAGATAAAACAGGATCTTGTCTAACATGCGCTCACCTCCCCCTGTTCCCATTCCCGGAACAGCTTCCACTGCCGGCTCTGGTAATAGCTCTCCCTTGTACCAAAGAACGGCTTCCTTGCATCCAGATGAAGCACATGGGTGGCATGGGAAATGGCATTCAGATCGTGAGTGATCATGATCACCGTGATTCCCTTTTTATGCAGTTCATCCAGGATCCGGTACAACTGCTGCATCGCATGGGGATCCAGACCGGTCGCCGGCTCATCCAGAAGCAGGATCTTCTGCGTCGCGCAAAGGGCTCTTGCCAGAAGCACCCTCTGCTGCTGTCCCCCGGAAAGGCTTCGATAGCTCTTTCCCTTAAGCTCAGCGATCCCAAGCTCCTGCAGTTTTTCCATGGCCAGGTCTTTCTGCTGTCTGTTATAAAAAAGTCCCCGGCGCTTCCCTAAGGTTCCCGACAAGACCACCTCCCAAACGGTCGCCGGGAAATCCTTCTGGTGTTCACTCTGCTGCGGCAGATAGCCGATCTCAAACCGTTCCAGCGTCTCCCCGAACAAGATCTCTCCACCGATGGGCTCCTGAAGGGAAAGCAACGTCCTCATCAACGTGCTTTTCCCTGCTCCGTTCATTCCGACAATACACAGGTAATCCCCTACATTCACCTCAAAATTGAGCTTCCCCGTAACAGAAGCCCCGTTATATCCAACCGACAGATTTTTACAACGAATATACATACTTAATCCAAAGCTTCCTTAAGAACAGAAAGGTTATCTTCCATTGCCTTAAGGTAGGTCTTTCCTCCTGCAATATCATCCCTGGATACCGACTGGAGCGAATCCAGTGTCAGGATCTTCTGATCCCCGTTCCTGGTATTCTTGCGGATGGTCTTAGCGATCTTCTGATTGGAACGTTCAATGGTAAATATAGCCGGAAGCTTCTCTTCATCTACCTTCTTCGCAAGGAAGGTAATGGTCTTAAAGCTTGCCTCGGTCTCTGCACTGCACCCCACAAAGGCAGCGTAATATTTCAGGTTATAATCATCTACCAGGTAGCGGAATGGGAAACGGTCACCGAAAACAACCGTATGCTTCTTTCCGTCCTTTACCGCTGTTTCGTACTGCTTATCCAAAGCATCTAGCTTTGTATTGTATCCTGCCGCCTGATCTGCGATCTTGTCCGCATCTGCCGAATCGATCTTCTCCAGCTTTTCTGCGATTACATTCACAAGGGTCTGCGCATTCTTAAGAGACAGCCAGACATGCTCATCGTACTCGACCTCGTCTTCGCCATCCTCTTCTTCCTCTTCCGCCTGCATGCCTTCCACAACCTCTTCTTCCTTGATGGTATCGCCAAGGGCTCCTACCATGTTGACGGACGCAATGTTTTTGTTGGTCGCATTTTTCAGTGCGTCATCCACCCATGCATCTGACTCACCACCGACATAGATAAAAAGGTCAGCCACTCCAATGGTTGCCATATCCTCGGCACTGGCCTGATAGCTGTGAAGATCCACGCCGTTGTCCATCAGGTATGTGATCTTAAACTTGTCCTTCAAATCTCCCACAATGTTGCAGACCCAGTCATACTGGGGATAGGTGGTACATACGATGCTGTAGGTTTCCTCCTTCTGCGCCTCCGTCTTTTTGGGCGCAGAACTACCACAGCCCGTAAGCATTCCAAGGAGCATACCGGCTGTAACCACAAGTGACATTATTCTGTTTTTCATTTTAAATCCTTCCTCTGACATTCAACTAAGTTCAAGTCTCGCTCACGAAACTTTGCATGGAATTGCCGAAGGAATCAAGCCAGTAATTCAACCTTAAGGGAAACAAGTGTCCGTGATGTCTCTTCCTGTGAAGAACGGACAATAGAAAAAATCTTCGCAAACAACAACAGGATTCCCGCCACCGCAAAAACCGGCACGATCTGAATCGTTGTCATGGTCTGCCATGTTAAATGAATCTCCTCACAGACCGGGCAGTTCTCCCCGGAACATCTGTGATGGAGATTGGTAGAGATATAAAAAAGAGATGTTATGACCATCAAAAGAAACAGACAACTCACCAGTCCCGCAAACACTTTATCTTTGCGTGATCCAGACACAAACATCCGCTTCTCCTTTCTCTCCTGATCATAACTACCCAAGTTAGTTACACATAATAACCCAGAAGCATACCGCTGTCAACTGCGATATGCTTCCCCTTCCGGCGGAATCCGCCGGCCATCAGACCATTCTGACCTGATTCTTGCCGTGCTCCTTGGAGTAATAGAGGTTCTCATCCACTCTGGAGGTAAACTCCGTAAGAAGCTCTCCCTGCCGATACTCGGTGACACCAAAACTCATGGTGACCGTTTCATGCTGCTCAAAGATAAAATTGCGCACCTCGTCGCAGATCCTCTCTGCGATCTCACCAGCCCTTCTCAGACTGGTCCTCGGTAAAAGAATCATAAATTCCTCGCCGCCCCAACGGCCCACAACGCCTTCTGCCGCTTCGTCCGTCAGTACATCCTTCATGATCTCGGCAACACAGCTTAAGACCAGGTCTCCTTCCTGGTGGGAATAGGTATCATTGATCATCTTAAAATCATCGATATCCCCCATGATGATGGAGCAGACCGATCCCTTGGTCTGGTTACAGATCGACACCATACGCTTTAACCGTCGCTCGATCTCGCCGCGGTTATAGATCCTGGTCAGATCGTCCACGGTTGCCCGCACCAGAAGCTCCTGCAGACGATTGTTGGCATCCATCATCTCCTCGGTCATGGTATTGATAAAACTTGCCAGTCTGGAAGCCAGGGAAATAACGCCATCGGATGAATCAAAGCCTTCCTTCTTCTGTGTCCCCGCCTCCTCCGGGTCTTCCAGTACGGCCCTGACATTTCCTTCACGAAGAGCGATCACAACACAGGCCAGATTATTCAGCACTGTCTTACCGCGATACCGAAGGATCTCTCCCAGCGCGCAGTAACCCAGCATATCCGTAATATCCGCCAATTCCTTGATATCGTTGTCCGCTTCACTTCCCCAGAACAGCTTCCGTCCCAGGCAGTTAAACACCATGATACCATCCGGCTGAAACCGCCGCATGCACTTGGCTCCCTTGATCAGCTCGCTGCGGATCGCATTGGGATCCCCGTAACTCATACGCAGCAAACTGTTCTCCGGAACATGGGCAGACATTATGATGGCTCCATTCTCGTTGCTGCTCTTGGCATGTCGAAGATAGGTATTGCCGTTCGGCGTCGTAACCTGAAACGGAAATTCCAGCGCATTATAGAAAAAATTCTTATCGTTCGGGATATGAAGATAGTGATTATACACGTCAAATGCCGGCTCATGATCCAACTCATACAAAACATCCTCTGAAGAACTGGTCACATGGATCGGGAATCCAATGGGGCGCCAGCCATTGATCCGGGTAGTCTTAATGTGAAGATTCTCCCCACTGTAGACCACAATGGCAACATTATCGGATGAAGGGCTCTCTGCATGCGTAAAAGAAACCGGCGTATGAGCCTCGTCTCCCACTGCAATTCCGCCAAACACCTCGATCTCTTCCGGAAAACTGTCCACCGTCTCAGCGATCTCTAAGAACTCGTCGTGTGTTACCGCAGAAAGCACCTCGATCCCGCGTACATTCTCGATCTTGTTCAACTCATAGCGTACGATCTGCTTCCCCTGTCCGATGGCAATCCTGTGAAACGGATAGTCATAGACATGGATCTGTGTCGTGGGGTCATCAAAAATAGACAGGGTGATCACCACGTCCTCATCGGTAATATGTCCGTAATAGATCTGTCCGGAAGAACTGCAGCCCACAAAAGGAACCATGGGTAATTCCGTCTCAAAAAGCTTACGTATGATCTCATAAGAAAAACGGTTGCTCTGATCTCCATCAAAACGAATGAAGACATGCGCAACGGCAGCACATGGCTTCTCCTCTATGATTCCCCGCCAACGTCTGAAAGTGCTGGCGAGATCCCGATTGTTCGTATACGTCGTCTGAAGCTGTCTCATCTACCAACGGCCCTTCCATATATGTACTCAACTGTTGCACTTATTATACAACACCTTTTTTAAAAAGAAAACGCAAGAGCCACGCACGAAGTCGTACTTCGTGCGTGGCTCCATGGAATGATATTGATTCAAATGATTAGTCTTCTACTGAAACAAGCTCGATCTTAAAGTTCAATGCCTTACCTGCAAGATCATGGTTGGCATCAAAGGTGATGTCCGTCTCGGTCTTATCCTTAACCACAACCGGGAACTGCTGTCCGTATGGGTTGGAAAGAGCAACACGGTCGCCGATGGACAGCTCTTCTACCCCCGGCATCTGAGACATTGGAACGGTAAAGATCGCTTCCGGATCCACTTCCCCGTATGCCTCAGCCGGCTCTAAATGAACGTTGACGGTCTGCCCGACTTCCATATCCACAACGGCCTTGTCGAAACCGGCGATCATCATACCGACACCGGCAACGAACTCCAATGGCTCCCCACGGTCATAGGAAGAATCGAACTGGCTTCCGTCGTCTAAGGTTCCGCAATAGTGCGCCTTAACGGTCTTGCCTGCATTCTTGCCGTCGAAGATGACCGTAAGCTCGTGGGAACCACAGCCGCCACATCCGCCGCAGCCGCTTCCTTCCTCTTCATGATGACCGCAACCGCCGCAGCCGCCATCCTCGTGATGTCCACAGCCGCCTTCGCCGTGCTCATGCTCATGATCATGATGATCACAGTTCACACCGGCAGACTCCAGTGTACCGGCAAGATAAGCCTCCACTGCAGCGTCCGTCTCTCCCTGTGCTCCGGAAAAGACCTCAATGCCTGCCTCGGAAAGGGCTGCCTGAGCGCCACCGCCAAGACCACCGCAGATCAGAACAGATACACCCTGCTGTGCAAGAACGTCTGCCAAAGCCTCGTGTCCTACGCCCTGTGGATCAAGGATCTCGCTGGAAACCACCTTGTTATCACGAACGTCATATAACTTGAACGCCTTACTCTTACCAAAATGCTGGAATACTTTTCCGTCTTCGTATGTTACTGCAATCTTCATGAAATATACCTCATTGAATTTGTTTTTTTCTACTGTTAAAATGAGCCCAGAGTTGCATTATATAGTATGAAAGTATGCACAGTCAATCTTAAAACCATCAGGAGATCCTTGACCTTTACCTGATAAGGGAAGGGGACGAATATGCCGTCCCCATGGAAGCCGGCGAGATCCTCAAGTATTTCTGGGGACACCGGGACTTTGAAGGGATCCTAAACTTCCACAACCATCCCAGCGGCTGGTGCCGGGAAAGCAAGCGGGATGTCTCCTTCAATGCTCAGCTGCGGGAAGCGGTGCACCGGCAGCTGGGCAAGCAATACCTTGGAGGCTATATCGTGACCGACACCGAGCATGTAAGGATCCACGATCATCTCCACCAATACCGGCAGGTCTTCCTCCGGGACTATCTGGACTGGAAGGATCCAGACCCTATCCGTTAAACACCGGCGAGAAAGCCGCATATCCGGACAAAGGAACCCCTGCCGCATACAGATGCGCTGTGTCTCCTAACGCCTGAATGCGGAAATGCGCCTGGTTATGAAGACGTTTCTCCGTGTTCACAACGGTAAGACCCGTTGGCGGAATACAGATGCCGTGCCAGATGGCCACCGGCGAGATCCCGAGAAGATGACTGAGGATGAGACCGGTCACCCCGAGATGACAAAAGATCACAATGGTCTTCTCGTCATCCTCATCCCGCACCACATAGTTGCTGGTTCCGTGAAGCATGATATCCTCACACTCAGCAGGGTTCACATGACCGCTGGGATCCACAAAGTCAAAATAATCCCCGTGACGGATGTAACCATACTCAGCCACCAGATCATCGATCCCCTTGAATACCATCTTTGCCTTCTGCTCAATCTCAGGATACTGTGCGTAAAACTTTGCGTGCATCCATTCCTTTGGATCCATCATCACAGGATCCGCTGTGTAATCCTGCGGCATAAGATCCCAGGCACAGTGCTCCTCATGGGTGGAAGGATCCAGAATGCGAGGGTCGAATTCCCGCAGCCAGTCATACTCCACTGCTGTCTGTCCCAGCACTTCCAGCGTCGGAGCCGCTGTTTCCTTCGCGCGTCCCATGGTGGACACATAACACTTATCTACCTTCCAGTTCTTCTCCCGAACGCGGGCAGCAAGAGCCGCCGCCTCACGCTGGCCCTGAGGCGTCAGTGTGTCGGTGGAATAGTCAGGTTCTCCATGTCTAACAAAAATAATTCTCATGATCTTATCCTGCCTTTTCTATTTCTATCAAATTCATGTCTCACACAACTTCCAACAGTATACCAAATGTTCCATTTTGACAAAACACCTGTATTCCGCAGGCAAGGTTGAACTAAACCGCTGATGTGTTATAATTATCAAAAAGAAATTAGAAAGGTGAAACTAAATGAAAGTTCAACAGTCCTCAGAGGATTACCTGGAAACAATTTTAGTCTTAAGCAAGCGTCTGCCGGTTGTCCGCGCAGTTGATATAGCCGAAGAAACGAACCACAAGAACTCCAGTATCAGCGTTGCCATGAAGAAGCTTCGCACCTTGGGGCTTATCACTGTAACCGATGCCGGTTTTATCTACCTGACAGAAGTTGGCGCCAAAATCGCCAACAACATCTACGAGCGTCACACACTTTTTACCAAGTGGCTCATTGAACTGGGCGTCAACCCGGCTACGGCAGAGGAGGATGCCTGCCGGATCGAGCACGTGATCAGCGAAGAGAGTTTTCTTGCAATGAAAAAACACATGACAGAATTCGAGGAAAAATGACCTATAACGAGTGTTTACATTATCTACGACACCTGCCGGCCTTCACACCGGCAGGTGTTTTATCAGGAAAGATCACCTATGATCTGAATGCCATCACCGAACTGTGCGCGCGGCTGGGAGATCCCCAGAAGAAGCTTCGCTTCGTCCACATAACCGGAACCAACGGCAAGGGCTCCACTGCTGCCTTTTTGCGGTCCATCCTTACCACCGCCGGATTAAAGACCGGAAGCTTTACTTCTCCGGAACTCACGGATTTTGAGGAACAGGCCCGTATCGACGGCGTCATGATCTCAAAGGATGCCGTTGCAAGACACCTTTCTTCCGTCATCGCCTCTTCCGAGGACATGCGCCGGGAAGGCCGGTATTTTCCATCCCCCTTTGAAATGACCCTGGCCATGGCTTTCTTATATTTTGCCGAGGAGAACTGCGACATCGTGATCCTTGAAGTCGGCATGGGGGGAAGGACGGATGCCACCAACGTCATTGACGCACCCCTCCTGGCTCTTTTTGCACGGATCAGTCTGGATCACACCCAGATTCTGGGGAATACCATCGCCGACATCGCCCGGGAGAAGGCCGGCATCATCAAGCCCGGTTGCACCGTGCTGACCCTGCCACAGGAGGATGAGGCGAAGGCTGAACTGACCCAGGTCTGCCACGACCTGCAGGTTCCCATGGAGACCGTGGAGCCCCCTACCAGACTCATCAGCCGCAGCATGGAAGGACAGAGCTTTTACCTGCCCCTTCTGGATGCTCCGGTGACGATTCCCCTCCTTGGTACCTACCAGATGGAAAACGCTGCACTGGCAGCGCAGGCGGCATCGCACGTCCTTGGAAAATGCGGATATCATACATTATGTAATATAAATGATATGATAATTGAAGGTCTTGCTCAGACCTCCTGGCCCTGCCGGTTTGAGCGCATCGCAAAGGATCCCTGTTTTCTGGTGGACGGCGGTCACAATGTCCAGGGCGCCAGGGTCCTCGCCGACAGCATCCGGGCCTACTTTCCGGATCGGAAGGTCACCTTCATCTTCGGGGTTCTAAAAGACAAGGAACATCAGAAGATCATCGAGATCGTCGGCCCCCGGGCGGATGAATTTTTTACGGTCGCACCGGATTCTCCCCGTGCTCTCCCCGCCGAAGAACTGGCTCGGGAGCTACAGGATCTGGGATACCGGGCCTGTGCCTGTGACAGCTATGAAACTGCCCTCTCTCTTGCCCTGAAAAAGGCTCAAAAAAAGCCGGACACCATTCTGGTGGCCTTTGGCTCCCTGTATTTTGTGGGAAAGATTCGTAGCCTTGCACAAAAAGCCCTTTACAGCCCCGAATAAAAGGGCTATAGTGTCAGACAGACAAAGTAATACATAAGAACGCAGAGTAGGAATGAAAGCGTCGGGAGGATATCCTCCGGTAGTGCCTGTTGAACAGGGAGTTGTCAACGGGACGAATAGCATAAGCTTACGATTTTGATTCCGCATCCCGCTGCTACATAAGGACAAGGATATTGATCGACTCCTGTGTGGTATGGATATGCTGCGCAGGAGTTTTTTTATTCAGGAGATGACTATGGATACTCAGAAAATCGAAACTGCCATTACCATGCTTCTTGAAGCTGTGGGAGAAGATCCAAACCGCGAAGGACTGAAAGAGACACCGGCCCGGGTTGCCCGGATGTATCAGGAACTTCTCGGCGGTATGCAAAAGGACGGATCCGAACATTTATCCAAGGTCTTTTCTGCCCCGGACAGTGAGATCGTTGTGGAGAAGAACATTGAATTCTACTCTCTTTGCGAGCACCACATGCTGCCCTTCTTTGGCAACGTTCACATTGCCTACATTCCCAATGGCAAGGTGGTGGGCCTCAGCAAAATGGGCCGGCTCGTGGAGGTTTACGCCCGCCGGCTTCAGATCCAGGAACGTATGACAGGACAGATCGCCGATGAGCTCGAAAAGGCTCTGGATGCCAAGGGTGTCCTTGTGGTGGTGGAAGCAGAGCATCTCTGCATGACCATGCGAGGAATCAAAAAGCGCGGCGCCAAGACGGTTTCCTATGCCAGCCGGGGTGTTTTCCGTGAAGACAGCGCCCGGAAGCAGGAGGCTTTGGCTTTGATGGGAGTTACCGGATGAGCGACCGCTACCAGAAGATCCTGACCGATCCCCTCTTCCTCTCAGAACTGGAGAAAATCCGCTTCTACGAGAAGGAGCGAATCTACTGTGGCCATGACATTCACCATCTCCTGGATGTTGCCAGGGTCACCTACATTTCTGTCCTGGAGCAGAGACAGACCGACCCTCTGGCCTTTGGCGGACAGGATCTCTACGAACTGAAAGACATCATCTACGCCGCGGCCCTTCTTCACGATATCGGCCGGGGCAGGGAATACGAAGATCAAACGCCTCATCACGAGGCCTCCTCTGCTCTTGCTTCCCGGATTCTGACGGCCTGCGGTTTTCCCGCGGAGCAGATTCACCAGATCCGGGCTTTGATCTTGGAACATCGGGGACAAAGGATCACCCCGGCCACCAATGGCCCTGACCTGACCCAGCTTTTTAAGGAAGCAGACAAAACCTGCCGGCTTTGTTTTATCTGTCCCGCAGCTGACAGCTGTAAGTGGGACGAATCTACAAAAAATCAAACCGTCCGTCGATAAGCATGGACAACATTGACAACATGGGAAAAGGGAGAAAACGTAATGAACATCGGCTCAAGAAATTTTGATTTTACAAACGGCACTTCTTACATCATGGGAATCTTAAATATCACACCGGATTCCTTCTCAGACGGCGGATCCTACGCCGATCTGGACGCAGTCATCGACAAGGCTGCCCAGATGGAGCGAGACGGAGTGGACATCTTTGACGTTGGGGGAGAATCCACAAGACCGGGCTATACCCTGATTTCCTGCGACGAAGAGCTTTCCCGTGTACTTCCGGTCATTGAAGCCTTAAAGGCAAGATTTGATATTCCAATCTCTGTCGACACCTATAAATACCAGGTCGCTGAACGCGTCCTTGCAGAAGGCGCCGATATGATCAACGATATCTGGGGACTTGACTATCCGGAAGATCCCCAGCACAACATGGCCCGAGTGGTTGCCGCTTCCAACAAGCCGGTCTGCATCATGCACAACCGCGGAGACATCATGTCTTCTGCCACCAAGGGTTCTCCTTATCTGAATCTGTCTTCCGATGACCCGAAATACGGCTTTCGGAACCAGCTTCTGGATGACCTGAAAGCCCAGCTGGACATTGCCTTCGCCGCCGGCATTTCCCGGGAGAATATCATGATCGATCCGGGTGTCGGCTTCGCCAAGGATCTTACCGGCAATGTTTTAGCCATGGCCTATCTTGAAGATCTAAAGGCCTTTGATCTTCCGATCCTCCTTGGTATCTCAAGAAAGTCCATCATTGGAAAATCCCTGGATCTTCCGGTGGATCAGCGTGAAGAGGCAACGGTTGCTTTAAATGTACTCGGTCGCGCCGCCGGCTGCCAGATCTTCCGTGTCCACAATGTTCGCGCAAATAAGCGGGCTTTAGCTATGACCGATGTGATTCGCAAAGAAATGGAAGCTTGACCTTTGACCGGGTCCTGAATGGAGAACACTATGACAGATTCAATTACCATCAACGAACTTGAATGCTTCGGCTATCACGGCGTTCTTGCCGAAGAGAAAAAGCTGGGGCAAAAATTCCTTATTACCATGGAATTATCCGTAGATACCTCTCTGGCTGGCGAGACGGATCAATGCGCCGATACCGTGGACTATAGCCTGGTATGTACCAAGGTAAAACATCTGGTAGAGACTGAAGTCTACGATCTCATCGAGACCCTTGCCGAGCAGATTGCAAAGCTTGTTCTCCACACCTTTTCATCCGTTCAGGCAATCACCGTTACCGTGAAAAAACCTTGGGCTCCCATCATGACCTCCGTGGATACGGTATCTGTCCGCATCACCCGGGGCTGGCACCGAATCTATTTAGGCGTCGGCTCCAACATCGGAGACTCCAAAGGTACAATTGAAAAGGCCGCCCACCTTCTTTCTCTGAACAAGGACATCCGCAATCTTCGTCTGACCTCTCTGATTTCTACTAAACCTTACGGAGTAAAGGATCAGCCGGACTTTGTCAACGGCGCCATCTATCTTGAGACCCTTCTTGAACCGAAGGCTCTGCTTCGCGTCACCTCCTCCATCGAAAAGGAAATGGGAAGAGAACGCAAGCAACACTGGGGACCTAGAACTCTGGATCTGGATATTCTCTTCTACGACGACCGGATCAGTGACGATCCCCTGCTTCTGCTTCCCCATCCGGAGATCGCAAAGCGGGATTTTGTCCTGATACCGCTGGCAGAGCTGAATCCCTACCTGATCCATCCCGTCTACCATAAACAAGTGGTGGAACTGCTGGAAGAACTGAAAAAGAAAGAGTCCTACGAGAGGACGCTGTAATTCCCTCTTCGGAGAGATCGGCTTTCTCTTATTTCCCCCGGAGATAGCAGTTTTACTGCTTCTCCGGGGGATTCCGACTTCCTCGGCTCTTTCCTTTTCCCCCGGAGATAGCGGTTTTTCTGCTTCTCCGGGGGATTTTGACTTCCTTGCTTCTTTCCTTTTCCCCCGGAGATAGCGGTTTTGCTGCTTCTCCGGGGGATTCTAGCTTTTATGGCTCTTTCCTTTTCCCCCGCAGATAGCGGTTTTGCTGCTTCTCCGGGGGATTTTGACTTCCTCGGCTCTTTCCTTTTCCCCCGCAGATAGCAGTTTTACTGCTTCTCCGGGGGATTTTGACTTCCTCGGCTCTTTCCTTTTCCCCCGGAGATGGTGGTTTTGCTGCTTCTCCGGGGGATTCCGGCTTCCTCGCCTATTCCTATTTCCCTCGCAGACCGCCCTTTCAAAGCTCTTCCGGGAGAAATACCACTGCCTCATTGCTTACCGGCGACAAACCTCCCCGACACACCAAACGCCAGCCAATAGAAAGTAACAGACACTAACAGAAAAAATCCTAATCAACCGCTTCAAACAGACCAAGCTTCTCACAGATATTGTAGATCCCGTCCTGATCCACCGCATCCGTCACATAATCGGCCTTTGCCTTCAGTTCCGGAATGGCGTTACCCATAGCAACCTTCACCCAGTCATCCACGAACATAGACATATCATTCAATGCATCACCAAATACAATGGCATCCCCGTAATCTGCTCCAAAATGGTCCATCATCTGACGGATTCCATAGGCCTTGTCTGCCGGCTCTATAAAGACATATTCCTTCTGAAAACGGCACCACGGCAAATCCTTTAAGCTCTCAATGGACAGCTCGTAAGGATAATAGCAGGCCACATAGGCCTTGTAGATATGGTCATAGTCCTTCGGATCCAGCCCCGGAACCACTTTGGTATCCATATAAATATCGTGGGTCGCCTCCTCGAAGCGTTCATCCGGAACGAACCTGACATTCGAATTCTCCGGCTGAATTCCCCAGGGAAGATTCTTTTCCTTGCATTCGTTGACGAATGCGATAATCTTATCCTTGTCCAGCGGCCTGATTCCCAGCAGCTTTCTGTCAATGGTGATTCCATAGCCACCGTCACTGACCATATTGTCAAAGCCAAGCTCTTCCAGAAACGATACTGCAAGTGCCTGGGCTCTTCCCGTGCAGATACACAGGAAATGACCGGCCTGCCTTAACTTCTCAAGGGCAATCTTGGTCGACTCCGGTATGTAGGTATTCCCGTATCCACCGGCTGCCAGTGTTCCATCGATATCAAAAAACAAATATCTCTTTTTTGCCATAAAGCATCCCCTCCATCCTCTATTATATCTTTATCCTCTTCTGAAATATAGAAGAGAGGCAGAGAAAAAGCACCTGTCTTCTCTCTGCCTCTCTTCCCTTTCGATTCACATCTATGCTGTTTCCAGCAGGTTGAGAATCTTTTCAACATTTCTTCTTCCGTTTCGAATGGCTATATTGATGCACCATGATGCAAGAACGCCTGCAAGAATCATCAGGATACCAATTGCACCTGTAAAATACCCAAAAGGCTTTTGCGTTGCTGTAAAACTGTAATAGCTGACGGCAACTCCCACGGCAGATATGGCTAAGGAATAAGTTCTCCAGCGGGCGATCCGTTTCAGCGCTTTCTCCTGAAGTCTTGCCTCCTGCAAATGCATGGCTTTTTCCTGACGATTCATATACAGTCCTTTCTTTTTTAGTACTTTAAGCCCGGATCGAAGAATCCAACAAGTACACCGAGTAATGCGATGACAACCAGAAGAAGCATAACCTTAAGCGGGCTGAGTTTCTTCTTGGCCATGAGCCACCAGCAGAAGAATACTACCAGAGCGGTTAACATTCCCGGGAATACAGAATCCAGTTTCTCCTGAAGGACCATGTAAGGCTCTCCATTGGAATTTACCAGCTGGAAGCTTGTCTTTACGCTGATCCAGGTTGCACTTACGGCACCGATTACGATTCCACCAAGAGTGGATACAGCCTCACGGATTGCTACACCAACATCACCAACAAGGAACTCAACGGCTTTGGTTCCCATTTCATAACCTTTTTTATACAGGAACTTCATGCCAAAGTAGGCAAACAGGTTCCAAACGATAATGTAGAAAATTGCTCCAAGAGGTGAACCACCGGTTGACATACCCATTGCAATACCAAGAAGGATTGGGATTACAGTCCCTACTACCAGGGAATCACCGATTCCGGCAATCGGACCCATGAGTCCGGCACGAAGTCCATTGATTGCCTCTGCATCAACTTCCTCATTACCATTCGCACGAGCTTCTTCCAGACCCGCTGTAATTCCTACTACTACTGCACCGAGCTGAGGTTCTGTATTGAAAAACGCCCGGTAGGTGTCCATTGCCTCGGCCTTCTTGTCCTCATCATCATAGAGCTCTTCTACGAGAGGAAGCATAGAACATAAATATCCAAATGTCTGCATATGCTCCTGAGAGAAGCATGTCAGATTTCCGTAATACCAGTTGTGAAATGACTTAGATAAAGCCTTTTTTGATAACTTCTTTTCAGCCATATTAAATATCCTCCTCATCATCGTCGTCTAATGACTGTCCGCCTGCAGCCACTGCCGGCTTCTTGAGCTGAAGCATCTTAAGCTCGAAGATCACAATGGCGAACATGCCTGCAACAACTGTTGCACTTACAAGGTTCAGTCCCATAGATGCTGCCAGTGCAAAACCGAACAGATATGGAACGAAGTCCTTTGCGCTACGTACGATCTGCTTAAGAAGGATCGCAATACCTACGCAAGGAAGAAGTGCACCTACGGTAAAGAGGGTCTTCATTGGAATTCCATCCATTGGAAGTGTCTTCTTGATGGTCTCTACCACGTCAGAACCAAGCATACACATGATAACGGTTGGAACAAGTGAGAAAATAATGTGTGAGATCCATGGGAATACCATGTCTACAAGGTAAAGCTTCTTGTACTCTCTCTTATCAACCCATTTCCAGCCCATATGCTGCCAGATCAGGTTCATGGTTGCTGTTCCGTAGAATAAAACAGTTCCCACAGTACCTACCATGGTTCCGAAAGATGTTGCAAGGGCAACACCCTTTGCAGATGCAGGATCCAGTCCGTAAGACTTTACAGCAAGCATTGCCAGTGGAATACCGATGTAGGATACCGCACGCACATCAGCGGATACGGTTCCGCCCGGTGTAACCAGTGCGATGTATACGACCTGCATTGCTGCACCGACCATGATTCCGGTTGGAACGTCTCCCAATACCAGTCCACAGATCAATCCACCGATCAATGGTCTTCCTAATGTATAGTTACCAATGGATGTGCCACCTAATCCCGGCATACTTGACAGTGATGCAAACAGTCCAAGGATAATGGCCTGAAATATACTAATCGTCATATTCAAACTCCCCCCTAGTCATTGAAGCCAAACTGGCCTCTGAATTTTTTCCAGTTACCGATCGCAGTTTCCTTTAAAAGTGCAAATTCCACATCATAGCCGGCCTTTGCAATCGCCTCTAAAGCCTCGGCCTCTTCCTGTGTGATCGACTGATTGTTGCCAAGCTTTGTTGTTCCCGGACGATCGTTACAAGGTCCAACGATGACCTCTTTTACGTCGCTTGGGACAAATCCGGCATCCACAAGAATTTTCTTCATATCCAGCGGATTCTTTGTGATCACAAAATATCTTGTGTCGGAATCCAGTACCTTCTGGCTCTTTTTAATGAACTCATCCACACCCCATACAAATGTCTTCTTGTCGGAAGCGCTCTTATAAGCTGCCTTCAGCACCGGATTGGAAGCTGCTGCGTCATTAACAGCAATCAACCCATCACATGGGTACTCTAATGACCATCTGGTTACAGTCTGTCCGTGAATCATTCTGTCATCGATTCTTACAAATGAAACTGACATATTTCCTCCTCTTTCCTTCGTTGCAGGTTGCAAAACCGCAACTATAAATCCTCCTCGTCATCGTCATCGCCGGCCACTTCAAACGGACGGATCTGCTCAATTCCCCCTTCCATGGCATCTTTTAACACCTCATCAAGATCCATGAAATCCTTACTCATTACGGTGGTGAGCACCATCGGCAGATTCATTCCACCGATCATTGTCGTCTGATTTAAGATCCCCAGCTCGGCAATCACATTGGCTGTTGTGGTAAGCGGTGATCCACCAACGATATCCGCGAAAAGGATCAGCTCATCCTCTTCTTTCATTTCCGGAATCTGCTTCTTTAACTCCTCGGCAAAATCGTTGGATCCCATTCCGTTTTTCAAACCAACAGCAATGACATCATCCCGGTCAGCGCCGGCTAACATGCAGACAGCATTCCGAAGACCCTGTGCAAACTCACCGTGACTGACTAGCATTACATATTTCATTTTCGCCCCTCCTTTCTAACTGATATAACTATAAAAAAAATGCCCCATCGGGGCATCTCACAATTGTAATGACGTCGTTAAGAAATTTGTCACTTGTTCCCATGACAAATGTCATTCCTCCGTATTTATTGAAGTTTTTGCAGGTATTGATTGATCCTCTTATCCCACAGGATCTGTTCCATCTGGATATTGGCAGTCGTGTTGATGATATCGTTCACCGCTGTGTCGATCTCGTCCTGAACCTCGGTATAATTGCTGTACCGCTCACGGATGGCAGAATCCTTCATGACCTGAGAGATCACATCCACATCCAGGTTCACACCAGTCTGAGCCTTCAAGTGAAACACCGTCTGCAGGGATTCTGTCACCGACCGGAGAGGTGAAATTCCCTCCCGGAAATCAAACAGTTCCGCCTGAATCTTGGGATCATAGGTCAATGTCTTCAGAAGCTCCCAGGCCTCCTTTGGATACCGGGACTGGGAACTGATGGCAAGGGAGAGCACGTCCACCATGGCGCAGTTGGAGCCGGAGGGACCGCTTGGCATGGCGGTGTAACCCCAGTCAAAGCTGCCTTCCTTTTTCAGGTGGTACTCCGTTGTCTTTTTGGCACGATAGGCAGAAAAAAGCATGGGTTCAAAGACTACATTTCCTTTGAAAAAGTCGCCCTTTACATCCCTCGTCTTCTCTTCCATCTCCTGGAGTTTCTCCAGAAAAGAGATGGACTGGTAGACCCTTCTGCCGGTGAAATTACACTTCGTCCCTTCCTTATTGATCACATGGACCCGGTTCGCCAGAAAAGCGTCCTTCCACTCATAGTTTTCCACATAACAGATGTTTTTCAACTGTTTGTTCCCGGCGATCTTCTGACAGATGTCATACATGTCATCCCAGGTCCATCGGCTGCCGATGGAGCTGATCCCCGCCTTTTTCAAAAGGGTCTGATTGACCATCATCACCGTAGGAGAACACTCGTAAGGGATGGCATACTGATGCCCTTCCCACTGTCCGCTCTTTATGGTTTTCTCATAGAAATCTCCACTGTGAAAGGAGGTATCCTGCCGGATGATATCGTCCAGATTCATCATGGACTTGGTCTGTACAAAGGTTCCAAACTCCTCATTGGGTACGAAAAACAGGTCCGGCGACTTGCCTTTGACCATCTTCTCCGCCAGCCACTCGGTATAATCCTCTCTTGTGATTCCGCTGGTGTATCGCACCTCAACATCCGGGTGTTCCTTCTCAAAACGCTTGATGGCATCATCCAGAATATGATAGGAAAAACCATTCTGGTAATCCCAGTAACTACCGGTGAAGGCACCAATGGTCAGTATCTTTTTCCCTGTCTCATGATCTGTATTTCCGGCCTGCTTTCCCAACAGCATAACGCCGAAAAGCACAAGGATCGCCGCCAGCATGACCTTATTGATCCTTATCTCAAAAAATCCTCGTATCTGTTCCCACATCTTTAATCTTCCTGAATATCCTGATTGACTGCCCCTGTCTGAACTGCCCAGATCGCGAGCTGGGTACGATCCCGAAGACACAGCTTGCTAAGGATCGTGCTAAGGTTATTGCGCACCGTTCCCTCGGAAAGGTTCAGCTTCGTGGCGATCTCCTTGTTGGACAGTCCTCTTCCGATCTGTACCACGATCTTCCACTCGTTTTCCTTTAAGGTCTCCTGAGAATCCTCCGGCACCTGGATGGTGACGTTGGACTGGGCCATTTTTGAAAAAAGCTTCACGACCTTGGAGGCAATATCCTCATTGATCATGGCGGTTCCGTTGTAGACCTTGCGAATGGCCTTTGACAGTTCCTGAATGGAAATTCCCTTGAGGAGGTAGCCACTGGCACCGAATTTTAACGCATTGAACACATACTCATCGTCGTCGAAGGTGGTCAGAATGATGATCTTGATATCCGGATACTGGTCCTTGATGATCTGTGTGCAGACCACCCCATCCATTCCCGGCATACGGATATCCATTAAGATCACGTCGGGCTTTTCCTCCCGAACCGCCCGGATCACCTCATGACCGTCACAAGCGGCTCCCAACACATGAAAATCCGGTATATTCTCCAGAATCAGCGTCAGACTCTGTCTCATCAGTTCCTGATCATCTGCAATTAAAATATTAATCATGCTCTCCTCTTTCTACCACTTCGTTTCCCCAGCGGACCGGGAACCATGTCTCCAGTAAAAAGCCGTGGCCTCCCTCGTAATGCAAATCTCCGCCCAAAAGGTGCAGTCTTTCCTCCATATGGTGAAGACCGAATCCCTTGGTGACATCACCGCAGCCGATTCCGTTGTCCCGCACCTTTACCTTCAGGAACTGTTTCTCCCTGGTGATCTCGATCTGGATCTTCGTCGCCTTTCCATGTCGGATGGAATTGGTGGTGCTCTCCTGAACGATACGGTAGATCACGTCCTCTTCATCCTGATTCAGGTGCTTAAGATCCGCCTGACAGATGTAACCGATGGAAATACCCGTTGATTTTTTCATCTCATCCAGCATTTTCACGATGGCATCGTCCAGATCCATTTTCTCAAGCATATCCGGGCGCAACGCCTTCACCGACTGCCGAACGTCGGTGATGCCCTGTCGGCCCACCTCTTCGATGGCCTTCAGCTGCTCCTTGGCCGCATCCGGGGCGATGTCCATCAGGATAATGCTTGCCTCGATACCGGTTACCATACCCGTAAGGGAATGTCCCAGTGTATCGTGGATCTCCCGGGCAAGTCGGTTTCGCTCCCTGGTCTGGGCCACCTTTACCGATTCCTTGGCGTATTCCTCCAGCTTCCGGTTGGCATCCTCCAGCTGGCTGTTCGCCTCCGTCAACTGATTGTTCGTGTTCTCCAGACGGACGTTCAGGACACGGATCCTTTCCTTTTCACTCATCTGTTCCAACGTCAGGAATACCATGAACATAATAAACAGGAAGGTATTGATCAGGGAAATGGCATTGACACCGCTTTCCAGAGCCGATGCAATATCGCTGCGGTAATAGCTCCAGGTCTCGCTCACCGAGGTGACCATAAACATCTTCCGGATGAACACACTGTTCATGGCGATATCAAACAGCGAGATCAGGATAATATAGACCAGTCGTTTGTTCCAGTTCACCGAACAGCGCATGGTATCCGCCATCAGAAGGAATACCAGCCCCGTATAGGAAAAACCGATAAGAGAACTGATCGCACCCACCAGAAGTACCTCAAACAGCAGCTTAATGGCCAGCTCCACATGATTGTTGCACCCCGTCACCAGCATAAGAGCCAGGGCAATGTAAAACAGGCTGATGGCCAGAGGCACCTTGTAGTAGTAATAGGGGATCTTCCCAATCACCATCATATAATCCAGAATGTTGCCCTCCCGGATAAAACCGGAAATGGCATGCTTGGTAGCCAGCGCCTGCCCCACCACGGTGATCCCATTGATGAAGATCATCAGATACAACAGCTGATACGAGATCCGGTCGATCATCCCCGCTTCATTTCTATTCTTGAACGCTTCCATCTCTACTGCCATCGATCCACCCTGTACCTCTTTACATTGGACTGGTTGACCAGTTCCACATTAACGAAAATCTTGGGTTGTACCCGCTCTCCATCCAACAGGCGATACAACGCCTCGGCTGCCTTTTCCCCGATCTCTGTGGGGAACTGGGCGGCAGTGGCCTGCATGATGCCTTCGTTGATCATTTCCTTTGCGCTGGGAGAAGCGTCCACGCCGTAGAGCTGTACCTTGTGAAGAAGACTGCGGGATTCCAATGCCGAAGCCGCCCCCGTTGCCGCCAGATCATTCAGGCAGAACACACTGTCAAAGTTGTTGCCTGCATCAATAAACTTTTTTAAAGAAGGTGCGGCGATCTCCATCTGCCCTTCGCAGGGGATCTTGCCCACGATACGGATCTTCTTATTGGCGTTGATGGAATCGCAGAAACCGTCGATCCGTTCCTTACCGGAAATGGTCTCGTCATGGGTCATCAGCACCACCTTCGCTCCATTGGGGTGCTGCTTCACATAATAATCTCCCATGATACAGCCGGCCTTGTAATTGTCGGAAACGATGGTGACATCCGCCAGGGAATTGTCCCTTAACTCCGTATCCACCACAATGATCTTGACGCCCTTCTTCCGGGCTCTCACCAGCACATTCGTTAAGGCGGTGGCCTCCACCGGAGTCAGGATCAGAGCATCGATGCCGTCATCCAGCATCTCCCGGATCTGCTCCTGCTGGCGTCGAACGTCAAGCGCAGGATCCCGCAGGATCACCCGATCTCCTCTTGTCTGCACCTTATACTGGATCTGTTGGTTGATGATCTTGTAGAATTCATTGTTCATGGTCATATAGCTGACGCCGATGGTCCTGGCCTTTTCCATATTCCGGTCGGACAGATCCGGTCGAAATGCAATATAGATGCCGGCACAGATCCCGCAGGTCAAAGCTCCCACCAGGATCACCAGATGGATCGCCCGTATATAAAACCGGATCACATGTTCATCGTTTAAGTCTCGAAATAGGTGACGCATTCTTTTACTCCCCTGCACACAAAGAAAGAGGTCCGCAAAGCGAACCTCCTTCTCTTACATTTAAGTTACATCTGATGATAATAATCGTATTCAACGATTCCTTCCATACACATACGGGCAGAAGCTGCCACCTTGGTATACAATTCATCGTCCGGAAGTAAATTCAAAGCTGTGCGGCAAGCCTCTCGCTCTGAGAAGGTTGTAATGAGCTTGGACTCTGTCACAATCTCCTTCCGAGGCTGTATCAATGACTGATAAATCGCCTGCGGCTCAGCCCTTCCTGTCTCCATACGTGTAATGACGATTGCCATACGAATCAGTGCAAAGCGCTCGACCTGATATTCTTCGATCCCCGCCTGCAACTCTATGTTACGCGAAATATCATTGTACGTATCAATACTCCACGTCGTGGCAGAGTTCTTCAAAACGCATACAATATCGGATACTTCCATGACTTTCTTAGGTGGATTGGCAAATTTCATGTTGGTCCTCCTTATAAAAGAAAAATGCGCAAAACGATAACTGCATTATACCATATAGCTACACATGATTCACTCGTATTTTTGCACAAATCCGACCTACATGTTACTGAACTCTTTTCATTTTACCGATTCATCTAATTCATACTTACAGAGATCCATCTTCACCCCGCCTTTGGCATGGAAGGAGATTCCATCAGCCTCCGGATCTGCAAAAACAATGGCGGACATGACCTTCTCTCCATCATTGATGAAGACCTCCACACTGCGTCTGTCAAGAATCAGACGAAGCTTCAGATCACCGTTGCCGCTGCCCTCGATGCTGCAGGTCCTCTGGTGAATTCCCGCATGACGAATCAGGCTGAACCGACGATCGATGGTAAGGGTCTGCTCCTGCGGATCAAAATCCAGAGCGGTATAGTGGCCGTCCTTCTCTGCGAAATGAACGGAAAACTTCTGATACACCTTCTGCGGATCCGCTGCACGAAGGGAAATGGTAAGATCGATGATCTGACCTGCAATACCGGAGAATGCCTTAGATCCGGTAAACCCTTCGTTCTCATAGGTCACAGGGGCATGACGCAGATCCTCCAGCTCCTTCGTAGGCTTCTGACAGAGGATACCATCTTTTACAAAGAGTTCTCTCGGAAGTGTCATCTGTCCAAACCATGGCAGCTCCTCTTCTCCCCGCACCTCGGTGGAATCCCAGTTCTGCATCCAACCGATCATGATGCGACGACCGTCCGGTGTGAGAACCGTCTGTGGCGCATAGAAGTCGATTCCATAGTCAATGGATCTGTGATGACCTGCCTCAACAAATTCGCCGGTCTCTTCGTCAAAGGATCCGTCCAGCCAAAGGGTACCGTTGCCGCTGATAAACTCATAGCCCTCCGCCAGAATAAACTGAGGACTTGTGATCAGATACCACATGCCGTCGATCTCGAAGAAATCCGGGCACTCCCACATCTTACCGTAGCGATTCTGATTCTTAGCTAAAACCTTCCAGAATTTCCAGCTGAGGCAGTCCTCGCTCCGATACATCAGGATCTGTCCGGAACCATCCGCTGACAGATTGGCGCACAGCGCCACATAGGTGTTATCCTTGAGACGGATGATCTTAGGATCACGGAAATCGATCTTATCATCCCCCGCCGGTATGTCGGAAACACTCAGAACCGGATTGTTCGCCACCTTCTCGTAGTCTCTTCCGTCACCGATGGCAATGCACTGATGCTGCGCATCCCGCTTCGGATCCTCATCGCTGGGATGAACACCGGTGTACATCAGAAGATGTCTTCCATCCTCTAATGTAATAGCGCTTCCGGAAAAGCAGCCGTGCTGATCGTAGGACTCGTCCGGTGCCAGGGCAACCGGCCGGTACTCCCAGTGCAGCAGATCCCTGCTCACTGCGTGTCCCCAGTACATGCTGTTCCATCTCACGTCATAGGGGTGATACTGGTAGAACATATGGTAATAACCATCGTGGTAGGAAAAACCGTTGGGGTCATTGATCCAGCCCACCCAGGGTGTCAGATGAAACGCCGGCCGTAATTCTGCCGGGATCTTATCATACTGTTCCTTCTCGTAGTCTCTTGCTTTATCCAGAAGCTTACTCATAACTTAAATCCTTATCTGAAAAAAATCTGTCTGACTGCCTTATTTAGCCTTATTATACTCCTCAAGGTATTTCTGGAAAATACCAAGATATTCCTTCATGCCGTAGGAATCCAACTTTTTCACATACTTGTCCCAATCCTTATCTGTGAATCCGTTCATGATCCAGTCAGACTTCTTGGCATTGATGGTCTTGCTGATATCTGCTGTAAGATCGGAGATCTTCTTGGTGTCATCTACGGTCATAAATACATTCGGATACATGTTGTCATGAATCATATCCGGAACATAGATATCCTTGATCCAGTCCATACGATACTTGGCATCGTCCGGGCAGGTCACATACTTACCGTAGTAGGAATCCAGCACAGCCAGAGGTCCGCCCACGCACTCAGCCTCACGTACCTCTACCGGAGATGCATCTCCCAGATCGGCATGCTTTAACATCTTCTCGCCGTCTGCGTTCTTTCCTAATTCAAAGATATCAAAGTCGTCCTTCTCTCCGTAGGTTCCCCAGTTGTTCTGTGGAGACTGGAACGGATCGTACATCTGGTCAAGCCATGCGCATACCAGTGCCGGATTCTTGGCCATAGCGGTTACAACACAGCGGCCACGGTCATATCCACCGGTGAAGGAGGAATTACATGGTGTAATGCTGCGTACATCTGCCTTCAGTGCAGGAAGTGGAACCCAGTCCTTCAGGTTGTCGATGTTTGCCACATCCCAGGAGAAGCACACGCCGTAACGGCCTGCCTTACCCTTGGATACGTATGTGGACCAGTCCTGTGTAAAAGCTTCCGGATCGATAAGCTTCTCCTGATAGAGCTGGTGAAGCCAGGTGATACCCTTCTTATAGCCATCCTGTGTTGCGGAGCAGATTACCTTGTTGTCATCATTGACTGCAATATGACGTCCGCAGTCTGTATCACCATAGCCCTCGCCGAATCCGTTGATGATGATGGAAGGATCCTGGCTTCCATCGTTAACGATGCAGGACATAGGGATGATGCTTCCGTCGATATGGAACTCCTTCTGAAGCTTATCCGCATTATCACGGAAAGCGATGAGGACCTTCTCGAATTCCTCTGTTGTCTTCGGAATCTCAAGACCAAGGAAATCCAGCCATTTCTTGTTGATAAAACTCATATCGCTGACAGACTGGATGGCTTCCTTACCGCTGCCCAGCTGCTCGATCCATGGAAGTGCCCAGATATGTCCCTGGAAATCGGTACTCATAGCGCGATACTCCGGATTCTCATCCAGAACCTTTTTCAGATTCGGCATATAGTTGTCGATGTAGTCTTCCAGAGGGATGATCACACCCTGCTTTCCATATTTTAACAGGCTGCTGTCGTCAAATCCGGCTGTGAAGATAAAGTCCGGAAGCTTATTCGGATCGGACATGGTAAGACCGATCTTGTCTCCCCACTGGTCGGACTGTACTGCTGTCCAATCCACATGAACGTTGGTCTCTTTTTCAAGACGCTTGAAAATCGTCCGCTTGTTCGGATCCGATTCAGAGCCTGCCGGAAAGCTTGTCATTCCGGAGATGGTCTCCTGCTCCTTCAATGGGAACTGTAAGGTAGACTTATCCACCTTCTGCATCTTCTTACCGGCTGCCGTTCCCTGGCTGCCGCAAGCGGTGATCCCTGCTGTCATTGCAGCGATCATTGTCATTGCCAACACCTTTTTTACAACTTGTTTTTTCATTTCCCTTTCCTTTCATATCTTTTATATAACAACCTGCATGACCGGGATCCCATACCCCCGTCATGCAAAGTCTGTTACCCCTTCACGGAACCGATCATTATGCCATCCTCAAAGTACTTCTGGAAAAACGGATACATTACAAAGAGAGGAATACTTGAAATAATGATTGTTGCGTACTTCAATAATTCCGCCAGCTGTGCTCTGGCTGCCGTACTTTGCATATCAGAGATCATGCCAGGCTGCGGCTGACTTTGAATCAAGATGGCTCTAAGAACCAGCTGTAAAGGCTGCTTTGACTCGGAATTGAGGTAGATCATAGCATCAAAATAGCTGTTCCACATTCCGACAAATACCCATAACACAAGCACCATGATCAGCGGCTTGCTCAAGGGAATCAAAATTTTGAAAAAATAGGTCACATCATCTGCTCCGTCAACTTCCGCTGCCTCTCGAAGTTCCCTTGGCAGATTGCCAAAATAAGTTCTTGCGATGATCATATTCCATACGCTGAATGCTCCCGGCAGGATCAGTGCCCACATGCTGTCCACAAGACCCATGTTACTGATCAGAAGGTAGGTCGGGATCAGTCCGCCGTTGAAGAACATGGTGATCACAAAGATCACATTGAAAAACTTTCTGCCGCGGAAATCTGCTCTGGACATAGGATAGGCACAAAGCAGTGTGACAAAAACCGAGATCAGGGTGAAGACGGTGGAATACAGAATGGCATTTCCGAAGCCCACCCAGATCATTTTATTGGCCATAACACGCTTGTAGGCCGTCAGTGTCCAGTCCTTCAGATCAAAACTGATTCCGCTGTTCTGCAGCGTTACCGGATTCATAAAGGATGCAATCACGATGTAGATCATGGGAACGACAATGGCGATGACAAACAGTGCCAGCAGCAGATTGCCCACAATGGTAAAGGTCTTGTCAAACCCACTCATATTTCTAAACTTATATCGTTTTGAGGTAGCGGCTCCTTTTCCCTTTGTCATCTTAAATCCCCTTTCCGTCGTTCATTCTCGCAACGATCTTGTTCACCAGTACAAGAAGAACCACATTGATTACCGTGTTAAAAAGTCCCACTGCTGTGGAGAAACTGTAGTCTCCGTCCAGAAGACCCTTCTTATATACGTAGGTCGCGATGATCTCGGAAGACTGCATGTTCATATCCGTCTGTAACGCATAGGCCTTCTCAAATCCGATGCTCATAATATTACCGGCGGAGAGAATGAACTGAATGACAACCATATCCCGGATCGCCGGCCAGTCCACTGCCTTCATCTGCTGCCAGATGTTGGCTCCATCGATGATGGCTGCCTCACGAAGCTCCTGGCTTGCATTGGCAAGTGATGCCGTGTACATGATGGATGCCCAACCGGCTCCCTGCCAGATTCCGCTGATGATGTAGATCGGTCGGAAGAACTCCGGAACCGTCATAAAGTTAATGGAAGTTCCAAGCATTCCGTTCAATGGTCCGGTTACGGATAAAAGGATTCGTACCATACCACAGAGAACGATGACCGATACAAAGTTCGGCATGTAGAGGATGAGCTGGATCTTTTTCTTCAGTCCGGTGCTCTGGATCCGATTCAGCAGCAGCGCCAGAATGATGGGAACCGGAAAGCCCCACAACAGTCCATACACCGCAAGCTTCAGTGTGTTCAAAAGGTACTGGATAAAATCCGGTGAGTGAAGGAATCTTGTAAAGTTTGCAAATCCGATCCATTCACTTCCTGTGATCCCCAAAAACGGACTGTATTCTTCAAATGCGATCAGGATTCCCCCCATGGGAATGTATTTGAAGATGATCGTCAACGCCAATGCGGGTAAGAGGAAGATGAAGTACAGCTGCCAATGCTTCCTCACGTATTGCAGGAAGCTTTCACTCTGATTCACGCCTGTGCTCCTTAATTTCCCGGCTTTCATAAAAAATAACCCCCTTTTCTGTTGCTATCTATTCTGGATTATAGCTTCACGCTTTACATTTGTCAATTATAAATTGTGCATTTGCACAATCATGAACAGAAAATGCAATGTTACATTTGCACATTTTTCTGACAAATGCTATACTTTTTTTGAACAACATTTGGAGGTATTCTATGGGAAAAAGAGTCACCATACAGGATATTGCAGATGCTCTCGGCATCTCTCGCAATACCGTTTCAAAAGCAATCAATAACAACGGATCTCTGGCGGAGACCACCCGACAGAAGATTCTTGAGACCGCAATACAGATGGGATACAAGCAATTCAGCTATATGGAGATGGATCCGCAGATCCGCCTGATGAAGGCAAAAGAAAAGAACGGAATCGCCTTTTTCTCCTCCAGCTTTATCAGCGAATCCCATTTCTCATCAACCATGATGGATCGGGTGGAGCAAGAGCTTTCCGTTCTCAACTATCATTTAAATTATTATCGGGTGTCAAAGGATAATCTTAAGAATAACACACTGCCGCCGTCCTTTAAGGAAGACAACTGTGCAGCCATTATCTGTGTTGAAGTGTTCAACTATGAATATAGCAAAATGCTGACAGAACTGGACACACCTGTCCTTTTCATTGACTCTCCGGTGGAGCTTGGACAAAAACCACTGAAGGCAGATAAGCTGTATATGAACAATACGGATTGTATTCTGGAACTGATCGCCACCATGAAGGAGCGAGGTGTCAAAGAGATTGGCTTTGTGGGAGAAATGATGCACTGTCAGTCCTTCTGCGAACGCTACCTTGCCTTCCGCAACGGTATGCACCTCTCCGGCCTGACCATTCATGAAGAGCTTTGTATCAGCGAAAATCTCCCCGCCGGCACGTTGGACATCGGAACGCCCTACCGGGATTATCTCGAAGAAAGACTCCGGGGCTTTTCGCATCTACCGGAACTGTTTATCTGTGCCAATGACTTTGTGGCCATTGACCTGATGCAGGCTATGAAACGGCTGAACCTGTCTGCACCAAAGGATGTGATGATCTGCGGATTTGATGACTCCTCCGAAGCAAGGATCGTCACCCCGCCTCTGTCCAGCATCCACATCCACAGCCAGAGCATGGGGGTATCCGCCGTTTCCCTGCTCCTCTCCCGCATCAAGGATCCGTCTCTGGATTATCGTACCCTGTACGTGGAGACAGACCTTGTGCTTCGGGATTCCACAAAGGATTACTAGACCTTGACCTTCCGGTAGGCCGTCCAGGCGGAATAGTTTTTCTCACCCAGTATCACCAGATAGGTCCGGATCCGGGCCTTTACGGTCTTACCCTTTGTGAGCTTTGTGATCTTTTTGGAGAGGACTCCCCGTGTTGCCACGGCAACTGTCTTCTCCTTGGTTCCAACCTTATAGGAGATCTGGTAACCCTGGATCTCACCGGAGGTACTGCCGGTCACCTTCATCTGACCGGCGGCAACCTTTTTCAGCTTCAATGTCACCGGCTTGGGAACCGCATAATCCTTACTGCAGGCCGGACGGATCGTGTAAAAATACTCCGGCACATGCATATAGTAGGAATGTCCGTCACGTGACCTCATGGTCGCATCACTGATATTAAAGTACTGTCTTGCCGACTGGCTTGCAGCTGTGGCATCCAGCCCGGTATTCTTGTCCTTATCATCCCATGTCACATCTACGTTATACCACCCACCGTCGATCATAACTTCATTCCACGCGTGAGAGAGGCTGGTCACAGCCACCGTAGGAACTCCCAGAGCATTCATCAGCATGGAAAATCCCTTGGCATATCCGGCACAGACCGTGGTTCCGAAAAGAAAGGTGCTGGCGGATGTCTGGTACAGATTACCCCAGTCCGTATCCCCGTTCTCATCATACTTATAGCAGATATTCTCGATCATTTTATTGTGGATGATGGTCTCTTTCTCCAGAACACTTCCTGCGCCCTCAGCCGCCTCAAGATAATCGGAGGCCGCCTCCATGATCTGATACGCCGCCTCTGCCCTAGTGGAACCGGAGCGAAACTCCTCCAGGATCACCGGATACACATAATCCACCCGCGTCCCGTCTGTGGTATGAGCCGCATAGGAAAAGTGAAAGAAATACTGCGGATTCTCATACTCGACCAGCGTGGCGATCTCATCCAGCTTTTCATCACTGACCGTTGCCGGAACATCCACCTTACGGGAGGCATACAGGGTGATCATTTGGTTATCCTCGTTGTAACTCTGGATCTGGTAGGCATCCAGATCGGTGATCAGAAATTCATTCAGAGAATCACAGTAGGCATCATAGAATTTCTTCTCATCCGCAGACAGATCCTGATAATAGTACCGGGAGGAAAATGCATTCCAGTACTTCTGATCCGTGATCTCCGGCAGCTCGCCGGAAGATCCCCTGACTGACTTGCGCTTCGGCTTCTTGACCTTGATATCCCCGGACAGATCCAGCACCCGGCGATGGATGATCTCCTCACCGGTGGAGGCAGCCTCCGTCCTGCTCTTCTGACCTGTGTCTGCATATCCCGTCTGACAAACCATAAAAAAAGCCATGCAACCTGCCAATAACCCTGTGATCCATTTCGCTCCAATTGCCTTCATCAGACACTGCATTGCATGTTCTTCATCGGTTATTTCAAATTCCCTTCTCGTCACGCTGCTTTCCTCCCATGGTCAACGAATAATTTCAGGCCGATGGCGATCAGAATGTCCACCATGAATAATATCGCAAGCAATACCATTGCCATACTGTAGCCAAGGTGATCCGCCATAATACCCATAAGTCCCGTACCAATAACGCCGCCGATACCGGTGGCTGTGGTAATAATGCCGACAGCGGTTGCTGAAAAACGTCCGGAATACTTCATGGCAAGGGTCAGGCAGTTGGGGTAGATGGCACCACAGGCAAAACCTAACGCACCTCCCAAAACAATCTCCAGCCATACATCCGAAGTAAAGGTCATAGCAATGGTCAAAAACGGAATCGCCACCGTCGCCGCCAAAAGGTTCCTTATGGCGTGCCGGCTGAACTTACCGGAAACAAGTCGCGACGGGATCATCATCATCCAGTACACAGACAGTGCCAGCTCACCGGAATCGGACTTTAACTCATCGATAAAGTAACTGTTCACAAAAAAGGCAAAGCCGTTCTCAAACCCTACATAGACCAGCATGATCAGACTTAACATCATGATGGCAGGAATCACCAGCTCTCCCTGGGGGGTCAGACTATGCTCCACTTCCTTCTTCATGGTCCAGTCCGCATGCTTATCATTAAGTCCGATCAGACTGAGAAGGGAGATTCCCAGGATCAGCCAGAACATAAGGCGCCAATCGATGTTGGCCTTCAGATAGGCCCCCACCATCAGAGGAGCCACAACAGATCCTAAGGCATACATGGAGGTAATGGCTCCGATCTTAAATCCGGAATCCTTATAGATATCTCCCACAGCGGCAATTCCCACAAACTGTGTTGTGCTCGTGGAAATTCCAAGAATAAAGATACCAATCAGAAATGCGATCTGCGACGTTCCGATACCGATAAAGGCACAACTTAGGATCTGCAGATACACCATAAGGATCAGGCTCTTTTTCTTACCGACATGATCCGCCCAGCTTCCCAGAATGATAGGTGCCAGCATGGTAGAAAAAAGCTCTACCGTTGCGAATAGCCCCATGGAAGTGATACTCAGATCATAGACCTTGCCTATGGTATGCAGGCTGGCCTGGTAACCACCGGACTCAAAACCGTTAATAAAGATCAGAATGAACAAGGCTAGACATAGCAGATCAGGAACTCTCTTCTTATGCTTCAACATAATACCTCTCCTTCGCTCTGCCATCCCCCAATGACATCAGCCGTGCGATGCTACTCTTTCGCTGTTCCTTCACCTCGAATTATACCCCACCGGAAGATTTTTGCCTATAAAAACAAGTATATATCCCTGTATCAGAGCTTAATAATTCCAAAGGCATCCAGAATAGAGGATACCAGAATGATCAGACAGAACAGCGGGCACAGGTAGCGGATCATAAAACGGAAGATCGGTCTACGGCGGAACTTGTGTCCGTCTCTTGTGATCTCTTCTTCGATCTTATCCAGTCCGATGACACGATTGATCAGGATACAGGTCGATACTGCAGCCAGCGGCATCATAACGGAGTTTGTCAAAAAGTCGAAGAAATCCAAAAACTGCATGCCGATGATCTTAACGCTGGAAAGGATACCATAGCCAAGAGCTGACAGGCTGCCCAGTCCCAGCATGATCGCCGCCATAAGGACCGTGCCCTTTTTACGGCTCCAGTGAAGCTCATCCTCAAAGGTAGACACCGCAGACTCTGTCAGTGCAATGGAGGATGTCAGTGCCGCAAACAGCACCAGGGCAAAAAAGGCGATACCGATGATCCGTCCAAATCCCATGGAATTGAAGATGGCCGGCATGGTGATAAACATCAGAGACGGTCCTTTTCCAAGGTTCTCACCGGCATTGGGTCCGGAAAAAGCGAAGACCGCCGGAATGATCATAAGTCCTGCCAGAACCGCAATGGCGGTATCAAATACCTCCACCTGGTCGGTACTTTCCTCGATGGAAACATCCTTTTTCATATAGCTTCCGAAGGTGATCAGAATTCCCATGGCAATGGAAAGGGAATAAAACATCTGTCCCATGGCTGCCACCACGGTCATCCAGCTGAAATTCTTGATCTCAGGTACAAACATATACCGGATGCCCGCAACGGCTCCCGGACGGGTCGCAGAATAAATACTGATAATAATTGCAAGAACCACAAGGATCGGCATCAGGATCTTCGATACTCTCTCGATACCTCCCTTTACGCCCATGAAAATAATGGCCACCGTTGCCAGACAGAATACCACGAACCAGATCTCCGGCTGTACACCGGTAATAAAGGTGGTAAAGTAGTCGTTCTTCGCCGGTGTTTTCGCTCCGCTAAAAATATAATCGATCAGGTACTTTAAGACCCAGCCGCCGATAACGGAATAATACGGAACGATAAGGATCGGAATGATGGCGTTCAGCCAGCCTCCCGTTTTGATCAGGGGATGCTTGCCAATGGTATTGAAGGCTCCCACCGGACTCCTATGTGTCATTCGTCCCAGGGATGTCTCTGCCATGATCATGGTATAACCAAAGGTCAGAGCCAACAGAATATATATGAGAAGGAAGATTCCTCCTCCATACTTTGCCAATAGATATGGAAATCTCCAAATGTTACCGAGTCCCACCGAAGCGCCAGCCGCCGATAGGACAAATCCCAATTTTCCTGAGAAACTGCTTCTTTTTTTCATAATACACCTACAACTCTTCTAAAAATTTCCCATAGCCAAAGAAAGCCCCCTCCTATAAACAACAACTTGATTCTATTGGAAAAAAGATGATCCTTACAACGATTATTCTTGTCTGAGCATCCGTGCTTCAATGGCGTCAATATCATACTCCAGGTCAGAATCCATGCGCTTTCTGCCCTTTGCGGTCTTCTTCGTCTTAACAGAAGAGCTCTTATAGTCGTTCTTAAGAGCTGCCACCATCCAGGCTACCAGGTTATCCACATCCTGTGACTTTGACATTTCATACTTCTCGTTAATATAATCCGGATCGAAATTTCCGGCTTCTGCTATGGACTTGATACCGTCAAGATCCAGATCCGGCGGAAGGGTCCTCGCAATGGAAAGCACCACATTCATCTGCTCGGCCGTCAGCTCGATCTTACCCGTGGTCTTCGCCTTCTTCGGTGCCTTCTTCACAACCGGTACCACCTCGGCATCCACCACATCAATGGGAAGTTCTGTCTGCTCTCCCTGGATAAATCCGGCATTCAGATGCTTGTCCTTATGAAGCTGAACGTAGAAGATCAGACCGTAGACACGGCCGCCCTTTCCACCCTTCTTAGGCTTATATTCCACTGCCATATCCGTGATCTTATTGATCTCTTTGACCGCAACATCGACCACATGTCTCTTAAAGTCACCCCAATCGGCGTACATCTTCTCCGGAGAAGCCTCCACCGCCCGATCGTAATCCGGAAAATCCGGGTTCTCCAGCAGAATATTCCGGACCGAATCAAGGTTCGCATTGACAATTCCCATCAAAAGCCGCAGCTCCGACAACTGGAAGGTGATCTCGAAGAACTCGTCTGCCCGCTCCTCGCCCTTCCGGTAATATGCCTTGGATCGCAGCAATTCGTACAAACGGAAGGAATAAACATTCTTAAACTGGAGCATGGTAACCAGAGACAGGGTCGTATAATTCCCGCGGATCCCATCAATATATTCCTGCAGATCCTGGTTGAATTTGATCCTAAAGGTTCCGTTCTCGTAAGAGGCACGGGTAACGACCGCTATATAATCAAACTTATTGGACTTCGGATCCGTCCATCCAACCGAACGGTTGGTCAGATTCTTACTGATACGATCCAGCTTCTTGTAGATGGAGTGGTTATCCTCCGCCCCCAGGGCGATCTTAAGATCCTTGGCCTTGAATTTACAGATAATGCTTCCCTGATCGATCTCATAATCCTTCTGTCGGATCTTACTCAACGCAATGGCTATGATCTTATTCTCCTGAATTGAGGATTTGTACTTGGCACCGATCAGAAAGTTCGACTTCTGATAATCGCCATTACGATCTCTGTTTTTGTCATAACCGGGCTCTGCTACCACCAGAACCTTATCCTGTTCTTTCTTCACAGCTCTCTCCTCTTGTATCCCTTATCCTGCGTCTTCCTCTTACATCGTGACGCAGACGCAGGCTTATATCTATATCTTCATGTGCCCGGCAGGGCTTCCATGTCTGTCTTCGTTAGCCGAATTTTTCCATGATATGCCGTAACAGGCGCCTAATTCTGGAACTTATGGAAAAATTCGGACAATCCTACATGTGAAAGAATATCACACTACCCTTGTCTTTACAATACTTGAAGTTGATTTTAGCCGATTTTTTCCATGATATCAATATACGGCTCAAATCGGGTACTTATGGAAAAAATCGGCTGATTTTTTTCTGTCGCTCCGGCTTTTGTGAGCGATTAACTTCTGGAAAAAATAGGACAACCCATGCAAATACTGTCCTAATTTTTCCAGAAGTTCCAAGATTCCATTTCACTTTTCCGGCAGATTACCCTCATTTTTCCATGATTTCCTCCAATCCCCCGTCTTTATCCAGGAAAAATTAGGACAATCACACGCAATCTCCGTTCTCCCACTGCGAAGTTCTGGAATAATTAGGACAATAGAGGCTGACTTCTGGAAAAAATAGGATAATTTCCCCTTATAACTGTCCTAATTTTTCCATACAAATGGGGAGATATCCTTGTTTTTCCGTTAGTTTACCGCATTTTTCCAGACCTTTGTCCTAATTCTTCCATACCTATTGCCCGTTTTTTTCCGTTTCTTTGCCGTTTTTTACCAGACCTTTATCCGCATTTTTCCAGTTCTTTGTCCTTCTTTTTCCATGAAAAAAGTGCGCAACCTCTGTAAAATCAAGGGTTTGCGCACTTCCTAAACTAAATATAAGTTAAAACTAGTTAATAAAATATAACAACAACAAGAGCTGTTGTCCTAAATTTTCCGGAAGTATTGGAAAGATCCGGGAAATAGCAAGGATACATCAACAGAACGGGAGCTGTTCCAGATCAATTACGTACCGTGTTTGTCTTGCTCCTGTTGGGTTGCCATTTCCGTCAACTAAGCTGAAAAGTGGCATATTTTCGCCGTTTAGCACTGCTTTTTGTATGTGATCCTCTTTGTCGTATTCCAGTTTCAGGGAGAAAAAATTGCCGTTTTTTTCCAGAAGATGAAGGAAGATTCGATCACCGTCCCACAGATTGAGGTTAAATAATTGATCCTTTGGAATCCAATGGAGTTCTCCCTCATTACAGGTGATCTGCTCCCCATGGAAAGATGCGGAGGTGAACAAATAAATGTACTCCGTAATGTCGTTGCCGTATACAAACGTTATGATGCCTCGGAAGCTTAGTTGGTCTAAAAGTAAACCAGTCTCTTCCCGGACTTCCCTGCGTATGCATTCTTCCGGAGATTCCCCGTTTTCGCAGTGTCCACCGACTCCGATCCACTTTCCCTTGTTCACATCCTTCTTCTTTTTGTTGCGAAGAAGCATAAGGTACTTGTCATCTTTTTCTATATAACAGATGGTGCTGTTGCTTATTTCTGCCATGAAATATCCTTTCCTGAAACCTTCCTGAATCTTCCTGAATTTTCCTAAATTTTCCAGAATTCCTTCCTGTCTGAGGACTGCTGTACTGCTCTTCTATTATTTGCTTTCCCCGGAAATTTGTCCATTCTATTTTTTTCAGGGAATTTTTGCCAGAATGTGGAAAATGATTTTGTAAAGTTATCCCAAAACACTTATAATTATTGAGACTTTAACGTATTATAAAGGAGTTTGTATGCCTAAGTATTCAGAGTTTCTAATTGATCTGGATGGTACGATCACGGATTCCGGTGACGCCATCATGTCTTCCGCTCAGTACGCCCTCACCGAGCTTGGCTATGAAGAGCAGCCCCGGGAGCTTCTGCGTAAGTTTGTGGGCCCATCTCTGATGGATTCCTACCGTAATCTTATGGGAATGTCCGAGGAGCAGGCCAAGGAGGCGGTACGACTGTACCGTAAGGTCTATGAAGCCGGGAAAATGTTCGAGGTCACCCTCTACCCCGGTGTGGTGGATATTTTGAAGAAAAATAAGGAAATGGGCCTTCGCAACGTGCTTGTGACATCCAAGCCTCATGTTTTTGCAGCTCAAATCCTGGAAAAATTAGGACTCGATCAGTATTTTGACTATCAGACCGGACCGGAAATGAAGGATCCCTCTTCTGAGAAGGTTCGTTTGATCCGAAAGGCCATGGAGGATCTTTCCCTTGCCCCGGAACAATGTGTAATGATCGGGGACACGAAGTTTGATATCATCGGTGCCAACAAGGCAGGCATCGACTCCGTTGGTGTGACCTACGGCTACGGAACACGGGACGAACTGGTTGCCAACAGGGCAACCTATATAGTAGATGACCTTTTTGCATGGTTTCAGGAGCAGATCTGGTAGGACTGCTCCTGCTTTTTTATATTCTTTTTCCTGTAAATCTGTTTTCTTTTATAGAAAAAGAAGATTCTCCTTGCATATCGGTAACGTTTCCAATAAAGTAAAAGAGGACATATCATTCATTTAGGAGGGTTGAAAAATGAATTTAGCTGCCATCTCACATTACGCAGACCAGCGCAACTGTTTTTGTCTGCATGGAGGACTTTTCCGTATTCGGATTCAGGTTGCAAAAGGGGATATGGAGAAGGTTTTTCTTCATTATCAAGATAAATATATTCCGGTGGATCGTTCTGATACAAGGGGCTGCACCTCAATGAAGCTGGTTGCATCCGATGAATATCATGATTATTACGAGGCAGATGTTACCATTGACATGCTCTGCCTTCGTTATTTCTTTGAGCTTGTCGGAGTTGATGGTGACTGCCATTATTATGGAGATTATCGGTTTTTTGACCATGCACCACAGGATGTGGAGGCAATGTTTGATATGCCCCAGATCCTTCGTGAGGAAGAATGCTTTAATACGCCGGGATGGGCCGTGGGCAAAACCGTTTACCAGATTTTTCCAACGCGTTTTGCAACCACAAAGGAAGTGGATCCGAAGCTCTGGTACAAAGCTCCCATCGGTGCCATGGACGATTTAGGCGGAAATCTGAAGGGAATTACGGAGCATTTGCCCTATCTGAAGGACCTGGGGGTGGATATTTTGTATCTGACACCGATTTTCCGCTCCAATTCTTCTCATAAGTACGACACCATCGATTATTATGAGATCGATCCATCCCTTGGTACGGCGGACGATCTTCATGAATTGATCGATACGGCACACTCCATGGATATGTATGTGATGTTGGATGCGGTATTTAACCACACCTCTCCGGACTTCTTCGCCTTCCGCAATATCAAGCAGAACGGCAAAAGTTCACCCTATATCAACTGGTACTATATGGAAGATTTTCCGATCTTCTACGGAACAAAGGATAAAAAGCCGAACTTCAAGAGCTTTGCCTACTATGGCGGCATGCCGAAGCTGAACATGGCTAACCCTGCCACGGCAGACTATTTTGTCCAGGTGGGGCTTCACTACGTGCGCGAGTTCCACATTGACGGCTGGCGTCTGGATGTGGCAGACGAAGTCGGTCATGCTTTCTGGAAAAAATTCCGTTACTGTCTGAAGTCTGAGAATCCGAACCTATTGATCGTCGGTGAAAACTGGCACTATGCGCCGGACTTTTTAACCGGTGACGAGTGGGATTCTTTGATGAATTACCCGTTTTACAAGGCTTTGACCGGTTTGATCTGCTACCATCGTCTGTCTGCCCGTGGTTTTTTGAATGAGCTGTCTTTCCTGAAGGGTCAATATCAGAGTCCGGTGATTCCGCTTCTTTGGAATATGATCGACAGCCACGATGTGGAGCGTTTCATTCACACCGCCGGTCATGACAAACGGAAACAAAAGCTGGCTGCTGCTCTCATGCTGCTTCTTCCCGGCATGCCAATGATCTATTACGGTGATGAGGTTGGCCTGGAAGGTGGTTTTGATCCGGATAACCGCCGCGGCATGATCTGGGACGAGGAAAAGGCCGACTGGGATATGTTCTCCTGGTATAAGAAGCTTCTTTCCATCCGTCGACAGTACGCATCTGTCGCGCGAGGTGATTGTGAGATCCTGGCGGACGACGATCTGGGTGTGATCACAATTCAGTTGAATGACAAGACCCTTGCTGTCTTAAATGTAACAGATCAGGAGGTTTCTTTTGATGCATTTTCTGCCAGTGGTCAAATCCCGGAGAATCTTGCCCGTTTTAAGGACTCTTGTGATCTTCTGAAAAATGAGCAGTTTTCCGCTAAAATAGCGGCTTTCGGGGCTGTTGTTCTTCAGCTTAAATAAGAAAAAAACGTTTTTTTGTCATTGAATTTGTGGGATTCCACGTTTTTGACCTCTGAAAATTGAATTTTTGAAGGGGATGACACGTAGATCGGCAGGTAGCGGCGATCTGCGTGTCTAATTTTTTTGTTTCATGTTCCGGGGAAAGTTTTCTAGACACGCAAAAGTCCGGGAACAGTCGATTTGCGTGTCTGGACTGCTGCGACCGGGGTCTGGAAATAGGAAAAGGCCTTTTTTTACTCATATGCGATAATATATGATAAAATATAATATATAATATATACATCCTACAAATATCATATGAAGATAATATTTTTCCTCATAGTAATGCAGCGGCTTTCTAAGGATCAGCTTTTATGATGTATATTCTGCGCTACGCCTTTTGCACTGATACTTGCTCCCCTCTTTGATTTTATATGTTAAATATCATACAAAGATAACACATTTATACTATAAATATCCTATAAACACTTATAATCTATGTATATGAAATAATATAGTATAGAATATATTACATAAGATGATATATAACACAATACATAACAACACATGAAATCTGTTATATATTGCAATAGGAATATCCTTTATAGTATAATACATAAGAACTACAGATGGTATAATGTAATGATGGTGATATGATTAGAAGAAATACAAAACATCCCACCTAACATGTGCAAAACATATTACATAATATATTACAAAGGAGAATGTATAACATATTATAAAAAGTAATATAGACTCAAGTGGTCATCTCAGGGATGTATTACAAAGATAAGATAAAAGTAATACAAAGATAAGATAAAAGTATTATAAAGATGGGTGGATGTATCATAAAGAATAGGATGAAAATAGGATAAAATGTATTACATATATGGGATAAATATAATACAAGTAACCAAACAGGAAGTAACCAACAGGAAATAACCAACAGGAAGGGAAGTAAATGAAAGTAATAGCAATTGCAAACCAAAAGGGTGGTGTCGGCAAGACCACAACCACATGGGAAATTGGATCATGTCTTGCAGCAGAGCATAAGAGAGTACTGGTCATCGACCTGGATCAGCAGGCGAACCTGTCAGACTATGTGGATGCCGATCCGAAGAAGGCTACCATCTATGATCTACTGAAGGCAGATAATGCGGTGGAGGATGCACTGCAGCACTTGGATGAATTTGATTTTATCGCGGCATCGGAGAAATTATCCAAGGCGGATAAGGAGTTTTCAGCGCCGGAGGATATCTATCTTCTGAAAAGTTTGCTGGAGTTTGTGGAGAACGACTATGACTATGTGCTGGTTGATAGCAATCCGGCGCGTAATACACTGCTGAATATGTGCTATATCGCATCGGATTATATTCTGATTCCAACGGAGTGTGATGCCGGATCCATTACCGGAATTGATGCGATTTACGGTGACCTGATGAAATACCGTAAGCTTAAATGGTCCAATGCCGAGGTTCTTGGACTAATTTTGAATAAGTATGAGAAGACCTCCATGCATACGCTGGCGATTGAGACGCTTGAGGAGAAGGCAAGCGAGATGGGAAGTGATCCGTTCATTCTGACAGTCCGCAAGAGCATCAAGGCTTCCGAGAGCAAGCTGGCTTTGCAGTCCATGCAGAAGTACAACAAATACGGTAATCCTGCGATGGACTATCGTAAGGTGGCAGCGGAGATCATTGAGAGGACACAGGAGGCATAAAGATGGCAAACAACAGTCTTTCTAAGTTACAGAAGATGCGTGAGATGAATCGGAAACGCTTTGAGGAAAAGGAAGAACTCCGGGAAGAACTCGATAAAAAAGAAGGAAATCTTGTGGATGATCTGGTTCGTGAGGGGAAATCCTACGAGGAAGTAACCAAGGAAGTGGATCAAAAGACGAAGGCAGCCAAAGAAGCAGAGCGGGCAAAGGAAGCAGTCAAAGGCAAGGAGAAGGAGCATTCCGAGGCCCAAACAGAAGATAAAATAGAAGATAATACCAAAGATAATATCGAAGGTAATATAAAAGATACTCTAAAAGATAATACAAAAGATATTACAAAAAATAATGCAGAAGATGCCGGAATCAAGAAGGATACAGGGGCTCAAAAGGAGACAGACAAGAAAAGTTCACAGGTGGAAAGCTCCATTTCCGCACGATTTAAGAACAATCGTAAGGAAAAGAAGACGGTCCGCAAGAGCTTTTTGATTAAGGGATCTTACAACGAAAAGCTCAAGGCTCTGGCGGAAGAGCTGGGAACTTCTGAGAATGACCTGATCAATCAGATGCTTGAAATGATTTTTGATCAGGAATAAAACGGAAAGATTCAGAAAAGATCAAAAAGCCAGGATAGATCAAATAAGCCGGGAAGGATCGACTAAGCCGGCGTCCCACTGAGAAAGAATTTGAAGGAGTTCGTCTCCGAGGATGTCTGCCATTTTTATCTTATATTCATAACGACTGGCAAGGGTGTCAAGACGGGCAAAGCCTGTCTTGACGCCCTTTTCTGTTGCGATGGCATAATAGACTTCGCCGGGGATAGAGTCTTCGTTGGCGGGGTCGGTATTGCCGAAGGAGCCGGTTACTCCAACGCCAAGGTCAGCGCCGAAGGCGTTGCGGCAGCATGCGGCCATGGCGGCGGCAGTTTCTGTGGAATAGACGCCGAATTCCTCGATGATGTGGGAAGGCACACCGCAACGGATCTTGGTGCGGTTGGAATAAGTGATATAGCTTCCCTCAAAGACGGCGGAAGAGCCTTCTGTGTCAGTGATAAGCGAAGCAATTGCTCCGGCGGTGCAGCTTTCCATGGTGGAAATTTTGAGGCCGAGAGCAATCAGGGACTTTGTGATGGATTCGTATTTATCGTGAATGGACATGGAGTTGGCCATGGTATTCCTCCTTGCATTTTTATAGTTAAAAGAAACGTTCCCGTGCATTCTTGCGGGCGATCCCGATAAAAACCATGGAAACTTCACTTTCTATGCTCTATATTCTATGCTGTTTAATAGCATAAGCGGAATTGACCGTAAAATCAAATGGGAGTAGAATTTATCTCAGTCGGGGTCTCGATCTCTGGTCGAAACAAGCGCTCCGCGAGGATGTGCAGGAAGTTAAATAGGAATTTGCGTCAACGGCACGTTTGAAGGGGGAGGATGTATGGCGAATTTGTCGGATTATCTGGATTGGCGAAGTGATATCACCATGGAGCAGGATCCGTTTAATGAAGTGGATAATCTTATTTTATCTTATCTGGCCTATACGGATTTTACAGATCTTGTGCCTACGGGAACGCTTTCGGAAGCGGTGAGCATAACGGAGGTGACGAAGCAGTACTTTCAGAGGTACAGCGAGGAAGAGATCCTCTCATCGCCTGAATTTACCAAGACTGCAGTATATTTGCTGAAGAAAATGGTTCATACCAAGCGGTTTGGCCGGGTGAAGCTTGCAGCCTACCGACAGACGACAGAGGTGGACAGTGTTGCGCAGTTTGCGGCGCTTACCTTTCTTTTGCCGGATCGGACCTGCTTTGCAGCGTTTCGAGGCACGGATACTTCCATTGTGGGATGGAAGGAGGACTTCAATTTTTTCCTGGAAAAAGAGACCCAGGGGCAGATCTATGCCCGGGACTATCTGAACGAAGTTTTTGCACATAAGATCAGAAAGCTGCGGGTGGGAGGACACTCCAAGGGAGGGAACCTGGCCGTGTATGCCTCCGCTTTCTGTAAGCCTTCCATTCAGAAAAGGATCCTGGCTGTCTATTCCAATGATGGACCGGGATTTCGGAAGAATGTGCTGGAATCGGAGGAATATCAGAATATCCGGAGTCGGATCTACAGTTATATACCGGAGGAATCGGTGGTGGGGATCCTGCTGGAACAGAGGAATAAGAAGAAACTGATCAAGACGTCGGCCGCTGGAATCATGGCGCATAGCCCGGAGACCTGGGAGGTTTGGAAGAATCGATTTGTGGCGGGAGAAAAGCGAAGCAAGAGCAGTCTCATCGTGGATAAAACCATCCGTCGTCTGTTGTATGATCTGGATGATGATCGAAGGAAAATTTTTATCGACGCCTTTTTTGGTGTTGTGGAAAGTACCGGGGCTACCCATCTGATGGATCTGGTGGATATTAAGGAGAAGGCGAAGACACTTTCCACCATTCGAGAGACACTTGGAAGCATGTCAAAGGAAGAACAGAAGATCTTCTGGGGCGTGATCCGCAAGTTTATTTCTTCGGGAACTACGACGTTTATGGAAGAAATGTTTAAGAAACAGGGAGAAAAAAATGACATATAAAAATATAGTTTTTGATATCGGGCGTGTATTGTTTGATTATCGCTGGAAGGAAATGTTCATGGACTGCGGCCTTGAAGAAGAAGAGGCTCTTCGGGTAGGTAATCTTATTTTTGCAGATCCGGAAGAATTATGGCACGAGATGGATCTGGGCAACCGAAGTGTGGCGGATATCACCGAAGAGTATGTAAGACGTTTTCCGGAGGAAGAGGAGTATCTTCGATGGTTTATTGCCCATGGAGAGTATATGCAGGTTCCAAGGCCGCGGGTGTGGAAGATGGTACATCGTCTGAAGGAAAAGGGGTATAACATTTATCTGCTGTCCAACTATCCTAAGGACCATTTTTACAAGCACACGGAGTATGCGGATTTCATGAAAGACGTGGACGGATATATGGTCTCCTTCATGATTCATGAGACAAAGCCGTCACCGGCGATCTATCAGGCTTTGATGGATAAGTATCGGTTAAAGCCAGAGGAATGCCTGTTTTTCGATGATCGTAAAGAGAATGTAGAGGGGGCCATTGCACTTGGCATGGCTTCAAAGCAGGTGTTTTCTCAGGAAGGGTTGCTGGAGGATCTGAAGCTGCTGGTGGAAGAATAGCTGCTTTTACACGCCGTCAGATGCATTGAGTTTGTTTTGATGAGGGTGTGTCCTTTCTGTGACCTTTCCTGTGATAGGATATCACCAGAAACACAAATGTGTTACTTTTTTACTCCCCTCACTGAAGGATGTAGTCCCCTCTGCATCCTTCAAAAAGGACAGGACTCGTTCGAGTACCTGTCCTTTTTCTTTTATCTTTTTGATGAAAACCAATGGGTATCACCGGTTCTATGCCGTTCTTTTCTGGCTAGCGCAAAAAGATGGTTGAGGTTCTCTTCTTCCGCCTTTTTCTTCTTCAGCTCTTCTGCTTTGGCATCGACCCTCGCCTGCTGTTCCAAAAGAAATGCCTTTTCTTCCGGGGTATAGGCTTCGAACGCAATGCGTTCATTGATGAAGCGGCCGTCCTCATTTCCTTCCCAGATTACCTTCTGTTCTTCGGTCATCATGCTTGTACGAAGCTGATTGATCAAATCTGATTTCGTGCTATAATCCATTTTCTACAACCTCTCACGTATATATTATGGAAACTATTATACCACGGGTAGTTTCCGATGGGTAGATAAAAAAAGTTTTTCGTGAGATTAACTAAATGGTAAAAGGAAATGAAATTCTTTATTGGCGGGATAGCTAAGGGAGTTGTATAGTAATAGTACCGAAAGAAGCAGAGACATAAGGAGGGTGGCATATGGACTATCAGGAAAATTACAGGCAGTGGCTTACATGCCTGAGAGAAGAGGATCCACTATACGGACAGCTGGTCGCTATGGAGCATAATGAATCTGAAAAAGAAGAGAGCTTTTATCAGGATCTGTCCTTTGGAACGGCAGGGCTTCGCGGCAAAGTGGGTGCGGGAACCAATCGGATGAATGTCTATACGGTTGGTCGTGCAACACAGGGAATTGCGGATTTTATTGTAAGCTGCGGAGAACAGGCCATGGAGAAGGGGGTCGTGATCGCCCACGATCCAAGACATATGTCTAAGGAGTTTGCTGCCCTTGCGGCAAAGATTTTTTCAGCCAACGGTATTAAGGTCTATACGTTCCCGGATCTTCGTCCGACACCGGAGCTTGCCTTTATGATTCGTCATTTGGGAACGGTATCCGGAATCAACATTACAGCCTCACATAATCCAAAGGAATATAACGGATATAAGGCATATTGGGAGGATGGATGTCAGGTGAGTTCCGAGGTTGCCAATGCCATGACGAAGTGTATTCAAGCGGTGGACACCTGGACCGATATCATAGGTCTGACGGCGGAGCCGGATGAAGAGACCCTGCCGGGAGAGATCATTCTGCTGGGAGAAGCGTACGACAGGAAGTACCTGGATCGAATCGAAGCATTAGCGATCCATAGTGGAGACGAGTTGGATCTGGACATTCCAATTGTCTATACACCGCTGAACGGTTGCGGATCCAAGCCCTTCCGCCAAATGATGGAAGACAGAGGTTTTACAAACTGTCAGATCGTGCCGGAACAGGCGGACCCGGATCCGGATTTTACAACAGTGGGGTATCCGAATCCGGAGGATCCGAAGGCTTTTGCCCTGAGTGAGACCTACGGCAAAAAGATGGGAGCAGAGTTTTTGATGGCGACGGATCCGGATGCGGACCGTTTTGCCATTGAGATCCGGACCGACGAGGGAGACTATGTTCCTTTGAATGGCAACCAGACCGGTTACCTTTTGGTTAATTATATTCTGGAGGGACATAAAACGGCCGGAACACTTCCGGTCAAAGGTGCAATGGCGAAGTCCATTGTGACCTCTGACCTTTCCACACGGATGGCGGCTGCCTACGGGGTGGAGATGTTTGAGACCCTGACAGGCTTCAAGAATATCTGTGGAATCATCCCGAAACTTCACAGGGAGGGCTACACCTATCTGTTTGGTTACGAGGAGTCTGTGGGGTATGCAGCCTGTGAAGATATCCGGGATAAGGACGGAATTTCTGCGGGTATGCTTGTGGCAGAGGCAGCAGCCTATTATAAAAAGCAGGGTAAGACGCTGTGGAACGTTTTACAGGAGATCTATGAAACTTATGGCTGTTACTGTGAACTGGAGCCAAATCTTGTGCTGGAGGGCATTGCAGGTGCCAAGAGGATCGGTCGGATGATGACGGCTTTGAGGGAGGATCCGTTTACCGAAGTTGCCGGAATCCGGGTGAAAAAGGCCATCGATTATACCAATGGATATGAAGAGATTCCGCCACAGAATGCATTGCGCTATCATCTGGAGGATGGTAGCTGGTTCGCGGTTCGCCCAAGCGGAACAGAACCGAAGATCAAGTTCTATTTTTACAGCGTAGCAGAAAATAAAAAGGCGGCTGATGAGAAGGGCTCTGCCATCAAGGATTATGTTTTGGAGCGCATCTCATCGGTTGAGTAACCGATGGCAGAGGAGCTGATATGGCGTTATTTGCAATGGGAGATTTTCACCTGAGTTTTCAGACGGACAAGTCCATGGATATTTTTGGAAACGTATGGAAGCATCACGAGAAGAAAATCGAGAAGAATATGAAAAAGCTGGTTGCCCCGGAGGACACCATCGTGATCACCGGGGACCATTCCTGGGGGCGGAATCTGGAGGAGTGCCGGTTGGATCTGGAATTTATTGAGAAGCTGCCGGGACGGAAGATTCTGCTTCGCGGAAATCATGATATGTTCTGGGATGCGAAAAAGACAAAAGCTCTGAACGAGCGATTTAATCCAAAGTTGTTTTTCCTTCAGGATAATTTCTATTCCTATGAGGACTATGCTCTGGTGGGAACGAAGGGGTTCACCTTTGAGGGCCCCTTCTATTATGATCCCTGGGGGAACTTAATGGGCTGGGATGAGGCAAAGGAGCAGCACGCCCAAAAGCTGGTGGAGCGGGAAATGCAGCGGCTTCGCAAGTCCTTTGAGGCGGCAAGTTCCGAAGGTTACAGGAAGTTCATTATGTTTCTTCATTATCCTCCTACCAATATCCTTGAGAAAGAGAGTCCTTTCACGCAGATCGCTAAGGAATACGGGGTCAGCCGGGTGGTGTATTCCCACTGCCATGGTGAAAGCCGCTACGGGGACAGTATCCGGGGCGAGCACGAAGGAATCCGGTATGAATTGGTCTCCGGAGATTATCTGGATTTTTGCCCGGTGAAGCTTCTGTCTTAGACTTCCCCTCACTCCCAACTATGTATATAATGAAACAGGCAAAACCTATTCAAAGCAAAGGCCCCAAACGAAAAAGGGTGGAAAGACCCCAGCGGAGATAATGGTGGCAAAGTCAGTACAGCTTAAAATGATTCTTCCAGTAATCCAATAGCCCATCCTTCTTCATTTTAGACAATTCCTTGGACAGTGCTGTGCGGTCGATATTCAAATAATCTGCCAACTGTTGCCGATCAAAAGGAATGTCAAAGCTTTTACTGTGGCTCTGCAGGGACACGGTGTTCAGGTAGGACAGGATCTTGCCTCTCATATTGTGGGAGGCGGTATGGAAGCTGCGGGTGGAAAGATCCATATTCTTTTGCAGAGAGATCTTCAGAAGGTTTGCAGTAAGCCGATGGATCACATGGTGATCATTACAGGTGCTACAGTGGGTCAGATGACCGATCTTTAAAAAGAGGATCTGACAGTCGGAGTTCGCCACGATATCCACCGGAACAACGCTGTCCGGGTACATGGCATAGGCTTCTGCAAAATAATTTCCTTTCTCAAAATGGGTGAGAATGGTGCGGTTTCCCCACATGTCATTACATTCTACGATGACAGATCCCTCCAGGATCAGACCCATGGCGGAAATAACAGAGCCGGAGGCAAAGATTACTTCACCCTTATGAAAGTTCTTCTGGTAGCTGGAAAGGCAGCCGAGAGCCTCTTGAATTTCCGGCAGAGTCATTCCCTCGAAGAGTGTTGTGTTGATAAGTAATTCCTGATCCATGAATTCTCCTTATGCTGGCAGTCATGATGTGTATCTGTATACAACGCAAGTCTCGTCTCTCGAGACTTGTTGTCCGAATTTGCGCCAGAGAAACTGACATAATACGTTCATGGTAACACCAAATTCCCTCCGGGTCATCTGAAAAATTCAAAAATCTTGAAAAACACAGCTCGATATCCAATCAGGATACAAAGCTACCATTCTTCATCATGATACAGCGGCTTCCGTATTCGGCAAAATCCTTATTGGGTAGATAGATCTGTGAGTTGGTTCTTCCGAAGGTTCCGCTTTCCATCTGCTGGATGATTCGGCTTAGAGAAAAGTGGTGGAGGACCAGCAGACAGATGAGTGGAAGCAGGATGTGGGCGTTATTACTGATAATTTCTTAAAAAACATGTTACATGTGTTCTTGAATTAGTACAATGTTTGGGGGATATAAAAAGCAGAGGCACAAAACTTTAAGAAGTTAAAGTGATGTGGTATTATACTTGCATGAAGAAATGAGATAAGCGAAACATTAGGAGAATTGCTATGAGTATAATCAATCTGGAACTGAAAAAGGTGGTAGATGACAGCTATGACATTGAAATCGGTCGTCATCTTGAGGATACTTTAATCCGGGATATTAAAAACGGACTGGTTGGGAAGATTAAGCGGTTTGCTGTCATTACAGACAGCATTGTGAATGGGCTGTACGCAGAGCCGATCTGTGAGAGACTTCGTCAGGAAGGTTTTACCGTATCTTCCTTTGTGATCCCGGAGGGAGAGAAGAGTAAGACAAGAGAAGTAAAGGCCTGCATTGAGGATGCCATGCTGGAGGCCGGTTTCCGGAGAGACTGTTGTGTGATTAATGTGGGAGGCGGCGTGGTCTCCGACCTGGGAGGATTTCTTGCAGGAACCTATGGAAGAGGCGTTCCTTTCCTGAATTACTCAACGACTCTGCTTTCAGCGGCGGATGCTTCTGTAGGAGGTAAGACAGCCGTTGACACAAAGCTTGCTACCAACCTGATTGGCCTTTTTAATCAGCCGAAGAAGGTCTACATTGATCTGGCCACCTGGGAGACACTTGACAAAAGACAGCTTTCCAGTGGTATGGCGGAGACCATCAAGCATGCCTGCCTTGGCGATTTCGAAATGTTTGAGTATTTAGAAGCGCATATGGAGGATATTCTGTCTGGAGATGCAGCAAGTTGTGAATATATTGCTGAGAAGAACTGCGGCATCAAATACAAGGTCGTTATGAAAGATGAGAGGGAAAGCGGACTCCGCGAGGTCTTAAATCTTGGTCATACGGTGGGCCGTGCTATCGAGACGGTCAGTGATTATCGTCTTTTGCATGGAGAAGCCCTTGCCATTGGAATGGCGGCGCAGGTTCGCCTGGCTGTCAAATTTAAAACCATGACACAGGAAGAGGCGGATCGTGTGGTCGCCCTCTATGAAAAGGCAGGTCTATCCACAAAGATTCCGTCTTACATTGATCGGGAAGCGCTGGTAAAGAAGCTTTATACCGATAAGAAGGTTCGCGACGGTCATCTGCGATTCGTGCTTCAGAAGGGAATTGGTGCCATTGATGAGCCTGTCCCGGGAGAGTATGCCCGTCCGGTATCCGAAGAGGATGCCAGAGAGATCATCCTGGAGATGCCTTAGACTTTGACAAAACGACAGTTTTACTGGAAGAAGATAATAGATGGAATTATTCTTGGAGTCCAAATACGGAGTCTGAAGAAAAAACTATTATCAGATTGAACTGGTAAAAAATGAAAATGAGTGGAACATTGTTGGATTAAGAAAAGTTAGATGTTCTGATGGTGAAAAAGGAGATTTTGATTTTTCAATAAGTGAAAGAGAATTAAACACTCGATTGGATGAAGAGAAGGAAAATATGCGCTAAAGTATAATCCGTTATATCCTGACTTATGCTTTTCTATCGGATCAGGATTGTTATGCAGTGATCGATGTGAAGAAGGGATCCGTAGAACGAACGGTTGGGGAGCAGTATACAGACTTATACCAGCCGAAAATTGATGAAGAATAGCAGAATTCCTATTCAGATGTCTACATTGATGGAAGCGGTAATCGGATATGGATGCAGATCGATCAGAAAGGTAATAAGAATAAAAAAATTATTAGCACTCGGGCTTGACGAGTGCTAATAATGGTGGTATAACATAATTGTTCAAAGGATACAAGGTTTGCAGAGTTCGTTGACCCTGCCAAAGATTGGAGGAATGACTTATGTTAATGCCTAGTATTTTTGGAGAAGATTTATTTGATGAGGACATGTTCCATGACAGTTGGTTTGATTTCCGGATGCCGAAACTTCCGGATGTTGATAAGACACTGTATGGTAAGCATGCGAAGAATCTTATGAAGACCGATGTTCGTGAGAAGGATGGCAAGTATGAAGTGGCTGTCGATCTCCCCGGTTTTAACAAGGATGAGATCAAGGCATCTCTTGAGAACGGTTATCTGACCATTTCTACGGAGAAGGCGCTGAATAAGGAGGATAAGAACGAGGACAAGAAGTATCTGCGCAGGGAACGCTATGTTGGTTCTATGACACGGAGCTTTTACGTAGGTGATTCTGTTAAGCAGGAAGACATCAAGGCCGAGTTTAAGAACGGTGTTCTGAACCTTACGATTCCAAAAGAGGAACCGAAGAAGATCGAACAGCAGACGAAGTACTTAACGATCCAGTAAGGATCTGCGGGGCGTGGCAGCTAAGCTGCCACGCTTTTTTTCGTTCTTTTGTGTGTGGGGGGGTGGTTGCTTGTGGTTGTCGCTGCCGCAGGTTGCTTGCCGGTTGCCGTTGGCGGGCTGCTGTTATCGCTCTCTGTTGTTGCCACCGCAGGTTGCTTGCCGCTGTCGTTGGCGGGCTGCTGTTATCGTCTTGCTGAGTTGTCGCTGCCGCAGGTTGCTTGCCGCTGTCGTTGGCGGGCTGCTGTTATCGTTCTCTGTTGTTGCCACCGTCGCTTCTTCTATGCGCTCCGGGTGACGCCTCGCGGCTCTGGAACTCGCTCGTTGCGTTACATAAGCCTCCGGCGAAGCCGTCGGCAAGTAACGACGGCTCGTTAAGCACCCTGTGCGCATAGAAGGCGACGGCTCGTAGAGCTGCTGGGGCGGCGGTGAACCATGCTGGGGCGGTAAACCATGCGGGGGCGGTATTTCCCATTTCCCCGGAGGAGCAGTGAAATGGCGGTTTGCGGGGGAAATAGGAATGGGGGAGGAAGCCAGATTCCCCCGGAGAAGCAGTGAAATAGCGGTTTGCGGGGGAAATAGGAATGGGAGAAGAAGCCAGATTCCCCCGGAGAAGCAGTGAAATAGCGGTTTGCGGGGGAAATAGGAATGGGAGAAGAAGCCAGATTCCCCCGGAGAAGCAG
>CAMGZH010000017.1 GCA_946182825.1 uncultured Lachnospiraceae bacterium
CAAGAAAGGAGTGATTCCCCCGGAAAAGAGGTGAAATAGGTATCTCCGGTGGAAAAGAGAAGATGTGAGAAAACTGGAATCCCCCGGAGGGGAAGAGAAATGTCCATTTCCGGTGGAAATGAGAAAAGCAAGGAAAGCAAGATTCCCCCGGAGAGTCGGCAAAATAGCCATCTCCGGTGGAAAAGAGAAGAGCAAGAAAGGAGGGATCCCCCCGGAAAAGAGGTGAAATAGCCATCTCCGGTGAAAATGGAAAGATGTGAGAAAAACAAGAGCGGAGGAAATCCCCCGCGGAAGCAAGAAGAGCGCAGGCCCCGAAGGGGCCTGCGCTCAGGAATGTAATAGAAGCATTAGATTACGTAGAACCGTTAGATTACGTAGAACCAAGCTTCGTCCTGGTCGAGCTCGTCTTTGCCGATGATGCGGCCGTCGGAACCTTTCATGACAAGCTCCTGGTTCTTGATGGTGACGCGGGTGTCGGCAGGGACGGACTTGGTGATAAAGGCGTTGGAACCGATGACAGAGCCTTCGCCGATGACAGTGTCGCCGCCGAGGATGGAAGCACCGGAGTAGATGGTGACATTGTCCTCGATGGTCGGATGACGCTTAACACCGTGGAGCGCCTGACCGGCAGCGGTGGAAAGCGCACCTAAGGTCACGCCCTGGTATACCTTGACATGGTCACCGATCTTGGTGGTGGAACCAACAACAACGCCGGTACCGTGATCGATGAAGAAATACTTGCCGATGGTAGCCCCTGGATGGATATCGATACCGGTGAGGCTGTGGGCGTACTCTGTCATCATACGAGGAATCAGAGGTATGTTTAAAAGGAACAGCTCGTGAGCAATGCGGTTGATGGTAGTCGCCTTAAGGCCGGGGTAGGACAGGATGATGTCATCCCGGTTGTAGGCGGCAGGATCTCCCTGGAAAGAAGCCTGCAGATCGGTCTCGACATATTCGCGGATCTGCGGAATGCGGTTGCAGAAGGTGAGGGCAAGGCAGTAAGCCTGCTCCTTGAATTTGGCTTCGTCCTCTGGAGTGAGCAGATCGTCGATGTTGTCCGGGTGGATGGAGCACACCGCATTGTATTTGAGCACGATCTCGATCTGCTTGCTTAAGTTGTAAAGAACATCCTCGATCAGAACCGTAAGATTGCCCTGAAGGTTATAGCTCTTGTAGACCTGGTCGCGGTAATATCCCGGAAACACCAGGCGAAGGAGCTTTTTGACGATTAAAATAACAGCTTCCCGATCCGGCTGATTAAACACAGCCATCTTGTCGATATCGCGGTCTTTTCCGTAGTCGGCGAGAAGATCCCGGACTAACTGATCGACCTCTTGATTTTCACGAACACCCATTTTCTTTTTCCTTTTCCTTTTTGTAAAAAAATATAAAATGCAAATTAATTGTCGCTGAGGTTACGGAATTCCAATGGGGAATAACCGGTCTCCTTGGCGAAGATGGTTGAAAAATAACTTCTGGAACAGAAGCCCAGCATATTCGAGATCTCGGAAATGCTGGTATGCGTTGTGGTGAGAAGGATCTTCGCTCTGGCAACTTTCTCAGAATTGATAAAGCTGTTCACGGAGATTCCGGTCTCCTTCTTGAATTTTCTGGTCAGATAGTAGTCGGTGTATCCGGTCAAATGCGCAAGATCCTGTACGGAAGGATTGTTGTAAATATTCATCCGGATGTAATCGATACAGGTCTGAACCGTACGGGAGATCTTGTCGTTGTTACGGTACTCGGACAGTCTCTGGTGGAAATCCTGGTAGGCTCTTCTCACCCAGTCTAAAAGATCCCAGCTGGAAGTGGTCTTCCAGATCTTGTTGGAATAGTAGTCGCTGATGCTGTAAGAGATCGTAGGTGGAAGACCGCCCTCGGTGGAAGCCCGGCTACAGAGTACGATGTAGTTGATGGCAGCGTACTGGGCAGAATCAAGGCTGGCGCCGTTACTGAACTTGGCGGTGGCTTCTAACAGAGCGGTCTCCAACAGGTTGGCGTAATCCGGCTTGCTGTTCTTTAGGTACTTCAGAAGGAGCATCTGTGTAGCAGTGAGACCGGTCAGGTCCATTCCTCGCTCTTCGTCGGAGATGTTCTCGTGAAGCTGCTCTGCCGCCAGGGCAGGGATAACAGCGTCTTCGCTCATGTGGCAGATGGTGCCCGGATCACAAGGCTCATCGTTCAATACGTACCATGTGCTCTGGAGAAGATGCTGGACTTCAGAGGTCGGAACAAACGTAATAAAGGAAAGGATGTTGCCTTCCTTAACGTTCCGGCACTCAGGGATACGGAGAGTGATCTCTTCCTCTAACGCTTCCGGATCGGCGGAAGAGTTCTGGAAAGGACCAAGGACGATGAAAAGATCGTCACGGTTCACATCCCTTAATGCGGGAAGCACGATCCACTGCAGTCCAAAGGACTGATGGAAAATATAAGGCTTCTTGGAAGAGGAGATCGCCTCAGCCAATTGATCTACATTCTTGCTGGCACGAAGCAGATCGAAGATGATATAACAAATATCCTTATCCGATGACAGCAGATTCAGGTTTGAGTCACAAAGCCAAAAATTGATAGGGGTCAGAGATTTCAAAACCCCCTTACAGTAGCTTAAACGAGCTGCTACTTGCTCTGCAAAAAAATCTTGTAGATTCATAATATTATCCCCTCGTGTTAAAAAAATATAGATTTTTCTCAAATAATGTAACAAAAATCCCGGCGGTTTGCAAGATAATTAACTAGTGTTAAGAAAAATAGCTTTGCATAGGGTGGCTAATTTTTGACATTTTGAGAATGTGAATTTATTATACTATAGAAATGAAAAAATAAACAGATTCTATTGGGGAAAAATTGTTGTAAGGACGAATTTTTATAAAAGAGGAGAGAATGGGACGATGTTAATTATATTTGGCGCACTTTGGCAGGAACTGAAAAGTGTCGCAAAGGAACTTCAGTTGAAAAAGACGAAAAAAGATACTCTTTGCCCGGTGTATGAGGATGCAAAGGGACAGATCCGTCTGGTGATTACGGGGATGGGCAAGGAGGCAGCGTCCTTTGGAGCAGGATGGTATCTGGGGAGTTATGGCTGTAGCGGAGAGGATATCTTCCTTAATATAGGAAGTTGTGCCGGAGAGGAGGATGCGGAGGGCATCTACCGGATCCATGGAATTGAGGATCTGTCGGACCATAAGACCTATTATCCGGATCTTCGGGGGGTAAGCGAGCTGAAAACGGCAAGGGTCTATACAGCATCGTCCCCGGTGGGTTTCAAAACGATTGAACAGATCCGACAGAAAGCAGGCGGAGAAATCTGCCTGTTTGATATGGAAGCCTCCGGCCTGTACCAGGGGCTTCGACGGGCGGTCGGACCGGACCGAATGATCTTTTTGAAGGTCGTGACGGACCACGGGATGAGCGAAACCAACGGGAAACCGGAACTTTCCGGACAGGTGACCGGAGAAATGGAAGGGAGAGGGGCAGAACTTTCGGAGATCATAAAACGAATTATTGAACATGGTGTTCAGAGGGAAGACCCGCTGGATAAGGAAAAAGAAGGGTCGATCTCACCGAAGGAATTTGCGGAACTGGAGCAGACGTTGGCCCGTCAGCTTTGCGCTTCCGCCACGATGGAATTGCAGATTGGTCAGCTGTGTCGATATGTGGCGTCAGCCGGCATGGAAACGCGGTTTATTAAGGCGGTTATCAGCATGCAGGAGGCGGGAGTGCTGCCGGTAAGCAACAGGCGTGGCGGAAAACAGGCTTTGGAAACTTTAAAAAATTATATAGTTCCCATTTACTGATAAAATGTGCAGAAAACGTGAATTATAAGTTAATTAAAAGAATTTAACTATGAAACGAAATAAATTAAAAAACGAAAAATTAAAATCCTTGCATACGCGAAAATAAAGGCATATACTTTAGATGGGTGAAGAGGGGACAAGTCTGTTCCAGTGGGGTATGTAATACGTGTTTTTAGGTCAGGTTTTTGATTTTGATCATATCTTGACTGGTGACGAGGAACGATAATGTCATCGCGATTTAGCGACCCCGAAGAAGGATTCGCTTGATTGCGGTGGCTTTTTTGGTTTCAGCGGGAGTTTGGATCTTCAACGGAGATAAAAGCCTCCTTCCCCAAGTAAGTAATAAGGAAAGGTCTATGGAGTTTTAATATGGCCAGAACGAAATTAAAGATAGGTGATCTGCTGGTTCAGGCAGGCGTTCTTACAGAAGAGCAGTTGAAGAAAGCCCTGGCTTATTCAAAGGAGCAATACGAGAAGGGTACCCCCAAGCGATTGGGTGAATGTCTTAAGGAACTTCGTTTTGCTTCGGATCAGCAGATTGCGAAGGCACTTGCCCGTCAGCTGAATCTGCAACTGGTGGATCTGCAGGGATTTGTTCTGACGGATGAGCTTCGGACATTGGTCAAGGGTTCCATCCTCAGAGCCAACACGGTTCTGCCGGTGGCATTCGATCCGAAGGATCCCATGTCAGTCTATGTGGCAATGGCAGATCCATTGGACTATAACGCATTAGATGATATCGAGATGCTTTTGAGCCCGCGGAGGGTTGTCCCCTGTGTTGCTACGGCATCCGCAATTAATACCGTGCTGGATCATTACTTCGGTAATGAGGAGGCACAGAAGGCGGCGGAACGTTTTACAAAAGAGAACAAGGTTCGGCAGGAGGCTGTGCTTGCGGCACAGGCCGAGAACGAGAGGCAGCTTGGGAATGCGCCTATCGTACAGCTGCTGAAGCAGATTCTGGAAGCGGCTGTTCGTGACAAGGCTTCGGATATTCACTTTGATGCTTTGGAGCGACAGGTGCGGATCCGTTATCGAATCGATGGAGTGCTCCAGGATAAGAGTGCCTACGATATTTCCCTGCTTCCGGCTTTTTCCACACGAATCAAGATTCTGAGCGGACTTGATATCGCCGAGAAGCGTAAGCCTCAGGATGGTCGAATGACCATTGAGGTAGAGGGCGTGGAATACGATATCCGAGTGGCGATCCTCCCCACCTCGTTCGGAGAGAAGATCGTAATGCGAATCACCGTGGCCAACGCTTTGACCAAGGCGAAGAGTGAGCTTGGTATCCAGCCCTACGAAATGGCAAGGTTTAACCGGATCCTAAAGCGGCCCAACGGAATCATCCTGGTAACGGGACCGACGGGAAGTGGTAAGTCTACCACCCTTTACACCGCTTTGTCCGAATTAAATACATCCGATGTTAACATTATGACAGTAGAAGATCCGGTGGAGGCCAATGTACCCGGTATCAATCAGGTACAGGTCAATGTCAAGGCCGGCCTGACCTTTGCTTCGGCTCTTCGTTCCTTCCTTAGACAGGATCCGGACATCATCATGGTGGGAGAGATCCGAGACAAGGAGACGGCGGAGATCGCGGTTCAGGCATCCATTACCGGACATCTGGTGGTATCTACCGTACATACCAACAGTTCAGCGGCCACCATCACACGAATGGTGGATATGGGAGTTGAGCCATACCTGCTGGCGGATTCTCTGGTGGGAATCATCGCCCAGAGACTGGTAAGACGCCTTTGTACGAACTGTAAGGAAGAACGACTGGCGACGGATTTTGAGACAAGAGTGCTGGGACTTCCGGTGGACGGCCCACATCCGAAGATCTGCGTAGCTCACCCCGGCGGGTGCAATATGTGCCATGGCACAGGCTATAACGGTCGAATCGGTATATATGAGATTATGGAGATGACAAATAATCTCCGTAATATTGTTGCAGCAGGCAAGACTACCCAGGAGCTGGAAGAGGCGGCTAAGGAAGAGGGGCTTCGGACCCTTCGACAGAATGCGGCAGAGTTCGTTCTCCAGGGATTGACTTCTGTGGAGGAGATGCTGAAGGTAACGGTGAACGAAGCCGGCATCAATGAGACAGAAGATTAGAGATAGAAGATTAGAAGAAAAGAAAAAGAGTAGGACTTAGCTATGACGTTTGGAGATTTTGATGAACTGGTGACACTGGCCAAGGATAACCGGGCCAGTGATATCCATGTCAGTGTAGGACAGGTGCCCAGCTTTCGAATCGATGGAAGCATCGTGCCGGTGGGAGAACAGAGATACTCCGTGAAGGAAATGGACGGAGTATTGGCGAAGGTGGTGGAGGATTCTCACAGCATGGAGATCCTTCGTAGTACCGGAGAGCTGGATCTTCCCTACTCCCTTGCAGGAGTGGGAAGACTTCGAGTGAATGTCTACCGGCAGAGAGGAAGTTATGCACTGGCAGCAAGACTTCTTAATCCCACCATTCCGGATCCAAGGGAGCTGTCTATTCCGGATTCTGTGGTTCGCTGCTGTGATAAGAAAAGAGGCATGATCCTCTTTACAGGACCTACCGGTTCCGGTAAGTCCACCTCACTGGCCAGTCTCATCGACTACGTGAACCGCAGGTATAACTACCATATTATTACCTTGGAGGATCCGGTGGAGTACCTCCATCATCATCAAAGGTCCATCGTCCATCAAAGAGAGATTGGAAGTGACTCCCTAAGTTATGCCAATGCATTAAGGGGAGCCCTTCGAGAGGATCCGGACGTGATCCTTATCGGAGAGATGCGAGACTTAGAGACCATCTCCATTGCGGCAACGGCGGCAGAGACAGGACATCTGGTATTTTCCACCCTGCATACCGTATCGGCAGTGGATACCGTCAACCGAATCATCGATGTCTTCCCTCCCCATCAGCAGCAGCAGATCCGAACACAGCTGGCGGATATCTTAGAGTGCGTGGTGGCGGAGCAGCTTCTGCCCAGGATCGAGGGGACCGGTCGAGTGGCAGCCTATGAGGTTATGCTGGCCAACAATGCGATCCGGAACTATATCCGTGAGGGTAAGACCTTCCAGATTACATCCACCATCCAGACCAGCCGATCCTCCGGCATGATCACCATGGATGATTATATACAGCTGCTGTATCAGAACGGCGAGATCGACCGGGATACAGCACTGCAGTTCTCAAGAGATAAGATCTCACAGAAGAATCGCCTTATGTAAGGGAGAGTAACAGGTGGCTAATTATATCTACACAGTAATCAATAAAGAGGGCAAACAGCTCAAGGGTAGTCTGGAGGCCGACACCAGGGAACTGGCAGAGCTTCAGCTTCGTAATCAGGAGATGACCATTGTAGGCATCAACGAGGCTTCGGTGATGAACCAGCAAATTAGTCTGAGTATCGGTGGTAAGCCCAAGGCCAGAGATATGTCGGTGTTCTGCCGACAGTTTGTCAGCATCGTGGATGCCGGTGTTCCGGTGATCACGGCTCTTACCATGTTAGGAGAGCAGACAGAGAATAAGATGCTCCGGGAGGCCATTCAGGGTTGTAAGGTATCCATTGAGAAAGGTACCACCTTAGCGGATGCCATGATGGATTATCCCAAGGTCTTTGACCGGATCTTCATTACCATGGTGCGGGCCGGAGAGGAATCCGGATCCCTTAGCAAGTCCTTTGACCGGATGGGGGTCCAGTTCGAGAAGCAGCATCAGCTCAATGCCCTGATCCGTAAGACATCCATTTATCCAACTGTACTTTTGCTGGTAACAGCAGTGGTGGTTGTGATCATGCTGCGGGTGGTAGTACCCCAGTATAAGGATATGCTCGCTGACTTAGATGCAGAGCTTCCTGCCATTACCAAGTTCGTAATGGCCTTATCCGAAGGGCTACAGGACTATTGGATGATCCTCATTGGAATTGTAGTACTCCTGATTGTAGGATTTCGCCAGATCGCCAAGGGAGAGAGCGGAGCCATTGCCCTATCCAAGCTTCAGCTATCCCTTCCTATGCTTGGCACCCTGGTGCGCAAGCAAAATTCCGCCGGATTTACCAGAACCTTATCCACCCTCCTGGCAGCCGGTATTCCTATGATGGATGCTCTAAATATCGCAGGAGGCACCCTTAAGAACCTGATCTTTGTTCAGGCGGTGGAGCATGCCAGGGATTCGGTATCCATGGGAAGTAACCTCTCCCTTCCACTGAAGGAATCGGGACAGTTTCCCCCACTGGTGTATCAGATGATCAGCATCGGTGAGGACACCGGTAACATCGACGGTATGCTGGATAAGGTGGCAGACTACTACGACGAAGAGGTGAAGGAAGCCACAGAGCAGATGATGTCCCTTTTAGAGCCGGCCATCATCATCATTCTGGCCCTTGTGGTGGGCACCATCGTTATGTCGGTCATCATGCCAATGAGCAGTATGTACCAAGCTCTGGATAATGTATAAAGAGCCGTCCTTCATTTGTTGCATCTGCGCTTCAGGGGAGCGCTTTGCATATATAACAGGTTTCATCTAACAAAATCAAAGGAGAAAAAGTATGAAAGCTAATGTAACTAAGAATTTCAAGACAAAGAACAAGAAGAACAAAGGATTTACCTTAGTGGAGCTGATCATCGTTATCGCCATCATCGCCATCCTTGGTATCATCCTTGCACCACAGTACATCAAGTATGTGGATAAGTCCCGTTGGGCAACCGATCAGAACAACGCTAAGACACTGTTAAAGGAAGTGCAGACAGCGGTTGTAGATGTACAGGAGGCAGGTGGAGCGTTACCTTCTGCAGACGCAACTATTTATATAGATAAGTCTCACAATAAAGTTCAAGGTGTTGATGGGCTTACAACTGATTTGAAAAATTCACTTACTAACGCAGATGCGAACTGGGAAGACATACAGGTTACCAATAAGGGTAAGGCAGACGGTGCTAAGGATACATTCACAATTACTGTTACAAAAGACGGACAGGTTACAGGAAAGTGGAATGATTAATCCACTGCAAAGATAATGATCCCATTTATCCCCTGGATCTTCCTCTTCCTTACGGGCATCTGTGTAGGTAGCTTCCTCAATGTATGTATCTACCGGATCCCCAAGGAGGAAAGTATCGTCATAGGCCCCAGCCATTGCATGAGTTGCGGACATAAATTAGGCTGGGCCGATCTTGTGCCGGTATTCAGTTTCCTCTTTTTAAGAGGACGGTGTCGTTATTGCAAAGCAGCATTGTCGTTTCAATATCCCCTGATTGAGGCGGCAAATGCACTGCTTTGGCTTTTTTGCTATTACCGGTTCGGTGATAGTATCGATACACTCATCGCCTGCGGTCTGTCCAGCATCCTGCTGGTACTGTCCGTAATCGATGCAAGGACCCAGATCATTCCATTGGGATGTAATATCGGTATTGCCCTTTTAGCGGTGCTCTCCCTGATATTACCCATAGGCACCGCATCGATGGAAAAGCTCCTCTTTCATCTCTTAGGCGCTGTAGCTGTCAGTGGGTTTTTACTGCTGATCCTGCTCTTCACCGGAGGAGAAGGAATAGGAGGAGATGTGAAGCTGATGGCAGCAGCAGGACTTCTGTTGGGCTTTCCGGGAATTGTTATAGCCTTTCTTATAGGCTGCATCGCCGGAACCATCCTTCACCTGATTCGAATGGTATGTTTCCATGCAGGGAGAAGATTGGCCCTAGGTCCCTATCTGTCCCTTGGAATATTTATGACCTTACTTTATGGAGAAGATCTGCTCAACTGGTATCTTGGCCTGTTGGGTATAAGGTAAAACAAAGACCACCCGGCTACTGCCGGTGGGAAAGGGCGTTGCATGGGCAACGGTTTTTCCCATAGGCAGTAAGGACCCTATGTAGGCAAAAATAATAGAAGGTAAAGTAGAAAGAACGATTATGGCAGAGACACTTAACATTCAGGTTGGCGACCATATCACCATGGTCTGCCGAATGGCAAAGAAGGGGAAGATCAATCAGATCGCAGAACATTTCATCTTTCAGACACCCAATGGATCCGTATCCGACGGAACCATTGCCAATGTGGAGATGTTTGCAAGAAAACTTACCGAGGAGATCGAGGGGCACGGACTAAAGAAGATCACAGATGTTAATTTCTGTATCTCCTCCAGTAAGATCGCCAGCCGTGAGGCCATCATTCCTAAGGTAAAGGAGAAACAGATCCAGAGTCTGATTATGACCAACCTGAAGGACTATTTCCCAATGGATATGTCCGGTTATAAGATCACCTATACCATGTTAGGAGAGGCAACAGGGGATACCCCGGGATACCGGGTGGAGATTCGGGCGGCTCAGAAGGAGATGCTCAATTCCTATGTGTCTTTGGCCCAGGCGGCACTTTTACATATCAATTCCATTGAGTGCAGTGAGAATGCCCTCTTCCAGGCGGTGAAGAACGTGAAGATGAAGGGCAATGTCATGTATATGAATATCTCCGCAGTGCGAACGGAGTGTACCTTCATGCGGGACGGAGAGTTTAAGCTCCATCGTTCCTTCAACGACGGTGGTGACTGCCTGATTACCCCCTATATGGAGGATCAGCTCATCGGCCAGGAAGACTTCATGAAGACCTGGGAGAAGCTGCTTGATCCGAACCAGACCGTTTTGGATCGCCAGAGGGCGGAAGGCTACCTTGGCCGGCTGGTATCCAATGTAAACCGTGCGGTGGACTTTTATGCCAGCACCACCAAGGGGTCTGTGGATGGGATCGTACTCCTGGGCCCCTGTGAGCATCTGCCCCACTTCCGGGAGATCTTAAAGGAAGGCACCGGAGTGGATGTAGCCTACATCGAGCACCTGTCTGAGGTGGCAGAGCAGCTGGGATCTGTGGTGGAGGTATCCACCTTCCTTACCTGTTTTGCAGGAAGCATCCATCCGGTGGATTTTATTCCGGATGAATATCTGGCGAAGGGGAAGAAAAAGGGACTGTCCATCAGCTTTGGAAGTAAGAGTGTGGCAGGAGCCGGAACGGGAGATGATTCCTTCACCGCGCCCATTATCATAGCAGCGGTGTGTGTGGCAGCAGGCATTATCCTAAGTCTTATTTCTGTTTTAGGTTACCTGGATAGTAAGGGACAGCTGGCAGATATGCAAAAGGAAATGGAGGAATTGCAGCCTGCCAAGAAGGTCTACGAAGATTATCTGATCTACTCCAAGAACCAGGAGGGCATGTCCTATGTGAAGGATGACGCCAGAGGCAACAATGCCAAACTTAGGAAGTTCTTCGAGGAGTGTCAGAATAAGATGCCAAAGAGCCTTCTTTTCCTCTCTGCCCAGTTAAACAGCAGCGGAGCAGTTTTGGAGTGTGAGACTTCTACCAACTTGAAGGATGTGGCCAATGTGATCCATGAGTTCCGTTCCTTTAAGAGTATCGAGGTGATAAGTGTCAGCACACCGGAGATCGTGGAGAACAAGGGAGAGTCGGGAGCAGCGGTAGAGAAGTTCTCGCTTACGGTTACCTTTAACGATCCCCATACCAAGGCCAAGGAAGCGGCAGAGAATCCGGCAGGAACAGCTGCGGGAAGTGATACCACAAATACAGGCAGCACGGAGGGAGCACAGCAATGAATCTGAATTTACAAAAAAGAGATATTAAGCTCCTGATCATTTTTGGAGGACTTGTTACCTTACTTCTCTGTTATCTTCTGGTTTTTAATAAGTTTAACGAGAAGCGGGATGCCATCGATGCCAAGATCACAGAGCTTTCCCCGGAGCTTGATACCCTTCGGGATTATCAGGCCCACAAGGCAGAGTACCAGGAGAAGATCTCCGTTGCCAAGACGGAGATTGAAAGTGTCCTCTCGGCTCTTCCCACTTCCATCTGGGAGGAGGATCAGGTGCTTTTGGCGGATCGCATGGAAGAAGACCTTAAGATCGATGCCGTAGGAGAGGGCTTTAGTGAGCCCCTTCTGGTAAAGCAGCTGAAGGGTGTGACAGAGGATCACTTAGATGAAGCAGCCTCTGCCATCGATCAGAGTATCTATAAGTCACAGATGACCCTCAAGGCCAAGATGACCTACAATCAGATGAAGGAGTATCTGGATTATATCTTCCATGAGGAAGAACTGACAGGAATCGAGTCCATGGAACTGACCTACAATGCAGAGGATCGTAAGATCGATGCCACAACGGTGATCAATTCCTACTATATCAATTATGCCAATGCTCCGGAGGAGTCCCACCTTGTGCCTAATGTGACCAAGGGTGTGAAGGATCCTTTTGGAACCCATGAGAAAAAATAAGGAAGGAAGAGGGACATGAAAGCTGGCCGCAGGTTAAAACTTCATAAGAAAAAAGGCAATCAGCAGGGATTTACCCTGGTGGAGGTTTTGATCGCGGCTATTATTTTAGCCCTGATCATTGTTCCCCTTTTAAATCAGTTCGTCTTCTCCTCCCAGGTGACCAGGAGTACCAGAAAGATCAGTAACCAGACCTTAGCGGCAGAGAACCTCTACGAGAAGGTAAAGGGAGCGGATGTATCGGTTCTGATTCCTAAGGCAGATGCCACAGGTCATGTGAATCCGGCGGATGTTACCAACCTTCGGGATTATTTTGATGCGGATTCGGTCAAGGTCCTTACCCCTAAGACCGCTTCTCCCGGCAGATGTGTCTTAGATGTCCGTAACGCCTATGTGACCAATGGCCGATATGATGCGAAGATCATCTTAGATGATGAGGGAAGTACCGAGCAGTATCTGAACAATCGCCTGATGACGAAGCAGATGGCCTTTGATCATGTGTGCCTGATCGCCAGCAATGACGACGAGGAATACACCAAGAATCTCACTGCGGGTAGCAATGTGATAAGGAGGGAGAGAAATATTAAGGTGACCTTCAAGAAAAGCGAGAAGGATGGAGTCACCTTTGTGACACCTTTGATCACAAGAACCTATAATATTATTTTTGAGCGGCCCACCAAGGAGTGGGAGAAGGCACAGTTTGGTAATTACAAACAGGAGAAGTATGAAGACCAGGTGGTGACAGATGATCATATAAAACCCTTTGCCTATACCAAAGCAGATGAGGATGGCAATCAGCAGGAGATCCCCTTCGATTTCTTTTTGATCTATACCCCCTATTATGAGAGTACCTCCATCAATGATAAGGACGATATTACCATTGACAATTCCGAGAATTTCAAGGGGGACTGTTTTGTGGTCCGGGAAAACCGGCCCTCAGAGGGGGTATCCTATTCCGGAACCATTAACCTGCTTGAGAATCACCCGGAGGATACCATTGATTCCTTCCGTATGAAGATGCACTCCAATATGGGACTTAAGAGTGGCGTTGGGGATGAGGACAAGGAACTGGATTTTGGAACCTATCGAATCCGTTACGTCCACAATGCCGAAGGTTGGTTTCGTGAAGGATATAACACCATTACCAAAAGCGGAAATACGGTGCTATCCGATCCCTACAGTATCCTTACGGTGTTAAAGCAGGAGAAGATCGATCATGTTTTTCATGTGACCATTGCGGTGTATGAACATGCAGAGGGGGAGGAAGAACATACCGATGATCCGTTGTATACGTTAGAGGGAATGAAAGTATGGTAAGACAGGGTAAGAAGGCGCTAAAACAAAATAGTGGAAACGGTCTGATCCTGGTACTTGTGATCGCCATGGTGGTGACTCTTTTAGGGGTTGCCCTCTTGTCCACCAGCTATACCTCCTATATGGTGAAGGTGGCGGAGCGAAAGAGCAACGATACCTTTGCTACGGCAGAGGACGGTATGGATCTGATCCGAGCAGGACTTTTGAATGCAGAGAGTAATGCCATTGCCAGCGGTTATGCCAAGGTACTTAATTCCTTTTCGGATAACAGTACCAATACGCTGGTGTTTAAGACCGCCTTTTTTGACAGACTGCAAAGCTTTCAGACCACAAAGATCGACGGATCCGAAGCGAAGCCTCTTTTCCCCAATGCTATGACCAATGCGGATGGAACCAAGACCATCCGTTATTATTCTATTTCCGCTTTGGAAAACTACCTGCCCTCCGTTCATGCCCAGGGAGACAGCTATACTCTTCAGGCAACGGTGGTAGCCGGCAACAATTCCGACTATGGAAGTGCGGTGCAGGCAGCGGATAACAAGTCCGTTACCCTTCGGGGAATTAAGCTGACCTACACCAGAGAGGATGGCTATATCACCTCTGTGACCACGGATATTACCATGGCCATTCCGGAGATCAGCCTTCGTAGAGCAGATATTGTGGGTGGCGATAAGGCCTTGCAGAATTTCACCGCCATTGCGGATAAGGGGATTCGTAATTTCCGTACAGGAGAGGGTGGTCAGACGCCGGATGGTGGAACCATCGAAGGCAGTATCTATGCCGGTATGATCGAGATGAAGGGCGGAAGCTTTAATGTGGCGGATAACCAGTCCATGGTGGTGGGACGCACCCTTTTGGAGAATGGAGAGCGAACCAGCGGAGATATCACCTTCCTTCAGGGAGGGCAGTTCACCCAGGGAAGTGGCTCTACACTCTGGATTAATAACATTCAGATGGAAAATAACGGAACCTTTGTTACCCAGTCCAATTCCAAGACCTTAGTGGCAGATGACCTGATGTATGAAGGGGAGGGAAGCGTGACCCTTCGGGGCAGCTACTATGGTTTTGGTGCAGAAGATACAGCAGAGAAGAGCAGTTCCATTATTTTTAATTCTACGAAGAAGGGGATGCTGGATGTTACCGATATCCAAAGTCTTCTCTTAGGTGGCCGAAGCTTCGTACAGGAGAAAGCTAACTCCAATAATATGGTTGCCATGGGATCTTCTGTTACGGCGAAGCCAGAGCAGGTGGCATATCTGGTACCTTCGGACTTTATGGATGGAGGGAAGAATCCGGATGTGGTAAGTGCAGATGAGGCAGATGCAAGAAAAAGCGAGATGGTGGATAGGATCCTCTCCAACAAGAATAAGAAGATCCTTCATGACAATACCCTTGCAGATTATGGAATTAACAGTGCTTCGGATATCCGGGTATTGACCTATTCACTACCGGGAGATCAGCCCAAGGTGAGCCAGTACTACTTTTTAAATTTCTCGGATCAGAGCAAGGCCAATGCCTACTTCCGTGATTATTTTACTTCCCATAAGGGGGAGATCAGCCGTTACTTAGATGCCTATGCCAATCTTAGGGGATTTGAGAAGGGAGGCTCCTTTGTCTCCTCCTCCACTTCCGTTAAGAAGGTGGGAGAGGGCTATGAGGTGACCCCCGGAGGCCAAAACCTAAAGGATGAGGGGGAGGACTATGCCCGCCGTTATATGAACCTAAGCCAGACCTTAAGCGAGGATAACAGCAACGAAGAGAGTACACCTTTCTGGACCTATATTAATAAATCCACCCTGGATGCCTGGTGCGAAGGAAAAGAGGGAAGTCTTGTCCCTGTAGCATGGCATGTGAAGCCTGACGTTGCAGAACGAAGATATAATAAAAATAAGGTGGTCTGCCGGGGGAAAACGTATGGCTCCGAGACCATTGGTGCCGATGGTCCTTCCGTTGGTAAAATGGAAGTGGCAGGCTACTGTGCAGTGGCCCGCCCGGGAGTTCCTATTGATGCCTCCTCCCTTTCCGGCGGAACGAAATGTAACTTCCTGGTGGTAGATGGTGATGTGAACCTGGGTAAAAGAGTGGTAGATGGTGATGTGAACCTGGGTAACGGAGTGGTGGATGGTGATGTGAACCTGGGGAACGGATTCGATGGAATCATCATGTGCAGCGGTTACTTAAATACCGGTGGAGCCTACCTGCATCTTCAGCAGGATGGCATCAACCATCTGCGTAAGTCTGACCTGTGGAACGGAACGAAGAACGGTTCCGGACTTTCCAAGGGAGATGACTGGGAGATGGATGAGATCGTCACCTATTCCAACTGGAAGAAGGACTAAGAGAGGGCAGTGATCATGAAAAAGAATAACAAGGGTTTTACATTGCTGGAACTGATCGTGATCGTAGCCATTATTGCAGTGATCTCCGGACTGGCGGCAGTGTCCTTATTTCCCATACTAAGTACTGCGGCCAAGCAGGCTGCAACCTCCGCCAAGGCTATGATCTACCAGTGTAAGACAGACTGTATGGCAAAGGATCCGGATAAGACCTGCCTGGTATTAGAGAATACAGAGGGCCGTATCCTGGCCACCTATTATGAGGGGGATCTTACCACAGAAGTTTCCTCCGAGAAGCTGTCAAAGCACAAGGTCACCCTGACCTATGGAGGAACGACCCTGCAGGAGGGAGAGAAGCTTTTCCTTAATTTTGATAAGTCCACAGGATCCCTTCACCATTTTGGGGTGGCAGATGCACTGGAGAATGCAGCGGTAGCAGTTGCAGATACCAATTGCCTGATTACCCTTACCAGCGGAAGCACCACTTATGAGCTTCAACTGGATCCTGTGACCGGTGTATGCAAACTGAAGAAGCAGTAGGAGTTACGGTATGACAAGAATGATCCGAAAACTTCATAAAGGAAACAACGGGGGCTTTACTCTGGTGGAGCTGATCATCTCCATTGCGATCCTGTCCATGGTGCTGGCCACGGCCTGTGCCTTTATGGTCTTAGGGGCTAAGACCTTCTTCTCTGTGAATGAGAGGGTGGAACTGTCCTACAGCTCCGGTCAGGCCTTGGCTCAGATCAATCAGAAGATCATCAACAGCAATGGGAAGGTCATTCTGAAAAAGGATCCCGGGGCTGCGGATTTTAAGCTGTTTATCATTCAGGCCACAGCCTGGGATGATACCACCTTAAAGCCCACCCTGTATCAGATCTGCTGTTATACCTATGACAGCAGCGAGGGAACCCTTTCCTATAAGGAGAGTGCTCCGGCGGCCTACGGAGAGGGAACGGTGGAGAGCGGTATCGCCTTTGGAGGGGAGCATATCCTCTGTTCCAATATTACCGCAGCAACTGTTACGTCCAATCCTTCGGACCATAAGCTGTACGGATTGAAGCTTATCCTGCAGCAGAGTAGGAATGGTAAGACCTATAACGCCAGACGGGATATTTCCCCGAGAAATCATCCGGTCTATGGGGAAAGCTTTGATGATAATTTCCTCTGGAAATAAGAAAAAGGAGTATGGAGGCGCCTATGAAAAAGCGGCCGATGTTTGAAGTAAAAGAAGTGAAGAAAAAGAAAGAAAAGGGGCAGGGGCTGGTAAAACGGCGCCTGCTTTCTGCCATTCTTGCCGGGGCGATGATCCTTCCTGTGGTGGCCTATCAATATACCTCCACAGCCTCTGCCAAGCAGCAGACCTCTCTTCCCCATATCGAAGAGATCAAGCGGGTGATGAATACCGCCTCCTCCGCTTCTTTTCATATCTTAGAAGTAACCCCTAAGGCAGGAGCGGGAACAAGAGAGGACGCTGTGACCGGTGAGATCGGTTACTATATTGCAGGGCAGGAGCCGGTGAATTTTAAGGAGATGCTCTCCGGTACTTCCTTTTCCTCCTCTCAGGAGAGAGTAAGCTGGGCCAATGGCTATCTTCAGGGACTATCCGGTGCCGGGATCTTAAGTGCACAGGAGGATAAGGCCCCTCTTAAGGCGACCTTCCAGGAAGGGAACACTTATTACAAAGAGTATTACCCCTGGGAGCAGGCCCCGGAGGGAGCAAAGGATCTGTATTTTACCGATGATCAGGGTGACGAGCGGGTAGAGACGACCCGGGTCAACGGTCAGATCAAAGAAAAAGAGGGAGGAGCCTACGACGCTTCCAAAGATGCCTATGTGGTCTCCACTGAGGGCCATTATGTTCAGAACATCGATGCAGATTATCCTCTCCGGCAGGTAAGCGATATCAAGGATCTAAAGGAGGACTTTGATTCTGCAAAGGAGCAGTATATCTTCTATGAGGATCCTGTCTTTTCCAAGGAGCTTGAGGTGGGAGATGACGGGAAGCTTGTTGTGCCGGAATCCTATTATGCTGCCATCGGTAAGAAGCTGATCTACTCATTAAATCCGGAGGATAAGGAGCCGGCATGGCGGTTTGACTATGATGCCACGGCACATAACTACTATCAGGTGGGATGTAAGTTCCGGGTGCTTTCCGGATTCAACTCCCTTCCTTCCATGGGGAAGGAGATTTCCCTGGACTATGATGATCTGTTGGCCGGCGGCTATTATGCGGCAAGGATCCGTCTGGACGGTCCCTTTAAACCGGCAAAGGATGGACAGGTGGGCTTTTTTGACCTTCAGACCAGTGACCTGCAGTATGTTGGTCCCGGTAAGGGAAGCTTTGACCTGGAAGGTCTGTCGGTGGATGCCAACGGAAATTACCTTGTCAGCTATGATCATGTAAAATACAAGGGCGGTTATAAGAACAACAACTGGTTCCTTCGCAGTGTATTAGATTACCGGGAGAGCAGTCCGGAAGAACTGGCATCTTTGTCGAAGAAGGTCACAGTAGATTCATTAACACCGGACAAGGTGGATAAAACCATGGATCTAGATCGGGGGCAGTCCCAGGATATCGACGGCTATGATCTGATCGTGGTAAGTAATGGAATCAATGTTTTTGCCAATAATCTTAATAATTCGAATCAGTATAGTGCCTATGGAGATGAAAAAAAGGGCTTCAAGCAGGCTCTAAAGAAGTACCTTGGTAACAAAGGGGCTGTGGTAGCCCGGGAAGAGGCAGCCGGCTATTTTAACGATCCACTTACGGGAGGAACCAATCATCCCAATACTGTCCGGCAGGGAGATACCAACGGAAGGATCTACGGCGGCATCTATCTGGTAAGAGCGGACAATGACAGAAAGACCCTTATAACCCCAAACTTTACCACAAACTTCGACGAGAGCCAGTATAAGGAGAATGACAGCGGGTTCTACGATGTCTATGATGAGATCAACCACGAGAACATCCTACGCCAGAGAACGGATGAGAATACCACGGATCTTTTGGATGATGATATCAATATGGCAACGGCCATCCGTTATGTGATCAATTTCCGGAATCAGCGTAGCAGAGGTAAGAAGGAGAGGATAAGGATCTTAGATATTGAGCCCCCGGCAGATCCGAGAGGAAATGTATCCAATCATACCATTTCCTCTGAGATCACAAAGGACAGTCAGGCCAGTGGAACCATTAGGGATCGACTTTTAAAGCAGTGGTTCTCCAATGTCTATACAGCGGATAAGATCACAATTACCACAGTTTCTACGGCCACCTTGATCGGTCTGACCCAGGATGTGACCGAGGACTATGATCTGATCTATATCGGTGGCGGCAATAAACAAAAAACGAATGAGTATCAGGATACGGGGATGAGAGGCCTGATCTACTACAATATTGGTGATACGGTGAAGGTCCCAAACAGAAGGGATGAGGGACTTTTTTCCACGTCAGGCCTTCTGGATGAAGACTATGACAATCAAAAGGCCTACGATCAGGTCTACCGTTACAGCGGCAATGATCTGACCCAGAAGAAGGCGGATGAGATTTCAGGTTTTGCCGCAGTGGGACTTCCGGTGATCTATTCCAAAAATCTGGCAGATGAGAAGTCTTATCCTGCACAGGAAATTGAAGTGGGATTTAAGGATCAGCCAAGTCTGGCCTTACAGGATTATGGCAATAGTGCCAAGGTGACGGTGACTCCCTTAAAGGAGGGGGATAATATTTCCTACAGTTACCAGTGGTACCGTAACGATTCAGTGGTACCGGGGGCAACAGGACCTTCATTCTCCGTGCAGAAGGGAGATTTCCATAATGGGACGATTCTGCAATGTTGGATCACCTCTGTCGAGGTGAATGGACAGACCTTCACCTTTGATACAGACCAGGCTCCCAGAAGTGACAGGATTCGATTGAATGTATATCCTTCTGCCTATCTGGAAGGCCGTGGTACAGGATCGGCCCAGTATTATAAGCCTACTCATTATTGGTCCCATTGGTATGAACAGGTGCAAATGACCGACGATAAATCAGCGATCTGGGTTCCGGGTTTTAATTCTGATAAGGCACAGGTCTACTGGTTTAAGACAAAGGATGAACAAAAGAGGGTATACGGTAACTATACGAGGGCTATCGATTGGAGTGACGGAGATGTGATCCAGTGCGTTTATGATGACCGGTATTACACGAAGTATTCCAACGAATACATTGTTCACTACAATATGGATAATAGTGGTTTCGGGACAGAAGGAGGAAAGAAAAACAGCAAGGTGAGGGCCCAGGCCAGCGAGGGTCTTGCGATAAATAAAGCCACGGTGGATCAGGCTTCGAGACTGTATTCGGTTATGACCTCCATGACCGGACGGGATAACGTTATGGTAGAAGGCCAGGTGGATGCCGGTAAGCTTTCTGACTATGTGAATCTGTCTCACCCGACGATTCAGTACGCCGAGGATGGTAAGCCAAAGGAGTATATAGAAGATGCAGTGGATCACAATGCCATCAATGTAACGGCAGATGGAACCCAGGAGATCGGTAAGCTTCGCTTTACCTTTAAGATCATCAATCCGACGGATCCGGATCCTGCCAATACCACCTATTCTGCCAAGCTTTATACGGATAATAATGGTGATGGTATCTTCTCTGCAGATGAAGAGGTGCAGTCCGGTGACGAAGAGGTAGAGGAATTAAGAGGAGGCCTCTCTGCAGAAAGTGCTCCGGAGGTGAGCTTCTCCGAAAACATTGATGCTGCCTCCCATCCGGGTTGTGTGCCCTGGAAGCTGGTGATCTCCCAGAATAATAATCACAGCATCCATATTTCATCCTATGGTATTTCCTATATCAAGCCCTTGGAGAAGATCCGGCTGAAGATCCTGCAGATCAATGCGGATGATCAGAAGGGGTATAACCTGGAAAGTATGAACATCAATGGAACGGGAAATTATGGAAGATGTCTGAAGGATCCGGCAGTGACTGATGTATATGATCTTACGATCATTACAATAAAAGCTAAGGATCTGGCTGCACAAGAGTCTGGATCTGTTATTTCGGATTATTTTGATCACTTTGATATGCTGATCCTAGGTTTTAACGATATGTATCGTACCTTAGACCGAAAGACCTGTTATGCCATTGAGGACTTTGCAGATCAGGGTAAGTCGGTACTTTTCAGCCATGACCTGTCCTCTCATGTGAATATGAATGCGGCTAACCTGAAGAAGTACTATAATACCACGGGAGTTTTCGATGCTCTGAACTTTAATTCCATTCTGCGTTGCAGAAGTTATCTGGATCAGTACGGTATTTCCGATACCAATACCTATCCGATTGGAGCGAAAAAGTACCAGTTTGGTGGAACGAAGAACTGGGGATTTAAGGATCGGAATGGAAAGAACATTACCAGTGGTTTCCTGGCAGAACTGACGGAGGGATCGGCATCTCTTTCCGGGGAGCAGATCAATGCGCTGGAAAGTGAGAACTACTCCATTGCCTATAAGCCCATCAGCAGCTCTAAGACCATAACGAAGGAGACCATCCATCAGACCCAGGGCTTTACCAACAGTCTGTTAAACCGATTCAAAGATAAAGGTTCCGGTCTGGTTAAAACGAATTCCGTTCAGCAGGTGAACTCAGGTCAGATCACAAGTTATCCCTTTGATCTGAATGAGAGCAAGACCTTGGGGGTATCCACCACCCATGGACAGTATTATCAGCTGAATATGAATTCCGATAATATCGTAGTCTGGTATACCTTAAGCGGTAAAGGGTTCCAGGATCGTGATGGAGTGAATGAGTACTATATCTACAGTGCAAATAACATCACCTATACCGGTGCCGGTCATAGCAGTGATGTAACACTGGATGAGGCGAAGCTGTTTGTTAACACGATGGTGGCGGCAAGACGTGATACCATTAAAAAGCCCGAGGCAAGCTTTGTGTCTTCTGCTAAGGATGATTCGGAGATCTCTTCCTACTATCTGCTTATGGATCAGAAACAGGATACCACAGGCAGTGGCGGGCAGAATGGTCAGGGAAGCGGCCAGGGAAGTGGCCAGGAAAGCGGTCAGGGAAGTGGTCAGACTTCGGATGAGACAAGTGATCTGCTCTCCAATCGGATCTACTTCAAGGTGGAGGATGACAACCTGGTATCCAGCCGTCGGATCACGGTAAACTTCTATGATGATACCTATGCCTCTGAGAACACCATTGAGGATGTAACCATCTACCAGGCCAAGGATGATAAGGTGGTAAGCAAGTTAAAGAGCGGCAAGATCTATTACATCAACCTTCCGGTGGAAGTAGCGGTGAAGGTAAAACAGAAGGATTCTGCCAAGCTTGTGATCTTACCTGTTACCCATTACGGAGAACAGGAGTCCAACGACCAGGTGGGCGAGCCTAAGACACTGGTGATTCAGAAAACAGGAATGTTTGATTTAGGTTAATGATTAAACTGACACTTTTGTATGTTATACTAATGTAACAGGACAGGGGTGTCAGTTTTTCTTATACAGGAAAAGCGGGCAGACGGTCCGGGATCTATGGGTCTGGGAGGAAAAGGAAGAATGAAAAACATTTGTGTCAGGCTGCTGGCTGTGATGACAGCAGCAGTGTTGCTGCTATCGGCAGGCTCTGATATAACTGCAGAGGCGAAGCAGAAGATCAGGACAAAGGGTAAGCTTAAGGTAGAGCAGGTCCAGGTGGATGTTCCTCTGGTGAATGCCTATGTGTACAGTGAAGGGAAGGATCTCTCCAGAGTCCGGCCAGAGCAGGTTCAGGCGAAGCTGGCAGGACAGAAGCTTCAGGTCCTGTCTGTGGAGCAGCAGAAGAAGACGAAGCAGGGCGTGTTCTACGCTTTTTTGCTGGATGTATCGGCCTCCATTCCTCAGGCGGATCTGGATGCAGCCAAGAATGCCATCGAACAGGTAGCTGATGATATGCGAAGCCAGGATCAGCTGGCCGTGATCACCTTTGGAGACAAGGTGAAGGTGATCTCGGACGGCAGCCAGCCGGTGGAGGACACAATCAGGAAGATCAGGGCTTTAAAGGCAAAGGATCAGACCACCAAGTTTTACTCCGCTATGGATAAGCTGATCAAGGTATCCCAAAAGGTACACGACATGCGACGTGTGGCGGTGGTGGTCTCCGATGGTATTGACGATACGGATGCAGGCATGAGTCAGGGTGAGCTTGAAGATATTCTTCAGCAGAGCGGTATTGCGGTGTATGGAATGGGGATCGGTAAGAACAAGGCCCTTTCGGAGAAGTTTGGAACCTTCCTTCGTATCTCCGGAGGAGAGTTGTACCCCTTTACAGCAGCAACAGCAAATGCTAAATTAAACTCTCTGATCAAGCGTCTGTCTTCGGTTTACCGTTTGTCGATGGAGTTTGACGGTAAGATGCCAAAGGGCGATACCATTAAGCTTTCGGTGAAGGTAGCCGGGGCAGGAAGTTTTTCCATGATGCTGGACAGCTCTTACTGGGGCGAGGCAACGGCATCCCAGAAGGAGGAGAGTAAGGCGGCAGCGGAGAAGAACAGCCAGAAGCGTACGCCTTCCTCCCAAGAGGTGACCACCGGGGAAGAAGAGAAGGAAGAGACCTTGGACAAGGGGGCGATCTCCCGGCAGAAGCTGATGGTGACCATTGCCATTCCGGCGGTTGCTTTTGCAACCCTTCTGGGAATCCTTTTGATTCTTCTGATAAGGCGGAAAAAGGCGCTGGCAGAGTACTACAGAGCCAATGGCGTAGATTACAAGAGTGCAAGGGAGACGGAGAAGGCGATCCGTCGGAAGAGAAAGCACTGACACGACGGTTCAGATAAAGTGAGGTAGAGATGATCATTGAAATTTTAAAAGCGATCCTGTTTGGATTGGTAGAGGGCGTTACCGAATGGCTTCCGGTGTCAAGTACAGGGCATATGATCCTGGTGGAACACTGGGTCTCTTTTGCAAAGACATCCGAAGATTTCTGGAAGATGTTCGAAGTTGTGATCCAGCTGGGTGCCATCCTGGCGGTGGTCGTGATCTTCTGGGACAAGCTTTGGCCCTGGCGGATCAAGAATGTTAAGGTCAAAGGCAAAATGGCCATCGAAGAGAAGGTCGTCTTTAAGGACGGAGCCCTGGATATGTGGTGCAAGATCATTGTGGCATGTATTCCGGCGGCTGTTGTGGGGATCGTGTTTGATGATCTGATCGACCGGCTCTTTTATCATCCGGTTCCTGTAGCCCTTGCCCTTATTGTGGTGGGTGTGATCTTTATCATCATTGAGAGCACCTCCGGTCAGAAGCTCCCTAAGATCAACAGTATTTCACAGATGTCTTATTCTGTGGTGCTTCTCATTGGTGTGGCACAGACCATTGCCGCTGTTTTTCCGGGAACGAGCCGTTCCGGAGCGACCATCATCGGAGCTTTGATGCTGGGCGTCTCCCGTGAGGTTGCAGCGGAGTTTACCTTTTTCCTGGCGGTGCCGGTTATGTTTGGTGCCTCCCTTTTGAAGGCGGCAAAGTATGTGATCAAGGGAATGTCCATGGGAGCAACCGAGTGGGTGATCCTTTTGGTGGGATGTCTGGTGGCATTTTTTGTTTCCCTGTTTATTATTAATTTCTTGATGCGTTATATCAAAGAGCACGATTTCAAGATCTTCGGCTGGTATCGAATCGCCCTTGGAATTCTTGTGATCGTACTTCTTGTGGTGATTTGATGAAGGAGGGGTGTATGGTAACATTCTCCCTGTGTATGATCGTGAAAAATGAGGCGGCGGTCCTGGACCGCTGTCTTTCTTCCCTTGTGGATCTTATGGATGAGGTGGTGATCGTGGACACGGGTTCCACCGATGATACCCTTGCCATTGCAAGGAAGTATACGGATGAAGGACATATCTATCATTTTGACTGGGTGGATGATTTCTCGGCGGCAAGGAACTATGCGTTTTCTCTGTGTACGGGGGATTACATCTACACGGCGGATGCGGACGAATATCTGGAACAAAAGGATCATGATGCCCTTAAGAACCTTAAGTCTGTTCTGATGCCGGAGATCGAGGTGGTGCAGATGCATTACTATGAGCCGAAGATTTCTTCGGTGCTGAATACCATCTCGGAGTATCGGCCGAAGCTTTTTAAGCGGCTTCGAACCTTTACCTGGATCGATCCAATCCATGAGCGGGTAAGGACAGAACCTTTAGTGTTTGACTCCGATATTACGGTGACCCATATGCCCCAGCAGCTGCATGTGGGCAGGGATCTTGAAGTGTTTGAGAAGGCCTATGAGAAGGAAGGAAAGTTATCCCATCAGCTCTACGGCATGTACCTTCGGGAGCTGTACCGCAGCGGAGATCTTGACCAGCTGACAAGAGGAAGCAGGATCATAAAAGAGATCCTGTCCAGAGAACAGGTAAGTGATGCTTTGTTTTTGGATATGTATACGGTTCTGGCCAGACAGGCGAGAAAGGCCGGCAATCTGGCGGCGTTTTTGACCTACGCGGCAAGACTTCTGCCCGGAGAGCCTGCCAGTGAGATCTGCTATGAAATGGGTGAGTATCTCTACTGTGAGGGCAGGTTTGATGAGAGCGCATACTGGTATGAGAGCGCCCTTGGGCAGCAGCCGATCCTGGATATCCATTGCAGCGGAGATTTAAGTCTTCGGGGACTGGCCCTGTGTTATGGGCAACTTTCCGAAGCGGCCGACGGAGAAGAAAGCGATCTGTATCGGCAGAAGGCAAGTGCATATGAAAAGGCAGCAGATGAGTGGAAGATGCCGGAGGAAGAGTAAGTGAGTGAAGTTTTACATTGCCCCCACCATAAGAAATGTGGAGGCTGCAATCATATTGAAGAAGACTACCAGAAGACGTTGATGAAGAAGACGGCGTACTGCCGGGAGCTTTTAGGCGGTTTCGGGAAGGTACATCCCATCCTTGGAATGAATTATCCCTATTATTACCGCCATAAGGTTTCCTCGGTCATCGCCTTTGATCGCAAGAAGCATAAGACGGTCTGCGGAAATTATCAGGAGAAGAGCCACCGGGTGGTTGCCATTGACACATGCCTTATCGAAGAGAGAGGAGCTCAGGAGATCATCCGGGATGTGGTTTCCCTTATGCCGTCCCTTAAGATCCGTTCCTATGATGAGGATACGGGGAATGGCCTGCTTCGTCATATCCTTGTAAGGAAGGGATATGCCACAGGAGAGTACATGCTGATCCTGGTGGCGGCTTCTCCGGTTTTTCCTGCCAAGAAGCGGCTGGTTTCACAGATCCGAAAGCTTCATCCGGAGATCTCCACCATTGTCCTGAATATCAATCAGAGGACGGACAGCATGGTGCTTGGTGAGCGAAACGAGACCTTGTACGGTCCCGGATATCTGAAGGATAAGGTACTTGGCAAAACCTTCCGGATCTCACCATCCGCCTTTTACCAGGTCAATCCCCTTCAGATGAAAAAGCTCTATCAATATGCCCTGGATGCTGCTAAACTTACAGGTAAAGAGACAGTGATCGATGCCTACTGTGGAACCGGAACCATCGGCCTGTGTGCAGCGGATCAGGCAAAGCGTGTGATCGGCGTGGAGCTGAACCGTGATGCGGTATCGGATGCCATCAAGAACACCAGAGACAATGCCGTAGATAACGCCAGATTCATTGCAGGAGATGCCGGCGACTACATGGTGTCCATGCTTCGTGAGGGGAAGGCGCCGAAGGACTGTGTTGTGATCATGGATCCGCCCAGAGCGGGAAGCACACCGAAATTTTTAAAATCCCTTTTGGATTTCAAACCAAAACGTATTGTATATGTATCTTGTAACCCGGAAACGTTAGCCAGAGATTTAAAGACACTCACAAAGTTATATCGCGTTGCGGCGATTCGTCCTGTGGATATGTTCCCGTTCACAGACGGTGTGGAGTGTGTGACGGAACTTATTCGTAAAGGATGACGCCGATGGAATCAACATATATTCGAAAGTTAACACCTGCTCAGAAAAAAAACTATTACATTGTGATGGTACTCTGTCTGGTCAGCGCAGTGATCATTACGGTCTGGGATCTCCGGAGGAACGGAGGGCTGTTACTGAATTTTGGATATGGTTATATTACATTTTCGCAGCTGCCGGCATTTTTGTTGGGAAGTTTTATAGGCTATCTGCCGGTGATGCTGTATGCCCTGATGATCTTTGTCTATGCTATTACCCATGATTTTGCTTTTGGGTATGTGACCTTTATCTATCTGCTGGCAGGGGTCATGGGCTATCGTTTCGTTAAAAAGCGCTACTATAAAAGACGAGCCGGGATCCTGGTTGCGATCCTTATTACGACCCTTGTTATGGGAAATGGCTGGTATCTTCTGGTGGGACTCGGTTCTCCCAGCGGAATTCGCAATTACACCCTGCTTACGGCCGGGCGTCTGGTGGTTTATGCTCTTCCACAGGCTCTGATGGGAGTCTTGTTCCCTGCGATTTTCTTCCGTCGTAGCAGCTACAAAGTGAAAATGCTCAGCTACAACGGAGTTTTTTACACAGATGAATATGAGCAGTTCCTAAAGGATCGGAAGGTTTTTAAAAGAGGCCTTAGCCAAAAGTTTGGGATCTTAAACGCCATTGGTATCCTGGGCGTGGTTCTTACGGTCATCCTTCTTGGAATCGGATTGTATACCAATGCGGTAAACGGTTACTTTTCTGTTACCAAGCAACTGTTTCCGGATGAGTATATGCAGATGACGAAGAAGTGGACCAGTACGGAACACCGGTGGATTGGTTTTGTTTCTCAGCAGGATCAGAGCGGTCTTGGTTCTCTGATCCGTGGGGAGGCTTTTTCCATTCAGGATACCGGGCTTTCCTTCATCATAAAGCTCATGATGATGATGATGAGCGTGGTGGTTCCTCTGATGAGCCTTGTGGATTATCTGATGAAACGGATCTTTCTTCAGCCGATCTATCACCTGACCGCTCTTCTGGAGGGATTTACGAAGACGACGGATGTGGATCGCAAGGATTACGTTGAGATGATGCAGAATGATCCGGATCCGGCACTGTTGTCCGAAGATGAGGTGGGGTCTTTGTATTCCACCATCATAGAAATGGCAAAGCAGCTGACGGTCTACATTGAACAGATGCAAAACGATCAAAAGCTACAGGTGGAGCTTGAGACGGCCCGTAAGGCAAGCCGTGCCAAGACGGAATTTTTGTCCAATGTCTCCCATGAGATCCGTACGCCTATCAATGCGATCCTGGGTATGGACGAGATGATCCTTCGGGAGACCAAGGAGAGTTTCACCACCCAGTATGCGCTGGATATTCAGGATTCCGGTAAGATCCTCCTGTCTCTGATCAACGGCCTTTTGGATTCCTCCAAGATCGAATCCGGCAAGCTGGAGATTCTGCCGGTGGAGTATGACCTGTCCTCCCTTGTGAATGATCTGGTGAATATGACCGCCGGCCGGGCAAGGGCGAAGGGGCTGGAACTGAAGGTGGATGTGGATCCGGAGATTCCTCTGATGCTCTATGGAGATGAGGTGCGGATCCGTCAGTGCGTCACCAATATTCTGACCAATGCCGTCAAGTATACGAATCAGGGTGGCATCACCATGACCTTCCGCCACAGAAGGTTAAAGGATAAGCGCAACATTGTCCTGTCGGTTTCTGTGACCGACACCGGAGCTGGTATCCGGGAAGAGGATATGGACAAACTCTTTAAGCCTTTCGAGCGGATCGAAGAGAAGAAGAACCGGGATATTGAAGGAACCGGTCTTGGCATGACCATCGTGCAAAGCCTTCTGTTCCTTATGGGTTCACAGCTGAACGTACAGAGTGTCTATGGGGAGGGCTCCACCTTTTCCTTTGATCTGGTACAGAAGGTCATTGGCTGGGATCCTATCGGAGATTATACCAAGTCCTACGAGAAATCCCGCAACCGGGAGGATTATCATCAGCAGTTCGTTGCACCGGATGCAAAGGTTCTGGTGGTGGATGATGTTCCTATGAATCTGAAGGTGTTTGTGAACCTTCTTAAGAAGACAAAGATCCAGATCGATACGGCGGACAGCGGATTTAAAGCCATTGATCTGGTGAAAAAGACCCGGTACGATCTGATCTTTCTGGATCACCGCATGCCGGAAATGGATGGAGTGGAGACTTTACATGCTATGGGTAAGCTGGGGGATGCCAACCTGAGCCGGCGGCAGCCGGTGGTTGCATTGACGGCGAATGCCGTTTCCGGCGCCCGGGATATGTATTTTAGCCAGGGATTTAACAACTATCTGAGTAAGCCCATTGATCCGGACAAGCTGGAGCAGTTGATCCTCCACTATCTTCCGGACAACCTGATCCAGGAGAGCACGGAAAGCGGACAGGCGCGAGAGGACTCCAGAAAATGGAAGTCGTTGCCTGACATTGAGGGCATCAATTATGAGCTTGCCCGTCAGTATGCTGACGATCCGGATACGCTGATCTCGACCTTCCGGGATTTTGCAGAGGCAATTCCGGAGAATTCTCAAAAGATTGAAGACTTCTGGCGAGAAAAAGATTACAATAATTATACAATCCTTGTGCATGCCCTTAAGAGCTCTGCCCGTCTTATCGGTGCCCAGGAACTCTCAGAAGAAGCTAAGATTCTGGAGGAAAAGGGAGATGAAGGAGATGTGGATTATATCGATCAGGCGACGCCGGATCTTATCGATCATTACCGCAGATATGTGAAGCTGCTGGCTCCCTTTATCAGTGAGGGAGAAGAGAAGGATCTTGTGGAGATCCCGGAGGAACAGTTGGCGGATGCCTTAAAGCTTTTGGCTCGGTACAATGATGCATTTGACTACGATGGAGCGGATTCCATTATGGATACCATGAAGGCTTTTTCTATGCCGCAGCCTTTGGCTAATCTCTGGAAGGATATCTGTAAAGCGGAGTCGGCCTTTGACCATGACCGGTTGGCGGAACTTTTGGAACAGGCTTTGCATGTGATCGAAGCCGGACAATCATAAGGGTAGGATAATGGGCGATTTGTCTAAGTTTGTCCTCTTGCGTTATGGAGGAATTGTGATATACTAAGCTGTGCTACATTGGTTTACAGAGGGAAAAATATGAGAAGCAAAAATCAAATTTTACTGATCGGAGATCCGAAGAGCTTTATGGTTCTTGCTATGAAGAATGAGCTGGATCAGCAATTCAGTGTGGTATCCTGTGAGGCAACACGGAAGGATGTCAGCATGTTGGGATCGGATGTTCCTACAACGATTCTCTATTATGTTGATGGACTGGCGAATGTTGATCTGTTGGAATATATCCGGGATGTGACATTGAATGACGGTCGGGATTTCTTTATCTATATTGTTGGAGATCAGGACGGTATCGACAGTGTCTATAAGATTATTCCACAGGAGCAGATCAGTGGTTCTTTCCTTCGTCCGGTGAATGTGCGTGAGATGGTGGATCAGCTTTGGGCTGCAGATCATAAGAAGGAAGGCAGCGGAATCAAGAAGAAGATCCTTGTGGTGGATGATGATCCGGTGATGCTTCGTGCCATTAAGAGTTGGCTGATGGAGTACTACCGTGTCTATGTGGTGAATTCCGCTATGAATGTCATTACCTTCCTTGCGAAGAATTCGGTGGATCTGATTCTTCTGGATTACGAGATGCCGATTGTGGATGGACCTCAGCTTCTTAAGATGATTCGGTCTGAGGAGTCGACGAAGGATATTCCGGTTATGTTCTTGACAAGTAAGTCAGATAAGGAGCATGTGTTAACAGCAGCGAATCTTAAGCCGGAGGCGTATCTTCTCAAGACAATGCCTAAGAAGGATATCTTAAACAACATTACAGAATTTTTCAAAAGAACATCATAAAGATATAGGTGGAAGCGACCATGCACTTTTCTCCTTGTTTTTCTGGTTTGTAATCAGAGGCAGGGGAGGGGCATGGTTGTTTTTTCGTTCCTTCCTTTTTTGTTCTAAGCTATTGATAACAGGGGGGAGTAAGATAAAATATAAGTAGTGGAGTTAATGTTATGTGATGGGAGGAGTATATGATCATTTTAGATTTTCATATAGTGACATTTTTGGTAGCATATCTTATAGTAATGCTACTTACGTTGGTTGTTCAAAAAAGACGGGAAAACAGACAGGGACTGGGTTATCTTTGCGTAAGGAATCTGTATCTACTACTGCTATTTAAGGTCACGATATTTCCAATCATGCTATTGCATCATCAGGCGCGGGCTGCCTTTGCCGGAACAAAAGTAACGTACACACAGCTTGTGCCCTTTCATATTTTCGCCAATATGGAGTGTTCAAAATCCTGGTTACTTCAAACCATTGGAAATCTAATCCTGTTGTTTCCGCTTCCGATTTTACTTTATCTAAAGCCCCATAAGACCTACAGGCTTCGGTTTTTGCTTGTGAGTGGAATTCTGGTAAGCTTGGGAATTGAAGTGGTGCAGCTGGGAATTGATCTGCTGACAGGTTATCCGAGTCATGTCTGTGATGTGGATGATCTGATATTGAACAGCATCGGTGTGATCCTGGCAACCCTTTTATGTAAGATGCTTCCTGCGAGGTCAGAAAGTAAGATGAACAGAGAGAAAGTGGTTTCAGAGTGAGTGCGATGTAATTGCAACAACAATTCGATAAGATAATGGGGACTGGTGCGAAGTGCGGGGTCCCTTTTTTTAATTCGAGAGCAGTGTTTGCCAGAGGGATCCTGGTGAATCCTCCCCTTATTCTGGCGGATGAACCCACAGCCTCTTTGGATGAGGCCAATCGGGAGAAACTGGTTCAGTTGCTTTTTGAACATAACAAAGAATATAATACAACTATCCTGATGGTGACCCATGATATGGAGATTGCAAATTATCATGACCGTTTGATTCGGCTGGAGAAGAAGTAGGCATTGCCTTTGTGTGCAAATCTATGTGTGGCGTCAGATCAACGGATAAGTGAAGAAATGAAGAAGAGCAGAGGAGTTGCATGGTGGGAAAGAGAATATATGAGATCATCGAAATAGCCGATGAGAAGGATACCGTAAGCCGGATCTATGATGTGACCATGATGGTTGTTATTGTTGCAAGTTTGATTCCGGTGGCGGCAAAGAGTACCGCCGGTCTGTACGGAATCCTTGATCTTGTGACGACAGGAATCTTTATTGTAGATTATATTTTACGGCTTCTAACAGCCGATCAGAAGCTTCGCCGTGGATGGAGCTCTTTTTTTCTATATCCCTTTACGCCTATGGCAATCGTGGATCTCTTAGCAATCTTACCCTCTGTTGTTGCCATCAGCGGAGCTCTTCGTACGCTGAAGGTGCTTCGGTTACTTCGCACCTTCCGTGTCTTTCGGGCATTTAAGGCCATCCGTCATTCCAGAAGTATATCCATTATTTTGCGGGTTTTTAAGAAACAAAAAGAGTTGTTGTTTGTGGTGGGGATTTTGGCTGTAGGTTATGTCCTGGTATCGGCTCTTGTGGTGGTCAGCATTGAGCCCCAGACCTTCCCAACATATTTTGATGCGGTCTACTGGGCAACGGTTTCACTGACAACGGTGGGATATGGGGATATCTATGCCGTTTCCACCGCCGGCAAGGTGATTACCATGATTTCTTCCATGTTTGGAATCGCCATTATCGCTCTTCCGGGCGGCATCATCACAGCTGGTTATATGGAGGAGATCAGAGAACAGAAGGATGGAAAAGACGAAGAAGCCTTGGAAAAAGAGGAATGAAAGAGTACCATGGCAGTATGCAGTTTTTGCATGGAACAAATAAAGGTATTGGTTAGGAGGGAGAGGCCATGATCGATTTATTATTTGAGCAGATTAGAAAAGCAGCAGCAGAGGATTCTTTGTTTAAGGAGAATCTTCTTAAGGCATATGAGGGAGAGCATCGAATCATAGCATTCTGCAAGGTGTGCAACGAAAAGGGCATCGAGATCTATCCTATGGATCTTGCGGATGCGGATGAGAGCATGTATGCAGCCATGCGAAGAAGTACCAATGGCGGAGGCGAGAATTCCCCGCATTTGAACTGGCAGGAGGAGGCCTTTGCCTCTCTGGTACGGGATATTGCAGGGGAATAAGGAAAAGAGTGCCGGTGGATTTCAGTTTTTTGTTTTCAGGCGGTCAAGATTGGATTGATCGCTACTCTTCTTCAATTCGCTGGCTCTTTTCAGGACAGATCTGCCGTATTTGTGCTCTAGAAGATTTCTCATGTCAGCCAGGGCTTGTGAACGCTGCTCTTGTCCAAGAGGAATCTCTGGTACATCTTTGGCAGTGTGGGAAACATCAGCCGGATCTTCAAGCAAATCAAACAGATTCATCTGTCGATATTGACCATGATCAATTCCGCTGACACCGACACCCACCAGGCGGACGCCGAGACCTTTGGCAAAAAGTCCATGATTTCCAAAGAGCAGTTCATCTGCAATTCTTGTGACAGTATTGTAAAGTATTCCTGCATCCCGCGTGGAATCTGCAAGAGAAATCTGGCGACTGTGGCGATGGAAGTCGCTCGTTTTGACCTGGAAGGTGATGGTCTTGCCATAGACATCATCCTTGTGCAGTCGCCTTGCGACAGAATCGCACAAAGCAAGCAGGATGTCGGGCATACGCTCTTCGTAGTTGGATTCTGTAATGTCCTTTGCAACGGTTGTTTCGTTCGAGTAACTCTTGGCTTCGACGTGATCGGTTCTTACGACAGAAGAGGCAATTCCATTCGCCTTGTTCCAGATATAGGTTCCGGTCTTCTCTCCTAAAGCCTGTATCAGAATGTGGGGTGCGGTCCTGGCAGCTTCTCCGATGGTACGAATGCCAAGCCGGCGAAGCTGTTCGGTGGTAGCCTTGCCACAACCGTGGAGCTCACCCATAGGAAGAGGCCACATCTTATCAGGAATCTCTTCGGGAAAAAGGGTATGGATACGATCGGGCTTCTCCATGTCGGAGGCCATCTTGGCCAGTAATTTATTGGAAGAGATGCCGACATTCACAGTAAAACCAAGGGTTTGCCGGATTTCATTCTTGATCGCCTCTGCAATGCAGTAAGGGTAGGGGGACTGTTCTGTGGAGAGGTGTTCGTAAATGGATTCGGTTCCGGTAAGGTCGAGATAGGCTTCATCAATTGAAACCTGCTGTACCTTGGGTGCATAAGAGCGAAGAATCGTCATGACATTATGGGAGCACTCCCGATACCAGGCAAAATCAGCGGGAACCATAACAAGGTTCGGACATTTCTCAAGTGCTTTCATGACAGGTTCTCCGGTTATAATACCATAGCGCTTGGCAGGTATGGACTTGGCAGTTACAACACCACGCCGGCTATCCTTGCGTCCTCCTACGATGGAAGGAATCTTGCGAAGGTCAACAGAGGAGGGATCATCCTGTAATTGTCTGACGGCACTCCAGGAAAGGAAGGCAGAATTTACATCCACATGGAAGATAAGGGTCTCGCCGTGGTGGCAGGTGTGACCGCCGAATGTTCCTATATACATGTATAGCCTCCTTTCATTAATACAAACATTTGTTTTATTATATAACGGGAAATGTATTATGGCAAGTCAAAGGCAAAGGTGAGAGAATAGTGCTTTACAATTTCTGTAACCTGCGATACAATAGGAGCGAATTTTATATAAATCGTTGAAGAGAACAGTAGCATAGTGGGCGGTCCCAGAGAGGGATACAGTTGCTGGAAGTATCCTGTCAGGAAGCTATGTGAACACCATCTCGGAGAGGCCCTTAATCGGGCACGGTGATTCCGTTATCATCAGGAATAAGTGGTCGGATGACTCCGGCAAGCTAGGGTGGAACCGCGCTGAATTATTATGATTCTTCGTCCCTTGCATCACAACAGTGGTGCAGGGGATTTTTTTATCTTCTGCACCGTTAACAGGTTCAGCCCGTATCGGGCGAGAAAGGAAGTTACAATGGATAAGGAACAGTTTTTAGAGGTTTATCGTCACTCACTGTCTCACATTCTTGCTAAGGCTGTGATCGAACTTTACGGTAAAGAAGTGCAGTATGCCATCGGACCACAGATCGCAGATGGTTTCTACTACGATTTCTTACTGCCGGAAGGTGCACGTATCACAGAGGATGATTTCAAGAAAATCGATGATAAGATGCGTGAGATCATTAAGAGAAGAGAAGACTGGACTCGTAAGGAAGTATCCAAGGCGCAGGCACTTGAGATGTTTAAGGATCAGAAGTATAAGACAGAGCTGATTGTTGATCTTCCGGAGGACGAGACAATTACTGTTTACTATACAGGGGAAGACTATGTGGACCTTTGCCGTGGACCACATGTGGATAACTCACAGGAACTTATGAATACGGCCTTTGAGATTCGCAGTGCTTCCGGTGCTTATTGGAGAGGCGACGAGAAGAATGATACTTTAGTACGTGTCTATGCCTATGCCTTCCCGGATAAGAAGCAGCTTAAGGAACATAAGGCTTTCATCCGCGAGGCAAAAGAGAGAGATCATAAGAAGATCGGACCACAGCAGGATCTGTTCATGTTTGATGAGACAGCTCCAGGTATGCCATACTGGCTTCCAAGAGGTTGGAAGCTCTTCAATGCATTACTTGCATACTGGAGAAGCATCCATGAGGAGCACGGTTACAATGAGATTTCCGGACCGGTCATCTCCAAGAAGATTCTTTGGGAGACATCCGGACACTGGGATCATTATCAGGATGGTATGTTCATCGTTCCAAGTGATGATGATAAGGAAACATACGCCTTAAAGCCGATGAACTGCCCGAATGCCATTAAGGTATTCATGAATCAGGCTCGTTCTTATCGTGAGCTTCCATTTAGAATCAATCAGGTGGATGTTATCCACAGAAAAGAGAAGTCCGGTGAGCTGAATGGTCTTTTCCGTGTACAGCAGTTCCGTCAGGATGATGCGCATATCCTTGTAACAGAGGATCAGATCGCATCCGAGATCGGTGATATCATGGATATCGCAGGAGAGATCTATGGAACTTTCGGACTTACCTATGAGGCTGAGCTTTCCACACGTCCGGACGATTACATGGGAGATATCGAGGTATGGAATCAGGCAGAGGCGGATCTGAAGGCAATCCTTGACGCAAAATACGGTGAGGATGGATATGAGATCAATGAAGGAGATGGAGCGTTCTACGGTCCTAAGATTGACCTTAAGATGCGTGATGCACTGGGTCGCGAGTGGCAGATGGGTACCATTCAGCTTGATTTCCAGCTTCCATTGAACTTCGATATGAAGTACACAGCAGCAGACAGTTCTCAGAAGCGTCCGGTTATGATTCATAGAGCAATCTTTGGTTCCATGGAGCGTTTCATCGGAATTATTACAGAGAACTTCAAGGGTGCATTCCCATTCTGGCTCAGCCCGTATCAGGTAGGTATCGTGCCGATCCGTCAGGAGCATAATGATTACGCCAAGGAGATCCTTGGAATGCTTCGTAAGAACGGTGTTCGTGCCGAGGCTGATTTCTCTGAGAAGAATATGAAGGAGAAGATCAAAGCATACAAGAACTACAAGGATCCATACATTCTTGTACTTGGTGACAAGGAAGTTGAGGAGCGCACAGTATCCATCAACCTTCGTGGCTCTAACAAGCAGCTCAACAATGTTCCGCTTGATATCTTCCTTGATATGTGTGACATGATGAACGAAGAGCATTCGCTTGAGATCATGGATCAGATGCCTGAAACAGAGGCATAAATTCCGGTAAAAGGTTCTTCGGGCCACCGGAGAACATTCTACAAATATATAGGCTATGCCAAGCCTAAGATTCCGTAAACAAAGGAAAAGCGCACAGATTCGGGTGACCGGGTCCGCTGCGCTTTTTCTGTTGTCTGAAAAAAATAGGGGACATTTTTGAAAAATTGGTCATTTGTGGTAAAATGGGGAAGAGCGAGTCTTGAATAACGGACAGAAGGAGGTAGACCATATGACCAACAAAGAAGCAATGAAAGCCGGTCTGATATATGATTCGGGAGATCAGGACATTATGGATGTCCAGCTTGAGGCAATGGAGAAGATGTATGACTACAATCAGACCAGGCCACGGGAGCAGGAGAAGAGAGCTGCACTTCTAAAAGAGATGTTTGCAGAATGTGGGGAGGGCTGTTATGTTGAGCCACCGGTCTACTGTAACTGGGGAGGTCGCCATGTTCATTTCGGAGAGCATGTCTATGCCAATTTCGGACTGACGTTGGTGGATGACGGCGAGATCTACGTGGGTGATCAGGTTTTGTTCGGACCTCATGTGACGCTGGCAACGGCAGGACATCCTGTCAACCCCAAGCCCAGGGATAAGGCATGGCAGTTTAACAGGGACATTCATATTGCAGACAACGTATGGATCGGAGCCGGAGCCGTTGTCGTTCCCGGAGTAACCATTGGGGAGAACACTGTGATCGGAGCTGGTTCTGTTGTTACGAAGGATATCCCGGCCAATGTAGTAGCGGTAGGAAATCCCTGCCGTGTCTTAAGAGAGATCGGAGAAAGGGATCGGGAATACTTCTTCAGGGATGAGAAGATCGACTGGAAGATGCTGGCTGATCTCGGTTATCCGGTGGATAAGAAAGCGGAGCCATCGGCATCAGAGGAATCCACAGAACCGTCAGAAGCAGTATCGGAGGAATCCGCAGAACCGTCAGAAGCAATCCCTGTTGGATCTGCAGAGCCGGTGGCCCGGGAAACGGATCTTGCAGTGGAGACCGGCCGCCCCTGGTGGGAGAGCGCAACCTTTTACCAGATCTATCCTCTGGGTATGTGCGGCGCGCCGTTTGAGAATGATGGGAAGCAGGAGCACCGCATCTTAAAAGTGTTAAATTATGTGGATCATCTGAAGAAGATGCATGTGAATGCGGTTTATTTTTCGCCGCTGTTTGAGTCGGATACCCATGGCTACAATACCAGAGATTATCGTAAGATCGATACAAGATTAGGAGATGAGGCAGACTTTATCAAGGTAGTGGATGCTCTGCATAAGGCCGGGATCCGTGTGATCTTAGACGGTGTGTTCAATCATGTGGGAAGAGGGTTCTTCGGATTTTTGGATGTGCTTCAGAATCGGGAGAACTCCAGATATCGGGACTGGTTCCATATTGATTTTAATGGTAACAACTGCTGTAATGACGGCCTCTGGTACGAAGGCTGGGAAGGCAACTACGATCTGGTCAAACTGAATCTGCAGAATCCGGAAGTTACGGATTATCTTATGGATTCGGTAAAATACTGGATCGATAAGTTTGATATCGATGGCCTGCGTCTGGATGTAGCCTACATGGTGGATCGGGAATTTTTAAAGAGACTGCGTTGGCAGACCGGCGGCTGGAAGAAGGACTTCTTCCTGGCAGGAGAGATGATCGGCGGGGATTATCGCCAGATCATGAACGATGAGATGTGTCATTCTGTTACGAACTACGAATGCCGCAAGGGAATTTTCTCTGCCATCAATTCCAATAACCTGTTCGAGATCGTCCACTCTCTGCTCCGTCAGTTTGGAACCGATCAGTGGTGCCTGTACCGGGATTACCACCTGATCTCCTTCGTAGACAACCACGATGTCAGCAGGATCGCGAGTGTACTGGACGACAAGCGGAATCTTTCGATTGCCTACGGATTTGTTTTTGGACAGCCGGGAATTCCGATGGTCTACTACGGAAGTGAGTGGGGCGTTTTGGGAGATAAGGCGCAGGGAGATCCGGCCCTTCGCATTGCCATTGATTCTCCTCAGTGGAATGAACTGACGGATCAGGTGGCAGCCATGGCACGGGCGCACAGCCAGACACCGGCTCTGGCCTATGGAGATTTTAAGTCTCTGTTCTTAGAGAATAAGCACTGCCTGTTCCAGAGACAGTACGAAGATGACAGAGTACTGGTAGCGATAAACCTTGAGGATGGTGATTACACCATTCATACGGAATTCGGGGCAGGACGCGGAAGAGACCTGATCACTGATACCTGGTATGATTTTGGCGGAGGCTTAACGGTTCCGGGTCACGGGGTTTTATTCTTACATATTGAAGACTGATAGTACGAAGAGGGCCGGTGAGACAATCTGTTTCACCGGCTCTCTTTTTTAACTCAGTCGGGGTACAAGGTCCGACTGAGTTAAACACGAGCGAGTCTTGACGATTCTTATTCAAATGAAATGGTGACCGGGCAGTGATCGCTGCCTAAAATCTCGGTCTCGATGGTGGCATCCTGCATACGCTGGGCAAAACGGTTGCTGACAATAAAGTAGTCAATACGCCAACCGGCATTGTTCTCTCTTGCGTGGAAGCGGTAGGACCACCAGGAATAAATGCTGTCCTTCTCCGGGTAGAAAAAGCGGAAGCTGTCAGTGAAGCCACTGGCCAGAAGTTCCGTCATCTTGTCTCGTTCTTCGTCGGTAAAGCCGGCGTTGTGACGGTTGCTCTTGGCATTCTTGATGTCGATCTCTTTGTGGGCAACGTTGAGATCCCCGCAGAGGAGAAGAGGTTTCTTCTGATCCAGTTCCATAAGATAAGAACGGAAGGCGTCTTCCCACTCCATCCGATAGTCCAGACGGGCCAGACCGTTCTGGGAGTTAGGGGTGTAACAGGTCACCAGATAGTGATCTTCAAATTCCAAAGTGATGACACGGCCTTCTTGATCGTGCTCTGGAATACCGATGCCGTAGGAAACAGAGAGGGGCTCTTTTTTGGTGAAGATGGCGGTGCCGGAATACCCCTTTTTCTCGGCGTAGTTCCAGTAGGCGTGGTAGCCCGGCATCTCCTCAGACAAATCGATTTGTCCCTCCTGCAGTTTGGTCTCCTGGAGGCAGAAAGCATCTGCATCCACCTCGTGAAAATAATCCAGAAAACCCTTCTTCACACAGGCCCGAAGCCCGTTTACATTCCAAGATACGTATTTCATAAATATATCCTCCAAAGCTGACTGATAGGGATTGATATTTGCAATCCGATCTTCTGATTCCATCGGAAACATTCGTAATCTTACGAACTCTCATCTATTATATCGAAAAACAAGATTCCCTTCCACCGGATCCAAGGCCGCAAAATACCATAGACAGACGCCAAGGGGGAGACTGGAATAAAAATCATGCTATAAAAAGATTCCCATTAGCATGGAAACCATGTATAATAGGGTGTATTTAACACGTGAAAGTGTTACAGAATATCGAGAGGATAGAAAGTGAGTTTTATGGAAAAGAAAGAAAAACGCGGCAGCTTTACCGGCCAGCTTGGTTTTGTGCTTGCAGCCGCAGGAAGTGCAGTAGGTGTAGGTAATCTGTGGAGATTCCCGTATCTGGCGGCAAAGGACGGCGGCGGCCTGTTTTTGCTGGTGTACCTTGTGCTGGTACTGACCTTTGGATTTACCCTGCTTACCAGTGATATCACAATAGGAAGAAAGACAAAAAAGAGTGCCATCCTGGCGTATGAGATCATGCATCCCAAGTGGAAGTTCCTGGGGATCCTGACCTTTCTTGTTCCGGTACTGATTATGACCTATTACGCGGTTATCGGTGGATGGATCGCAAAATATGTGGTGTCCTTTGTGACAGGACATGGATTTGCGGCAGCAGAAGACGGGTATTTTACAGGATTTATCACCAATCCGGTAGAGTCCGTTGTCTATGCCGTGATCTTCATGGTGTTGACCTCTGTGATCATCTTCAATGGAGTCGAGGGAGGAATCGAGAAGTGTTCCCGTATCATTATGCCGGTGCTTTTGCTACTTATTGTGGCAATCTCCATTTATTCTCTGACCATTTCCCATACAGGGGCAGATGGAGTGCGGCGTACCGGATTACAGGGATTTCTGGTGTATGTGACACCGGATCTTCACGGGCTTACCCTTAAGAAGTTTATGTCCATTTTATTGGATGCCATGAGCCAGCTGTTCTTCTCTTTGTCTGTGTCCATGGGAATTATGATCACCTATGGATCCTATGTAAAAAAGGACGTGGACCTGAACAAGTCCATTGGACAGATCGAGATCTTTGATACCGGCGTGGCTCTTCTGGCAGGAATGGCTATTATTCCGGCGGTCTTTGCATTTTCCGGAATCGACGGAATGAATGCAGGCCCGGGACTTATGTTTGTGTCCCTTCCTAAGGTCTTTGCCTCCATGGGATTTATTGGTAACTTTGTGGGAGCAGCCTTTTTTATCATGGCAGCCTTTGCTACATTGACCAGCTGTATCTCCGTGCTGGAGGCCATTGTTTCCAACTGTATGGAGATCTTCCATACCACAAGAAAAGCCACCACATCGGTTCTGACTCTGGTCTACCTGGCGGCATCTGTCGTCATCGCCTTAGGTTACAGCCTGTTCTATTTTGAGATTCGGCTTCCCAATATGGGCCCCACACAGAATGGCCAGCTGCTGGATATTATGGACTATATCAGTAACAGTGTGATGATGCCTTTTATTTCTCTTTTATCCACGATCCTAATCGGCTGGATTGTAGGACCCGACTGGATCGCAGGAGAGATCGAGTCAAGTTCTGAGAGTTTTAGAAGAAAAAAGCTCTACTATGTGATGATCCGTTTTGTGTGTCCGGTGATCATGGCAGTCCTTTTTGTTCAGTCAACCGGTATAATGGATCGAATTTTTTAATAGAAAACATACAAGCGTTTGGGCGAAAAAATTTTTTAAAATTTTTTTCGAAAAAAGTGTAACATTTTTGGCTGAAATCCGTTTATATAAGTAGAGGGTGTTTTTTACGGGATCCGAAAGTGGTAAGTCGGATGCAGAATCCTCCCTCGACTCATGAGTTATTTTGTAACGTAGTAATATGAAAGAAGGTAAATGTATGAAAAAGTTCCGTATGCTATTGTCATCTGTTTGTATGACTGCCACACTTGCAACTGCGGTACCAATGAGTGTTCCTGCAGCGGTAACATCCAACACTGTTGCAACAGAGACATCTGGGGAGACGTCTGATGTTGCAGTGCAGGATGAGATAACTGCCACCAAGAAGCTTTCTGTTAAGTATCAGAAGAAGACATATGTCAAGAAGGCCACAGTAACCGTTGGTAATAAGAAGGTGAAGAAGACTGTCATCAAGTCCAGTTTTTCCTATCCGGTAATCGCCAATAAGGACAAGGCGGCCAAGAAGATCCAGGCCTATTTCGATCAGGAATATAAGGAGTGGCTTAAGACCAACAAGAGTCTGAAGACCAAGGATTGGAAGGAGCAGTACTATTACACCCCAAAGGCGGATCGTAAGTATATGAGTGCTTACAACTACAGCGTTTCCTATGAGCTGTCCTATAATACGGATGATTTTTTTACATCCTTTATCCGGACAGCAGATGCTTACCTCGGCGGAGCGCATGGAAGCCATATCGTAACGGGAGCTACCTTCTTTCGTGAGACAGGAAGTAATTGCCATTATCCAATCGGCTGTGTAGAGGCAAACTATACTCCGGAGGTTTTTAAGCAGAAGATCTACAAGGCCTTCGCTAAGGTATTTGATGCCAATATGAAGAAGTACGGTTCCAGTGTATTCTATGCAACCACAAAGAAGCAGCTGAAGAAGGATGTATATGATTACTACGATTGCAAGGTGGGCAAGGAGAAGGAGCCATTTGCTTTTAGAGACTGCTTCTATCTGAAGAAGAATAAGGACGGATCTACAAGCATGGTTTTTATCGCAAACCAGTATGAGCTGGGACCATATGCATCCGGCACACTTACCGCAGAGATCATTCTCTGATGGATGTGTCCTGACCGGACTGGGAGAGATTTGATTCCAAGCGGTCAGGACATGAAATTGCTCTCTTCTTGCCATCGCGTAGTGAAGGGAGATCAGGATGGGGATCCTATAAATGTTTCATCATATGTATATAAATTATGTGGTGGCTGTTTCCGTGTGAGCGTTCCAGGGGAGCGGAACGGATCCATGGAAAACCGTCGCCCCGGGAGAAAGTAATACGTACTTGTGCATCAATTATGGTGCGGCTTTGATGCTCTGGGGAGAGCAAAGAGATGAATAACTTGTTATAATGCGATCGTAAGATCGGAGGAGCTGCAGAGTTGATGTTACTCTGTAGCTCTTTTTCGTGGTGGAGATAAATGCTTCGCGAATTGTGGAGCCAGACTTGAATTAACGGGAGAGAAAAGAAAATGGAAGAGAAGAAATTTGCACATTTAAGAGAAGAAGCCAAGAAGATGTTACCCTTAGGTTCTGTTGTCCTTTTAAAGGGGCAGGTCAAAAAGTATATGATCTGCGGCAGAAAGCAAAAAGATGAGAACGGCGATATTTATGATTATTATGGTTGTGAATTTCCGGAGGGTTTGGATTTAGAAGAGGACGGGATCCTCTTTGATGCTGGTCATGTGGCAATGGTGCTTTTCCTGGGATATCAGGATATGAGTGAGATTCACCAGCGCTTTGTCCTGATGCAGGATCTGATCGACCAGGTGGATCAGGCGAAAGGTGGTGAGGCTTAAACATGGCAAAATTCTACATCGATAGTACTGCTTTGAAAAAGTCACCCCGTCAGATCGGTGAGATCAACAAAGAACTTGTTTCGATTGAAAAGGTTCTAAGAGATATTTCCCTGACAAACTGGCCGGAGGCCGAGATGCAGTCCCTTGCAGATTCAGTAGGAGAGATCGCAAAGGATGTGAAGGAGGAAGCAAAGTCTGCACAGGACTTAAGCGAAGTTTTGGCGAAGATCATAACGACCTACGAGAATTCTGAGGCCTCTTTGGTGGCAAAGAAGGATACTGTGGATCAGAACAAGGTGCCGGGAGATTCGAAGGAAAAGGGTGCTTCGAACCCGCTGGAAGCATTGAAAAACAGTATGTCGCCGGAGGCATGGGATGTGTTAATGTTTATTGCGGGCCTGATTCCGGGATTAAATATTCTTGTGGATGGATACACACTTGTAGATGATATTAATAAATTCCTGAAAGATGGCAAGATCAGCGCCGGTGAAGCAGGTGTGCTTGCGCTGGATGTTATTTCCTTGGGTGCAGATATAGCCTCCTTTGGATCTATATGTAAAGCGATCAAGGGAGCTAAAACTGCAGAAAAAGTGGCACAGTCAACTGCGAAGGAGACGGTCCGAGTGGCAGAGAAAAATGCCTTGAAGAAAGAAGCAACCGAACAGGCGGCTAAGTCTGCTGTTGAAAAATCTGCAGAAGCAACTGCAAAAGCGGAAAGAGCAGCAAAGGCGGCTGAAAATGTAGATAAATCTACAAAAGCAGGAAGGCAGATCGCAAAGGATGCACAGACAGCAGCCCGGAATGCTGATAAAGCGGTAGATGCTGCAAAAACAGCAGAGAAGACAGCGAAGGAAGCAGCAGACAAATCTGCCAGGGCTGCGGCTAAGAAGGAAGCAGCCGAAGAGGCAGCAGAAGCGGCACATAAAAATGTTTACAGAACTGTCGAGGAAGAAATGAAAAAAGGAACATGGGATAATCTGAAAGATAAAGCGGATCCGGAAAATATTATGAGAGATAGTGCAAGTGATAGTATTCGGGAACAATCTGAATCTGACGAATAGTTCATGTGAGGAAGTAGAATATGAAGACTGAAACGATAGAAGATATAAAACTGTATTCGGGAATCGCTCTTTTTGTAGAAATGTTTCTGATGCTTTTAGAATTTGGTCCTGTTTTGATCCGAGTAACGACAGGAAGATCGGGAGAAATAGATCCTTTAAATATCAAGATAGGGGCAGGATTTGCGGTATTATTTGCTTTTACGTTGTTACTCTATTATATTGCGTCAGTATCTATAAAAAAGCGCAAGGCTGATGATGGCGAGGAGGGAATGATCCGTATTCTCTTTAATTTTCTTTTCTTGCGAAAGGATGAAGAATATGAAGCTGTTGCCGGTGAATTACCGGTAACTGAGGTGAAGAAAAGCCCGTTGATCAGACACTTTGCAAGACGGATCAATATAAAACCGTTCTTGATATTTGTACTTTTGACCTTGTATCTGCTTATAGCGGTTGAATCTTTTCGGGAACTTTTTATTTCAGGTCATTCGGTTGGAGTGGAAATTTTCAATAGACACTATGACCCGAAAACATCGGATTCGATGACAGCTGCTATTGCAATGGTTGTAGTAATCCTATGGCTATTGATCCTGGATATCGCCGCCCTGATCCGGATCAAGGTCTCTGCCAGAGGACTAAAAGCAGATGTGGTGAACAGCAAAATTTCTCTTCCTGTATTGGATGAGGAATTTAAGAAGAGCATCAACATCGGTCATGACATCTGGGTGGGAGAAGAGCATATCTTCTTATCCGCCGGAAGAGAGAGCTACATGTTTGCAAAGGACAAGATCTATGACATCCGCTGTGAGAAGACGACCTGGAACTGGCGCCTTTTCTTCCTGCCGGCCTATATGATCATCATTACGGGAACAGGAGGAGTCCGGCAGGCTTCCTTCTTTACTTTACGAAAGGGCTTGTATGAGAAGCTGAGGCAGGCAGTGGAAGGATAAAGCAAGACAGCATTAGCGCTGGGCTAGTGGGTGTTTTTCTCCTCGGTTTGACCGAAGAGCCCAAAATTTTTTTAAATTTTTTCGAAAAAAGTGTAACATTTTTTGTTCTAATCCGTTTATATAAGTAGAGGGTATTTTTTCGGGATCCGTAAGGGGGAATTCGGATGGCCAAGGAATGTCTTCGACTCATGAGTTTTTGGCAATGAAGTAATAAGAAAGAAGGTAAGTGTATGAAAAAGTTCCGTGTGCTGTTGGAGGTGTGTTTTGAATAAAAGCATAGTAACATCAATTATAATTTTCTTGGTTATAATACATCTTTTGGATTTGTATAAGAGGTCTAGAAAAACAGGAGAAAAATACAGTTCCCTTTTGGGGGGGAAAATTCACCTTAGTAGCTATTATACTGTTATTATTGACGTATTTTCAGCTTTGATTATATAAGCATACGGGCGTGCTGGACCTATATGCCTCTGGCACACTTACAGCAGAGATCCTTCTTTGATAGGATTCTGCTGATCCTGCCCAAAGGGGATAGGTAAATTTTGCAAATCATCCTGCGTCGGGCAGACGGCAGGATGCGGGAAAGAATAGGATGGGGATCCTATAAATGTTTCATCATTACGTATATAGAGCCTGCGGATGGGGCTTTGCCCTGTGGCTACTTCCAGGGGAGCGGAAGTAAGCCAAAGCAAAGACCTGCCGGTACAGATAGAACCGAAAATTGCCTTTGCCGGGTGTTGCAGACATTCTTATGGAAAAAGTAATACATACTTGTGCATCAGTTATGGTGCAGCTTTGATGCTCTGGGGAGAGCAGAGATGAATAACTTGTTATAATGTGATCATTAGATATTTGACCTGGGAGCTGCAGAGACGATGTTACTCTGTAGCTCCTTTGCGTAGTGGAGATAAATGTATGAAGACAGAAAAACTGGAAGATATAAAAATGTATACAGGGATCATTCTTTTGGGTGAAATATTTATGGTAATGCTTGGTGTCGGACCGGCTATCATTTTATGGATACAAAGAAAGCCTCTTGGAGAATATTCCAGTGGTCTTGTGTTGAGCGAATATGTTACGGTCATCCTGGTTTTCACATTGATGGCATATTTGTTGATGATTAGAGTGTTGAGGGTGAAAAGTCGCAAACTCCCCGGAAGAGGAGAAGACAGGTTACTTGGGATGTACCAGATGCTTTACCAACCGATCAGGCTGAAATGTTGCAAGACCTCCGTGCCCGGCATTCCTTATCAGTTTAAACCGGGTATCCGGGAAATGCTCCTTCATGTACCTGATATCCAGCTTGCGGTTCTTTTCCTCGGCATCAGCACACCAGTATTCGATTCTACTATGTTTGTCAATTGGCACATTTAGAGGGGTAAATTGGATAAAAACAAATACAATCCGCCTGTTGTGAAACTTTTTGTGAAAAATCTGTAACATTTTCTTTCCTGATTCGTTTATATAAGTGAGTGGGAAACACAGCAACATAATGAAAAGATGTTTTCAGGAATGAGAGGAGAGAAGATGAAGACAGAAGTAGAAACAAGAGATGTAGCAGGAGCGGCATTGACCGTGGAACAGAAGAAGAACAGTCCGCTGATCGGACATTTTGCAAAGAAGATCAATGTGTATCCGATTTTTGCATCGATCGTATATACAGCATTTCTGGTGCTGGCGATCAAGGTGCTTTCGGGAATTATACTCTATGATGATATGTCCGGTGTGAATATGTTTAGCAGACGGGGAGGAGAGCATGATCCGGCAGTGGCAACGGTATATATGTCTCTGATCGTGATTGTCCTTTTGATCCTGGATCTGATCAGCCTGTTTAAGATCAAGGTTACCACCGGCCGTTTGGAGGAAGATATCCAGGAAAGCAAGGAGTCGATCCAGAGTCTGGATGAGGAATTCTTAAGAAGCCACAATATCGGACATGACATTTGGGTAGGAAGCAGGCATATTTTCTTTTCTTCCGGAAGACATTCCTATATGTTTGCAAAGAAGGAGATTAATGATATAACACAGGAGAAGGCAAGGAGCGGCCTGAAGAAGATCTTTCGTCCCACTTATATACTTGAGATCTCTTCGAAGGACGGTCGGGAGGCCAGGATCGATACCTTTGATGGAAGATTATGTGAAAAACTAAAGAAGGCAGTGTGAGGACTTCTGCGGAGCTGAGATGGCGGTGTGAGAACTTCTACGAGGCTGTGAAAGTCAAGTGAGAAATCCCGGCCGGAGAATGCTATACTGTCTCTTGAAAGTGTAATCTGTTACAGAAAAGAGGCAATATGCAGCAGGAACGATTTGAGAAACAGAAAGCGTTTATATTAGAGGCTGACAAAGAGAAGAATATTTTGAGACAGACGCATTTAAGCGGACACGGAAGACGTGAAAATGATGCGGAACATGCCTGGCATATGGCGATGATGGTGTATCTTCTCAAAGAATATTCCAACGAGTCCATCGATTTGGCCAGAACGATGATGATGTGTCTGATTCATGATATTGTAGAGATCGATGCAGGAGATACCTATGCCTATGATGAAGAGGGGAAAAAGACCCAAAGGCAAAGGGAAGAGGCAGCGGCGGACCGGATCTTTGGGCTGTTGCCAAAAGATCAAAGGGATGAGCTGCGGGGCATCTTTGAAGAGTTCGAGGCTGCAGAGACCGGGGAGGCGAAGTTTGCCAGAGCTATGGATAATCTTCAGCCGCTGCTTTTAAACGACAGCAATGGTGGAGAGGACTGGAGATCGCATGAGGTCACCTATGATCAGGTTCGAGGAAGACAGGATACGACCCAAAGAGGATCGAAGGAACTCTACGAGGTCACACGAGAGATCCTGGATCGCAATCTGGAGAAGGGAAACCTGATTCCACGTTATAATTGGAAAGCTTGATCCTGTGTTACGTCAAGGAATCAGCTCGGATTCTTACTGCCTCGCCCCTTTCGATATTCGGTTGGGGACATGCCCTGTATCTTTGCGAAGGTCTTGGCGAAGTAATTGGAGTCCGGGATGCCAACCATATCTGCGATCTCAGTGATGGTGGCGTCCGTATCCAAAAGGTAACCAAGAGACTTCTGGATCCGATACTGCTGAATAAAACCAAAAAGAGACTGTTGCATGTTGGCTTTGAAGATCCGGGAGCACTCACAGCGGGACAGATGAGTGGCACTTGCAATGTCCTCTAAGGTAATGCTTTCCTGATAGTGACTTTCCACATAGGAGATCATGCAGCGGATGCGTTCATAGTTTTTACGGAAGCGTTCGCTTTGCTTTGTTTTCCTGTGGTCATAGCTTTCCCACAGGATCTGCCAGAATTCCATCAGAAGAGAAGTGATACGAAGCTCGTATCCCTTCTCTTTTTTTTCAGCTGTTTCGGAGAGTTGACGTGCCAAGTGATGAACGCGTTCGCCGAAGGGAGACGTCTTCTCAAACAAGATCCCACCGACGTTTGGGTTATCGGTAATGGGACGAACATAGCTGTTGTAAATGGTGCTTTCCTTGTAGCCATAGATCAGCTTGGGGTGGAAGGTAATGGCGTTATAGGTGCAGTCTTTGTTGCCGGTCATATTGCCTGCATGAAGTGCGCCGCCGTTACAAAAAATGACATCTCCCTCTTTTGCATAAAAGACCTGTTCGTTTACATGATATTCCATTTCGCCGGAGGTGACCAATGTCAGCTCCGCCTCCGGGTGCCAATGCCATAAAAAGCTTCCGGACTCGTAACTTAAGAGCCGTTCATAGCTGAGTAAAAATGGAAAAGAAAAGCTGCCGTGCTCCTTTTTTTCTTTTCTGGTCTTGTCGGTAATGATCTGCATAGTGTTCTCCCACTTTTGTTTATTTGCACAATATTTTACCAGTTTAAAGCAATCCCTTCAAGGAATGAGAAGCGTGGTTTGCTATAATAAATGCATAGATTACAAATACTGAGGAGGGTTATTATGAGTACACCAAAGAAAGACATATTAGAGCAGGTTTACGGAAAGGATCTTGAGCAGGCAATCGCCAGATTTGAACATATCGATGCTGCATTTCAGGAGAATTATCCGGGCGTGGGTGAGGTAGAATTTTTTACAGCTCCGGGCAGAACGGAGATCATTGGTAACCATACAGATCACAATGGGGGTCGTGTGATCGCAGGTTCCATCAATTTAGATACCATCGGTGCGGCAGCAAAGAGCGATGATGATGTAATCGAGGTATTAAGCGAGGGCTATCAGAAGGTTACTGTCGATCTTAAGAAGCTTTCTGATGTGCCAAAGGAGGCTGGAACGCTTTCTCTCGTTGCCGGAATGGTTGAGGGAATGCAGAAGATGGGCTACGAGGTCCATGGATTTAAGCTTTATGCAACCACCACCGTTATTGCGGCAGCAGGCGTAAGTTCTTCTGCATCCTTTGAGATGCTGATCTGTGCCATTGTTAATTATTTCTATAATGATAATAAGATTCCGGTGGGAGATTATGCAAGAATTGGACAGTACAGTGAGAACAACTGGTGGAACAAGGCATCCGGCCTGATGGATCAGATGGCCTGCGCTGTCGGCGGCCCAATCAAACTGGATTTTGCAGGTGAGATCGTCTACGAGAAGATCCCGTTTGGCTTTGATGAGTATGGCTATAAGATGGTCATCACCAACACCGGTAAGGGTCATGCCGATCTGTCGGATGACTATTCTGCTGTCCCTAATGAGATGTTTGCTGTGGCAAAGGCTTTGGGTGTAGAGAAGCTTTGCCAGACGAATATGGATAATCTTCTTAACAGCCTTTCCAGGGTGTTGGATGAGGTAGGAAATGACAGGGCGGTTCTTCGTGCTATGCATTTCCTGAATGAGACACAGCGCGTGGCAGATATGGCAGAGGCTGTAGAGAAGAAGGAGTTCGACAAGATTCTTTCTCTGATCAAGGCTTCCGGGGAATCTTCCTATGATCTCTTACAGAACTGCTATACCAATTCCAATTGGAAGGAGCAGAAGATCGCTCTGGCCCTGGCTCTGACCAAGGAATTCCTGGCGGAGAAGGGACGCGGTGTCTGCAGAGTGCATGGCGGTGGTTTTGCCGGTGTGATCCAGTGTATTCTTCCGGAGGAGGATTGCGATTCATATGTAGCATATATGGCGCAGTTCTTTGGCGAAGAGAATGTATATCCGATGAATATCCGTCAGACCGGAGCTGTGCATCTGGCAAAATAAGGTTTGATAAGGTTTGAATCATTGAGATTTGTTATGATTTGAGGAGTCCTCCTGCGTGGGGACTCCTTTTTAGTTGACGCACTCCACAATTCGATTTCCTCATTTGCGGGTGAAATGATGAAATTAAAATGCTATGATATAGACATGAGTACTACAAAGAAGAAAACAAAAAAGACAGATATTGATGAAGAGATACAGTATTCTACTGAGACGGCTGAGGCTGCAGAAGAGGAAACGAAACAGTTTCATAAGACCGTAATGGAGCCGCCGGCGGTAGGGGCTGAATATGACGAGGAAGACGAAGTTCATAAACGACAGAAGATAAAAAAGAAAGTAGAAGAGGAGGAGGACGAGGGAGAGGAACCGCAGGAGTCTGAACCGGATCGGGAAACGCTGAAGACAATCCTTGGAATGGGATATCATCCGAAGAAAATGGTTCGAAGGACCTTCACGTTGCTGAAAGGGAATTTCGGCAGTTTTATGCGGTTCGAGATCATATATAAGCTGGTCTCATTTTTCCTTTTTTATCCGCTCCTTGAGTTCTTGGAACGGCAGGCGTTTCGCATTTCGGGGGTGTATTATCTAAGCAACTACAACCTGCGTAACGTCATCAAAAATCCGGTGGTATGGATCATGCTCTTTGGTGCGTTGCTTTTGATGTCCATCTTCATATCCGTGGAATTTCTGGCGCTGTCCAGCGCGATCCACGCGTCACAGAATAAGGTGAAGATCACAGCCAATGACATGTTTAACGATGGACTTAGCCGCATACGTTACATGCTTCTTCCGAAAAACTGGGGATTCTTTTTATATGTATTTATGGTATTGCCCATGGTGGATCTGTATGACTGCCTGACGGCGGTTCAGCATTTCAGTTTGCCCGGTTATCTGGTAGAACGTCTTTTGAAAAAGGATCAGTTTCTTCCCTATGCATCCGTGGCTACCATTGTTCTTTTGGTGCTTGCCATCTGGTGGGTCTTTACCATTCCGGGCATTGTCGTAAGACGGCAGGATTTTCATACCGCAGCGGGAAAGAGCCGTCAGATGATGCGTTGGCATTTTTTTCCGACGATCCTTGTGATCATTGGCTGGATGGGGTTGATCGTTTTGATTTCTGCAGCCCTGTTCCTGGTACTTTTAGAGGGAACGAAATTTGGTATCATGTGGCTGGATCCTACGGTAGATCCCTCCATTGCTACTTCGGGAAATACCATTATGGTTCTGGAAATGATCGTATTTCTGGTGTTTACCTGGTTTTTTGCTCCGCTGGTTTTTTGCAGAATTCAGGCGGGATATTATGATCGCCTTCAGACCATGGGAATCCGGATCTCCAATTATCGCCCTTCCCGTCATGTTATTCAGGAACGTTGGTGGACGAAGGCGATCGCCTGGATCTGTCTTATTACCTGCTGTTATGCTTTTATTCCGGGTAGATATCAACAGATCAAGACGGCCATTGTTGAGGGTGGCCGTGGAACTATGGTCATGGCTCACAGAGGTGATTCGGTGTCTGCTCCAGAGAATACCCTTCCGGCCTTTAAGAAAGCAATCGAAAATGGCGCCGATGCCATTGAGCTGGATGTGCAGATGACCAAGGACGGAACCGTTGTCGTAATGCACGATGCTTCCCTTTACCGGACAACGGGCAAGAAGAAAAAGATCTGGGAAGTGACCTACGATCAGATCAAAGACCTCGATAACGGAAGCTTTTTCAGTAAGGAATATCAGTTTACGCACATTCCGACCCTGGATCAGACACTAAAACTCTGTAAGGGCCAGGCGTATTTGAATATTGAGATCAAGCGAACCGGACATGACAGGGGAATTGTTGAAAAGACCCTTGAGATCATTGCAGCCAACCACTATGAGAAGGACTGCGATATCACCTCCATGGACTATAATACGTTAAAACAGGTCAAGAAGTTGAATCCGAACATCTATACAGTTTACACCACGACCGTGGGAGGCGGCGATCTGTCTCAGTTGAAGGCGGCCAACGCTTTTTCTGTTGAACAGAACTTTGTGACCTGGGGCTTCGTTCAGTATATGAAGAGTGCCAACAAGGGTATTTTTGTCTGGACAGTGAATGATGCGGGAACCATCAATAAAATGATCGATCTGGATGTGGACGCGATCATCAGTAATGATGTGTCCCTTTGCAGAAGCCTGATGGCATCCAACAGCGGCCCCAAAGGTATGCTGCAAAGGATTCAGAGACTGATCCTTAACCTATGATCCTAAAGTTCGGCTCGGAACTGCGAAGGACGTTTGGATTCCGCTATTGCAAGAAATAAAAACAGGAGCGGTACCAGCAGGTTATGCGGGTTGTTTACAAGAGCCTGCGCGTAGTAACCGATGATACCGTAAAAGAAAAGGCTGGCCGATGGGTCAGTTTTTTTCTTGCAAAAATACCGGCACAGGGTTCCTAGCAGCATACCGGTATAGCCGAGAAATCCGAAGATTCCGGTGGTGACGAGGTACTGCAGGTATTCGTTGTGGGCGTTGTTTACCGCGTTTCCCCAGATCCTTTGAATCTCTTCGGAAAAGTAGCGGTCTGTGTAGACTCCAAAGCGTTCCAGGCCGATGCCGAAGAGTTTCCCGGGAAGGGAGACCTTCCGGAAGATGGAAAGGGCGTATCCCCAGATATAGCCGCGATTGTTTCCGAAGGCCGGTGAATAGTGCATTATGACCCGGACCAGACAAAACAGGACAGCGCCGGCACAGAGCAGGAGATACAAAAGAAAGGGCAGGTTGTGAAGTTCCTTCTTATGGCTCATAAAGTAGCGGGACAGAAGAAGGAGCAGAGTGCATACCAGCAGGGCAACGGGCGGGATATGCCATGTTAGAAGGAAGGCAGGAACCCCACGGCGCACCGGAATGGCAGAGGGGACGATCACGGCTAGAAGCTGGCTCAGGCTACCGGCCAGAGACAGCAGAAGCAGCAGGGAAAGCAGACGCAGGTAGAGCTTACGGTGCAGAGCAAACCCCACCAGAAAGGCCAGGCCGGCAGCCACCCCAAGAAATCCTCCGTCGCTATTATTATAAAAAAGTGCCATGGTACCGAGAAATGCACTGGTTCCAAAGAAGATCCGGCGGGAAGTTTTCTTATAAGAAAGAAAGGCGGCACAGATCGGTGGCAGCATCAGAGACAGATAGCCGGAAAAGGCGTTGATATTTCCGATGCAGGCAATATAGTTATACCGCTGCTCCGGCAGTAGCTTTTGGTGCAAGTCGAAGGGATCTGCTCCCAGTCCGTTGGCTATGGCCCAGAGAAACAGAGGAAGGGTCATTATGCCGATGGTCTTGATCAGAAAATCTTCCTCCACAGGGGCAAGCCGAAACAGCCCGTAGACGGCTGCAGATCCAAGAAGGGACCACAGCCCTACCTGCCAGCCCCGGTCTCCGGTAAAGGATGCAGCAGGCGATGTACAAAAGATGGTTGCCAGCACGCAGCTTACGCTGAATAGGAAAACAGCAATGTCGGTGGGGTGGAGGCGGTGCTTCCACGGGAAGACAGATGCATTTTCTGAAGGTTGCAGGTCGTCGGGTTGTATTGCGAGGTCTTGAGGCCGCAGGGGGATAAGACAGCCGAGTAGAATCAGTGATGGAATCAGATAAAAGGTTAGGGTAACCTTATAGGCATAACTTTTGGCTATAATGGTATTAAAATATCCCTGTTCCATATAATAAAGGCAGAAAGAGAGCAGAAGAAAAATGAAAAATTTATTCCAGTTTTTTTGATATTCCAGTAATTTTTTCACGAAACAGGTGCTCCCTTCATGCCTGCAAAGCCAGTGTTTATCAGCTTTTTTCATTGTAGCACAGGGGGTTAAAAGAAGGAATGAAAAAAGTTTCAAAAAATGCTTGCATTGGTAAAAATCCTGTGATAATATATATTTCGTCGCCGAGGGGAACACCTCACAGACACAACGAAATGGCTCCATGGTCAAGCGGTTAAGACATCGCCCTTTCACGGCGGTAACACGGGTTCAATTCCCGTTGGAGTCACTAAGTGGACAGCTGATTCGTGTCCTACTTTGGACCTTTAGCTCAGTTGGTTAGAGCAACCGGCTCATAACCGGTCGGTCCCGGGTTCGAGTCCCCGAAGGTCCATTTTAACATCATATTCCCAGTATTATTTATCTGGCCTGGTGGCTCAGTTGGTTAGAGCGCCGCCCTGTCACGGCGGAGGTCGCGGGTTCGAACCCCGCTCAGGTCGGTTTGGGATCTTAGCTCAGCTGGGAGAGCATCTGCCTTACAAGCAGAGGGTCACAGGTTCGAGCCCTGTAGGTCCCATTTGGATGTTTACATCCGTGCCGGCGTGGCGGAATTGGCAGACGCGCAGGACTTAAAATCCTGTGGTGGCGACATCGTACCGGTTCGACCCCGGTCGCCGGCATTTCGCAACTACAGGTTGTGATGCAAATATCATATATGTGTGTGTAGCTCAGCTGGATAGAGCACTTGGCTACGGACCAAGGTGTCGG
>CAMGZH010000018.1 GCA_946182825.1 uncultured Lachnospiraceae bacterium
TCTTACCTTTGTTATTATTGTTGGCGGAATCAAGAGTATTTCCAAGGTTTCAAGCGTTGTTGTTCCCGGTATGGCAATTTTGTATGTGTTAGCCGGTCTTATTTGTCTCATTGTAGGTTGGAAGAATGTTCCGGAAGGAATCGTTACGATCTTCACCATGGCATTTGCGCCTAAGGCCGTAGGAGGCGGTGTTCTTGGTGCTATTACAGTCTCTGTTATGAACTCTGTTCGTTATGGTGTTGCCCGTGGATGCTTCTCCAATGAAGCCGGAATGGGATCTGCTGCGATTACGGCAGCTGCCGCTACAACAGATGATCCGGTTCGACAGGGTTATATCAATATGACAGGTACCTTTTTTGATACCTTGGTTGTATGTACCATTACCGGTCTTATCATTGCATCTTCCGGTGTACTTGGTATGAGCGGTGCCGATGGTGTTCCTTATGAAGGTGTTGCCCTTACCATGGCAGCATTTGAAAAATTTATTGGTCCTGTCGGTAGCTATATTGTATCCATTGGCATTATGTTATTTGCCTTCTCTACCATCATCGGTTGGGAATATCATGGGGAGAAGGCCTTTGAGTATCTTTGCCCGAATAAGAAGGCAATCATGGGATATCGCATCCTATATTCTCTGGTTGTTTTCATCGGTGCAACCCAGACACTGGATATTGTTTGGAACTTTTCCGATGTTGCGAATGCCCTTATGGCAATTCCTAACCTGATCAGTATGATTGTTCTTTCTCCTGTTATCTTCAGGGAAGTTAAGCGCTTCCAGGGTGTGATCGAGCAGGAAAAGAGTGAAAAGGAGGAGACATCTTCCATCGACGCCCATGAAAATGCATAAGGTACGTTCTGTTTGAAAGGAACGATATTGCGGAGGAGACCAGAGATGGTCTCCTTTTTGTTTTTCATTTTTTTAAAATGGTGTATTGACTCTGGTACTATACACGGGTTTAACATATATATAACAACAAAAACAGATATAGGCAAAGGGGCCAACCGCATAGCGGTTGGCCCTCTTTTATTAGAAGGAGGCAATAATGGATACAGCAATTGATTTTCTTTATTTAAGTGAACCGGATATGATTAAGGCCGGTGTCAAAGATATGGATGCCTGTATCTCGGCTATGGAAGATATGTTGATTCTGGTTAAAAAAGGAGATTATATGATGGGAGGAGAGAATCATAACTCCCACGGTTGCATGGTTTCTTTTCCGGATGATCCGCAATTCCCCGGAATGCCAAAGAATACACAGGAGCGGAGATTTATGGCAATGCCGGCTTACCTGGGAGGAAAGTATCAGGTGGCAGGCGTTAAGTGGTATGGATCGAATATGGAGAATAAGGAAAAGGGACTTCCACGATCTATCCTTATGCTAACGCTTACAGATAAAGATACCGGAGCACCGTTGGCATTTATGTCCGCTAACCTATTATCTGCTTACAGAACCGGTGGAATTCCGGGAGTCGGAGCAAAATATCTTGCAAGAAAGGATTCTGAAACAGCAGCTATTATTGGCCCCGGGGTTATGGGGAAAACATCCCTTGCAGCCTTTGCAGCGACTTGCCCGAAGCTTCATCGAATTAAGATCAAGGGACGTGGTCAAAGATCCATCGATGCATTTATCCGATTCGTTAAGGAAGAATATCCGCAGTTTGATGAGATCCTTGTTTGTGAAAGTGTTGAAGAGGCAGTGAGAGATTCTGATGTCATTTCCTTTACCTCCACAGTAAAGTCAGGGGATGATGAAAAAATAGAACTTTCTTTCCCATATGTAAAAGCAGAGTGGGTAAAGCCCGGAGCATTTATCTCTTTACCAAGTGCTGCAAGATTTGATGATGATTTCCTTACAAAATGCAAGCTGGTGGTAGATAATCAGAAACTTTATGAAGCCTGGGCTGCAGAATATCCATATCCCACCTATCCTAAGATGGGAATTATCGGTTGTAAATTCAAGGATCTTGTTTATGAAGGAAAGTTGAAAGAAGACAGGATCACGGATATTACAGACATAGTGGAAGGTGAAAAACCGGGTAGAACAAGGGATGATGAAATCATTGTTTATTCCGTTGGCGGAATGCCGGTAGAAGATATTGCCTGGGGATGCAGTGTTTACCGTAAAGCGAAAGAGTTAGGAATTGGTGCGTCGCTTAATCTGTGGGAAAAGCCGGAAATGGCCTAACGTAATACATGTTGGAAAAAGAAGGAGAGAATACATATGAACACAAATTTATCAAGAATTGAGATCATCTGCGATATGTCGAAATTTCAGACCTTAAAGAAATGCTTAAGTGAAGTCAGGGTTGGAGGAATGACTTTTACACAGGTGTTAGGTTGCGGCGTAGAGAAGGGTACAAAAGAGTATGAAGTAGATGAAAACTATGAGATGGAGCTGCTTCCCAAGATTCAGGTTGCGGTCGTTACACCGACCGATCAGGTGGAAACATTGACGAATGTTATACAAAAAGCCCTGTATACAGGCCATATTGGGGATGGCAAAATTTTCGTATACAGTCTGGACAATGTCATTCGTGTACGCACCGGGGATACCGGTGAAGAAGCAATTTAACTCAGTCGGAGAAAGGAGAGACGTATGGAAGAATCTACTTTGGGTCTTAAGAATGTAGTTTCTGTCTCCGTAGGATTGGTCATTGCCACCAGTTGCCTTGTATCGTTAGGGCAAGGTGCCGGTGAGATCGGTATAGCATTTATCATTCCCATGATAATAGCATGTTTATTCAATATGATCACTATGGCTACCATGTCGGAATTAAATGCTTTAATGCCCAATGTTACGGGAGGATTAGCGCAATATACGTTGGCAGGTGTCGGACCCATACCCACCATTGTACTTATGGTAGGCGGTTATATGATCTCAAACATCCTATCCTGCGGTGTGGAGGCATCCATTTTTGCTTATGCAATGGGACAGATTGTGCCATTGCCGATACCGAATTTCTGCTGGACAGCAATTGCTTCCATTGTAATTTTAATTGCAAATCTCCATGGCGTGGATATGTTTGCGAAGGTGCAGGATGTTGTAAGTTACCTGCTATTGGGATCGATGCTTTTTATGGGGATTTTGGGTATGACTAAGTTAGGAAGCGGAGCAATCATTCATCAACCTTCGGTAATGAATGTAAGTCCCTTAAATGTTGTATCCATGACAGCGGTAGCTTTCTGGTTATTTATTGGAGCGGAATATGCAATTCCGATTTCCAAAAATGTGAAAAATGCAAAGCGAAATGTTCCCCTTGGAATGTTCATCGGACTAGGTGTGATCTGTATCATTCAGGCTATCATGGTTCTTGGATTTCATAATTATACTTCCTGGCGTGATCTTGCATCATCTGCAGCACCTCATTTGCTGTATGGCATGGCTGTACTTGGCAAGCCGGGGTAGATCTGGATGACGTTTGTTTCTGCACTTGCAGTTATCAGTACACAAAATTCTACGGTTCAGGGATTATCCAGTATTTTTTCCGGTATGGCAAAGACCAACCTGATGCCACAGTTTTTTGGAAAGATGAACCGTCATCGTGTAAATGCAATTGGGATATGGTTTATTACGATAACAATTATGGGATGTGCTTATATCAGTCAGGATTCTTCCGAACGAATCAGTTTTCTGATTCTTGTGGGATCTGTATTCTGGATGGTTTCCTACATCGTGGCACATATCGACCTATTGGTATTTCGGTATCGACTTCCCAAAGCACCCCGTAATTTTAAGGTGCCCTTCGGGCCGATCCTTCCCTGTATCGGGATTGCCGGAACCATCTTTATGATCGTAAATATTTCAACAGATCCGGTAGAACGCCGGAACATTCTTTTGGTTACAGGAATCACATTGTTGATCTTATTCGTCTATTCTCTGTTTTGGATTCACTTCAAAATGAAAATTCCTGCGTTCAAGCCTCTGCCAATGGAGAAGGTTTTGGCAATGGAAAATGAAATGTATTACAAAATAAGGAAAAATCGAGGTCTTTGGAAATAATAACGTTGAGGAGGTACGACATGGATCGAATAGCAGAGCATCCAATTTTAGGAAATAGTCCGGAAGGAAAAATGGTTACCTTTACCTTTGATGGGAAAGAGTTATCCGGATATGAAGGGGAACCGATTGCGGTTGCACTTCGTGTAAATGGAGTAATGGTCCACCGTTATACAGCAAAGCGGCATGAACCAAGAGGTGTTTTTTGTGCAATCGGCAGATGTACGGATTGCGTCATGATTGTGGATGGTGTACCCAATGTCCGCACATGTATCACGCCTTTAAAGGCGGGAATGAAGGTTGAGACACAGTATGGAGTCACCGGAAAGGAAGGAGCATTATGAAGATCGAACATAAAGAATTGATCGTTGTGGGTGCCGGCCCGGCAGGATTATCTGCTGCCATCGAGGCGGCCAAGAGCGGAGTCAAAGCCATTGTCTTCGATGAAAATTCCAAACCGGGGGGACAGCTGTTTAAGCAGATCCATAAATTCTTCGGTTCCAAGGAACATAAAGCGAAGATTCGGGGATTCAAGATTGGGCAGGATCTCTTACAGGAGGCAGAGAAATTAGGGGTTGAAGTTGTATTAAATGCTACGGTCGTTGGTCTATATCCGGAAAAGGAGATCATTGTGAAGATCGGAGGCGAGGTCATACATTACAAGGCAGATGCAGTACTGATTGCTACAGGAGCCTCAGAGAACATGGTCAACTTTCGCGGTTGGACATTGCCGGGCGTTATTGGAGCCGGGGCAGCTCAGACTATGATGAATCTGCATCATATTAAGCCGGGAAATCGGGTTTTTATGCTGGGTACCGGCAATGTAGGCCTTGTTGTTTCTTCCCAGTTACTCCAGGCCGGCTGTGAGGTTGTTGCTCTTGCAGATGCTGCTCCTAAGATTGGTGGTTATGGTGTTCATGCAAGCAAAGTTGCACGTACCGGTGTTCCGTTCTATTTGTCACATACCATCAAAGAAGTAGAGGGAGAGGATCATGTGACAGGTGTTACGATTGCACAGGTCGATGAGCACTTTCAGTTTATTCCGGGGACAGAAAAACACTTTGCAGTGGATACCATCTGTGTAGCTGTGGGACTTTCTCCAATGGCACAGCTTCTGAAAATGGATGGAATCGTTATGGATGATACCAAAGGAAGGACGGTTCCAAAGTGTGATCGCACGGGTGCCACCTCCATACCTGGGATCTATGCGGCCGGAGATGTTGCCGGTATTGAAGAAGCCTCTTCTGCAATGATCGAAGGTAGAATGAGTGGATCAGCCATTGCAGCATATCTTGGATATCTTTCATCCGACAGTTCAGAACATAGAGTTGATACGTTAGAGAATTCTTTATCTTCCCTTCGTCAGGGAATGTTTGCTCCTGAAAATCGTGGAAAAAAGATTGAGACAACAGAAGAAGGAATTGCAATCTCGCAGAACCTTCTGAAAGCCGGTTTTGTAACAGATGATGAGATTACAAGATTCCCGGGTTTTCGCAAGGAAATGAAGGTTCATCCGGTCTTAGAGTGTACACAAAATATTCCATGTAATCCATGCCAGAGTGCGTGCGCCAAGGGTTGTATTTCGATTGGAGAACATATGACGTCCTTACCGATCTCTGTGGATGGCTCCACTTGTGTTAATTGCGGAATGTGTGTGGCAAGCTGTTCGGGGCAGGCTATTTTCCTTGTTGCAGAAGAGACAAGGGCGGGATTTGGTGAAGTTACGATTCCATATGAATTCCTGCCGTTACCGGCAGAGGGAGATGGTGGATTTGCGCTGGGACGAGATGGTAAAAAGCTCTGTGAAACGACAATTACCCGGGTCAGAACTTCTAAGGCTTATGATGGGACAGCCCTTGTTACGATGGAAGTTCCGACAGAATATATTGATAAGGCAAGATTTTATAAGAAGATCGGATAAGGAGGCTTGTCATGCTGGATATTCAGAAGAAATTAAAAGAAATCGGTCCATTCGTTCCGGAGGAAGATGATGATCTTCTTGTTTGCAGGTGTGAAGAGGTAACAAAAGGAGAGATTCGCAAGGCCCTGCATCAGGGCATTACAACTGTAGAAGAATTAAGGCGATTCCTACGTTGCGGAATGGGCTTATGCCAGGGACAGACCTGTGGGATGATAACACGGCGAATCGTTGCAAAGGAGTTAAAGATTCCAATGGGAGCGATCGAGCCGGCTACAGCAAGAGTTCCCATGCGCCCGATTGAAATGGAAATTGCAGGAAATGAAAAGAAATAAGACAGGAGGACAGGGAATATGAATAAGACAGCAGATGTCATTATTGTAGGTGGTGGAATTGTAGGCTGTGCGACTGCTTATTATCTGGCAAAAAGGGCATAAAAGATATTATTGTCCTGGAAGGCAGTGACTCCATTGGCCATGGGGGTTCCAGCCGAAATGGCGGTGGTGTCAGACAGTCCGGACGTGATGTAAGGGAGCTTCCCATTGCGATGTGCGCTGTTAAGAATTTCTGGCCGACATTATCGGAGGAATGGGGTGTTGATACAGAATATACACAGAAGGGGAACCTTCGTCTGGGTAAGACAGAAGCGCATTTGAAGAAGCTGAATACACTTGCAGAAAACTGCAGCAATATGGGGCTCGATGTATCGATGATATCAGCGCAGGAAGTCCATGATCTCAATCCATACCTTTCCGACCAGGTTATCGGAGCAAGTTTTTGTCCGACGGATGGACATGCAAATCCACTTACAACAACGCTGGGATATTATACAAATGCTCTGGCTTTAGGTGTGCAGTTTTTTACCGGAGCAAAAGTTATGGCATTAGAAAAGTACCGGGGTAGGGTACGTAAAGTCATCCTGGCAGATGGAAGTGTAATGGAAGCAGGGGATATTATTGTTGCAGCGGGTTATCAGAGTCGTTCCATCATTCATACCATTGGGCTGGATATTCCAATGGTCGATGAAGTGGACTGCGCACTTGTTACGGAGATGGAACCGGTTATGTTCCCACAGATGCTTGGAACGGCAGATGCTGATTTTTATGGACACCAGACTAGACACGGCTCTTTTGTATTTGGTGCTGTTGCAGGTCCGGAAGCAATGATGGATGTCGATAAAGAGCGAAATGATTTTGCGCATGCTGCAACCCTTGGAGCAAGTTGCCGTGCCGTGGAAGGCTATATTCCTGCATTAAAGAATGCCAAGATCGTTAGAACCTGGACCGGTTGGTGCGATTGTACCAGTGATGGTGTCTGTGTTCTCGGTCGCCCCAAGGAAGCGGACGGATTAATTCTGGCCGCCGGTTTTTGCGGACATGGTTTTGGAACAGCGCCAGCTGTTGGCTATATGTTATCGCAGATCGTATCAGGAGAAGATACGTTATGCGATCTTAGTGCCCTTCGTTATGAACGATTCACAGAAGAATAACGATCAAGAATAATTCTGGGATGAAACGGGTTTTACAAGTACTTGAACTTCTGTTAAGTATTCTTTAATATCAGAAGTTTCATAACGGTCGATATGGCAGAATTCGATCGGATCATCAGCGAATACATACTTATGTTCCTTCGCATATTGTTGCATGTTATGGATGATTTCTCTGGATTGGGAGAAATCTCCTCTGTAACAGGCACTTAGATAGCGACCGGAGGGGAGCTTATAGTTGCAGTTATAGTTTAGATATGGACTATAGAAGAAAATGCTTTTTGTCGCGTAGTCGCCATTTTCTCCATCATGTTCCAGGTCAAGGCGGTAGCAATCACAGGCACCGATAGTCGTTATTTTACCGGGAAGGGAACTTGTAAACTTAGCGAGTTCGTAGTTGATCCTATTATTAGGAAGATCACCTTGTGTGACAAGGATACATAATCTTTCGGGTAACACTACTTCGTGAATGGTTTTTGAACAATCCAGCTTTAAATCTTCTGAGATGGAGCGAAGCCTGGCACGAATATTATCTTTGATTGCCTTTAGCTCATTCATTTGCTGATCGATCTTTTGCTCTTCCACGCGAAGCATGTCTGTTACATGCGTGAGATTCCGGTCTTTTTCAAAAGAAAGAATTTCATCGGTAGAAAATCCGAGTGCCAATAGCTCTCGAATGGTATTCATGGTTCGAACGTCATCTAATGTGTAGTATCGATAATTATTTTCTTCATTGCGAATAGGATGTAGAAGTCCTACTTTTTCATAATAACGAATGGAATCTACGCCAATTTTAAAGAGTTTAGATAAATCTCCAATTTTAAATAGATCTTTATAATCTGTATCAATTTTCATAGTTAAACAGGCCAATTCTTGAAGCAATACGATAATATGTGACTCTGGTATTATACTAGACATTCCGGCTGCTGACAACGGAAGAAAATAATTAAAAAATGTGAGACCAAAACAGTCTTTGAATTGTATAGTATGTGAAGGATCCTTCAGAGAAAAGAGAGAGAGGCAAGAACAATATGCGATTACCGGCAGATTATTTGGCTGAGAAATATCAGGAGAATATTTTCCGAGCGGCTCTGAGTGTGTCGAAAAGACCCGGAGATGCGGAGGATGCAGTGCAGGATGCGTTCGTACAGTATTTACGAAGTGACAGGGATTTCGAGAGTGAAGAACATATTAAGGCATGGCTGATTCGAACGGCAATCAATCGGGCAAAGAATACGGTGGTATCCTTTTGGAATCGAAACCGCATAGCCTGGGAAGAGTACATGGCGGATATTCCTTTTGAAGAGGATAAGGATCAAATCCTGGTGGAGGCCGTAATGGAACTTCCGGCAAAGTATCGCATTGTGATTCACCTCTTCTATTATGAAGATTATAGTGTGTCGGAGATTGGGGAGATCTTAAATATTTCACAATCAGCGATTAAGAACCGGCTTCTCAGAGCAAGAAAAATGTTGAAAGAGAAGCTGAAGGAGGACTGGATCGATGAATAGAGAAGATTATAAGAGAGCATTTTCATCCCTTCATACGACAAATGATTTTAAAGTGAATCTGGAGGATGAGATTATGCTGAACAAGAAAGCGACATCAAAGAAGGCATTGGTAGCTGCAAGCCTTGCAGCTGTTGTGATTCTGGGAGGAACAAGTGCATATGCAGCCAATGTGGGAGGTATCCAGAAGGTGGTGAAGATCTGGTTTCATGGAGAGAAGACTGAGGCAGTCCTGAAGACCAACGAGAAGAAGGGGACCTATTCCGTCTATGATAAGAATGGGAAGGAGATTCAGAGCGGTGGAGGAGTTGCCTATGGCAAGGATGGCAAGGAACGACCACTGGACTCCAAGGACTTTGAGGAAGAGGTTGAAAATGGCGGTGAAGTAGAGACCATAGATGGACATACCTATATTATGTGGAGAGATCAGAAAGTGGATATTACGGATGATCTTAAGAAAAAAGAGGTGGTACATAAGAAGTTGAAGAGCGGAGATGAGGTGATGTATTTTTCTGTTAAGAAGGATGGAAATATGGCAGCCAGCACGGATGGATATGTTGAGCCGTAAGGTGGATTGATAGATCCGGTATAAAAGAGGGCAGTGAAACCATTGGTTTCGCTGCCCTCTTGGTCGTTATTTTTTCTTATAGCCGGTGCATAGCGTCAATAAAAAGCAGATGACGGTAGCCCATGCGAAAAACTTATGATATTTCATCGATAGGAACCTCCTTTTCATCCTTTTTCAGGTTGGTCATACTATGTAGTCCCAAGGCAATGGTCGAGCCGTTGTGTTAAAGCCGACAACAAACCGATAGTTGAAATGGATTCTCTTCATCAAGAGGTTGCTCAGTTCTTTTAAGGTGATGAGTCTCAGGTAAAAGGGATTCATCTTTTCCATCACATAGTATTCGCAATATCTGTATTATACGAATAGGTATATGGGATAAACAGACACTCTCCCCAAAGGAAAACCCCCGATACAAAGGTATCGGGGGAGAAAAACCTCTCAAAGAGACTTAATTTATCTGTTTCCATTCATAGATCCAGGCGATGTAAGCGCCGCCAAATTGTGAGAATACGACAGCACTCTGATCGCCGACACTGTTGCCTCTTGGAACGGTATAGGAGGCAGTTGCTGTAAGGTTAAGAGGAAAATCCTGATTTGCGCTGCAGTTTAAGTACATATTTTCAGAAGAGGTAAAATAATCATAAGAATGATTATCAACCGATCCTAGGCGACAGCCGTTCCAGGATACATAGATTCTGTAAGGTTCACCTACGTCCTTGGTCTTATTCGACATATTCATGGATACGGTAAGGCTTAGGGTATCTCCTGCCTTTAATGTGTCCAGAGGGGAAGAACACTTTGTTGTGTAAGTGGAGGATACCCGGTTACCGCTTTTGTCAGCACCCTGGAATTCTTCTCTGAGGATGACGCTACTGATATCAGCGCTATAAGTCTGGCTATATACGCCGTCTACTTGTGGCTCCGGGACATTCTTTACCTGTCCCTTTTTCACCCAGGCATATTCCGGATTGGCGGCAGCAAGGACAGTAATCTTGCAGGTCAGGACCGAATCCTTTATGTATACCCGCGCCCTGGTCGCGCCGGCCTTATTGGCTGTGATGCTAAAATGATTATTGCCGGTGGAGGACACAGAGGCTATGGAGGAATCGGATATGACACACTTTTGAGCGATCGCTGTTCCGGTATAGATAAGATCAGTTTTATCCCCGGCTGTTAGGCGGATCTTCTTCTTGTTGAGTTTGCCATCGATTACCTTGACGCGGCATGTAAGAGTCTTTTTCCCGACCTTGACCTTGATGGTGGCAGATCCCTTTTTTCGTGCGGAGATCTTGCCTTTTTTTGATACCGTTGCAATCTTCTTTTGAGAAGAGGAATAGTTCTTTGGCGTACCGTTTTTGACTTTGAGATGATACGTGGTGCCTTTTACAAGTGTAAGACTGGATTTGCTCAGAGATACTGTCTTAGCCTGTGTCGGCATGGGACCCGTGATCACGAAAACCAGGACAGCTATAAGTGTGATGAACATGCTCTTGCAATATTTTTGCATAGTCACTCCTCCATTTCGTTGTTGTTATCCGATGTCTGAAGTGTTACACTACCCTCTTGTTCATCATATAATACAATCCCTCTCGGGTAAAGGGAAATGGACATAAAAAAATACCTGAGGCAAAAAATCGAAAAAATCAAAAGTACCAGTACTTCTCTCCGTTAAATAAGTGAAATTTTCCATTGAACTTCCTTTGGAATGTGCTATAGTTTAGTTGCAACTAATTAAATGTAAACATGTCTAAAAGGAGAGAAAAATGAAAAACCTGAATTGGAAATCGTTTCTGGCACTTTCTATGGCGTTTGGAGTGTTAGCGTCCAGCGCGCCATATTCCGTTGCACCAACGGAAACGGTTTCGGCAAAAACGGTAAGCAACAAGCTGTTTCAAAAGGGGGACGGTTCCAGCAAACATCCCTATGAGATTCGAAGCGTTAAGGAATTCGAGAGGATTGGAAAAAATGCGAAGACATTGAAGGCGCATTATGTTTTGAAAAAGGATCTGGATCTTAAGAGCAAAGCCTTCACCAATATCGGGTCCATGACTCTTTCGGATATGGGAAAGAACGATACATCCCGTGCCTTTTCCGGCACCTTTGACGGAAAGGGGCATACCATTAAGAATGTGGTCGTAAAACAGGAAAAAGGCGAAATGGGCAGCGGATTATTCGAGGTCAGCACCGGTGTGATCAAGAATCTTCATGTTAAAAACGTTAAGGCTTCGTCCAATGCGAAGGATTCCCGTTTTACATCCTGCGTTGTGGGAATGGCCTATGGCGGAAGTGTAACAAATGTTACATTGAGCGGGAAAAACACGGTTTCCGGTGTGAACTGTGTCGGAGGAATTGTAGGCGGACTCTGGGGAGCAAAGGTTAAAAACTGTAGCGCAAAAGGTGTTACGGTAACCCTGGAAGGTTCCAATGATTTCTCGGATGGTGTGATCGTTCAAAATGATATGGCAGAATGCGGAGGCATTATTGTAGGTGGAGGCTTCACCGGAAATGTTTCTTACTGTGATGCCAAAGGAACGGTTAAGGCATCCGGAAATGAACCGGTCGGAATGGGCGGAATCGGCGGCTGCCTGCAGTGTATGGATCAGATTACCGGTAATACGGCGGATGTTGTAATTGATGCGAAGAACGGACATGCCATTGGTGGTCTGTGTGGATATGCCGGTACAGGAGATGATGGAGACGGTGTCATTTCTTCTCCTGCAAAAGTGACAAAGAATCATGTCAAAGTCGATATTAAGGTAAAGGGAGCAACACATGTCGGCGGTCTGATTGGAACCGGCCTGTATTACTTTGGAATGGAGGATCGTTTCGAGGTAAGTGACTGTTCCGTAAAGGGAAGCATTACAGGCGCTACGGCACCGGGAACTGTTGCCGGCAGGGCAACCGGAAGCACCATCAAATCCTGCAAAACGGATGTTACAGTCGATGGGGTAAAGAGCAATGTCATCATTGGTAAGACATCCCAGTTATATCAAAGTGCGGATCAGTATCCGGATGGAAGCAAGGAAGCTGCTACTGCCCTCTTAAAGAACCTCAAAGGAAGCTACACTCCGCTCTTTGATACCCTGTTTCAGGAGAAATACAATGATACATGGTTAAAGTACGCAAAGAGCTCTGTTGGAGAAGATAAGGCCAACGAGATCGTAAAGATGTTAAAGAACAGCATTTCCGGTACAAAAACGGGAAAAGAAGCAAGTGAAGCCTATCAGAAGGATCCGAACGCAACCCGATTCTGCTGCAGCTTTACAAATGGGGTCGGCACCATTGAGGTCGACGGTGACAGGATTACCGGTTATACCCCGGAGGGAAAGCAGCTGTTCTCACATGTCTACCGTTATGTAAAATATGATAAAACAGCGGAAGGTATGGGATTTTATGAATTCAAAAGCGAGGATGAGAACTCCGGAGAATTTGAATATTTCGTTTTCGCAGCAGATACCCCGCAGACAACATACCATGTGGAATTCCGTTATGGAAGCAGCGAAGAGAATCTGTATCAGCTGAGCACCGGAACGTACGCATACTGGCTTGGTTCCGGCATTTTAAAGGGTGCAGATGAGGATATGATCGACAACTGCATCCGGTTGTTTGTAATGGAGAATACAAAAGAATAAAATAGGAATCAATATATCCTTTGAAAAAGGAAGGATTCTTGGTATACCCGTACTGCCAGAAGCTACAGTGCTTAAAGCGCTCCGGGTTTTTGATCCATTTTAAAAGAGCCTTAGCTCCTTTGAGGTGGGAATTGGCAGAAGTGTCGAAGAAGATCTCCAATGGTTTCATTGTAAACGGCAACAAGATCCACGGCAGCGCCGCGGTTTAAGTATGCCGGAAATAAGAAGCCGGTTTTCACTTCTCCTGTTTCATAGTTCTTATCTATGTCACAAATCAGGCCGATGATAAAGGAATAGGTCTCTTCGGACTCCCACTGTTCGGCCTTGTCACTGCCCTTTCGCGGAATATCGTAACAGCCATAATAGAAACGAATGGAATACGGTGTGCTGCTGTGATAGTTTGCACCGATCATTTCGTAGAGATCGTATAAAAGCGCATCGTTTTTCAATTCACATGCTTTTAAGGCGTTTAAAGCCATAAAAATACTGCCGGGACCCTTGCAGGAAGACGGAATGAAAAGACCCTTGACCTCGTCGTTGGTTTTTCCAAACAAAACCGTTTTAGCGAGTTTTAGATTGCTCTCCTTTTCTTCGGGAGAAAGTTTTAAGAATCCGGTATTGAAGGATCCGTCAATTTCCCCGTCTTCGTCCATGTAGGCGCCGGCTGTACGAAAGATACAACTGCGCTTTACAGTCATGCGTCGGGTAAGTTCTAGCAGGTCATCACGGTTTAAGTCATGGAACTTCATTGTGCTCTCCTCCAAAACAAACAGATGGGGTTACATTGCAGAATTTTGCTTTAAGACGTGGGTACGGACCTGATAAAGTGCCAGATAGATGATTTTGCAGCCCTTCTCCCGGGCCTTATAGGTCTCTTCCTCTGTTGCAATGCTGTCGTCCAGATCGTAGTCCAGATAAACGGCTGCGCCCTCAAACATATAAAAAAGAACTTTGACCCGTTTGTCGGGACCATAGGTTGTAATATCTTTGTCGATCTGTTTGAGCAGGTCTTCGTTAGGGAACCAGATCATCTGCCCCTCTTTATTTTCAAGTGCCATATTTATATCCTTAAAATATCTTTATTTATTCTTCTTATAAATAAGAAAGAAGCCGCTAAAGTATCATACCACGTATTTCTTGCTACGAGAAGAAAAAAATAACAGTGATTCTGCACAAATCAAGTTGCTTGTGCAGTCGTTCCTTGTTAAAATCAAACAATAAGGGAGTTATTTTTCAACATGTAGAAGGAGGAAACATTCATGAGATTTTTTAAGTGTGAGTTATGTGGCAAAATTGTAGGAGAGATCAAAGGCGGCAATCCTGAAACGATCTGCTGTGGCCAGCCAATGAAGGAACTCGTACCAAACACTTCCGATGGTGCAACAGAGAAGCATGTCCCGGTGATCAATATCAACGGCAACCAGGTCGAGGTTGTGATCGGTGAGGTAGAGCATCCAATGGCAGATGTTCATTATATTGAATGGATCGCTCTCGAGACAAAGCAGGGAATGCAGCGCAAGTCATTAAATCCGGGAGACGCACCGAAGGCACTTTTTGCCATCGCCGATGGTGATGAGGTGGTTGCAGCTTATGCATATTGTAACCTCCATGGTTTCTGGAAGAAATAATTGGAACGACAAATTATACTTAGATCTGTACAATTCAGGTGGAAGAGGTCTTCTCTTCCACCTTTTTTTACAATTGTGACCTTGTGTAGTACAATATTTTATGTAAAACAAGGTCAGGAGGACAAACATGAAAGCTGATGTAAACAATCTTTCCAAACATTTTCAGAGACCAAAACGATCCGATTTTGAGACCCCAAAAGTGATTTCAGAGTCGGTTGGATTCAAAGAATATGTGATTCAGGTCAAAATAAACAGTGCAGATGATACAAAAACGTATTTGGAAATTCCGTTGTCTACCAGTAGGGTAAACGTTTTCGAAGACGATTTATTTGACCTGTTGGAGGCCTTTGCTGACATCGGTCGAATCCCCGGGAAAAACGTACATGTACTCTGTAAAATGGGCTCATCCGGTAGTGGTGCAGACCGTAAGGGTGAAGTGCTCTTTGACGAGATTTTATAAAGCATTTTTCAATAAGACAATTATGTCAAGTTTTGCGGAACGGGACATAATTGTCTTATTTTGTTGTAAATTTCGCACAAAAGCATTGCATTTGTGCCTGAGAAATAGTAAAATGTGTCCATACTACATCAGAAAGGGGTATGAAAAATGGTAGGAATTGTCATTGCCAGCCATGGAGACTTTGCTTCCGGAATCTTCCAGTCCGGTCAGATGATCCTTGGCGAACAGGAGAATGTCAAGGCTTGTACACTTATGCCAAGTGACGGCCCGGACGCTATCCGCAAACAAATGGAAGATGCAATCGCATCTTTCGACGATCCAACTCAGGTTCTGTTCCTTTGTGACTTATGGGGAGGCACACCTTTCAATCAGGCAAGTGCTCTCATCGCTGGTCACGAGGATACTTGGGCAATCGTAACAGGTCTTAATCTTCCAATGCTGATCGAGGCGTATGGAGCTAGATTCACAAGTGAGTCTGCTCAGGAGATCGCTTCTCAGATCCTTGGCTCTGCACGTGATGGTGTAAAGGTTAAGCCAGAAACTTTAGACGTAGCTCCAAAGGCTACAGCTGCAGCTGCTGCTCCAGTGGCACAGGGTGCTATCCCAGAGGGTACAGTACTCGGAGATGGTAAAATCAAGTACGTACACGTTCGTCTTGATACCCGTCTTCTTCACGGACAGGTGGCAACTGCTTGGACAAAGGCCGTTAATCCGGATCGTATCATCTGTGTATCTGACGGTGTTGCCCATGATGAGCTTCGTAAGACTATGATTACAGAAGCTGCTCCTCCAGGGGTTAAGGCAAACGTTGTACCTATTAAGAAGATGTGTGAAGTTCAGAAGGACCCACGTTTCGGTGCAACAAAGGCTATGCTCTTATTTGAGAATCCACAGGATCTTTTAGCTGCTGTAGAGGGCGGCCTTGAGATCGAGAAGGTTAACATCGGTTCTATCGCTCACTCCATCGGTAAGGTTGTACTTACTAAGGCAGTTGCAATGGGTAAGGAAGATGTTGAAGCTTTCGATAAGCTTTTAGCTCGTGGAATCAAATTTGACGTACGTAAGGTTCCTGCAGACTCACCTGAGAACTTCGATAACATGATGAAGAAGGCTAAGGCTGAGCTTGGAATGTAATTTTAATCCTAGAGGAGGAAAATATGAGTGCTATTTCAATTATTTTAGTCATTCTTGTGGCCTTCCTGGCAGGTATGGAAGGAATTCTCGATGAGTTCCAGTTCCATCAGCCACTGGTCGCTTGTACATTAGTTGGTATTGTATGCGGACATCCAACCGAAGGAATCATCCTTGGTGGTACACTTCAGCTTATGGCTCTTGGTTGGGCTAACATTGGTGCTGCTGTTGCTCCTGATGCTGCTCTTGCATCCGTTGCATCTGCAATCATCGTTATGAAGGGTATCGGCGGTGCTACATCTTCTTCAGACGTAATCAACGCTGCTATCTCTACTGCAGTTCCTCTTTCAGTAGCAGGTCTTTTCCTTACAATGATCTGCCGTACAATCGCTATCCCAATGGTTCACGCTATGGATGCAGAGGCGGAGAAGGGTAACATTCGTGGAGTTGAGGCTTGGCAGATCGCAGCTATCTGCTTACAGGGTATCCGTATTGCGATCCCGGCAGGTATGCTTTGCGCAATCCCAGCTGAGTCAGTTAAGAAGATCTTAGAGTCTATGCCTTCTGTTGTTGCTGGTGGTATGGCTGTCGGCGGTGGAATGGTTGCTGCTGTAGGTTATGCAATGGTTCTTAACATGATGGCTACAAAGGAAGTTTGGCCTTTCTTTATCTTAGGTTTCTGTCTCGCTGCACTTGGTCAGCTGACACTTATCTCTCTTGGTCTGATCGGACTTGCTATGGCTCTGATCTACCTTGGACTTAAGGAAGCTGGTTCTAAGGGTGGTAACAGTGGATCAGGTGATCCTCTTGGCGACATCTTAAATGACTACGAATAAGAAAGGAGGAACTAACAATGGAAAAGAAAGTACAGTTATCACAGAAAGACATTAACGCCGTTGCATGGCGCCATCAGTTCCTTCAGGGTTCTTGGAACTATGAAAGAATGCAGAATGGTGGTTGGGCATACTCTATGATCCCAGCGATCAAGAAGTTATATCCGGACAAGGATCAGCAGATTGCTGCTTTAAAGCGTCACCTTGAGTTCTACAACACACATCCATATGTATCTGCTCCAGTAGTAGGTGTTACACTTGCTCTTGAGGAGGAGCGCGCAAACGGCGTTCCTGTAGATGATGCTACAATCCAGGGTGTTAAGGTAGGTATGATGGGACCTTTAGCAGGTGTAGGCGATCCAGTATTCTGGTTTACCGTTCGTCCAATCCTTGGAGCATTAGGTGCTTCTCTTGCTGCTTCCGGTAGCATTGTTGGACCACTGTTATTCTTCATTCTCTGGAATGTGATCCGTATTGCGTTCATCTTCTACACAACAACAATGGGTTACAAGCTTGGTACATCCATCACAAAGAACCTTTCCGGCGGTCTTCTTGGTAAGATCACAACAGGTGCTTCTGTTCTTGGTATGTTCATTATTGGTGCTCTTGTAGAGCGTTGGGTATCCATCGGATTCTCTCCTGTTGTATCTAAGATTCAGCAGCAGGATGGTGCATTCATCGACTGGTCTAAGATCACAGGTGATGCAGAAGGAATCAAGTCTGCTTTAGAGCAGTACTCTTCTCTTGGTGCAACCGGATTGAACCAGACAAAGGTTACAACACTTCAGGCTAACCTGGATCAGCTTATTCCGGGACTTGCTGCAGTTCTTCTTACACTGCTTTGCTGCAAGCTCCTTAAGAAGCATGTATCTCCAATCGTGATCATTATCGGTTTATTTGCATTCGGTATCTTCGCTCGTTGGATCGGTTTAATGTAATCACATCGAACAAAGTGAAATCACAGCCGGACTGCCTAGCATATGCTGGGTGGTCCGGTTTTTTCGTTGAAGGAATGTGGTGGAACCGGCTGAAAGAATTGCGGGGGAAGGTGATAATATGGTAGACTACCATAAGGAGGAAATACAATGGCACAGTCAATGAATACAAAGGTTGATTATACTGTTAAAGCGACATCCTACACCGGATTTAACAGCTATGGAAATGTTATGATCGGGGATAAGGCTTTTGAGTATTACAATGAGAAGAATATACAGGATAATATCCAGATTCCATGGGAGGAGATCGATTATATTGCAGCATCTGTATATTTTAATAAATATATCACGCGTTTTGCGATCTTCCTGAAGAATTATCCGGATCGTTATTTCTCATTTTCAACAAGAAACAATAAGGCAACCCTTCGTGCATGCAAGGCATATATCCCGGAGGATCGCCTGCAGAAATCCATCTCTTTGGTGGATGTGATTCGTAACGGTGTGAAGAGCATATTCCATATTGGAAGGAAATAAACGATCATTATGTCAGAATATTTAGGAACATACAAAAAGGGCCTTTTCGCCGGAACAAAGCAGGTTAAGCTGGTTCTTGAGGATAAGCGGCTTTATGGTCAGGGAGCATACATTGTGCAGGGAACCTTTACTGCTTCTCCCTTTGAGCTGCGCTATTCCGTGATCAAGGATGTTTCTGTTACGAAGGTCAAAGGATTGACCTGTCTTATGATCACTTCCGAGAATCTGCTTAATTTCCGTTCGGAAAGCTATACCGACTATCTTTATCTTCCGAATCTTGAGGATATGGAAGATGCAAGGGATGAGATCCTTAAGAAGATTTCTGAGGTGAGAAAAGCTGCAGAAGAAGACAGATATACAGCTACAGCGAATGGTAAGGCAGATTCTGCAGAGGACTTCAAGGTCCGGGTGGAAAAGTTGCAGATCCTTCGGGATAGCGGTATGCTCTCTGAGGAAGAGTTCCTGTCAGAAAAGAAAAAGCTGTTGGATGAGATCTGACAGATCGTAATGCACCCCCCGAAGGTCACGGACCTTCGGGGGGTGTAATTTGCCTTATTTTCCAAAAACAATGCCGGCAGAGGTTCGTGCTTCCTCTAATACCTTGATGGTATCGAGGGATTCCTGCAGACTTTTCGAAGCGGCTTCAGTATCATGTCCATCCATAATCCGGACAAAATCCCGGAACTCTCGTGTCATCCGGTGATGGTCACTCTTCGATTCGAAATGCTTTTTGATGGTGGCTCTTACCATAGCACCTGCCTCGTCTCTCACCTTTTCGGTAATATCGGGATCGGCGTATTCTACATCCAGGCTGTAGGCAATGTTTGGTTTGCCATCAATCTTCATATAACCCTTTTCTCCCTGGATCGAGATAAAGCCCGGGCTGTCGGCATCCTTGGCACCGGTGCAGGAGGCAACAAAGTCCGGAAAAGTCAGGATGGCAATGCCGGAGGTGTCGATTCCGTTAAAGCCGATGTTCGGGAAGTATTCCGCCTTCTTTGGTGCGCCGAAAAGTTCCACCAGATAGTGAATATTGTAGATATTGATATCGTAGAGGGCACCACCGTAAAATGCCGGATCAAAGGCATGTTCCACTTCTCCTGCCAGATAGCTGTCGTAGCGGCTGGAGTACTGGGAATAATTGCAGAGAGCTGCCTTGATCCGTCCAAGGCGGGGAAGATTTTCTTTCATGATGTCCACGATCTCATTGTGAAGGACCGTTACGGCCTCCATAATGTAGACGCCATGCTCTTCTGCTGTCCGCTTAAGGTCTAAGGCCTGTTCGAAGGTGGCGGTAAAGGGTTTTTCCATGATGACATGTTTACCTGCCATAAGTGCCTTTTTGCCGTAGGAATAGTGTGCGCTGTTGATCAGACCGATGTAGACGGTATCAGCGTCGGATTCTGCCAGCAGCTCATCATAATCGGTGTAGACCTTTTGGATCCCGTATTTCTCGGCGAGAGCCTCTCCTTTTTCTTTGCTGTGAGGTCGGGCAAAAATGGCGGTCTTCTCTAATTCTTCGATAGGTTCTACTGCGAAAAGTGCATCGGCAATGATCTTACCGGTTCCAATAAATGCAAGCTTCATTGTATATCCTTTCACGTTGTGTAGGTTGTGATGTTACTGTAGCGTTTATAGAATTCTGTCATTGGAAGTGGCTTTGAGAAATAATAGCCCTGGAGATAGGTGCAACCCATTTCCTGGAGTTTTAGAGCCATTTCTTCTGTTTCCACACCCTCTGCGGTAACGGAAAATCCCATGTCGCGGAGCATCTGAATACTGAGGGGAAGGATCGAATCCGGATGATCAAAGTATTCCCAGACGATGCTCATGTCCATTTTAACATTGATCAGAGGAAGATTTTTGATCCGGTCGATGTTGGAGTATCCGGTTCCGTAGTCGTCCAGAACGAAGGAAAAGCCCTTGGCTGTCATCTTTTGGATCTGTCGCTTCATCAGAGTGTGATCCACATTCTCCTGCTCCGTGATCTCCAAATGGATCATATTCGGTGACAAACGATATTCATTGATGATATTCATAAATTCCTCAGGCAGGTTCGTATCCATGCACTGGATCGGAGAAAGATTCACGTTGATCCAGGAAAGATTCAACTTTTTCCCGTTGTATTCCATGAATTCGCAGACTTTCCGGAAAATCTGTTCTCCCAGGGAGATGATACTGCCGTTCTCTTCTGCCAGTGCTATAAAATCCCCCGGCATAATAAAGCCCTGATTGGGGTCTTCCAGTCTGGCCAGGGCCTCGGCCCCCACCAGCTTTTTGGTTTTAGCATCTACGATGGGCTGGAGATATACCTTGACATTGTTCTCCTTGATGGCGGTCTCGATCGATCGCTTGATGCCAAGGTAATGCTTTCGCTCGATCTTGCGCGCTTCGTCCAGCACCAGACATTCGTTCATGCCGACCTGATCGACCTGATGGAAGGTTGCTTCCAGACAGTCCATAAACTGTTCCGTGGAGTCAAAGCGCACACTCTGATCGGCAATAACGAATCCGACCTGGAGATAAAGCTTGGCATGTTCTCTGTTCCAGGAACTGATAAAACGGTTGGAGATCTCCTCTTTTATTTTCATAAGGTCCACATCAGGCCTCGACTCGATGATGAATTCTCCGTTGCGAAGATAATAAAAGTTCGCAGAGGAAAAGTTGGAACGAAGGTAATTGGCGATGGCCTTAAGTCCGGTATCCATCTGGGTGCTTCCGTAGAGAATGCGGTTGTCCGTGTAGTTCTTTAGAATCATACCCAGCATATTTCTCGACCGGTTGGTGGAAATAACCTCTGTAATGGTGGTCTCAAAAGCATAGCGATTAAAAAAATGTGTTCGTTTCTCAAGGTAGATATCCGGATTCTGGAAGGTGAGAAACTGAATGATGATGGCCAGCAGGGTAAAAAGGTCCATAATTACCAGATGAGGGAATAGGTATCGGATAAAGATACCGAGAATCAGGATCAGTGTATAGGCCAGGATCGAGATATATTTAAGCAGGGACAGATTGCGTCCTTTGAAAAGGAGCAAAAACATGGAACCAAAGGTATAGTACAGAAAGTGGAGCAACATCATGATATAGGCAGGACCGGAATGGTAGCCGGCACTGTCCATGGAAAAGACTGCATGGATCCATGGATTGATCACAGAAAGTGTAAGGCATACAGCCAAAACCGTGTAGTTTAACAGGTAAACGATTCGCGCAGTTTTATAAGTTAATTCAAGGACATCGATGGTAAACTGAGCAAAAAGAAAGCTGCGCAGAACATAACAGATAAAAAAGGCGATATTGGCGAAATACAGGGCGGGAATGGAATAGGAAGCATACGCATTATCTATACTCGTGGAAACATAGTTTGTGATCATAGTGGCAGTCTCCACCAAAATCAGTAAAATAAAGGTTCGATTGATCCGGGTATTGATCTTCGGGCGCACGATGTAGTAAACTAGAAAAATACTCAGGATCACAAAGGTTGGTATCGTATACTGTAAATTCCACATAAAATTAGCCCCCTTTTCTGCTATTACTAGAATAACATAGATTCTATGAAATGATAAGCAAAAGAAAAAGGGGCATTTATTATATTTTAGAAGCTGATATTATGTGTAAACGTGTTATTTTACTGTAACTGTGATCTTTTTAATCTGTGACCCGGATATTACGCTGATGACAGCTTTGCCTTTTTTTACACCTTTGAGTGTGACCTTAATGGTTATCTTCGCCGGTAACAAACGAAAACGTACCGGTCAAGCCCTTGAAGGACGCGGCCTGTGTGGGTGTGGCTACCAGGGAAAGAGCCACAATTGTGGAAAGTAGACCCCCTGCTATTTTCTTTAAATTCATAGTAAATGCCCTCCTTTTCAGAAAAGTTGCACAAAATATGATCTATGTCAGATAATAGCATAATAACCTACGATAATCAAAAGATTCTCTCTTCAAGTTTTTTGGATCGGTAATGCATGTCACTGACCTTGTATACGGTGATAAAGGCCTGGGGATCGATCTCATGAACAAAGGACATCAGCTTCTGGTACTCGTCCTTGGATACGATGGTGATGATCTCCCGATGCTCCTGTCCACGGTAGGCTCCGATGGCCTTATAGATGGTGGCACCGCTGCCCAGTTCTGAGATGAGAAAGGAACGGATCTCATCTTCCTTTGGGGAGAAGATGCAGACCCTTCTCTTCAGGTTTCGATCGAAAATAAACTGGTCCACGATGATTCCATTCAGATAGGTGCCAAGGACAGATAGTGCCACGGTCTTGCCGTCGTAGGCAAGGACCGCGGAAAAGGCGATGACCATTCCGGAAAGTCCCATGGCTTTTCCCAGATCCATGTGGAGGTATTTATTCAGAATCTTAGCGATGATATCCAATCCGCCGGAGGAGGCGTTCATATTGAATAAAATGCTGATTCCGATGCTTACCACGAAGATATAGCAGGCCACATCCACCACTGGATCCTTCGTAAGGGAGGTAAACTTTGGGAAAAGTACCTCAAAGAGCCGTAGGAAGGCTGGAAGGAGGATGGAGGTGTAGGCGGTCTTGGCGCCGAATTCGTTACCGCAGGTGATAAAACCAATGATCAACAGTACAACGTTCATGATCATGGTCAGCTGTGATACCGTTAGTGGACAAAAATTGGCTAATACAATGGAAAAGCCGGAAATGCTGCTTACGGCAGCATGACTTGGTACAAGGAAGAAAAATACAGCGACTGCAACAATAAAGGTTGCTATGGTCAGCTGCAACACTTCCTTAAAGATCATTGTTGGTTTCATGAATGTGTTCCCTCTAAATCGTTCTTAATTCCCGCATAACGCCCTCTTCGTCGTTGGTGAAGGCGGTAACATGCTTTGCGGCCTCTTTTACCTGGGGATGGCCATTCTTCATGGCGTAGCTTTCGCCGCAACTCTTTACCAGCTCATAGTCATTGATATAGTCTCCGAAGCAGGCGGCATCCTCAAAGGGGATCTGCAGCTTCTCCTGTAAGGCGGTATAAGCGGTTCCCTTGTTCACGGTTGCATTGGAGATATCGATCCAGCTGTCTCCGGATAAGGCCTTGGCTACCCCCTCCGGAAGCTCCGTCAGGTTCTGATAGCACGCTTCTGCTCTTTTCTTGTCGAAATAGATGGCGATCTTGAGGATCTCGTCCATTTCAAGAGCTTCCATCAGGTCATTTACCGGCTTATGGTGGTCGTAGTACATTACAAGGTTATCCATAAATTCCTGATCCGAGGTTTCAAGATAATAGGCGGAGGATACGCCGCACAGGATAATGCCGGAGTGAGGAAGCTTTTCAATCTCCTTTAGACAAAGGCGAAGGGATGCATCGGACATTGTGTTCTTGTATAATACCTGATCTTTTTGTACCACCATGGCTCCGTTTTCAGCTAAATAGATCAGCTGATCGGATACCTTTGGAAAATCCTTGATCAGAGTATAGTACTGCCGTCCACTGGCGATGACACAGCGGATCTTGGGATGGGATGCAACCCAATCCTCGAAATCTGAGGGGAGGTTTTTGTTGCTGTCCAGGAGTGTTCCATCCATATCGAATGCGATCATTTTAATGTTCTGTTTCATGCTGTTTCCTTTTCAGATGTTGGTGAGCTCGAATTCTTCCGGAAGAAAACGAGGACATACATTTTCTTTTGTTGCGATAACGGAGGAAGCCAGTCTTGTGCCGATGGCGCAGGAGTCTGCCAGATCCTTGCCGTAGGTCAGTCCAATGGCTACGCCTGCAAAAAAGGCATCTCCGCAACCTGTGGTGTCCACAACAGTGACACGCTGTGGAGGGCAGACACCGCATGCTCCATCCTCCATGGCCCAGACGGAGCCTTTCTCTCCCATGGTTACGATCATCCTTGGAATATGGGCGAGCTTTACCTTTTTGGCAATGATCTCTGCCAGCTCCTCCGGAGTCTTATCGTCGTAGTCCTCGGAGAATAACAGGCCGGCCTCGCTCTGGTTGCATACAACGCAACCGGTCTTTTTTAACAGATCCCGGCGTTCCATGGCAATGGACATGTTGGATACAACGGCGTAGACCTGCTTGTTATATTTTTCTGCCAGTTCGAAAATATGCTTTAAAATGGTGGAATCCATGTCGATCTCCACTACGATGCTGTCTGCACCGGATACGATCTCATCTCCGTGGGTACAAAAGATCTCACCGATGGCGGAAAGATCCGGTCGCTTGGAAATGGAAGCCACCACGTCTCCGTCGTTGTCGAAAACGGCAAGCCAGGTGCCCAGGCCGTTTTCTGTTTTTACCACATGGGTGGTATCCACCTTGTGTCGGTTGAGCTTATCGATGACATCCTGTGAAATGGCGGTATGATCCACCACGCTGACAAAGGCCGGCTTCAGCTCCACATTGGCGATGTCCTCCACCACATTTCGTGCCACTCCTCCGTGAACATGGAGGACATTTCCTACATTTCGTCCTGCCGGGATATACTGTGCCAAAGGGTAGCCCTTAATGTCTACCATAACGGCTCCTACTACAACAATTCCCATAAGAATTCTCCTTCTTACATTTGATAGAAAACAGGACCCTTATGGGTCCTGTCTTAATAATAACCTATTTTCCGGAAAGGGAAGCTTCGTTTTCACGTAAAATGCTTCGAATCTTGGCGGAAACCACGTCGAAGGCGACGTCATTCATTCCGCTGTTCAAGACAACATCGGCAAGTGCGCGTGTTGGCTCAACATAGATATAGTGCATTGGCTTAACGGTTGTAAGGTACTGGTCTACAATACCCTGCAGGTCACGTCCACGCTCCTGTACATCCCGGATCACTCTTCGAAGGATACGCTCATCTGCATCTGCATCCACGTATACCTTGATGTCCATCTGGTTACGAAGGCGCTCGTCCTGAAGAACGAGAATACCTTCAATGATGATGACAGGATTCGGTCGGATGATCTGAACCTTGTCGGAGCGATTGTGCATGGTGTAGTCGTAGATGGGACACTCCACTTCCTCTCCTGCCTTGAGCTTCTCCAGATGCTCAAGTAAGAGCTCTGTCTCCAGGGCATCCGGATGGTCATAGTTTTGCAGCTTACGCTGTTCAAATGGCATGGAATCCTGTGCCTTGTAGTAGTTATCGTAGTAGATGACAGAGGTATGCTCCGGAAAAGCGTCCCGGATCTTGTTTGTAAAGGTTGATTTTCCTGAACCGGTTCCACCGGCAATTCCAATAATAATAGGCTTCAATTTTCTATCCTTTATATGATCTGCTTGTTATCTTGCGCCCTTGTCATAAGGAATTCCTTCTGCCTTTGGTGCACGGGAATTCTTAGAGGTCAGAGCCAGTACGATAAGTGAAACGATGTACGGGAACATGTTGTAAATGGTTCCCGGAATATGTAACTTCGCCAGGAAGTCGATTCCGCCGTTTACATTGGAAAGGGAACGGAATACGGCAAAAAGCACGGCAGACAAGGCGATGCGTTCCGGCTTCCACTGGCCGAAGATCATAACGGCAAGAGCAAGGAAACCTGCTCCGGCCACACCGTAATCGAAGTGCCAGGTTGAGTTGGCGGCTGCAATGTAGATGATTCCACCAAGACCGCCGAAGAATCCGGAAAGAAGGACACCGGCGTAACGCATGGCATAGACATTGATTCCAACGGAATCCGCAGCCTGTGGGTGCTCACCGCAGGCACGAAGACGAAGGGCAAACTTTGTCTTGTAGAAAAATACGATGGCACATACAAGTAAAACAACAGCCAGAATGATAAACCATGAAATTTCAAGCTCTCCGATATGAAGAAGGAAAGCCTTGTGACCTTTTACATAATCCAGCTTTGCGGAAAAGTCGGTTCCGTCGGAACGGGCTGTGTTAAAGGCCTTTACGATGACTGTGGCTGCTGCTGTGGCAAGCATGTTCAATGCGGTTCCGATCAGGGTCTGATCCGCCTTGAAGTTAATGCAGGCAACTGCAATAAACAGAGATGAGATCATGCCGGCAGCGGATGCAGCAATCAGTGTCAGGATAATGATGGTGGCTTTTGATGCATCGGAAGGGAGTAAAACCATGACCATGGCACCTGCCATACCACCGAAGACCATGATGCCCTCCAGTCCCAGGTTAATGATTCCGCTTCGCTCGGAGAACATTCCGCCAAGTGCAACCAAGATCAGTACAGCGGCGAAGATAAGAGTATATTGTATTAAAAGTATCATATCTTACACCTCCTTGTCTTCTGTGGTTGTTGAATCGGGTTTATTTGTTTCGTCATTTACGTTGGTAAGGGCTTTTGCCTTGCCTTTGTTCATCAGATGTTTGAAGAACAGAACAAATCCGCAAAGGTAAATGATGATGGCAACCATAAGGTCTGCAACCTGCGGATTAAAGTAGTTGGTATCCAGGTACTGTCCGCCCATGGTCAGGTACTCGATAAAGAGACCGGCAATGATGGCACCAATCGGGTGCAGACCTCCGAGGAAGGCAACAGCGATTCCGTTAAAGCCCATGCCCGGTACGGAAGAAGAAAGTGTATACTGCTCGATACCGGTCAGGTAGAACATGGAAGCGGCAAAACCTGCGATGGCTCCGGAGATTACCAGAGTCAGGATGACGTTGCGTGTTGCATTCATTCCAGCGTAGGTTGCAGCATCTCTATTATGTCCGGTAGCCTTTAACTCATAACCGAAGGTTGTTTTATTTAAAACAATAAGGATGATGATGGCGACCAGGATGGTAATCGGTAAAGCGATGGTCATGTACTGGTTGTGACCAAAAACATCGGACAAGAAGGACGGAAGGAGTGCCTTCGGATTCTTGGAAAGGATGTTGTAGGTCTTAGAGGTACTCTGATCCATAACCTTCTTGCTTCCTAAAACAATATTGGTCAGGTAGAGACCGATCCAGTTCATCATGATTCCGGCAATGACCTCGTTCACGTTGAACATGGCTTTGAAGAAGCCGCTGATAAATCCCCAGAGCGCACCGGCTGCAATTGCGGCAAGAACACAGAGCCACCAGCTCCAGCCCAATGCAATGGCGGTATAGAGACTTGCTAAAAGTCCTACTGTATACTGCCCTGCTACTCCAATGTTGAAAAGGCCGGCCTTATAGGCGAAAAGGATGGCCTCGGAACAAAGGATCAGCGGAACCGCCTTTACCAGGGTTGAACCGAAATAATACATCAGGGTGGTGGAGCTTTGATCGTATTTAAAGAAGTTACGTAAAATAGCTCCCATTCCTTCCGCTGCATGGGAAGGGTTCATTGCAAGTAATATAAGGAATCCGACAAAGATACCAAGAAGCGCACAAACAATAGACGCGATGATGGTTTGAACGCCGGATCTTCTAAAAAATGATGCTTTCTTTTCCATTGTATTATGCCTCCTTTCCTGCATCTCTCTTCGCGCCGGACATATAAAGTCCCAGCTCCTGAAGGGTGGTTGTCTTCGGGTCAACCTCTCCTACGATCTCTCCCTCATACATAACAAGGATGCGATCGGAAAGGTTCATGACCTCATCTAATTCCAGAGATACCAGAAGAATGGCAGAGCCCTGATCTCTTTCGTTTACGATGGCCTTATGGATGTATTCGATGGCTCCCACATCCAGACCTCTTGTAGGCTGTACAGCAATCAAAAGCTTGTGATCGCGGTCCATTTCACGGGCAACGATGGCCTTCTGCTGGTTACCGCCGGACATGGAGCGAACGATGGTCTTGGCGCCCTCTCCGGAACGGACATCAAACTGCTGTGCCAGTCGATCGGAATAGGAACGGATCTCGTTCCGCTTTAAAATTCCAGCCTTACTAAATTTTGGCTCGTAGTATCGCTGAAGAACCATATTATCCTCTAAGGAGTAATCCAGCACCAGTCCGTGCTTGTGACGATCTTCCGGAACATGACTGATTCCATGGGTATTCTTGTATCGGATGGACTTTTTGGTAATATCTTCTCCGTCTAACAGGATCTGACCGCCGGAAATATTCTCAAGACCGGTCAGTCCACCTACCAGCTCTGTCTGTCCGTTGCCGTCGATACCCGCGATACAAACGATCTCGCCGGCTCTTACGTTGAAGGAAACGTTATGAACGGCGTCCTTGTTGTGAAGCTTGCTTCGAACGCAAAGGTTTTTGATGTTTAAGATCTCTTTTGTGGGTTTTGCATCTTCTTTGGCAACTTTAAGCGACACGCTGTGACCAACCATTAAGGAGGACAGTTCTTCTTTGGTTGCGTCTTTCACGTCTACCGTGCCGATGTACTTACCTTTGCGAAGAATACTGCAACGGTCAGCTACTTCCTTGATCTCGTTCAGCTTATGTGTAATAAAGAGGATAGACTTACCTTCTGCAGCCAACTCCTTCATGATCTTCATCAATTCGTCGATCTCCTGCGGAGTCAGAACAGCGGTGGGCTCGTCAAAGATAAGGACCTCGTTATCACGATAAAGCATTTTCAGGATCTCTACACGCTGCTGCATTCCAACGGTGATGTCTTCGATTTTGGCATCCGGGTCAACCTTCAGATTATATTTCTCTGAAAGCTCCATGACACGTTTTCTTGCGTCAGCTTTTGTTAGAAAGCCGAACTTATTGGGTTCAGCACCTAAAATGATGTTGTCGAGGACGGTAAAGATGTCCACCAGCATAAAGTGCTGGTGCACCATTCCGATTCCGAGATCGGTGGCATCGTTCGGATTCTTGATCTTAACTTCCTTACCATTCTTTTTGATCACTCCCTTTTCCGGGGTGTAGAGTCCGAAGAGCACACTCATCAGTGTAGACTTTCCTGCTCCATTCTCGCCGAGAAGTGCGTGAATTTCTCCACGCTTTAACTGCAGCGTGATATCATCATTGGCTACGATTCCCGGGAATTCCTTGCGGATATGCAACATCTCAATTACATAATCGTCTTTATCCATACCTTTAAGCCTTTCTGGGTGTTTTTACTTACAAAAAGAGAAGGAAGAAACAACTTCTCCCTCCTCTTGCTGAATTTGATTACAAATGATTAGTGGATCTTATCGAAGGTTGTAACCTTGATCTGTGTCTTAGGCGCAGTCTTTGTGTCGTTAGATACAGTAACCTTACCATCGAACATATCCTTAACGAGTGCCTTGTAATCATCAACACTGAAGTTCTTCATAGACCATGTATCGGTTGGAAGCTGAACATAGTTCTTGGATGGATCATCACCGGAAACAAGTCCTAAGTTAGAGAACTTACCTGCATAGGTATCCCACTTTCCATCGAAGATTGCCTGGAGTGTTGTGTTAACGGTTGGTGTAAGTCCCTTCATAGCAGATGTGATGCAAAGGGAATCATCGCCGTAAGTCTTAGCGATTGTACCGGACTGGTCTGTATCAACACCGATCACCTTACCACCTGCCTTAACAGCAGCCTCACATGCAGATGTGTAGATTCCGCCGCCACATGCGAATACGACCTCAGTGCCACCCTTATACCAGGTGTCCATTACAGCTGTGATAGACTCATCACCGTAGAACTGACCGCCGTAAATGTACTTGACTTCTACATCCTTGGCAACGCCCATCTCTACTGCAGCAGCGTCAGCACCCTGAATGAATCCGTAACCGAAACGAATAACGGCAGGAACGGCCTGACCACCTAAGTAACCAAGCTTCTTGTAGCCTTCCTTAACAGCAGCGTAACCGGCCATATAACCGGATAACTCCTCTGCGTATGTGAAGCAGCAAACGTTGCTTGGAAGCTTGTAGCTACCATCATTGGAGAAGTCTCCCTCACCGCAGTCAAGTGCTACGATCTTAACATCCGGGTTAGCCTCTGCAACAGACTTGATCATGTTAGCGAAAAGGTAACCTGGCACAACAACAACATTATAGCCATCAGCTACAGCGTTGTTGAAAGAAGCGATACGCGCCTCATCAGAGTCCTCTGTCGGCTTGTAGTAAGAGAACTTTGCATTGTGATCCTTGGCAAAAGCCTTGGATGCCTCATAAGTTGTCTGGTTGAATGACATATCTGTGATGTCACCAGAATCTGTGATCATTGCAATCTTGTAGTCAGATGTTCCTTCAGCTGCCTTGTTGTCGTTAGCCTTCTTAGAAGAGCTTCCGCATCCGGCAAACACTGACATTACAAGAGTTGCGATCACAACGAGCGATAATACATGTTTCTTCATACTGTTCCTCCTTGTGATAAACATAACAACAACAAGATTCTATTGCATAATACCATTTTCCGCAACCAGAAAATGTAAAAAGTATACGAAAAAATACCTTAAACAGTTGTGTGAAATTGTCTATTATTATATATTTTATAGTTTTGTTATAAGTTGTCTGTATTCTCGCTGGTTTTTAATTGTTTTACCAATTGCTCCTCGGTTTTGAAATTAAAATTCTGAACCTGTCCTTTTTTGAATTGATCCAGGAAAGAGGTAGCACCCTTTTCTGTGGTGGATCGCTTCTGTAACTCGCTTTTCAGATTGAAGATGCACATCCTTCGGATGTCCTCTGCGCAATCGTCTTCAAACCACTGATCAAATGCATCCTTTAACTCATAATCCTTAAGATCCATCTTCGGTCGAAAATCACCGGAGTGAAACATGACTTCGGAGATGGCACGTTCTTTTACCAGGGTTAAAACATCCGGATCGATCTCTTTGATGTCGTGCTCCTGCTGATACTTGTGGACTTCTTCACGGAAGACCTTTGTTGCAGTTTCGGTAATGAGTTTTGCGATGTTGGTTGTAAAGGTTTCTTTGCTGTTGTCTGCCATGGTCCCCTCCTTTGCATGTCTTGTTATTCTGTTACAGAAATATCAACGTCCGGTGAAATGGAGAAGGTATAATCAGGATATGCCTCTTTCATTTCCCGGTAGATGATCTCAAGTCCTTCCTTTGCGTCTATATCAAAGCTGAAAACAACATCAAAGCGGATGTCTTTGGTTTGGAGATCAACGTAGAAACCGTGTACCTGGATCGCCCATTCGTGGGCTGTTACCTGTTTGGATATTTCGTTGCGGAGTATTGCTGCTTCATTATTTCCTGTATTATAGGAATAAACGCCGACTGCAGCCACAACGGTGCCGGTTTCCTTGTAGACTTTGGTCTCGATTCGTCTGGTCAGGCTATCCAATTCGCAGACGGTCATGGTATCCGGGATCTCGATATGCAGGGATACCAGATTGCGGTTGGGTCCGTAGTTGTACATGACAAGGTCGTAGACGCCGCGAACGTCTTTCTCTTCCTTGACCAGATTCTTGATCTTCTGGGTCTCCTTCGGATCTGCTCTCACACCGATGATCTCATTTAAGGTGTCGGTCATCATCTCAATACCGGATTTGATGATCACAAGTGAAATAATAGCTGCCACCAGCGCTTCAAGGGAAATGCCGGTCAGAAGGAAGATAACAGCGGATGCAAATACCGATGCGGAAAGGATCGCATCAAAACTTGCATCGGAACCGGAGGCGATCAGTGCGCCGGAGTTTACCTTCTTACCCTGGGCTTTTACATAGGAACCAAGAAGGATCTTAACGACAACTGCCACAGCAATGATGACCAGTGTGATCGTGCTGTACTGCGCTCTCTGCGGATGGATGATCTTCTTGAAGGATTCCACGGCAGAGGTGATACCTGCGTATAATACGATGCCGGACACCAGCATGGCGCTCAGGTATTCGATTCGCCCATGTCCGAGTGGATGTTTCTTGTCCGGCAGCTTACCGGAGAGCTTTGTTCCCACGATGGTGATAATGGAGGACAGGGCATCCGATAAGTTGTTGACCGCATCCAGGGTAATGGCGATGGAGTGTGAAAGCAATCCGAGGACGGCTTTAAAACCGGCTAAAAACAGATTGGCCACAATGCCTACAATACTGGTTTGAATGATAATCTTTTCTCTTTTGTCTGAATTCATGTGAGCCTGCTTTCTAGTTTGCTTTATTTTCGATGGTTATTCCGCCGGAAAGGATGTAGTGGAACTGAGGAGCAGAGGAATTTCTGTTCTCAGCAAATCCGGTGCGAAGGTCATAGATCATGGAGGAATCCTCCGGATCAACTCCGATGTAGTCGCCCTTGAAGACCATAAGCTTTTTGGAGGAAAGCTTTTTGGTTACTTCTTTCAGCTTCTTTTCGGTGTCCTTCGCAGCTGCAATGGGATTCATGCTGTTGATCCGGACCCAGTTCTTATCGAGTCCGGCCCAGGAATCTTTGCCATTTGTGTTGGCATCTACCATGCTTTCGATGTTGCGTTTGTTCAGGACAGCCAGGACTGCCTGGGAAATATACGGTTCCCAGTTCATACTGCAACTGATCAGAGAACTGGTGGGGGCAATGTCCATCATATTGGAATTATAACCGACATAATAGACGTTTCGGCCGGCAGATGCAACCTTTTCGCAGCTCACAGCCGGTGCTATGGTGTCGGTATGCTGCCCGATGATCACACAGCCTTCGTTGAGGAGTTTCTCTGTTACGGCGGTCTCCTCTTTGTAGTCCAGCCATTGTCCGGTGTAACAGACCTTCATGGTTGCGCTGGGCACCACAGAGCGAATGCCGAGGAAGAAGGCAGTATATCCGGAAATGACTTCCGGATTCGACATGGCTGCCACATAGCCCACCTTGGCGGTCTCCTTAGTGATTTTGTTCTCATTGATCATCTCAGAAAGCTTCAGTCCCGCTGCAACGCCGGTGAGATACCGTCCTTCGTAGATGCATCCCATAAAGGTATGATAATTCGGGAGCACAGGAGAGGTGTTGGCATTATCGGCGGTTGCTGCACACACCTGGATATCCCGGTTGCTTTTGGCAAAGATCTTGGCGTATTTCTTGAAGTTACTGCTGGTGGCAAAGATAAGCTTGCATCCCTTGTCCTTGAGTTCCTCAAACGCCTTCGGAGCATCCGCTTCCGGAATGTTGTACCGGAAGTGAATGCGGATCCGGTTCCCGTACTGTTCCTTTAAGGAATCTTTCAAACGTATAAAGTTGTCGGTGTAGGCAGAACTCTGGTCGCTGGCGCAGACAAAGCCAAGGTTTAAGGTTTCCTGATTCAGGCGGGTGACATATCCGGCCTGAAGAATAAAACCGAATATGACGGTGGCCAGGGTAACCAGTGTGGTTATGATATAGACCCTTTTCATTCGTCCTCCTCCCTACGCACGTGAATGCTTCCATCTTCGATCAGCTCCAGAAAAATATCCACCAGTTGCGGATCAAACTGTGTGCCTCTTCCCCGTTTCAGTTCACCTATAACATAGTCGAAGGGAAGTCTCTTACGGTAGACACGGTTGGCGGTCATGGCATCAAATGCATCGGCAATTCCGATGATCCTTGCGTTTAGCGGGATCTCCTCTCCCTTGAGACCGTGAACATATCCCTTGCCGTCATAGCGCTCATGATGGTACAGTGCGCCCTCCGATACATTTTTGACGAGGGTGAAGTCCTTCAGGATCTCAGCACCGGCAATGACGTGAGATTTCATCTTGGCGTACTCTTCATCGGTCAGCTTGCCCGGCTTGTTCAATACAGCGTCCGGAATACCGATCTTACCGATGTCGTGCAGAAGGGCGGCTTTACGAAGCTGCTCCTGCTCTTCCGTTGTGAATCCCAACCGCCTTGCGATCAGGACAGAGTACTCGGATACACGCTTGGAGTGCTGGCTGGTGTTTGAATCCTTGGCATCTACGGTCTTCGCAATGGCAAGGATGGTTTCGTTTCCCATCTGGATCTGTTCCTTGGCAAGCTCAAGTTCCTTCTTCTGAAGGGCAATGGTACGTCGGAGTTGCATTCGGCTGATAAACCAGGTCAGCCATACGATCAGAAGAACCAAAACGCTGCCAAGGTACAGGAAGAACCACCAGTTGTCGTAGATCTCCTTTGGCTTAAGGAAGCGGTAGGTGGTCTCCTCAATGATATGGGAACCGTTGTTATCCAAAATGGATAAGTGGAAGGTATAGCTTCCAACCGGAAGGTTGGTGTACACAACACTGGATAGCTCACTCTGTCGTACAACGGTGGGCTTTTTCTCGAAGCCTTCGAGATAATAGCTGACATACGGATCCTTAACGGAAAAATTGATGATCTCCGGTTGAAGCTCCACACGACTGGCGGTGCGGCTGATCTTGTTGACACTGTTGTGGTCAACAGCCCGTGTGGATCCGTCCACCTTCATACTGCTGACCAGCATGCGATAGGAAGCTGAGGTGGAACTGTAGTTGGCGATGTTGACCCGGCTGCAGCCGTTTCCGCAGGCGAGGTACAGGTTGCCTGCCCAGTCCAGATAGTTCCATGCATTGGCGGTGAGGCTTCCACGAAGTCCGTTCCGGTAATCCAGCAGTTCATAATCGATGTGCAGGTTGTTCAGCAATGCGGTTTTGTTGACGACATAGATGCCGGCACTGCAGGGAACGAAGACTTTGCCGTTGCCCAGATCCAGTACATCAAAAATATTGTAATACGGGAACTTCTTGATCTGTCGAAGCTCTCCCTTGGAGTCAATGTAGTTTAATCCGTTACCGGATACAATAAAATATCCGTTGTTCTGCTTGTCTGATACGATTCGCATGACAACACCGGAGGAAATGGAACTGTTGGAACGATCATAGGATCGGACGACTCTATGATCCGAGGAGAGGATGAAAACGCCGCCTCCGTCGGTCCCGGCCAGAATTCCGTCGCCGCTGGTGGTTAAAAGACAAAGGACCTTTGCGGTGGTAATGCCCTCGTTTCGTCCTACGGTATCGGTGATCCTGCCATTCTTGATGTAGGTGATGCCACTGTCGCCGCAGGCTACAATGGTGCGATCCGACAGTTCCACCACGGTTCGCATCTTGTCTCCCAGGACACCGTCATGGCTGGTGTAGTGGCGGACCTTATTATGCTTGTCAACGCAGTACAGTCCGCTTCCGGAGGTGCAAATCCAAAGATGCCCCGTGGAATCCACATGAAGGGAGCGGATCCGGATATCTTTCAGCAGGGTGATCAGAGGATCAGAAGTGACCGGCCGATCCTCATCGTCAAGGATCCGTAGACCTTCGTCGGTTCCAAAATACATTCTGCTCTTCCACCGCATCTCAGTGTTCACAACGGCAGGACTTAAGCCGGTGGCATCGAAAAGCTCCGTAAAGGATGACTTGGAGAGCTTCAACAGTCCCTGGCGGGAGGAGGTAAACCAGATGTTGCCCTGGTAGTCTACGTCCATATTATCGATAGAACTGTTGAACTGGTTGGTATTGATCTTACGGAAAAATCCGTCGCTTCCAAGGTAACCCACACCGGTGTCGGAACAGATGAACAGGATACCGTCCTTCTTCTTGATGGACTGGATATTGATCAGTCCGTCACAGGTGATGCGCTTTTTCTCTTTTATATGATCGTCCTTCGTATCGTAGACGATGATCTGGTTGTTGGACATGCCGGCATAGAGAAGGCCGTCATTGTCAAAGAAGACACTGTTATAGATCACACTGCCTTCTCCGATCCGGCTGTTCAGAATCCGGTCTCCGCTGACAAGGAAGAGGGTCCCGTCATCGCCGATGATCGCTACCCTGCCATTGTTGTCGGAGGACATATTGACGGCATACTTGATGGAATCCAAAGTACCCCGGATCCGGATACCGTCATTCAAGTTAAGGATGGCAACGCTGTCAGCTGTTCCGATATAGTAGTTGCCCTTGGTATCAGCCGTTATGCTCTGGATGGAATCGTTGGGAAGACCGCCAGTGGTATCCACTACGTTCGTGATCTTCTCATTGATGCAGACAGAAACGCCCCGGTCGTTGGTTCCGATCCAGAGTCTGCCCTCCTGATCTTCATAGAAGCAGTTGGCATTCTTAACGGAGTCGTACTGATCCATCCACTTGAATTCGCTTCCGTTATAACGATAGAGTCCGCCGTAGGAACCGATCCAGAGGACGCCGTTGCGTGCAGCGACAATGTCATTCACCGTGTAGCCCGGAATACCGTTGGTTCCGTCATAGAGGGTCTGGGTATATTCCTTGAAGATATTGTCATAGTGGACGGAAGCTTCCTTCGTCTTGTCCTGCCCGGTCTTTGCAGCGAGGACAGGGGAAGCCTGGGTAAGAAGCAAGCCCAGGATCAGAAGGCAGGATAAGGATGTCAGAATGCCGCGAGCCTTCAGAACCTCCCGGTATTTGCGATAGAGATGAAGGAAACAGTAAAACAGGGCAATGGACAATACGCTGTCAGGGAAAGCTACAAAGAACTCTCCGATGATACAGCCGAAAACGCGATTCCAGCCCTGCTCCTGTAAAAACAGAATGACGCCGTCTCCCCAGATGTTGCCTGTCATGGAATGGTTAAAAACGATATTGACAGGGACGGCCACAGTGGTAGCCACAACAGTAACAATGGCACTGAGTGAGAATGCGCCAAAAAAACTTTCAAAATATTTCTTGCCGGCAAAAATGCCGACGGTGTAGCCGATGACGGCATTCACAATGGAAAAATAGAAGGTGTAATCATTGATGGTTCCTACACCGTACAGAAAATTGACAGAACCGCCCACAATGGCGCCGCAAAGCGGACCATACAAATAAGACACAAGGATTGTGCCAAAGGTGTCCAGATAAAGCGGAAGATCAAAACGCATTGAGAAAACCTTCCCCATAAGGTTTATCAATACACATACAAAAACAATCAGTGCAATCTGCCAAGACTTCTTATATTTCATACGGCCCCCAATCCAGTGAAGGTTAATGTAGCATTAAGATCATACACAAGCTTATTCTAATCCTTTTGAGGGCCGTGTTCAATCTTTTGTGGCATTCGCTTCAGAATTGTATTACCAGAGGATATCGATATCTCCCATGCTGTTCTTGATATCAAGGATGTGATCGGACGGATCGGATGTAACATGGTACTTGGAACCCTGCTTCTCCTTGTTGACGGACACATCTCCCATGCTGGTGCGAAGATCCATGGTAGCCTTGCTAAGGTCGGTCTTACTCTTTAAGGTAATATCTCCCATGCTCATATCGGCAGAGAAATTTCCGATCTCCACATCCTTAGCCTCAAGATCCCCCATGCTCAGTGTGGTCTCAACCGTCTGAATGCTGCTGTCCTTGATGTCGAAATCTCCCATGGACAGCTTGGCTGTCAGCTGGCCGACGGTGGAACCGGTCAGATCGAGATCACCGGCGGAAACGGAAAGATCCATGCTCTTGGCGTGGAGATCACGCAGGGTGATATCGCCGGCCTTGCAGGTAAGGCGAAGGGAATTCAGATCGGTATCGGATGGAAGGTGTACCTTGACCCGGCAGAGACGGCCTCGGCCGGTGAAAACAGAACCGATCGCCTTGTTCTTGGTCTTCTGACGGAGGGTCCAGATCCCGTTAGAGACATTGACGGTAGGAGCCATTGCCTTCTTGCCTTCGAAGGAGATGCTGCTCTTGCCATCGGCCATGATAATGACTTCCCCCACGTTCATATTAATATCAAGTCCGTTGCAGGTGGAAGAAAGGTCGGCTTCCTTCCACTCCTTTGTTATATGCTTTCCAAAGTTAAAACCGAAGTTAAATCCGGTTCCTGTATGAACAAAGGTACCAAAACAAATGGCTGCAATGGTTATAAGACATAAAACGAGAAGGTATATGGTCTTGAATGTATTTACTTTTCTGTTGTTAACCTGCTGATTCATATTACTGCTCCCCCTGTCCTAATAAATTCTTGATGAGTAAGTGAATGATTCCTGCAATTGGCCAAATGATCCATGTTCTGCCCCAATCAAAAGTGATAAAGCTGATGATCAGGTAAAGACAAAGAATCGTCTGCCAGTAAACGCTCATGATGGCAGCTGCCTCTGTGCTCCGGTAGCGCTGGGACGGATCGTTCTTGGGAACGTAACTTCCGGCAATGGTGGACTGAGAGTTTAAGGATAAGATCTCCTTATAAGCCTTCTCCTTGCCATTGGTGGAAATAAGGATCATAACGCCGATGCCGATGAAGTAAAACATTGCGGCAGCTCCGAGGCTTGTGATACCGTCAGAGATATTAAGGAATCCCAGAACACTGACAGGGATCACACACATAACGATCAGGATGATACCAACGGCGGTCAAAAGAGCGCTGGTGCTACGATAGCTCTCACTCTCCTGATAGATCGCAGTGGCTGTCTCAGCGTTGATCTGGTAAGGCTCGTTCTTCAGGAAATCCCACTTGGAAAGCTTGATATTCTCATAGACGCAAAGGCCGATTCCGGCAGCGATCATAAGGAATAAAATGACGGTTCCAAGCATGCCTGCGGCATCATTATCAACGATGGCAGTCGTAATGATCGGTCCGGAACAGCAGGTGATAAACAATAAAACCGCGATACCGATGATGAAGGATCCCTTAGACTTCTCACGGATCATTGCATGTGCATCCTCTAAGGACAGATTCTTGGCATCGTAGTGCGGTGTCTGGTTCATAGCCTGGCTGATGCCCAGGGTATCGGCCAGCTCGTCAAGATTACCAAACTCTGCGATCACGGTACCGATGGCTTCATTCTCCGTCTTACCGGAATCCATCAGGTCATTGTAACGGTCTTCCATCATCTGTAACAGCTCATCCTTGGCTCTCCATACATCCGGTGTGTTTGGAAGTTGAGCAAACATTGATTCCAAATAATTCTTAATTGTCTCCATAATATCCTCTCCCTACTCTTCTCTAATAAAATGCTCCACCACATCTTTGGTGACTTGCCATTCGTCACATTTACTCCGGTAGTAACTTCGTCCGGAATCTGTAATCTGATAATAGGTTCTCCTCTTACCGTTCTCAGCAGACTGATAAAATGATGTGACAAGTCCCTCCTTCTCCATTCTCTTGAAAGCGGAATACAGTGTCGTTTCCTTGATGTTGTACATCTCATCGGTCATCTCTGAGATCCGCTTGGAGATCTCGTAGCCATAGGAAGGCGCATCCCATAGCAGGTACAAGATCATGGTATCGTTGTATCCCCGAATAACATCACTACTGATCTGAATCATTCATAAAGCCTCCTTTCAAGGCAACTTAGGCCTGACGTTGTATCGGCAAACGTTGCATTACCTGTCGTACTATGTCTGACGTAGTAAGTGTACCAAGAGATACTACGACTGTCAAGGTATATTGAAAAAAATTTTCTGACGTTTTATTTTTTCAGCTGTTCAAGGACCTTCATGCCCACAGGATCCCCTTTGCCGGCAGCATATTTTGCCCATTTCATTGCCTTGATATCATTGTGCTCGCATTCATGGGTTCCGTTGGCATATCCCTCTGCCAGAAGACCGGCTGCTTCGACTTCTCCCTTTGCCGCCCGGTCGATCAGATCGAACTTGGAGTCTTTTTTGAATTTTACGGTGTTTGTTTTCTTAGTACTTTCAAAAATATGCATGATATTCCCTTTCTATCGTAAAAAAAATCCACTCACATCATACTGGATGATGGAGTGGATATCAAATGAATCCGTTTTATGCGTTTTCGTCTGCTTCCGCCTCAATGATCGTCTCGTTTGCTGCTTCATTTGAGGAAGTCTTCTTCTCAAAACGGGTGTAGATGACCCATGCGGTAAAGCCGAAGATCACCGGACCTGCGATGGACCAGAAGGTTGTCTTAAGGTCGTTGTCAAGGGCCGGCTGGATAATGGCGAAGGTATTGGCAAAGCCTAATGCACCGGTTACGATGACACTCCAGATCACAGCGGAAGTCTGTGACTTGAAAATGACAAAGCTACGGTCAATATTTTTCAACTTCTTGAAGCCAGGGAATGCGATGGAAATGAACATATAAGGGATTGTCATTCCAACATTGACCATTGCGGTAAGGATCACGAAGAACTTGGCCATTGTGTCTCCACCGAAGGAGATCGCCAGAACCATAACGCATACGATGATGCACTGGATCCACATTGCATTGACAGGCATTCCGTCTGACTCTCTTACCTCACCCATCTTACCGGGCCAGACTCTCTTGTCTGTACCTTCGATCAGCTGCTTTAACGGAGAGTAAGTCAGTGTAAATAAAGCTCCAAGTAATGCAAGAAGCATGATCAGAGCATAAACACGGGCAAATCCATGAGCCAGTGCGATCTGGGTTGCCTGGTTTGCACCAAAGGCTGCGCCGAAGGCAGAGGCAAAATTGGACATGATAACATAGGAAACATTTCCCAGTGTGATGTCGTCGCCACCAAGGATCTTATTGTAATCGGTGAAAGAACCAACCAGTAAGATCAGAAGGGCGTATCCTACAACGATAACAAGAGCGGAAATAACGATACCCTTGGCAAAGTTCTTCTTAGGGTTTTCTGTTTTGTCTACAAGTCCGCCGACTGCTTCAATTCCGCCGTATGCGAATAAAGCGTAAACGATGAAGGACAAGGTCATAACAATGCTGCCCTGGTAGGACGGATTCAGCGGATGTGTCAGAGATGAGAATCCCTTGAAATCCTGTGCCAGGTGACCATGGTTTGCAAGGATCATGATAATGGAACCGAACAGAACCATAAGGTTGATCACAACAACGGCGGTTCCGCCTACAGAGGTAACCTTCTGAATCTTATCGATACCCTTTGTATCAAAAAAGGTGATCAGAATAAAGAATACGATGGCCATCAGTCCAAGGAGTCTTGAACCGGATAATGCCTCGATTCCAAAGAAGGACCAGGTGGATGTTGTATCCTTACCGAATAAAACATTTGAGATCGGAACCCAGATTCCGGAGGATACGTTTACCATCCAGAGTACGTAGGATGTGTACCACATAAAAGTTCCGATAAAGGCGAACTTCGGACCGACACCCTTTTCCAGCCAGGAGTACATTCCACCGGACTCGTTACGAAGGGCAGAACCGAATTCTGCAACCATAAAGGCAAACGGGATAAAGAACAGAATTCCGGCCAGAATAAACCATGGAATTGCTGCATAACCCATCAGATAGTAGGATCTTGGGATATTATTGAATCCGTATACGGATGTAAATATCATCAAGATCAGGGCGGTTAGACCCATCTTCTTCTCTTTTTTTTCCATATTGCTCTCTCCTTATCTAAATATTTAAGGTGCGCTTTACCTTAATAACGCAATAAACCGACTTTATTTTACTAGGAACTATTTCTGTACCTGACTTTTTTGCATTAAACGGTCGCATTGCTGTATTAAACTGCAACGTGTATCATAGGAGCATGATTAAAATTGCAATTTGTGAAGATGAAAATAATCTGGCAGCGGTGTTAGAACAATGTATTTATAATACCCTGTCTGCATATGATGATATGAAGCTTGATATGGATCTTTTCGTCAGCCCGGAGGATTTTGAAGCCCATGCAGATGACCACTATGATCTGTATTTTTTGGATGTGGAATTTGCCGGCAGCGATAAGAACGGGCTGGATATTGCCCGAAGGATCACGGAAGAGAAGGAAGAGGATGACGCGCTGATTATCTTTGTTTCCTCCCATCCCGGGTACTCCATTGCGTCGATCCACTACCGCCCCTTCCGCTATATCGTCAAGCCTGTCACCCAGGAGAAGACCGATACGCTTTTTGCAGAGATCTTTCGGGAATACGACAGGAAGCGGCAGTTTGTGACGTTTAACAAGGGCAAGGGAATGGTCTATGTGAACTGCCGGAACATCCTCTACATCACCAATGAAGACAACCGGAGGCTTCGGGTGAAGTACGTGGATGGAACGGAGGATGATGTGTTTTACTGTAAGTCGAAGGAAGCGGAGGCAAAGCTGTCTCCCCACTCCTTTTTCCGTATTAACAAAGGCATGATCATCAACCTGCATTATGTGGAATCCTTCCGGGAGAACGTTGTAACCATGCGGGGCGGAGAGACCGATACGGTCAGCCGCAGTCAGAAGAAGAAATTTGAAGAAGCGCTGCATCAGTTCCTGTTCGAGCAGATGCGGCAGGGTTAGAAATCGTACATATGCTTGGTCTTTTATTATTTATTTTACATGTTGTGGATGTTGCACTGCCGGTGGTAATGGCTGTGCTTTATTTTATGCGGATGTTTGAGTTTAAGCATCCGGTCTGGGGCTACTGCCTGTTTTGTGTAGGAGGGATCTTCTGTATTGCTTCCCTGGACACCACAGCCCTTCCGTGGCTGTTTGGCTGGGAGCGGGATCTTCGCCTTCTGATCTTTCTGGTGGTGTTTCTGTTTGCAGCTCATTATTTCCTTCATGGAAGTTTTTCCAAAAAGCTGTATCATACCCTGCAGTTTACCTTTTCCTATATCATCTGCGAATACGGGTTTGCGTTGACAGTGGAACGGGTAAAAAGCCGCTATGAGGTCACCACGATTCCAGATGCTCTGATCTCTCTGTTTCAGTATCTGATCTTCTCGGTGCTGGTCCTTTGTCTTTTCATGATCCAGCTTCGGTTTTTCCTTGAGCGTTCAAAGGATATGACCGATCGCCAGTATGCGTTGATGGCGCCCATGCCGTTGATCCTGCTGGTTCTTATTATGATGTCGATCCGCATGAACGACTATGTCTACAATATGACACTGTTTCTTTTTTCTGTTGTGATGAATCTGTGGATCCTCGGGCTGTACCGCAGTTTAAAACGAACCAGTGAAAGGATCGCCACGGGACGGCTTATGCTGAAGGAGACAAGGTTCTATCAGGAGCAGCTTAAGGGACAAAAGGAACTGCACCGGCTGCGTCATGATATGAAGAACATGCTGCTTGGGATCCGGGCAGATCTTGATCTGCAGGCATATGATCAGGCAAGAGCAAAGATCGACGGCATCGTGGATGATATTTCAGCCACCAATCTCAGTATTACCGGAATCGTCTTTTTGGATGCGGTGCTGGCACCGAAGGTTATGCGGATGAAAGAGGCAGGCATTGCCCTTCGTCATCAGGTCGATCTGCGGGAGGAGGATGTGCTTTCCCGGCATTCGGTGGATCTCTCGGTTATTTTGGGGAATCTTCTGGATAATGCATACGAGGGGACCCTTCGACTTCCGGATGAGGAAAAGAGCCGGCGTTTTGTAGAACTTTCGCTAAAACAGACAGAAGACGTTATGACGATCCTGATCGCCAACAGTGCTCCCGATGTTCATCTGTCCAAAGAAAAAGCCCAGCCATCCGCGAAGGAGGCCGGGCGTGTGGGAATCGGAATGGAAAGTATCCGGGAGCGTTGTGCTCTGCTTCACGGATACAGTCATTTCCGGTATGAAAACGGTGTATTTGAGGCAATGGTTCAGATTCCGCTGCGTTGATGGGCTTAATCCTTTGGCGCCGGGAAGTCCATATGCATACAGCGAATGGCGTTTAAGACAGCCAGTACGCATACCCCGACATCGGAGAAGATGGCCGCCCACATGTTGGCGATTCCAAGTGCTCCAAGGAGCAGAACGAGAACCTTTATACCAATGGCAAACCAGATATTCTCTTTTACGATGCGAAGGCACTTCCGGGAGATCTGAATCGCAACAGCAATCTTGTAGGGATCATCATCCATCAGGACCACGTCGGCTGCTTCAATGGCGGCATCCGAACCCATAGCTCCCATGGCGATTCCGATATCGGAACGAGACAGGACCGGAGCATCATTGATGCCGTCGCCGACAAAGGCCAGCCGATCCTTTTCATTTTTTTTCTCGGAGAGCAGGCGCTCTACCTCTTCCACCTTGTTCTGAGGGAGCAGTTCACTTCGAACTTCGTCCAGTCCAAGCTCCTCTCCCACCTGTGTTGCAACCGCTGCGTTATCACCGGTCAGCATGACGGTCTTGCGGATCCCATGCTTCTTTAAGGTGTCGATGGCCTGTCGGCTGTGGGGCTTGATGGTGTCGGAGATCACAATATGTCCGGCATAGGTACCTTCGATGGCAACATGGATGGTAGTTCCCGGGTGGTGGCAGTTTTTCCATACAGCGCCGATGGAATCCATCATCTTGGTGTTTCCGACACATACGAGCTTACCATTGATCTTCGCCCGGATACCCTGGCCGGCGATCTCTTCCACATCCTCTACCAGACAGTCATCCTTCTCATTGGGGTAGGCCAGACGAAGGGAGATTCCGATGGGATGATCGGAGAAACGTTCCACATGGGCTGCCATGTGCAAAAGCTCCGTCTCGGAGACCTGTGCAGGATGAACGGCAGTCACCCGGAAGGTTCCCTTTGTCAGGGTTCCGGTCTTGTCAAATACAATGGTCCGGGTCTGGGACAGAGTTTCCATGTAATTGGAACCCTTGACCAGAACACCCTGTCGGCTGGCTCCGCCCAGTCCTGCAAAGAAGGACAGGGGAATGGAAATGACAAGGGCACAGGGACAACTGATGATCAGGAAGGTAAGAGCCCGGTAGATCCAGTCTCCCCAGAGGGGTGCTCGTCCCATCAGAAGAAGGGCTACCGGTGGGATCAGTGCCAGTGCAATGGCTGCATAGACAACGATAGGGGTATAGACTCTTGCGAACCGGGTGATGAAATTCTCGGATTTGGATTTCCGAGAACTTGCATCTTCGATCAGTTCGAGGATCTTTGTCACGGTTGAGTCGCCGAATTCCTTTGTGGTGCGGATCTTGAGAAGTCCGTTCAGATTGATGCTTCCGGAAATGACAGGGTCATCCTCTGCCACATCCCGTGGGAGGGATTCGCCGGTCAAAGCGGATGTGTTAAGGGAGGATCTACCCTCCACCACAACACCGTCGATGGGGACCTTCTCTCCCGGCTTTACCGTAATGACCGTTCCGACTTCTACATCCTCAGGATCCACCTGTTCAAGGGAGCCGTCTTCTGCCTCCACATTGGCATAGTCCGGTGCAATATCCATAAGGTCAGCAATGCTTCTCCGACTCTTGCCTACAGCGTAACTCTGGAACCACTCACCCACCTGATAAAACAGCATGACCGCAATGGCTTCAACGTAATCGCCGCTTCGGTATAAAGCCAGCGCAATGGCGCCAATGGTAGCGATCACCATCAGCAGGCATTCGTCAAAGGGCTGCCGGTTGATGATCCCCTTAAAGGCCTTGATCAGGATATCGTAGCCGACGATGAAATAAGGGATCATGTACAGCACAAACCGAAGGATACCCTCTGCCGGTACGAAATGTAAGGCTGCAAGGAGAATGGCGGTTATGAGGATTCGTATGAGCGTTTTCTTCTGCTTTTGATTCATAGTATCATCCTCCTGTTTTTGAAAAATTAAAGGAAGATCTCACAGTCGGATTCTACCTTCTTACAGTTTTTCTTAACGTCTTCCATGACGGAGGCAACATCGGCGCCATCTTCAAATTCCACCTTCATCTTAAGGGTCATGAAATTAACGGTTGCGTCGGCAACACCCGGGGTGTTCTTGGTAGCGTCCTCCATCTTGGCAGCACAGTTTGCGCAATCAACATCGATCTTGTAAGTTTTCTTCATGGGAAAAACTCCTTTCTTGATTTAGATATTTTTATAATTAAGTAATCATTTAATTGATAATTATATATTAAACAGTTGTTTAATTGTTGTCAACATCTTTCGATGAAATTATCTTACTTTCTAAGAATATCCAAGGTGTGGCAACCGGCCCCCAACAGCTCCGGACGTTCACACACGGATAACTGGTACTGCAGGAAGATGGAAAACTCCTCTTCATCCAGCGAATTCAAGACAGATCGCATGTGATTGGCGGGGCCGTCAGCGGAGAGGATCTTCTCTCGGGTGAAGCCGGCCTTGTCCGACAGTTCGTAGATGTCTTCCAGTCTGGCGTAATCGTACAGTGGATTCGCGGTATCTGTGCAATGGAAGCTGTCATCGATCATGCCGCGCCGGAGAGCCTCTTTGATATGATGCTCCTTAAAGCCATACATTAGAACGCTGTAATCGTTCATGATATAACTGATAAAAAGGTGTCCGCCCGGTTTTAAGGCGCGTTTTGCCTCCAGCATGGCCTCAAGGCGCAGGGTCTTATCTTTCAGGTGATACATGGGGCCGAAAAAGAGCACAATGTCAAAGGACGCATCCGAAATATGCTTTAACTTCTCAGCTCTGCCCTCGTACGCATGCACCTTCGGTCCGTTGACCCGCAGCCGACCCAGGTTGTGATGTACCGGTTCGACGGCTGTCACATCATATCCCCGTTCAGATAAGGGGATGGCATAACGACCGGTGCCGGCACCGACATCGAGGATGCGAATCTGATCTTTGGTTCTGCCCTCCTCTTCCAACTGTTTCAGGTACTGATCCAGATAGTGCATGGTGATATAAAATTCTACCTGTCCGTGTCTGGAGTTCAGGCGTTTTTCTTCGTTAAATTTATTATAATAGGCTTCCAGCTGATTCATAGGATGATTTCAAGTCGTCTTTCTAATTTAATGTGAAGGAAAGAAGCTGAATCGGCTCCTTTCCATGGGAACGTTATAACAGTATCAATCTATTCCACTTCGAATGGGTTGTCAATGCGCCGATCCCGGGATTATGTTAAAATATGAAAGACAAATCAAAAAAGGAGAACATACCGATATGCAACAGGTTTTTATAGATGAAGGACAGCTGAAAGAGGACGAGGTGATCCTTACGGGACAGGACGCCAAGCACCTTGCAAAAGTGCTTCGTATCCGTGTAGGAGAAGTGATCCGGGTCAGTGTGGAGAATGGAAGGAATTATCTTGCGACGGTTTCCGATGTGTCAAACGACATGGTGATGGCCAAGATTACAGAGGAGGCAGAGGATACAGAACTTCCCCAGAAGATCTATCTGTTTCAGGCACTTCCCAAGGGAAGCCGTATGGAGACCATCATTGAAAAATGTGTGGAGCTTGGAGTCTATGAGATCATTCCGGTAGAGATGAAATACTGTGTGGTGAAGTTGGATGCCAAGAAGAAAAAGAACAAGGTGGAGCGCTATCAGGCAATTGCCGAGGCGGCAGCCAAGCAATCCAAACGCAGCATCATTCCGAAGGTTCGTGAAGTGATGAGCTACCGGGAGGCTCTTTCCTATGCAGCGGAGCAGGATCTCTTCCTTCTGCCCTATGAGAATAAGGAAGGAATGGCTCCCACGAAAGAAGCACTTTCCCGGGTAGGGGATGCGGCTTCTATCAGCATAATGATCGGGCCGGAAGGTGGATTCGCAGAGGAAGAAATCGCACTGGCCGAGGGCAAGGCGGAGCTTGTCTCCTTAGGAAGCCGGATCCTTCGAACGGATACAGCAGCCATTACATCAGTTTCCGCTGTGATGCTTGCGGCAGAGATGAAGTGATAACGACAAAAGAAAACAGCCATTCCGTAGAAAATGGAATGGCTGTTTTGTTGTAATTTATGCGACGCCGCTGACACCCTCAAAGTAATAGAGGGAGTCAGAGTTGAAGTCGGGCTCAAACTCGTCTCCGCAGTACCATCCGCTGTAACCGCTTCCGGTAACATACATATTGACGTAGATACCCTTCCGGTAGGTCTTGGTGACCTTCAGCTTCGTTCCGGCAGGAACGGTAGTGATATATTTTCCACACATTGTATCGGAGTAGAGCCGGAATTCTCTTGTGGTGGTAAGGGTAAGGACACCGCTCTTGGCGGTATTGTAATTGTAATATGCCGTGATCTTATGGATATTACTGTCCTTATGGAATTTTCCGTTCTTATAAGTATAGCTTGCCTTAAAGAATACGGCACCAAGTCCCGGTGCATCGGAATCCTCCAATGTGGCAAACAGCTGGTTCCCTTTGGTCTTAAGGCTTGTTACCCAGCGGCAGCCTCTTACATTTTTCCGGAAGTCAATGAGACGGGTGAGCTTACCGGACTTGTACTGGTACAGATAGCAGGGGCCGTCGTCGTTTTCCATAATGGTGTGAAGATATAAAAAGGCTTTACTTTTGCCAAGCTTTAATACTTTGTATTCGTAGTTATAAAAATAAAAATACTTGTCTTTGAGGGTCTTGACGGTCTTCCCGTTAATGGAGATGGTCAGCTTCTTGTACATATCGTACTCCTTCTGACTCGGGGTAAAAGTGATCCGTTCCTTCTTCTTGTCGCCGTTCAGATCCGCCTGGATGGTCTTCGTCGTAGAGTATGATTTGGCGTAGGCTGTAACAGGAGTTTTTATTACTCCCATGGAAAAAGCCCCGACAAAAAGTGCGACGGCTGTAACGAGAACAGCTTTCTTTCGATTCAACATTTTTTCCTCCTTACTTGCATGTTGATGTTACTCCCAAACATAAACAGTATAACAGAAGATCTACTCTCGTGCCGCTTTCATTTCTTTTTTTCGTCGATACATATCAGCATCAGCCCGTTTGAAAACATCATCGATCCCGTGATCCGTTTTCGGATCATAATATGCCACACCGATGGCTGCCCGTATCTTCTCCTGCGCCTCCAGCAGTTCATTGTTCTTGTCCAAAAGACTTTTCGTGTAGTTATCGATCTCATGGATCATCAGGGCCGTTTCGTTGGAAAGTTCCGAAATCTCATCGGAAGCCTGCAGTTCCGCTCGAATCCCTTCGGCGATGGACTCATCTTTTGTCTTCGAAAAATCCACCGGAATCTTGACCTGGTCCGACAGCTTCAGGCTCAGCTTCTGATACGCTTCGAATTCGTCTCCGTCGGATTGCATGATATGGGTAAGAAATTTGACGACTCTGAATGTATATCGGCAAAATCCAATGGCATTATAACCTGGGTTTGATATAATTATAGGTAATTGCGAAACTCGCTCTGCGAGTTCGCAATTCTGAACAAAACAAGGTCGAAATCCGGCTATGCCGGATTTCACCAGAGCATTACCGGTAGGTATTCTGCAGTTACTGTGGATAACTGCTCTGAACCTTGAAAATTGACGTACTTTAATAAGCTCTTACAGTATTCAGTTCCGGCAGCCTATGCGATGAGACGCTTTAGTGAGCGGAAGTATTCAGGCTTATGGATCCTGTCCGCCACAACTACCGTTATCAGCTGGGTTATGCCGGCAAGCAGAAGGTCGGCATGAAGAGTCTTTGCATTCTGCGTCTTGCGTTCTCCGAGACAGAAACTGTCTTTGATGTGATTGATGGAGCGCTCGACAGATGTGCGGATCTTAT
>CAMGZH010000019.1 GCA_946182825.1 uncultured Lachnospiraceae bacterium
CTTGTTTGTGTTGCCCTTTAATAGGATCTAACCGCTACCTTTCTGTTTCAAACTTGAGTCTCCTTTCAAACAGTACTCTAACAGCAATACTTATCATAGCATTTTTTCGACGGCGGGTACCATGAAAGTTTCTGAAATCACACATGCAAAAAACTTGTCTTAGTTTGCTTTCTTAAGGAAGCGAACCAGCGGATTCCTCTCAGAAAATAAGAACCGGACAAAAGGACCTGCATAAAAGAGCTGGTAGCACAGTGCCATTGGGAAATTCAGGGCAATGGTCTTAAGCCAGGTGCCGAGGAAACCGTTGGCAGCCACAGCCTCTCTCTGGAAGAGAAGGGTAGCGGCAAAGCTCATCAGAGGGCACATACAGATGACGGTCACCACAGAGATGGCAATGACAAAGTGGAAGGGATGGGAGGTCTTCGGGTCAACCAGCTGAGAAGCCTTGTGGAAAGCGAATCTTCCAACCAAAAGGGCTTCCAGGATAAAGGCGATGGGAACCATGATGGGAAGTTCGTGAAGAGCGGCAAAAAACACAGAGTTATTGAATACGTGTGTGTTTAAAACCACGTTATAGCATACCATTCCGTAAACCATAACGAGTACCATACAAAGTGTAAAAATGATCTGTTCGAATTTGCTTTTCGGCATAAAAAAATCCTCCTTCGTGATAACAATAACGGCATGAATATCATGTGTTGTTCGTTATCATCCAAAGGAGGATGTTTCGTTTCCAATTAGACCATATATTCACTTGACAACGGCATTCGATGAATGCAACGGTGATTATCATACTGTGTAGAAAATTGTTTGTCAAGCAGATATATCAGGAAAAAATTCCTTCATTATATTAGGGACGTGCAAACATTCCGGCAAAAATGATTCCGCCAAAGAGAACCAGAAGCAGAATGTAGATCACAAGAACGATCAGCATCCAGATCAGGCTGGCCCGTGCCCAGTTCTTCTTGGATGGGATGGTGTTGCTGTCAAATGCCCAGATCAGCATCATAATGATGTTGACCAGAGGAATGAGAGTGATCAGATAAGTCAGCATCCATTCTCCTACACTGACATCCCGGTTGTTGTAGAACGGCTGCCCGTAAGGATTCTGACCATAGGGATTCTGCTGTCCGTAAGGCTGCTGTCCGTAAGGCTGTTGTCCGTAAGGCTGTTGTCCGTAAGGCTGCTGACCGTAGGGTGCCTGCTGGTTCGGATCGGTGTAGTTTCCGTTCGGTTGATTGTTAAAATTGTTGTCCATGATACCTCCCCTAAGCATATGAATGATTGGTTACGGTTTGAGATCTCACCATATCAAACCCGTAGTCATGGTATCATTTTTTGAGCTACGCCGCAAGGGATCCTGCGCAAAGTGCCCAAATGAGGAGACCAACATTTAGATAATCTGTACATTGACGGGAATTGGAAGGAAAGCTATGCTTGAAAAGTGAACAACCGGTTGCACAACCCCGAAAATCAACGATGTATCAAGAAGCCACCAAGCAATCGGTTGTTATTTTGTATAAGGAGTAATTATGTCAGAGAAAGCAATGACCATTGATGATATTGCCAGGGATCTCGGCATATCCAAGACGACCGTTTCCCGTGCGATCTCGGGAAAGGGACGGATCGGGAACGCTACAAGAGAGCGGGTACTGTCCTATATAAAGGAACATGACTACAAGCCCAACGCGATGGCGCGGGGGCTGGCGGAGCAGAGAACCTGCAATATAGCGGTTGTCTGGCCCATGGATGCCAATCTGGTGGACATGCCCTTTTTCCAGAAGGTTCTGGTGGGGATCTGTGATGTGACCAGCCGAGAGGGATACGATGTGCTCATTACCATTGACCGGGGACCGGAGGCCGTGGATCTTCGCAGGGTCATCGACAACCGTAAGGTGGATGGTGTGATCCTGACACGAACGCTGTTGGAGGACCTGTCGGCAGCTTTTTTAAAGGAAAGCAGTGTTCCTTTTGTTACCATGGGCACCAGCGAAGACAACGACATCACCTGGGTGGATAACGATAACGAGGCAGCCTGCCGGGAACTGATGGAGCAGCTTTTGGAGGAAGGCTGCAAGCGATTTGCATTGATTGGCGGGGATGAGAACTATGCCATCACCGGCCAACGTCTTGCGGGATATAAAAAGGCTCTTTTGGAGGCGGGACTCCCCTTTGAACAGGAGTTGTGTATCCGGCAGAGCGATTTTGAAAAAGCGACGGGAGAGATCTTATCCGGCCTTTTAGAAAAGAAGGTCTCCTGCATTGTCTGTATGGATGATGCCATTGCCCGGGAGGTCCTTTTATCCTGTCACGACATGGGAATCGGGATCCCACAGGATATCAGGATCGCCTCTTTTTACAGCAGCCAGATTCTGGAAAATGCCAAGTCACCGGTGACTTCGATCCGGTTTGATGAAAGGGCTCTGGGAGAGGCGGCTGCCGAACAGATCCTGTGCAAGATCCGGGGAGAAAAACCCCGAAATGTTATTGTTTCAAGTCACCAGATCATGAAAAAAGGGCCTATTGGCCTGTAAGGAGCAGAGCATATGAAACTTCAGAGAGACAGTCAGATTACATACGATCCAAAGTCCATTATCGTGGATGGACATCGCTGGTTCCCGGTGATGGGAGAGATGCATTATTCCAGAGTGCCGGCCAATACCTGGGGGGATGAACTCAGGAAAATGAAGGCAGGCGGCGTGGATATCATTTCCGCCTATACCATCTGGATCCATCACGAGGAGATCTGCAACGAATTCGATTTTACCGGGGATCGCTGCCTGCGGGATTTCATGAAGGAGGTAAAAGACTCCGGAATGTATATGTTCCTTCGCTTTGGACCATGGGCACATGGAGAGGCGAGAAACGGAGGTTTCCCGGACTGGCTTTTGGAAAAGAGCCGGGAAGAGGGATTTGAACTGCGGGCCAACAATGAGAGATACCTTGGATATGTCCGATGCTTTTGGGAACAGATCTACCACCAGGTGGAGGGATTTTTCCTGAAGGACGGGGGCCCTATCATCGGAATCCAGGTTGAAAACGAATACGGTCATGTGGGAGGCTTTACCGGAGAGAAGGGAGAGGAACACATGCGGACCCTGAAGGCGTTGGCGCAGGACATCGGATTTGATGTTCCCATCTGGACAGCCACCGGGTGGGGCGGTGCCGTGACCGGTGGTATGCTTCCGGTGATGGGTGGATACTGCGATGCGCCATGGGATCCAAGCACGAAAAAGCTGGAGCCTTCTGTGAACTATGTTTTTACACAGGAGCGAAACGATCACAACATTGCTTCAGATTACGGCCTGGGCGAGGGTATCACATTTGATATGGAAAAGGTACCGTATTTGACCTGTGAGCTGGGAGGAGGACTTCAGCCTACCGCCCACCGGCGTCCGGTGGCAACCGGTAAGGATACCGAGGGCATGACCATTGCGAAAATGGGAAGCGGTGTTTCCCTGATCGGTTATTATATGTACCATGGAGGAACCAATCCGGATGGAAAGGTCACCACGCTGCAGGAGAGCAAAGCTACCGGGTATCCGAACGATCTTCCGGTGAAAAATTATGATTTTAACGCTCCCATCCGTGAGTCCGGACAGTTGACGGATTCCTACCGAAGGATCCGCAGGCTTGCTCTTTTCCTCAAGGACTTTGGAGAGGATCTGGCGGGAATGGATTATATTCCACAGCCGGGAAACCCGGAGGATCCAAAGGATCTTACCTCCATTCGAAGCGCCCTTCGTTACAATGGAAAAAGCGGCTACTTTTTCGTGAATAATTATCAGCGTCTGTATCCCATGGCAGAGCATACCGGTGTAGACCTTGTGGCGGTAGACCGGGAGGGAAAAAGCTTGTGTGACTTCGAAGAATGTGATATGAAAGATGGAGATCATTTCTTTTATCCCATCCATCTGTCCCTGGGAGATGATTTTGTTATGAAAAAGGCAAAGGCCACACCACTGACGATCCTGCGGGGAGAGGAGGGCCGGAAGACCTACGTGTTCTACGGCGATGCCGACAGCTTTGTTTTCGAAGGTGAGATGCCACAGGATGTGGAGATCCTTGTACTTTCTTCCCAGGAGGCTCTTTTTGCTGGAAAGTTTACAAGAGACGGACAGGACTATCTGGTGGTCAGTGAAGGGGATGTGGTGGACAATGAAACAGGCGAGCCGCAGCTTGTCTGGAAGGTAGATCCGATGGATCCATACAGCCGGCAGCCGCAATTTCGAATCTATCCCCAGCCGCCGGTGGACCGGGTTCCGAAGGAATTTCAGTTGATCCGGGAGGGAAGCCCTCTGGAAGGTGCCGGACAGTTCTGCATGGCGGACAGCGATGTCATGGCAGAATACCGCTATGAGAGGGAGCTGACGGTCACAGGAAGCGCAAAGTTTTCTCTGCTGGAGGAACAGGAGCAGAAAGCGATTTATTCGGTTACGGTAGAGGGACTGGATGCGTCGAAAACACGGCCGGAGGAAGTCTATCTGATGCTGGATTATTCCGGTGAGCGTGCATGCTGCTGTCGTAACGGTCAACGGATCCGGGATGACTTTTATACAGGACAGACCTGGGAGATCGGTCTGAAGCGCTATACCGACCACGATGGGAAAAGAGATGAAACATTTGAGGCAAGGATGGAGATCGATGCTTTGACCGTGGATATGCCGGGAGAGCAGATCTACCTTGAGATGCTTCCGGAATTTACAGAAGGGAAAGCTGCAAGGATCGACGGTGTGCGGCTGGTGGAGCAGTACCGACTCAGTATATGATCCGGTCATAACCTTTGGTATCCTGCAGAGATGCGATGTTTTATTTTGAGAATATTTATATAGAAAAAGAGATATACAATCACCCGAGGACCCGGGAAATTGTGGATAAGTTCCCGGAGGCAAAGAATATCTTTGTGGACCGGTATATGGATGTCTTTGGAAGGGCAAGACAGGACGGGAGATGGCAGAGGCGCCATCCCTCCCTCCTTCTGGCAAAGGCCACGGGGCAGCTGATCTACCGGGGGGCTCCGGTGTGTCACAACTTCGGATCCGAGCACTTCTACTATGCGTCTTCCATGAAGAACTGTCTGTATGACTGTGAGTATTGTTACCTGAAGGGGATGTATTCCTGTGGCTATGTGGTGATTTTTGTGAATCTGGAGGATATTCTGGAGGAGGCGCATGAGTTGGATCAGACCTTGAGCCGGGAGAATTCCTATCGTGGTATGTACCTTTCTGTGTCCTTTGACACAGACCTGATGGCCTTCGATTCTATGACAGGGTACGCAAGGCTCTGGGCTGAATTTGCAGCAGAGCATCCGAAGGTGACGGTGGAGATCCGCACCAAGGGGGCTCCCCCCATCACGGCACTGCAGCAGGAAGGCAGGGAGAATCTGCCGCCGAATCTGGTGATGGCCTATACCATCTCACCCCAGCCCATGATCGATCAGTTTGAACACCACACCGCTTCCTTGAAGGCAAGGCTGACCTCTGCCGGGAATGCCCTAAAGGCAGGGGCGACGGTAAGGCTCTGCTTTGATCCCATGATCTATCAGCAGAACTGGAAGGAATGTTATGCCCGGATGCTGGACCAGGTAAAAGAGGCTCTTCCGTTCTCCCAGATCCGGGACGCCAGTGTGGGCACCTTCCGGATCTCTGCGGATTATCTGAAGCGCATGCGACAGGTGGAGCCGGATTCGGCAGCCGTGCAGTTCCCGTTCGAAACAAGAAAGGGATATGCCGGCTACCCCAAGGAGCTGGAACAGTGTATGAGCGGCTTTCTGGAAAAGGAACTTTTGGAGGCAGGTCTGGCTCCGGAAAAGATCTATCGGCTGTCGGATTGACTGGTCCCAGGATAAATTGTGTAAAATCTAATTGCAATCCAATGGAATCTGTGTTATGATGACCATGTCACAGAGAAAAGAGGTATTGGATATACGTTTTAGATAATTTTTAGCAGGATCAGGAAAGGAGCTACATCTATGGCAGCTATTAAATTTACAGAAGCGAATTTTGAGGAAGAAGTATTAAAGGCGGATCGACCGGTTCTGGTTGACCTGTGGGCATCCTGGTGCGGACCATGCAAGATGCAGGGACCGATCGTTGAGCAGCTTGCGGATGAGGTAAGTGAGTATAAGATCGGTAAGCTTGATGTGGATGAGAATCCGGAGATCGCCGAGAAGTATAATGTTATGTCGATTCCGACACTTCTTGTGTTCAGCAAGGGTGAGGTCGTTGCGAAAGCAGTCGGAGTGACACAGAAGGATCAGCTTTTGGAGATGCTTGCTAAGGCATAAGGAAAGCGGGTTTTTGGATAAGAGCTGTATGGGACAATGGGTTCCATACGGCTTTTTTTTAACTCAGTCGGAGAAATCCCCCACCTCTAAGCGTTAGCGTAGGTGGGGGTTATGAGTCTTGACATTCTAGTCTCACCCATGGAGGGATAATTGACACATACCCCATGGGGGTATATAATGAGAGGTGGGGCGATACCCCTGTGGGGTATACAGAGAAAGGAGAACTTATGTCAGAAGAATTGGAACTCTGCCCGGCTTGTTCCGGGAAGAAGAAGGATAGAAGCCAGGAGGAGAAGAAGAAATTAATCAACCGGCTCTCCAGGATCGAAGGTCAGGTTCGCGGTGTGAAGCGAATGATCGAAGAGGATGCCTATTGCATCGATGTTTTGCGGCAAAGTGCGGCAGCCGGGGCAGCGCTGAACAGTTTTAACAAGAAGATGCTGTCTTGTCACATACGCTCCTGTGTGGTGGATCATATCCGAAACGGGGAGGATGAAGTGATCGATGAATTAGTAGAGACCATTCAGAAACTGATGAAGTAATAAGGAGATATTGAATGGAACATTATAACGTAGATGGAATGACCTGCGCAGCCTGTGTTGCCCATGTGGAGAAGGCGGTCAGAAGTGTTCCGGGGGTCAGTGAAGTGAATGTATCCCTTCTGACCAACTCCATGCAGGTGACAGGAGATGCAGCCCCGGAGACGATCTGTCAGGCGGTGGAGAACGCCGGATATCACGCAACGGCACGACAGGCGGAAGAGACGACAGAGGAGAAGGGAAGTGGATTTCGGGTAGAAGATCTTGAGGACCGGCAGACCCCCATGCTGATCCACCGGTTCGGAGCGTCCCTTATATTATTGGTGCCGCTGATGTACCTGACCATGGGGCACATGATGTGGAACTGGCCGCTTCCGGCATTTCTGGAAGGAAATCATGTGGGAATGGCTTTGTTGGAGATGATCCTGGCGGGAACGGTTTTGACGGTCAACCGACAGTTTTTCATCAGTGGAGCGAAGAGCACCCTTCACGGAGCGCCGAATATGGACACCCTGGTGGCTTTGGGCTCCGGCGTTTCCTATTTGTACAGCCTGTATATCCTGTTTGAAATGACATACCGGCAGAGCCGGGGACAGGAAGAAGTTGTGATGCGGCTGATGCACAACCTGTATTTTGAGTCGGCAGCTATGATCGTTACCCTGATCACCGTGGGCAAGACATTGGAGGCATTTTCAAAGGGGAAGACTACCAATGCCCTGAAGGGACTGATGAATCTGGCTCCTAAGACGGCGACGCTTCTGGTGGAGGATCAGGAGATTCAGGTGGATGCTGCCCGGATCAAGGTGGGGGATGTTTTCCTGGTGAAGCCGGGAGATGCCATCCCGACGGATGGAGTTGTGCTTTCCGGAATCAGCAGTGTGGATGAGTCTGCCCTGACGGGTGAGAGTGTTCCTGTGGATAAGAAGGAAGGCAGCGAGGTATCGGTGGGTACCATGAATATTTCCGGCGTCTTGCATTGCGAGGCGACAAGAGTCGGAGAGGATACCACCCTTTCTGCTGTGATCCGAATGGTCAGCGATGCGGCAGCTACCAAGGCTCCCATTGCAAGAACAGCGGATTTCGTGGCGGGTATTTTTACACCGGTGGTCCTTCTGATTGCTCTGGTGACGGCAGCCGTCTGGCTTATGTTGGGGGCCCCCATTGGTTTTGCTCTGGAGCATGCCATTGCGGTCCTTGTGATCTCCTGCCCCTGTGCACTGGGACTTGCAACTCCGGTGGCCATTATGGTAGGAAGCGGTGTCGGTGCTAAAAACGGCATCCTGTATAAGAATGCAGCGGCACTGGAGGAGGCAGGAAGAGCCCGGGTCGTTGTACTCGATAAGACAGGAACCATTACCAAGGGAGCACCCCAGGTGACGGATGTGATCCCCACAGAAGGGGTCAGTGAAGAGGAATTGCTCTCCTATGCCTATGCACTGGAATCTTTAAGCCAGCATCCACTGGCGCTGGCGGTTTGTGACTATGCGGCAGAAAAGGGGTTGACGCCTGCCGGGGTGACCGAGTTTGAGGATCTGGCGGGAAACGGCATCCGTGGAGTTTTAGATGATGCGTCGATCTTTGCGGGGAAGGTGGATTACATTTACAGTATGTCCACGCAAAAGGGGATTCAGGCTCTTCGGCAGTTCAATGAGACACACGGGATCAAAGACCTGGCAGCGGCAGGAAAGTCCATGATCTATATCACAAGGCAGGGACTTTTTGTGGGTGTGATCGCGGTGGCGGATGTGATCAAGCGGGAAAGCCCTCTGGCCATCCGTGAGTTGAAGCAGATGGGAATGCATGTGGTAATGCTGACCGGAGATCACCGGCAGACGGCGGATGCCATTGCAGCCCAGGTCGGTGTTGATGAAGTGGTGGCAGGCGTTCTTCCTTCCGGGAAGGAGGCCGTGGTTCAAAAGCTGCAGGAAAGCGGTTCTGTTATTATGGTCGGAGACGGAATCAATGATGCGGTGGCACTCACGAGGGCGAATGTGGGGTTTGCCATCGGAGCGGGAACCGATATTGCCATTGACGCAGCCGATGTTGTGCTTGTTAACAGTTATCTGTCCGATGTGGTGGCGGCGGTTCGCTTGTCCAGATCGGTACTTCGCAATATCAAAGAGAATCTGTTCTGGGCCTTTATCTATAATGTTATTGGCATTCCGGTGGCGGCCGGGGTTTTTTTCGGTCTGAACGGCTGGACCATGTCACCCATGCTCGGAGCCGCAGCCATGAGTCTGTCATCCTTTTGCGTGGTGATGAATGCTCTGCGGCTGAACCTGGTGAAGCTTCACAAGGCCTCCGGGTTCAAGCGCAACAAGACCTGGAACCGTCCTCCGCTGATGGAGGATCCGGAGATCCTGGCACAGACAGATGAGGGTAAGAATACCCTGATCACCTTACATGAAGATGAGGAAGAATTGGAGGAAAAACAAATGGAAAAAGTAATTACAGTAAAGGGAATGATGTGTCCGAACTGCGAGCGCCATGTCAAGGAGGCTCTGGAGAAGATGGAAGGTGTTGCCGAGGCAACATGCAACCATGAAGAAGATTCGGTGGCACTGGTACTGGATGGACCGGTCTCAGAGGATCGTCTTAAGGCTGCCGTGACAGATGCAGGTTATGAATATATAGGGTAAAAAACCGGATTGTGCTATAATGGTGGGAAAAGGAAAAGAAGAAAGGTGAAAACATGATCAATCAAACATACAAGGCAAGGCTTTCTGCCAAGTCTGTTATTCGTGAACTTGCAGAATATGCAACAGCAAGGGGGGCAGAGATCGGATATGAGAATGTATTTGACTACTCCCTTGGCAATCCGTCGGTTCCTACACCGAAGGCCTATGACGAGGCTGTGATCCATATGCATCAGACGATGGATTCCATGAGCCTTCACGGTTATAGCCCTTCTCTGGGGAATACAAAGGTCAGGGGGATCGTGGCAGATTCCCTAAAGCGTCGATTCGGGATCCCTTATGAGACAAAGCATATTTTTATGACAAGCGGTGCAGCAGGCGCCCTTGCCCATGCCATCCGACTTGTGACAGAGCCGGGGGATGAGGTGATTACCTTCGCTCCGTTTTTCCCGGAATACGGTCCCTATGTGAATGATACCGGAGCCGTATTGAAGGTGGTTCCACCCCGGACGAGTGATTTTCAGATCAATTTCGAGGCATTTGAAGCCATGATGAATGAGAAGGTGCAGGCGGTTTTGATCAATTCCCCCAACAATCCCTCCGGCGTGGTCTACAGTGAGAAGACCCTGCAGAAGCTGGGAGATTTTCTGCGGGAGAAGCAGAAGGCGTACGGTCACGATATCTTTTTGATCAGTGATGAGCCTTACCGTGAGATCGTATTTGACGGGGAAGTCTGTCCTTATCCCACCTGTTATTATGACAATACCATTTCCTGCTACTCCTACTCCAAGAGCATGTCTCTTCCGGGAGAGCGTATCGGATATATTGCTGTCAGCCCAAAGGCGACGGATGCAGATCTTCTTGCAGTGATCTGCGGTCAGATCAGTCGTGGGATCGGACACAATTGTCCGTCGGCAACCCCTCAGATGGGAATTGCCGCAGTGATCGATGAGACGGCGGATCTGTCGGTTTATGAGACCAATCGGAATCTTTTGTATGATGCGCTGACAGAGCTTGGTTTTACTGTGGTTAAACCGGGAGGAACCTTTTATATTTTCCCGAAGGCGTTAGAAGAGGATGCGGTGGCTTTTTGCCAGAAGGCGAAGAAGTATGATCTGATTCTGGTGCCGGCAGATAATTTTGGTTGCCCGGGCTACTTCCGTATGGCATACTGTATCGATACGGAGAAGGTAAAGCGGTCGATCCCGGTTCTGAAGAAGTTCGTAGAGACGGAATATCCGAACCGCTGATTGAGGATAGAAAGGGAGCGAACGACCCAATGACAAAAAGTGAGTTAAAAGACCGGATCGATGTTGCCATGCATCGTCGTCCGGCGGATCTTGTGATCAAACATGCCAATGTAGTCAACGTTTTTACCGGGGATATTCAGGAAGAGGATATTGCCATCTGCAAGGACAGGATCGCAGCCGTCGGCATAGATTATCAAGGCGAAAAGGAAATCGATGCCAAGGGACTCTTTGCGATCCCCGGTCTGATCGAAAGTCATATCCATATTGAATCTTCCATGCTGACACCGGAAGAGTTCGGACGGCTTCTTTTGCTTCGGGGAACCACCACTGCGGTTTGTGATCCCCATGAGATCGTCAATGTTTGTGGAATGAGCGGATTTGACTATATGCGTCGGGCGGCTCGTCGCTCGCCTCTGGACATGAAGTTTATGATTCCGTCCTGTGTTCCATCCACTCCCTTTGAACACAGTGGAGCAAGGGTACTGGCGGATGATATGGAGGCCTATATCCATGAAGAGGATGTGCCGGGACTTGGTGAAATGATGAACGCTGTGGGCGTCTATAACGGTCAGGAGGATGTTCTGGAGAAGATTGCCATGGCAGAGACCGGAGGGAAAATGGTGGACGGTCATTCGCCGGGAATCGTAGGAGAGGAACTGGCAGGCTATCTGGCAGCAGGCATCCGGACCGATCATGAATGTTATACAGCGGAGGAGATGCGGGAGCGTCTTGCCCGGGGGATGTATGTCATGCTTCGTTACGGAAGCGCCTGTCATGAGCTTCCACAACTTCTTAAGAATGTAACGCCTTTCAACGCCAGACGTTGCGTCCTTTGTTCGGATGACCGGCAGGCGGCCACCCTTCTTCGCAATGGAGATCTGGATGAGCTGCTTCGGATCTGTGTCCGAGAGGGGATTGACCCTATTGTGGCAGTACAGATGGCCACCATCAATGCTGCGGAGTGCTATGGTTTTCGTGATCGCGGAGCTATTGTTCCCGCCATGCGGGCGGATATTGCACTGGTGTCCGATCTTACCTCTTTTTCCGTTAAAAAGGTATTTGCGGCAGGTTCTCTTGTGGCGGAGGATGGCAGATATCTGCTGGAGGTCACAAGAGAGAAGATCGATGCGGTTGCAGGCAGAATGCATGTAGCAGGGCAGGTGCGTGACCACATCAGGATGCAGTTAAACAGCAGCGCATTGCCGGAAATGTCCCCGGATAAGAGAGGGCTTCTTCCGGAGGGAGCAGCGGGAACGGCCCGTGTTCACTGCATTGGAATGCAGCCTGGAAGTATTCTTTCCACCGATGAGATCAGGGATGTATATGTGGATGGTGAGGGTAATTTTATCTATGATCCGTCCTCTGATGTTGCCAAGATGATCGTAATGGAACGTCATAACGGACTTGGAACGGCGGGAAAGGCCTTCGTTTGCGGATACGGGATCAATCGCGGAGCCATTGCCAGCTCCATTGCCCATGATTCCCACAATCTTCTTGTGGTGGGAACCAACGATAAGGACATGGAGGTCGCGGCAAACCGCCTGATCAAGACAGGAGGAGGCGTTTGCCTGGCGGGAGACGGTGAAGTGATCGCGGAACTTCCGCTACCGGTGGCCGGTCTTATGAGTGACCGTTCGGGAATGGAAGTCAGTGATGCGTTAAAGCAGCTGGAGGACATTGCCAAGCGTCACCTTGGAATCAATTCCCAGTTGGAACCGGTCATGTCCCTGGCGTTTATGTCGCTGCCGGTGGTGCCAGATCTGAAGCTGACGGATATGGGACTGTATTCGGTCAAAGCCGGCGGATTCATTCCGGTGGAGGTAAGTTGAGATTTGGCAAAGGAAGAATAAGAGATGAGTAATAAGATAAGTGAAGAAAGACCATTAAAGACAGTGGAGCGTTCCCGTTCTGAGGTGACCCATGTGGTGATGCAGACAGATATCAACGGACAGGGAAGACTGTTTGGAGGACGTCTGATGGCGTGGATCGATGAGGCTGGCGGGATGACGGCGATGCGTCATTCAACCCACGAGGTGATCACAGCTTCTGTGGATAATCTGGTGTTTAAGGCAGAGGCGAAGCTGAATGATATGGTGGTTCTTATTGGCAAGGTGACCTATGTGGGGAATTCCTCCATGGAGGTTCGTGTGGATTCCTATCGTGAGGATAACGAGGGCATGCGGATTCCGATCAACAGGGCTTATCTGACCTATGTAGCAACCGATCCCAATGGAAGACCGATTCCGGTTCCTTACGGACTTGCTGTGGAAGGACCGGCAGAAGAAGCGGAGTTACAGGGGGCGTTAAAGCGAAAGGCTCTTCGCCTCAAAAGAAAAGAAGAAGCTTTCTAAAAATAGAGAAGACAAAAAAGGGCCACACACGAAATGTATCGTGTGTGGCCCTTTAACGTTATAAATTCAAATCTCGCCGATCTAGCGGTTGGATGTTCTCCACATACCAAGCTTCTCAGCATCCTTGATCAGATCATCTCGAAGATCCGGATGAGCGATGGAGATCAGAGCCTCGGCACGCTCCCATGCAGATAAGCCCTTCAGGTTGACCATACCATACTCAGTAACAACATACATGGTCTGAGGACGGGTATCGGTTACGATAGAACCTTCCGCAAGGGTTGGACGGATACGGCTGTGAAGGACACCCTGCTTGTCTGTGAAAGTAGAAGACATGCAGATGAAGCTCTTACCGCCGTTGGAGAGGTAGGCACCCATTACGAAATCCTGCTGTCCGCCTGCACCGGAGATCTGACGGGTTCCGGCAGACTCGGCGTTGACCTGACCGTAAAGGTCGATGTCGATGGCGTTGTTGATGGAGATGAAGTTGTCGATCTTGGAGATGACACGAACATCGTTGGTGTAATCAACCGGAGCACTCATGCACTGTGGGTTGTCATCCAGGTAATCGTAAAGCTTCTGTGTTCCTGCACCGAAAGCATAGACCTGACGGAACCGGTCAATGTTCTTGCGGGCACCTGTGATCTTACCGGCATTGGCAATATCAACGAAAGCGTCAACATACATCTCTGTGTGAACTGCAAGATCGGTAAGATCGGACTCTGCGATCAGAGAACCAACCGCGTTCGGCATTCCACCGATACCAAGCTGCAGGCAGGCACCGTTAGGGATCTGCTCAACAATGAGCTGAGCAACCTTCTTATCGATATCAGAAGCAGGACCGCCGGCAGGGATCTGTCCAAGCGCAGGAGAGTCACCTTCAACGATGGCTTCTACCTTGGAGATATGGATGGAATCTTCCATGCCGCCAAGACAACGAGGCATGTTCTTATTGACCTCTACGATGATGTGCTCGGCCTTCTCGCACATAGCACCCAGGTGAGATGCATTCGGACCAAAGGAGAAGTAACCGTGCTTATCCATTGGAGCAACCTGGATCATGACAACTCTGGAAGGAGTTGCATTGCCACGGTAGTAGCTTGGCAGCTCAGAATAGCGGATCGGCGCAAAGAAAGCATTGTGTGTAGAAAGCATCTTACGCTCAACACCGCTCATATGCCAGGAGTTCCATGAGAAATGCTCACCGGCGTCTTCCCTCTGCATAATTGCAGGAAGGTGGAAAATAATACCACCACGGACATTCACGTTCTTCAGTTCATCGGTACGTCTGGCAAGTGCCTGATCCAAGGCCTCCGGAGTACCTGTACACCAACCGTAATCAACCCAATCGCCGGACTCAACTACCTTGACGGCTTCGTCGGCAGTGGTCAGCTTCTGCTTATACTCTTCCTCGTAACCCATGATTCCTCCTTGTTCATTCATACTGTTCATACAATTCATATATTTACTGTGTGAAACTTCGTTAAAAATTTATCACACCAGACCTTAATTTTACCACGGATGGGTTATCTTAGCAATCGATATATGGTAATACAGAACCTATTATTTCTTAGGTAGAGGAATGATAATCCTGTTTTCTTTTCAGCATATGAGCTTCTTCTAAAAGAAAATCCCGGTCGCGTGTCGTGAGCTGACCATAGGTATTAAGAAGCTGGCTTTCCCGTACGGAGATGTGAGGGGGATTGACCTCTTGGTACAGAGAAAGTCCCAGAAGATAATCAGAGCTTACATGCAAGACATGGCAGATCTTCGCAAGAACAGAAAGGTCCGGCAAGTGTTTCCCTTTGATGTATCCGCTTATCGTATTCTGGGCGACACCGATCATATTACCGAATTCCTGCTGGGACAGGTTGTTTTCGGAAAGCAGTCGTTCCAGTCGATGGCCAAAGCCGTTTTCTGATAGATCATCTTGTTTATTCTGAAGCATTGGAACCTCTTTGCGTGATGGAAGCCTGGAAACATGTTACAGCATGAGAATAGAAGAATCTATCGGAGAAGTAGATAAAATATCGAGTAACGAGATAAGAAGTATCGAGAAACTCGATAAGTAAAAGGCCGGTGCGTCCGGAAACCAGATAGGATATAATGACGTTTGGAAACAGAAGAAAGGAAACGTCAGGAAGAGGTTATGAAAAACGAAGTTACAGCTTTTACATTAAAGATGATTGCGATCCTTACCATGGTGACCGATCATGTGGGTGCGGTGGTCTTAGGCCGCATTGTCAATGGACAGACCTCCGGTGGGATGGAGATCTTTTTAAGTCTGGGGCAGGCCCAACGGCAGATTCTGGAACATATCTATATTGTGACCCGGTGTATCGGAAGACTGTCTTTTCCGATTTTTTGTTATCTTTTGGTGGAAGGATTTTTTTACACATCCAATCGGAAGAAGCATGCCCTCCGGCTTTTGATCTTTGCCCTTTTGTCGGAGATCCCTTTTGATCTTGCGGTGAATGGGAAGCTATTGGAACTGCGGCAGCACAACAATGTCATGTTTACCCTGTTTCTTGGATTTCTTGGGATCTGGTTGCTGGAGTTCTGGAAGGAAAGGCAGATGCCGGCCCTGTTACAGCTCGGTTGTAACGCAGTCACAGTAGGTGGGGTGTATCTGGTGGCAGAAGGGATCCGGTGCGATTATGGCGGAGCCGGAATTCTTGCGATCCTTGGAATCTACGTGCTTCGTGGCAAACACCCATACGTGGGCTTTGTATTGGCGATTGCCATCCTGGCGGTTCTTTGCAGTCCAGTGGAACTGGTGGCACTTCTGGGGTTTATGGTACTGCTTTCCTATCGGGGAAAACAGGGAAGAAAACTGAAGTACATCTGTTATGGTGTGTATCCGGTGCACCTGTTGGCTCTTGCAGGGGTGTGTGCCGGGATGGGGATATGACAGATGCGTGTTTCTGGAAAATTATTAGCACTCGATGTTGACGAGTGCTAATAAACGTGCTATAACAGACTCATACAAAGTAAAAAATAGCAATATAACTCCAACAGAAAGGGGGCATAGAAATGAACATTAGCAAATTTACACAGAAATCGGTAGAGGCGGTACAGGCGACAGAGAAGTTAGCCTATGACTACGGGAATCAGGAGATTACACAGGAGCACCTTCTGTTGGCATTGATGCAGCAGGAAGAGGGACTGATCCCGAAGCTTTTTGAGAAGATGGAAATCGATGTAACCTACTTTACCAATGATTGTGTTCAGATGGTATCTTCTCTTACCAAGGTGTCCGGTGGCGGTAACGTGTATATCGGTAAGGGCTTGAATGATGTCCTGATCCATGCAGAGGATGAGGCCAAAGCCATGGGAGATGAATATGTCTCCGTGGAGCATTTGCTCTTATCCATGATCGCCCATCCGAATCGTGTCATTAAGGATAAGTTTAGAGAGTTTGGACTGACAAGGGAGCGGTTTTTGACCGCTCTTTCAACGGTGCGTGGCAACCAGAAGGTGACAAGCGATAATCCGGAGGATACCTACGATACCTTAGAGAAGTATGGCTACGATATGGTGGAGCGGGCAAGAGAGCAGAAGTTGGATCCGGTGATCGGAAGAGATACAGAGATTCGGAATGTGGTTCGGATCCTTTCCCGCAAGACCAAGAACAATCCGGTGCTGATCGGTGAGCCGGGTGTCGGCAAGACAGCAGCCGTAGAAGGATTGGCACAGAGAATCGTCCGTGGGGATGTGCCGGAGACTCTGAAGGACAAGCGGATCTTTGCTCTGGATATGGGAGCTCTTGTGGCAGGTGCGAAGTATCGCGGCGAATTTGAGGAACGTTTAAAGGCGGTTTTGGAAGAGATCCGCAAGTCCGAGGGTAGGATCATTCTCTTTATTGATGAGCTTCATACGATCGTAGGAGCCGGTAAGACAGAGGGTAGCATGGATGCCGGCAATATGTTAAAGCCAATGCTGGCAAGAGGAGAACTTCACTGTATTGGAGCAACCACCCTGGATGAGTACCGTAAGTATATTGAGAAGGATCCGGCTCTGGAGCGTCGTTTCCAGCCTGTTCTGGTCAATGAGCCGACACTGGAGGATACCATTTCCATCCTTCGTGGAATCAAAGACCGATATGAGGTTTATCACGGTGTAAAGATCACAGATGCGGCACTTGTTGCAGCGGCAACACTTTCCGACCGTTATATTTCCGATCGATTCCTTCCGGACAAGGCCATTGATCTGGTGGATGAGGCCTGTGCTTCCATTAAGACAGAACTGGATTCCATGCCGGCAGAGCTGGATGAGTTGAATCGCAAGGTTATGCAGCTGCAGATCGAAGAGACTGCATTGAAAAAGGAAACAGATCCTCTGAGTAAGGAACGTCTTGTTAACCTTCAGAAGGAACTGTCCGAGCTGTCCGATGAGCTTTCTGTTAAGAAGGCACAGTGGGAGAATGAAAAGTCTTCCGTATCCCGTGTTTCAGAGCTTCGGGAACAGATCGATGCCGTGAGAGGTGAGATTGCAACAGCACAGAATCGTTATGATCTGAATAAAGCAGCAGAGCTTCAGTATGGAAAGCTTCCGGAACTGGAGAAGGAACTGGAGACGGAGGAAGAAAAACTGAAGAAAAAGGATATTTCCATGCTACATGAGAGTGTGGATGAAGATGAGATCGCAGCCATTGTCTCCCGTTGGACAGGAATTCCGGTGGCAAAGCTCAATGAGACGGAGCGGTCTAAGATCCTTCATCTTGGAGACCTGTTACATAATCGTGTGGTTGGTCAGGATGAAGCGGTGGAGAAGGTGACGGATGCCATCTTGCGCAGTCGTGCCGGAATCAAGGATCCGGGCAGACCCATTGGAAGCTTCTTGTTCCTTGGACCTACCGGAGTCGGTAAGACAGAGCTGGCTAAGAGTCTGGCATCCTGCCTGTTCGATGATGAGAATAATATGGTCCGGATCGATATGAGTGAGTATATGGAGAAATATTCTGTGTCCCGTCTGATCGGAGCACCTCCGGGATATGTGGGATACGACGAGGGAGGACAGCTGACAGAGGCAGTCAGGAGAAAACCATACTCAGTGGTTCTTTTTGATGAGATCGAGAAAGCCCATCCGGATGTGTTCAACGTACTGCTTCAGGTGTTGGATGACGGAAGGATCACAGACTCCCAGGGAAGGACCGTTGATTTTAAAAACACTGTGATCATTCTTACAAGCAATCTCGGTTCCCAGGAGCTTCTGGGTGGCATTGATGACAGAGGTAATATCACCGAATCCGCAAGGGCTGCGGTGGAGGCGGAACTTCAGAAGTCTTTCCGGCCGGAATTTTTGAATCGTCTGGATGAGCTGATCATGTTCCATCCGTTGACCAAGGACAATATCGGTCATATTGTGGGTCTGATGTTGCGTGAGTTAAATGACCGTCTCCACGACAGGGAACTGACGGTTGAGCTGACACCACAGGCAAGGGAATATATAACGGAAAACGGCTTTGATCCTGTATACGGAGCCAGACCGTTGAAGCGATTCCTGCAAAAACATGTGGAAACGCTGGCGGCAAGAATCATCCTGGAAGGCAAAGTTTCTATGGGTGATACCATTGTGATCGATAAAAAGGCAGAGACGATGGAAAAGGGCGGAGTGCTGTTCGCGGTGGATGAAGACGGAAACGCCTCGTCTGCAGATGATCTGTTTTCCGAGCAGGGAGATGGAAACGGAAGGCTGGATGCCCTTGGAGGCGGAGCTGCAGGAGAGAGCCTGTACGCGTTTGTTAAAAAATAAGAAATACTGTTGCTTTAGTAACAATCTTGTTATAATAGGGAATAATAAAACAGGTTGCTAAAGGGAGGGTATGCTTATGGGAGATCGTTCCGAAACAAATGACAACAATCTGGATCTCTCCGTTCCATTGGGCTATCGTGAGTTCACAACGGACAATTCCATTATTGTGGATGAACCTTCCATTTGTGAATGGTCCAGTAACGAACAGATCTATGATCTTCACCATGAAGCGCTGGAGAAGATGAATTACTCTGTAGCTCCTTTTTCAGAGTCGGATGTTAACGATAGGTTTAGGATCCTAGAGCGTAAGATTATAACGGAAATGGGTCGGTGTGGTATCAATGCCGATCCGGGCTCGGCGGCTGTGTTTTTCCGTGAATATCTAATGGGGATCAAGGGCTATTCGGTTCAGGAGGCGCTCTCCATTGATGCGTCGGTGGAGAATATGCTGTCTGAGATGGATGCCTGTCTGTCCTGGCTTTCAAAGATCAACCGGGATGAGGTCGGAGCATCCCTGCTGGGTACCATTGTGGGGAAGAGTCTTACACAGCTTTTGAATTTCAAGTTTCGGGGACCGGTGCTTTCCCGCCCCGAAGACGTCAGATGGAGTCTTAAGGAATTCCTTGGCTTTCGCCAGATCGCCCTGGATATTTCCAGTGACTTTACCAGCGCTTATACTTCGGTGAAGCTGGATTCCAATGAAGTAGACAGTGGGATCCGGGAGGCCTTTTTAGAAGCGGCAGGAGGCAGCAAGCAGTTTGAGGATTCTGTGCGGATCCTTTTAAGTGTCGCCCAGGGCTTCTATTTTATGCTGGATAACTTCAACAAGAGGGAGAATTCTCCGGCGCAGAGAGCTCTGGCTGTCCGGCAGTACATGGATATGTACAACGGCATGGTGGTGGATCCTCTGGAAAGCTATGCCGGGGGACAGATCTTTGAAGAGATCCTGGGACTTAAGAACCGTCTGGATGCCATCTGTTATTACGGTGTGGGTAACAGCTATGTGGATTCCTATGGATTGAAGCGGATCAATGCCCTTGACCGTATGGGACGTGATTACCTTCACGGAGATATTGAATTCCCGGAGGAGCTGGAGAAGGAAAGACTTCGTCTGAAGAAGGATGGACGAGAGAACATCCAGGACAGTCAGAACCGTACCCTTATGACGGTGGTGGCTCGAATCTTTAATGATTCGGTTGAGAAGTACCGCAGTCAGCTGGATTTTCTGGATACAACGGAGGATGCCGATCTTACCAAGGATCAGCTTCGGATGGCCGGGTTCATTTTTTCCAATCAGTTCTATTATCTTTACCACCAGCAGATGGCGGAGGTGATGCAGGAGAGAGGCGTCAAGGAATTTGATCTGATTACCATAGACGGTAAGAGTGTCCGGGAATCCATGGGACAGAGCCTTGCCGCACTGGATGAGAAGAAGCAGGAAGCTTTGATGAAGGTTAAGGTCCTTCGGGCTATGTTTTCCAAAGACCAGGAGGTTTCCATCGGTATTTACGGACAGACGCCGGAGGGATACGAATTGGTGCATATTCCTTATACCAAGTCCACGGCCTATCTGGGATCCCAGATCTTTTCCACGGTGGGGAATGACACATTAAGCCGTGCGCAGGACAATGTGGTGGCCTGCCTGAATGCTGTGGAGCAGCGCCGGATCGATAAGAAACAGATTCCGGGAGTCGAGCTTGCTTCCTATTATATGATCAAGGATATCTTCGGTTATGATCTGATCCGGCAGTTAGACCGGATGGGTGGTTCACCCTTTGATTATATTACGGTGAACACAGAGCCCTTTATGGATGTGGCGTCTGAATTTACCATCGACGGAGAGGTGGTGGAGGACAGCCTGGTAGACCTTGGCATGGTAATGACGGTTTTGCGGGTGGATCCGAACAATGATATTGTTATCGACCTTCCTCTGCTACAGGAGGGCGAGGTAGAATGTGATACAGGAATTCACATTCACGTGGAACTCAATCCCATCGATATTCAGATGAACCTTTTGGCTGGTGCGAAGAACACCATGCGACAGGCGATCTCTCGTTACCGGACGGATCTGTATGATCAGCTCCTTGCCCTTCAGAGTAAGAAGCATGCAATTAATCCGGACAGTGGGGAGTACGTGATCCTTCGGGATCGTACCCTGGAGATGGTTCAGCTGGCCAGCAAGATCGTATATAAAGGTCGCTATAATGCAACGGATATGAAAGCCATCCGGGATCAGCTTCAGCTGGTTCACGAGGGAGCAAAGGGATATATTACCCGTAAGATGGAGCAGAGCAGCGGGCACGGCCTGCCGGGATCGCTTCGCCGGGTTCGCCTGGAGGCGGCAGAGAACATTGCACGTCTGACGCTTCCGCCGCAGGTTCTTGAGGCCCGTTCCTATGAGGAGATGGCTGGAGAGATGGCTGGAGCGCTTTCTGAAGTGAACCATGAGACAAGGGAGAAGCGTATTAACCGTGCTTTGAAGAATAAAAAATTATAAATGTCCGTTGTAGACGCACAAATGTAATTTGCACACGGAAAAGAACTTGCAATGCCACTTGGGTATTGGTATTCTATTAGAGGTTTTTATAGGATAGCAATACATCCCGGGTGGCATTTTTTATGGATCTTTTTGATTACATGAGACAACAGAATCAGGAGAAGGAATCCCCGCTGGCAGCCAGGATGAGGCCTACGACCCTGGATGAGGTGGTGGGACAGCAGCACATTATCGGTAAGGATAAGATGCTGTACCGTGCCATTAAGGCAGATCAGCTCAGTTCCGTAATTTTCTACGGACCACCGGGAACCGGTAAGACCACTCTGGCCAAGGTGATCGCCAACACGACGAAGGCGGAATTCACCCAGTTGAATGCAACGGTCTCCGGTAAGAAGGATATGGAAGATGTTGTTTCTCATGCCAAGGATAATCTGGGAATGTACGGTAAGAAGACCATTCTTTTCGTGGATGAGATCCATCGTTTCAACAAGGGACAGCAGGATTACCTGCTTCCGTTTGTAGAGGACGGAACCATCATTCTCATCGGAGCCACTACAGAGAATCCGTATTTTGAAGTGAACGGCGCTTTGATCTCAAGGTCCATTGTATTTGAGCTGAAGGCCCTGGAGGAGGCGGATATTCGGTCTCTGATCCAGAGAGCCTTACGGGACGAGGAAAAGGGGATGGGAAGTTACCATGCCACGATGGACGACGAGGCACTTGCCTTTCTTTCGGATGCAGCCAATGGAGATGCGAGAAAGGCTTTGAATGCGGTAGAATTGGCGGTCCTTACCACAGATCCGGGAGAGGACGGTGTCATTCACATCAACCTTTCCGTGGCAAGTGAATGCATCCAGAAGCGGGTGGTTCGCTACGATAAGAACGGGGACAATCATTATGACACCATCTCTGCTTTTATTAAGAGTATGAGAGGAAGCGATCCGGATGCGGCGGTCTACTATCTGGCCCGTATGCTTTATGCGGGGGAGGATGTGAAGTTCATCGCACGAAGGATCATGATCTGTGCTTCGGAGGATGTGGGAAATGCTGACCCCATGGCCATGGTAGTGGCGGCGTCCGCAGCAGCGGAGGTGGAACGGGTCGGTATGCCGGAAAGCCAGATCATTTTGTCCCAGGCAGCAACCTATGTTGCCACGGCACCAAAGAGCAACGCGGCCTGCGAGGCGATCTTTGCAGCCAACCGTGTGGTGAAGGATACAAGGACCGATCCCATTCCGGTTCATCTGCAGGATGCCCATTATGGTGGTTCTGCCAAGCTGGGGCATGGCGTAGGTTACAGGTATGCACACGATTATAAGAATCATTATGTGAAGCAGCAGTACCTTCCGGATTCTCTGGTTGGAACGAAATTTTACGAGCCCTCCGACCAGGGCTATGAGCAACAGATCCGGGAACACATGGACCGGCTTCACAGAGAAGCGGACGTGTGATCCGGACAGAAGTGGTTTCAACGGCAGATCTGGAAACTGCCGATGAAGTATAAAAAGGAAAAAGAAAAGAGAACAAAAGGAGATACACAATGGCATCTTATCAGGAAATGAGTAAAGAAGAACTCCTAAAGGAAAAGGAAAGCCTGTTAAAGGCGTATGAGGAGTGGCAGAAGAGAGGCCTTACACTGAACATGGCACGCGGTAAGCCATCAGCAGAACAGTTAGACCTTGCATACGGTCTGCTCAATGCAGTCAATGGTGATACGATCCTGGACATGAACACCGAGATCGATACCCGTAACTATGGTGGTGTGGATGGAATCAAGCCGGCCAAAGAGCTGATCGCTTCTATGGTAGACGCTGATCCAGAGGACGTTATCATCTATGGTAACTCTTCTTTGAACATGATGTTTGATACCATTGGTCGAGCTATGATGAAGGGTATCTGCGGCGGCACTCCATGGTGCCAGCAGAAGGGACTGAAGTGGCTGTGCCCGGCACCGGGTTATGATCGTCACTTTGGCGTTACTGAGTATTACGGTTTTGAACTGATCACCATCCCGATGCATGAGGATGGCCCGGATATGGATATGGTAGAAAAGCTCGTATCTTCCGATCCATCCATCAAGGGTATCTGGTGTGTTCCGAAGTTCTCCAACCCACAGGGTTATGTATATTCCGATGAGACCGTACGTCGTTTTGCAAACCTTAAGCCGGCAGCAGAAGACTTCCGTATTTTCTGGGATAATGCTTACTGTGTACATTACCTTTACGATGAAGTTAAGATTCCAAACCTCTTAGAGGAGGCTCGCAAGGTTGGCAATGAGGATCTTGTATTCGAGTTCGTTTCTACTTCCAAGGTAAGTCTTGCCGGCGGCGGAATTGCCGGAATGGTTGCATCCAAGAAGAACCGTGAAGATGCTCTTAAGACTCTTACGGTTCAGACCATCGGACATGACAAGGTGAACCAGCTTCGTCATGCGGTATTCTTTGAGAACGGCAAGAAGATCCCGTCTCATATGAAGCGTCATGCAGCTATCCTGACTCCGAAGTTTGAGGCGGTTCTGGATGCCCTTGAGCGTGATCTTGGCGGTAAGGACTGCGGTAGCTGGGTTAAGCCTCTGGGCGGATACTTTATCACATTCACAACTCTGCCGGGTTGTGCAACCAGAACCATCCAGCTTGCAAAGGAAGCCGGCATGACAATGACAGGCGCCGGCGCACCGTTCCCATATGGCAAGGATCCTGAGGATTCTACGATCCGTATCGCTCCATCCTATCCGTCTCTTGCAGATATGAAGATGGCAGCGGATCTGTTTACCGTATGTGTTCGTCTTGCAGCGGTTGAAAAGCTTCTCGGAGAATAAGAAAGGAAGCGGACATGTCAGAATATAAAATCGGTTTTATCGGTGCCGGTAATATGGGATCTGCCATGATGGAAGGAATCCTTTGCGCCGGTCTGTGTGAAAAGAACGAAATGATTGCCTCCTGTCACAGCCATGGGACGAAGGAGCGGGTGGAAAAGAAGCTTGGGATCCGGGTGACGTTGGATAACCGGGAGGCTTCTTCGGCCAAGATCGTTTTTCTGGCAGTGAAGCCATACCAGCTGGCAGATGTGGTAGAGGATATCAAGGGTTCCTTAAAGGAGGATACCCTTGTGATCTCGGTCGTAGCAGGAAAGACACTGCTACAGCTGGGACAGATGCTCGGATCCGGTATGCACATCGTAAGAAGCATGCCGAACACACCGGCTATGGTGGGAGCGGCGATGAGCGCGATCTGCACGAATGACCTTGTGACAGAAGAAGAGAAGGAAGAGGCAAAGGTTCTTTTTGAAAGCTTCGGTCAGGCTGAGGTGGTTCGTGAGGATCTTATGGATGTTGTGACCGGTGTTTCCGGTTCTTCTCCGGCTTTCATCTACATGGTCATCGAGGCTATGGCGGATGCGGCCGTGGCAGAGGGAATGCAGCGGAAGGCAGCCTATAAGTTTGCGGCTCAGACGGTCCTTGGATCAGCTAAAATGGTTCTTGAAACCGGCAAACATCCGGGAGAATTAAAGGATGCCGTGACATCTCCGGGTGGAACCACCATCGAGGGTGTTGCGGCACTTGAAGCCAACGGACTTCGTGCCACTATGATGGCGGGTGTACGGGCCGCCGTTCAAAAGTCCCGGGATATGAGCAAATAACAGGATAGAGGGGTTCAGATAAGAAAAACCATGGTTTGATCTTATTCTGGACTCCTTTTAAATTTGCGAAAAATTCCTGCATAGTGTAAAGTACTGTGGAGTGTAGAAGGGAAAGATCAGAGGAGAAACCAAATGAAGAAAAAGAGTAGACTGAAACGATTTATGCTGGGCTTTGTGCCAGTGCTGGCGGTGATCGCCCTGCAGGAAGCCGTGTCGATCTTTGGAGCGGAGATCCAGTTCCTTCGCGCGATCATTCATTACAGATCCGGTAGCCTGGAGCAGTTTTTGGATGATTTTCAGAAGATGGTCATGAATGTGGAGTTCAATGCCACAGTGCTTTTGATCTATTCGATCCTTGGTGTCATCCTGTTCGGATGGTGGTTTCATAAGAAGCGCAGTGAATTGTCCTGGAGAAGCATGAGTCTTAAGGGATTCAAGAGGAATCCGTTGATTCTTGGTGTGATCCTGTTTGCCATTGGCAGTCAGGTGGTCTGTACCTTTTTGACGGAGGCTCTTGGCATTCTGTATCCGGAATGGCTGGTGGTCTATGAGCAGTTGATGCAAAACGCAGGATTCGGTTCGGGTCATATCAGTACATTTTCTGCTGTCGCAACGCTATTGTACGGATGTATCATCGGACCGGTAACAGAAGAACTTGTATTCCGCGGGATCTCGCTGGGATACATGAAAAAGGCCGGTACCTTTTTCAGCGTCAACATTGTTCAGGCACTGCTGTTTGCCGGATTCCACCTGAATATGCTGCAGGCGAGCTACGCCTTCCTGCTGGGGATTCTACTGGGATATATTGCCTATAAGACCGGAAGTGTCATGGTAACCATCCTTTTGCATATTACGTTTAATACCACCTCGTTTCTCTTTGGAGACGTGATCAACATGGCCACAAAACAGGGGGCGATGTTATCGGCTGTGATCCTCATTGGAGCAATGATGGCGGTTTACTTCAGCATTCCACTTATTTTTGCGTCAAAGCCCATCGCAAAAGAAAAATAGTAAGGAGAACCAGATATGGCTTTTGTACACCTTCATACGCATACGCAATACAGTATTCTGGACAGCTCGAATAAGATCGACGATTACATTGCCCGCGTCAAGGAGCTGGGGATGAATGCCGCAGCCATTACAGATCATGGTAATATGTACGGCGTCATCGAGTTCTATCAGAAGGCCAAAAAAGCCGGGATCCGCCCCATTATCGGTTGTGAGGTCTATGTTGCACCGGGATCACGATTCGAGAAAAACAGTATGCGCGGAGAGATCAAGTACTATCATCTGGTGCTGCTGTGTAAGAATCTGACCGGCTACCGGAACCTGATGAAACTGGTCTCTTTGGGCAACACGGAGGGATTCTATGCAAAGCCCCGTGTGGACAGGGAATGTCTGGAAAAGTATCATGAGGGGCTCATCGCGCTTTCTGCCTGTCTGGCAGGGGAGCTTTCCCGTGCTTCCATGCAGTCATATGAAAAGGCAAAAGAGGTGGCACTGGATCATCTGAAGATCTTTGGGGAGGGCAATTACTTCCTGGAGATGCAGGATCATATGGACGGAAGCATTCCGCAGCAAAAGACGAACCAGACGGTGATGCGGTTGCATCAGGATACCGGTATTCCGGTGGTGGTAACAAACGACTGTCATTACACAAGGCCGGAGGATGCCGCGGCTCACGACGTGTTGCTTTGCATGCAGGATAACAAGACAGTGGATGATGTGGACCGTATTCGCTACGAGGGTGGTCAGTACTACGTGAAAAGCGAAGAGGAGATGCGCCGTCTGTTTCCTTATGCGCCGGAGGCAGTGGAGAACACCCAGGTCATTGCCGATGGTTGTGAAGTTGAATTTACATTTAATGAATATAAAAAGCCACAGTATCATCTGCCCCAGGGACATGAGGATCAGAGCCCGAAGGAGTTTTTGACGGAACTGATCGCGGAAGGATTTGAACGACGATACGGAAAAAATGACCACTATACCGAGGACCAGAAGAAGGTGATCTGGCAGGAGGCCATGGATGAACTTCGCATCATTGATGAGAAGGGCTTTGTGGAGTATATTCTGATCGTTTGGGACTACATCAACTGGGCCAATACCCACAACTGTAAAACAGGACCGGGAAGAGGATCTGCGGCAGGAAGCCGTGTCTGCTACTGCATCGGAATCACAGATGTGGATCCGGTGCGCTATAACCTGCTGTTTGAGCGTTTCCTGAATCCAGAGCGAGTATCCATGCCCGATATCGACGTAGATTTCGAGGATTCCCAGAGACTTCGGGTGATCAACGATTATATCTTCGAGAAGTACGGAAGGGACTGTGTATCACAGATCACCACCTTCCAGAATATGAAGGCAAAGGCTGTGCTTAAGGATGTGGGAAGAGCTCTTGGACTTCCTTTTCAGGAGACCAACCGTGTCAGCAAGATGATCCCCAATGAGCTGAATATCACCCTGAAGGATGCCTTGAAGAAGAATCCGGAGCTGAAGGCCTATGCGCAGGAGAGTGAAGAGCACAGGCAGTGGTTTACCTATGCCATGGAGCTTGAGGGCATTCCGAAGGCCACCGGTGTACATGCGGCAGGCGTTGTTATCTATCCGGGGCGGGCAGATGAATGTATGCCTCAGGGACGGGCGAAGGACGGAACACCGGCCTGTGAGTATAATATGATCCAGCTGGAGCAGCTGGGATACCTGAAGATGGACTTCCTTGGACTTCGCACGCTGACGGTGGTAAAGGATGCCGTGGCCAATGTTAAGAAGACAAGAGGCATTGAACTTGACATGGATCATATGGATTATGATGATCCCAAGACGCTGGAATTCATCGGAAGCGGAAAGACCAGCGGCGTGTTCCAGCTTGAGTCGGCGGGAATGCAGTCCTTCATGAAGGAACTGCGTCCCTCCGGATTTGAGGATATTATAGCGGGGATTTCTCTGTACCGTCCGGGTCCGATGGAATTTATCCCTTCGTATATCAAAGGCAAGGATGACCCGGAGCATGTGGTCTATAAGTGCAAAGCCCTTGAGCCGATCCTGAAGGATACCTATGGCTGTATCGTCTATCAGGAGCAGGTTATGCAAATCGTACAGCAGTTGGCGGGCTACTCCCTCGGACAGGCGGATATCATGCGTCGTGCCATGAGTAAAAAGCATCAGGATGAGATCGATGCCGGGCGACACACCTTCGTATACGGCAACGGAGACGAGGTAGCGGAAGGCGAGGCAGGCTATGTTCCCGGCTGTATTAAGAACGGGATCTGTGAAACGCCTCAGGAATCCGAACGTATTGCCAATGAGATCTACGATTCCATGCTGGACTTTGCAAAATATGCATTTAACAAATCCCATGCAGCCAGCTATGCGGTACTCTCCATGCAGACGGCGTATCTTAAGCTTTACTATCCTCAGGAATTTTTCGCAGCTCTTTTGACCTCGGTCATTGATTCCTCCGGGAAGCTGGCCGAGTACCTTGGAGTATGCCGTGGAATGGGAATCGAAGTACTTCCGCCGGATGTCAGTGCCGGAACCGGAGAGTTTTCCGTATACGAGGGCAAGATCAAATACGGTATGTATGCGGTCAAAGGCGTTGGACCGGTCCTGATCGACGGGCTGGTTTCCGAGAGAGAATTAAATGGAGCTTATACTTCTTTCCAGAACTTCCTGGAGCGCGTTATGCCATTGGGTGTGAACAAGCGCGCTGTGGAAAATCTGATCAAGGCGGGGGCACTGGATTGCTTTGGCGCAAACCGCCGACAGATGGTCTACGGTTATGCAGCAATCATGGACGATATTGTGGCTGATCAGAAGAATTCTCTGTCAGGTCAGATGAGTCTGTTTGATCTGGTGGATGAGGAAGAGCGAAAACAATATGAGGCAAAGCTTCCGGAAGTGGAAGAATTTCCGCGGGATGTGCTGCTTTCCTTTGAGAAGGAGGTTCTGGGAATCTATGTCAGCGGACATCCCTTAGAGGATTCCGTTGCCCTGATTCAGAAAAATGTGACCCTAAAGACCACGGAGTTCCTTTGGGATGAGGAAAAACAAAGGACGCAGGTTCTGGAGAATCAGAATGGTGTCATGGGAGGCATCCTTGTGGATAAGACGGTGAAGTTTACAAAGGCGGGAGCACCTATGGCCTTCCTCACCATAGAAGATCTCTACGGCAGTGTGGAGGTGATCCTGTTCCCCAAGGTGTTTGAGCGATACCGGGATCTTCTGCAGGAAGATACCAAGCTGCTGATTGCAGGCCACGCATCGGTGGAAGAGGAAAAGGATGCCAAACTCATTGCAGATGATCTGATCACCTTTTCGGAGCTTTCCAGTGAAGTATGGCTGCGTTTTGCCGATATGGAGGCCTATGAGGCCATGCAGGAGAAGGTCATGGAGGTGATCCGTCACAGTGATGGAAGAGACACCATGACGATCTATCTGCAGGATCGAAAGGCGATCCGCCGGATGGGACCGCGCTTTTCCTTTTCAGCTGATCCTGGGGTCCTGAAGGCTCTTTCCGATCTGCTGGGAGAAAAAAATGTTTCGGTGGTGCCGGGAAGGTGGAAATAAAGTGTCCCAGAAGGGCATTGGTCGCAAAAAAGGATTGAATAATCGGCGTAAAAGTATTAAAATGTCTTGGATTGAGAGTTATTACAAACGGAGGAATATATAATATGGCTAAGGAAGTTAACACAATTGGTGTCCTGACCAGTGGTGGTGATGCGCCGGGAATGAACGCAGCCGTACGTGCAGTTGTACGTCAGGCAATTGCTAGAGGCAAGAAGGTAAAGGGAATTAGACGTGGTTACGCAGGTCTTTTGAATGAAGAGATCTTTGATATGGATACACATTCTGTATCTGATATCATCTCCCGTGGTGGTACAATCTTACAGACAGCTCGTTGCCTTGAGTTCAAGGAGCTGGAGTATCAGCAGAAGGGTGCTGAGATCTGTAGGAAGCACGGTATCGATGGTCTTGTTGTAATCGGCGGAGACGGATCCTTCCAGGGTGCGCAGAAGCTTGCTGCATTAGGAATCAATACCATCGGACTTCCGGGAACCATCGACCTTGATATCGCTTGCACCGAGTATACCATCGGATTCGATACAGCTGTTAACACAGCAATGGAAGCGATCGATAAGGTTCGTGATACATCTACATCACATGAGCGTTGCTCGATCATCGAGGTAATGGGACGTGGTGCCGGTTATATCGCACTCTGGTGTGGTATCGCAAACGGTGCTGAGGATGTCCTTCTTCCGGAGCTTTACGACTATGATGAGCAGACTCTTGTAAGCCACATCATTGAGGGACGTAAGCGCGGTAAGCAGCATCATATCATCATCAACGCTGAGGGAATCGGACATTCCGCTTCTATGGCGAAGAGAATCGAAGCTGCAACAGGAATTGAGACTCGTGCAACCATCTTAGGTCACATGCAGCGTGGTGGTAACCCGACAGCGAAGGATCGTGTATACGCTTCCACAATGGGTTGTTTGGCTGTTGATCTTCTTTGCAAGGGTGCAAGCAACCGTGTCGTAGGTTACAGACATGGTGAGTTCGTTGATTTCGATATCGATGAGGCACTTGCAATGCAGAAGGGTCTTGATGATTATCAGGTTGAGATCTGTCAGGCTCTTGGCAATGCAGATTACAAGCTGCCACCATTGTCATAAGAATCGAAGGATAGATTTGGAAGCCGTTTTCTTCTAATGGGAAGCGGCTTTCTTTATGCCCAAAGGCAGGAGAAGTTATGATTACCAGTATGGATAACCCCCGCATGAAGCACATCCGCAAACTGAATAAAAAGGCCAGGACCCGCCGGCAGGAGGGACTGTTTGTGGCAGAGGGCGAGCGGATTCTTTCCGAGACCCCGGTGGAGCTTTTGCGTGAGCTTTATGTTTCCGAGTCCTATGAAAAGGGTGCTGCTATCAATGCAGCCCATGCCCTTATGCAGGAGAAGCTTGCCGCTGTTTTTGAACAGGCAAGGAAACGGGAGATCCTGCAGGTGGTCAGTGATTCGGTGTTTGCTGAGATCTGTGACACCGATCATCCCCAGGGTGTATTGGCGGTGATCGAGCAGCCGGTCTATACCCTTTCCGATCTGCTGAAGGATACGCCCCTTTTGGTAGTTCTTGAAGACATTCAGGACCCGGGGAATCTTGGAACGATCTTCCGGACCGCAGAAGGAGCCGGCGTCACCGGTGTGATCATGAGCAGGGGAACGGTGGACCTTTTTTCTCCAAAGGTCGTACGTTCCACCATGGGAAGCATATATCGTATGCCGTTTGTAATAGCAGAAGACCTTGAGACGATGTTGGCCGACATCCGGGAACAGGGGATCCGGTTCTATGCAGCCCATTTAGGTGGAGAGAAATACCACGACGGATATGATTACAGCGGCCCCTGCGGATTTTTGATCGGGAATGAGGGGAACGGACTTAGTAGTGGTATCACCGCAATGGCAGACGATCTTCTTCGTATTCCCATGGGAGGGAAGCTGGAATCTTTAAACGCGGCAATGGCAGCAGGCATCCTGATGTATGAGGCCAATCGCCAGAGACGAAAGGACAGTTGATATGCGGATCTGGTTTAAGGAAATGCAAGGCGGACATATCCTTGCGGAGGTGACCTATGAGGATTATCAGCAGGATACCAGAACGCACAAGGTGTTTGCAGGGCTGGAATATGCCTGTCATCAGCTGGATCTGCCGGTTCCGATCTGGCTGGCTTCTACCGTGAAGGAGTTCAAGCTTCACAGTAAGGCGCGTTTTACGGGAGATTGTTTTATCGAAGAGATCCCCTTTGACTACCTTGAGATCGAGGTTCTGGAAGAGGATTGGTAGAATTGGCTGAAATATGCTAGTATGGTAGTGTGCAACGAGTGCGCGAATGAATGAGAAAGTAACAGGTAGTAGAATCATGGATCAGGTTGAGTATATTCGTCAGATGCATGGAAGAGAAGTGGATGCATGGAATTCTGCAATGCTTCTCTACAACTCAGCAATCAAGGAGATCTCCACGAAGATCGAGATCTTGAACGATGAGTTCCAGCATACACACCAGTACAATCCAATTGAATATGTTAAAACACGAGTGAAGAAGCCGGAGAGTATCATCAAGAAGCTTCGTCGCTACGGTTATTCCGATAATATTGAGAATATGGTGACCTACTGTAATGACATTGCAGGTCTTCGTATCGTATGTTCTTTTACCAACGATATCTACCGCATGGCGGACATGATCGGTCAGCAGTCGGATATCACGGTCATTTCCATTAAGGATTATATCAAGAATCCAAAGGAAAGCGGATATAAGAGCTATCATATGCTTGTGACGATTCCGATCTTTTTGTCCGATAAGGTTGTGGACACGAAGGTGGAGATTCAGATCCGTACCATTGCCATGGATTTCTGGGCAAGTCTTGAGCATAAGATCTATTATAAGTTTGAGGGAAATGCACCGGAGTACATCAGCCGGGATCTTCGGGAGTGTTCCGGAATTGTTTCCATGCTGGATGCAAAGATGCTGTCCCTGAACGAGGCAATTATGGAGACCAAGAAGGAACAGGTTCTGGAAGAAGCCCAGAGGAGGGTGGAAGAAGGCGCCCACGGCAGGCTTCAGGAGCTTTTGGAGCGGGATGAGTCATCCGAAGAATAAGAATAAGAGATCGATAATTTGTACACACCGCAAGAAATTTGCGGTGTGTTTTTTATGGGTTCGTGTTATGATTGGGATAGAAGATGCCGATATATACCTTGGATAGGTATGTATCAGGACAAGGATGTCAGAGAACGATGCTACAAGGAGGTGTAAGGATGGATACGAGTATGGTCAACAACACAAGTGCAACCTATAATGTGTCAGCCGTTTCCGCTCCGGCGAAGTCAGAGAAGACAGAGACCAAGGCAGAGCAGAAGGAGAAGGCGGAGGGCAAGTCTTCCGGTTTTTCTGAGACGGCAGCTGTTTATGAGAAGGGCTCCAATAAGGAAGATTCTGTGCGGAAGACAGCGGATAAGAGTACGGACCGCAGTGCCATTGTTGCTCAGATGAAGAGCGATATGGAGGCGCAGAAGTTGCGTCTTTTCGATATCGTTAAGAAGACCATCGAGGGACAGGGTAAGACCATTGCAAGTGCAGATGATATGTGGGCAATTCTTGCAAGCGGGGATTTTACCGTAGATGCAGCAACCAAGGAACAGGCGCAGAAGGATATTGCAGAGGACGGTTACTGGGGTGTTGAGCAGACCTCAGACCGGATCGTTGATTTTGCCAAGGCATTGGCGAATGATGACCCGGAGAAGGCGGATAAGATGATCGAGGCCTTCCAGAAGGGTTATAAGGAAGCCACCAAGACCTGGGGCAAGCAGCTTCCGGATATTTCTTCCAGAACTTATGATGCGGTTATGGAGAAGATGAATAAGTGGAAGAACGGCGAAGAGGTCGGCGGTGAAAGTTCATAAGAACAGAAAGGCATCTGCCGGAGGTAGGATCAACCTCCGGCAGATGTTTTTTTTGTGTGTTTTTTCACTCTTGTAGCATTAAAATAAATGTCGGGTTAGACGTGTCTACTTGCAAAATCTTTTCAGGTGTGATACCATGCACTTTGTATACAGTACTTAATTAAATACATTGTATAAAATCAAAGAGTTGTACCACATCAATGGAGTTTTAGAAAATGGAACAGGTTAGAGAAAAAGCATACGCCAAGGTGAACCTTGGGCTGGACGTTACCGGTAGAAGAGAAGACGGTTATCATCTGGTGTCCATGGTGATGCAGACCGTCGGGATCTGTGATGATATTGTTGTCTACAAGACAAAGGATCCGAATATCTCCCTGGATATTGATTATGGCGGGGTGCACCTGGCCAATCCACTGTCGGCAGGGGATGACAATCTTTGCGCGAAGGCAGCCCGGGTGATCAATGAGCGCCTTGGCATACAGCATGGTTATTTTATCCATTTGACCAAGCGGATACCGGTGGCAGCCGGAATGGCCGGAGGCAGCAGTGATGCGGCTGCGGTATTAAGGGCGATCAATCGTCTGGAGAATGCAGGGCTTTCCACAGAAGAGCTGCAGGAGCTTGGCGTTTCACTTGGAGCCGATGTTCCTTACTGTATCCTGGGAGGGACCATGCATGCCGGCGGTATCGGTGAAGTACTTTCTCCGATGAAGCCCTTTGATCAGGTTCCGATCCTGGTGGCGAAGCCGCCGGAAGGGGTATCCACAGCAGAGGTCTATCATGCGTTGGATGCATTGGAAGAAATACAGCATCCGGATATTCAAGCGATCCGGAAGGCTGTGGAGGATCGAGACGTGGAGGGGCTTGCAAATTGTATGGGCAATGTCCTGATGGATGTTACACTGCCGAAGCATCCCATCGTTGGAACCATCCGGGATAAGATGCTGGCAGGTGGTGCTGTGGGTTCTATGATGACGGGCAGCGGCCCCACGGTTTTTGGTTTATACAAGACAGATGAGGATTGCAGGAAGGCGGCAGAGATGATCCGCGCAGCGGGGATCTGTGAGACTGTTATTGCAACGAGAACGATAGCTGATATTACCAGGTAGGGAGGAACGACATGGAAGAGTTAAAGCTGGATATGGATTCATATCTTCCCCTTCGGGATGTAGTATTTCATACACTTCGAGATGCGATCTTAAAGGGAGATCTGGCACCGGGAGAGCGACTGATGGAGATTCATCTTGCGAATAAGCTTGGGGTTTCACGAACACCGATCCGTGAGGCAATCCGTATGCTGGAGAAAGAGGGACTTGCGGTCACCATTCCGAGAAAGGGTGCACAGGTTGCCCGCATGACAGAGAAGGATCTGGAGGATGTGCTTGAGATTCGTGACGCGCTGGATGAACTGGCGGTTTCCGATGCCTGCAATCGTATGACAGAGGAGAATTACGCAGATTTAAAGCGAGCTATGGAGACGTTTTCTGCAGCGGCAAAGACCAAGGATGTTCGTGCCATTGTAGAGGCGGATGAGGAATTTCATAATGTGATCTACCGGGCAGCCAACAATCCGAAGCTGGAGAATATTATTCGCAACTTAAAGGAACAGATGTATCGTTACCGTTACGAATACGTCAAGGGCGATGCGGATTTCCTGCAGTTGGTCAACGAGCATGAGCAGATCGTGGAGGGACTTCGTGAAAAAGACAGCGTTGGGGTCAAGGCCATTATGCATACCCATCTTCGTAATCAGGTGGAGTCTGTCCGTGGTGTGATTCGCAGACAGAATCGGGAGGACGCGTGAGCTTAGGTATCTCCTGCCAGGTGCAGGTGACATCCCGTCAGCAGCTTGACGGTGAAGAGTCAAAGACCAAGCAGACCCTCCATGGTCAGTTTTATTGCAAAGGGTCGGACCTTTATCTTTTGTATGAAGAGGGAGAAGCGGAAGGCGAACGGATCAAAAATCGTCTGACCATAAAGGGGAGAGACCTTGTGGTGACCCGGGGCGGAGCCGTTACTTCCAGGATGGAGTTTACGCCGGGGGGCAGTTATTCTTTTAAGTATCAGACCCCCTATGGAATGTTTGATTTTCGTGCGGATACAAAGAGTCTTGCGATATCGAGAGAAAAGGATGCTTTGGAAGTGGACGTAAGCTACGATCTGTTTTCGAATGATCAGCTTGTCAGCCATAATGAGGTTCACTGGAAGAGTGTTCCCTTATAAGATAAAAACATGGGCTATCGCGTTTGCGATAGCCCATGTTTGCTGTGATCGGTTCCTAACTATCGTTCGATTTACTTAAAACCACGATCAGCTCTCTGCTGCTCTAATTTACGGGCGAACCATCCTTTGATACCCTTCTTCTTCTCAGGGACCTCAAGCTTGCCGCGTATGCCGCGAACGGAACTGATGTACAGACCGGAAACCATTGCCTTGACCTCCTTGCGGACAGGAATGGTATCGAAGATAGCTCCGTCACAGATAAAGGACATAACCTTAGGGCCAACCTTAGCCTTGACGATTGGAATCTTGGATGCCTTGGCATACCAGGGAGTCTGGCTGATGACATTGTCCGGAAGACCGGAATCCTTCATCTTCATAAGCTTCTTATCGATGATGAGCATTGTGACCTGCTGAGCAGAAGCTTTGATCTGTTCATCCTGCTCTGCCTGACGCTTCTGAGCCTTCTTACCGATGATGCCAAGGATGATGGTAATAACCAGCATGATGGCAGCAATCACAAGAAGGACGATGGTAAGTGTTGGAATTTGTGCTAAATACATATGTGACTTCCTCCATTATATTCCGCCTGATCCATGTCAGGCACGAAGAAAATTTTAGCATACTATCAAGGTGAAAAGCAATCCCTATAGGGAGACGGTTTGCAGAAAAAGCGGGGGTGTGCTATGATCGAAACGTCTATTCGGCAAAGGGGCAGAAAGGATGAACACATGAAGAAAAGAGTAGTAGCCCTTCTCCTTGCAACAGCTATGGTCATGGCAGTACCGGGTTGCGGGAAAAAGGCAGATAACAACAAGAAAGACAACACAGAGGATACGGCTGCAGTAACTTACAAGGCAGCAGATTATGTCAAGCTGGGAGAGTACAAGAATCTTTCCGTTACGTTAGACAATGATTATGCAGCGGATGATAAGGCTGTAAAGGAATACATGCAGAAGCTTTTGGATCAGGCCGGTGACGGATCTTTTTCAAAGGATGAGAGTCAGAAGACGGTGAAGAAAGACTCCATCGTCAATGTGGATTACAAGGGAATCAAGGACGGCAAGGCCTTTGAAGGTGGAACAGCAAAGGATCAGAACATTGATGTTGCCGGTAATAAGGAAGCTTCCGGAAGTACAGGTTACATCGACGGATTTACCGATGGACTGGTGGGCGCCAAGGTTGGAGAGACGGTCAGCTCAGAGGTGACATTCCCGGAGAACTATTCTTCTACGGACCTTGCAGGTAAGAGAGTAACCTTCGAGTTCAAGGTCAACTATATCTGTAAGAAGAATACCATCAGCAATGTGGATAAGGACTTTTTGAACGAGAACTTCAATGTCAATACCGTTCAGGAGTTCAAGGATTACGCAAAGAAGAAGCTGGAATCAGAGAACAAGTCCAATAAAGAGGCTGAGATCAGAAGCAAGGTGATTGCCGCAGTAACCGAAAAGAGCAAGGTGACCTCCTTCCCAAAGGGGCTGATCGAAGAGCGTATGGATGACTATGAGAGTCAGTTTGAGGCAAGAAACCTTGCCAAGGGACAGACCCTGGAGGCATATCTCAAGAATACCTACAATGTGACATTGGATGAGTTCCGCAAGGAGATCAAGAAGCAGGTAAAGGAGAATGTTAAGACAGAGCTGATCTTTACTGCGATTGCAGACAAGGAAGGCATCACCGTGGATGAGAAGGGATTTGAGGATTACCTGTCCAATCTGATGAAGCAGAATTCCCTTTCTACCAAGGCACAGCTGTATAAGCTTTACGGACCGAGCCAGAAGCTCGGCAAGGCATACCTTAGGATCATCTATATCTGCAACAAGGCAGTAGATCTCTGCGTTGAGAACGTCAAGGTAGCCACCAAGTAAAAATAACTTTTTATTTAAGGGAAAGTGTGCTATAATTTTACAGCAATTGTGAAAATAACCCGTAAAAGGTATAAGCAAACATAGAGAAAGGAGTACGAACATGAAACACGTACAGACATTGAACGAGAAGAGACTTCAGAACACAGTTAAGAAGGGTGGCTGCGGTGAGTGCCAGACTTCTTGCCAGTCTGCCTGCAAGACAAGCTGCACAGTAGGTAACCAGACCTGCGAGCATGCAAAGTAATTGACTTGATGATTGCACAAAGCGGGCCGAACGCTTCTTAGCGTTCGGTCATTTGTGCGTTATGAAGAGTCTTGATTTTTTAGTAATGAGGTTATTAGTTTGATTCATCAGTATAAAAACAACGGTTATAACATTGTTTTGGACGTTAACTCCGGAGCGATCCATGTAGTGGATGATGTTACATACGACATGATCGCAGAGTATGAGAATACTGCCATGGAGCAGGTGATCGAGAATGCTGCAGCGAAGTATCCGAAGATTCCGAGAGACGAGATCCGTGAGGCGTATGACGAGATCACATCCCTTAAGGAAGAGGGTGCACTTTTTACTCCGGATGAGTATGAGGGCAGGGTGATCGATTACACCAAGCGTCCTACTGTAATTAAGGCCATGTGTCTGAATGTAGCTCATGCATGTAACCTTTCCTGCAAGTACTGTTTTGCGGATGAGGGTCTTTACTTCGGCAAGAAGGCAGAGCTTATGAGCTTTGAGGTTGGTAAAAAGGCGCTGGATTTTCTGATTGCATCATCCGGCAACCGTGTCAACCTTGAGGTGGATTTCTTTGGCGGAGAGCCAACACTTAACTTTGATGTTGTAAAGGAATTGGTGGCCTACGGTCGTTCCAGGGAAGAGGAATCCGGTAAGAAGTTCCGCTTCACATTTACAACAAACGGTGTTCTTTTAAACGACGATATCATGGAATTTGCCAATAAGGAGATGGATAATGTGGTCCTTTCCATTGACGGCCGCAAAGAGATCCATGATATGATGCGTCCGCGTCATGACGGTGGTCCGACTTACGACACCATCGTTCCAAAGTATCAGAAGTTTGCGAAGATGCGCGAAGAGGCCGGTAAGCAGTATTACGTTCGTGGAACCTATACCCGCAACAATCTGGATTTTGCAAAGGATATCCTTCATATGGCAGATCTTGGATTCCATGAGATCTCCATTGAGCCGGTGGTAGCTCCTCCGGAAGAGGATTATGCTCTTAAGACAGAAGATATTCCGGTACTGGAAGAGCAGTATGATGTGTTGGCAAAGGAAATGGTAGCGCGCTATAAGACCGATAAGGAATTTACCTTCTTCCACTTTATGATCGATTTAGAGGGCGGCCCCTGTGTCTACAAGCGTCTGTCCGGATGTGGTTCAGGAACGGAGTATGTTTCTGTTATTCCCAACGGTGACATTTTCCCGTGTCATCAGTTCGTCGGTAAGCCGGATTTCAAGATCGGTAATGTTTTCACCGGAATCGACAGAGAGGATATCGTTACGGAGTTTAAGGGATGTAACGTATATACCCGTGAGAAATGCAGAAGCTGTTTCGCAAAGTTCTATTGCAGCGGTGGCTGTTCAGCCAATGCTTACAACTTCACAGGCAATGTTCGAGGTGTTTATGACGTTGGCTGTGCATTAGAGAAAAAGCGGGTAGAGTGTGCTATTATGATCAAGGCTGCCCAGGCGGCAAAGGATGCACAGGAAGCATAAGATATAAGAATAATCTCCTGGCAAGGGCCCGGGGTTATAAATATATAAAAAAACGAAACGGAGTGTAAACCAAATGAAAAGTAAGAACAAAGGAAAGTCAATTGCAGTTCTTGCGCTGTTCCTGGTGATCGCAGTTCTTCTTGGCTATTTTGCTAGCCTCGTTGTTCGCGATACATTAAAGGATGGCAAGAACGGACTGAAGCTTGGTCTTGATCTGGCCGGTGGTGCTTCCATCGTATATCAGATTGAGGGCGACGCCACAAAGGAGCAGATTCAGGATACCATCATGAAGCTGCAGAAGCGAATTGAGAATGACCTGGGCAATGAGTCCAATACCACAGAGGCAAGTGTGTACCAGATGGGAGATGACCGTATCGCGGTTGAGATCCCTGGTGTTAAGGATGCCAATGCAATCCTTGAGGAACTGGGTACACCGGGTGATCTGTATTTCATCAAGCATTATGCTTCTGATGGTAAGACAGAGAACTACTCTTTTGATCAGAAGACCGGTAACTATGCCCTTGCTAAGGGTGTGACCATTGAGTCCTTACAGAAGGACGGTTCCATTGTCTTAGACGGTTCACAGGTAAGCAGTGCTGAGGCTGTATATCAGGAGGATCAGAGAACAAAGAACAAGGAGCCGGTTGTATCTATTTCTCTCAATAAGAAGGGAACCAAGGCTTTTGCAGAGGCTACCAAAGAAGCATACGAGAAGGGTAATGACACCATCGGTATCTACTACGACGGCAAGTTCGTATCCGTTCCATCCGTAGAGAATGAAATCAAAGACGGAAGCGCTGTGATCAACGGACATAAGGATATCGAAGAGGCAAAGGATCTTGCATCCTATATCCGTATCGGTGGTCTTGACTTAAAGCTTAAGGAGGTTAAGTCTCAGGTCGTTGGTGCAACTCTTGGATCCAACGCTTTAGCAACCTCTCTTAAGGCTGCTGCCATCGGTATTGCACTTGTTATGGTCTTCATGATCATTGCATACCTGTTCCCGGGCTGCATGGCTGCTCTGGCACTTGTTTTATACACAGAGCTGATCCTTTCTATCATACAGGTGTTTGGAATCACTCTGACACTTCCGGGTATTGCCGGAATCATCTTAAGTATCGGTATGGCGGTTGATGCCAATGTTATTATTTTCTCTCGTATCAAGGAAGAGATCGCCGGAGGCAAGAGTACAAGAGTTGCTATCGATAACGGATTCCATAAGGCTTTATCCGCTATCATTGATGGTAATATCACAACGTTGATCGTAGCTGTTGTACTTGGTGTGATCGGAACCGGTACGGTTAAGGGATTCGCTATTACACTTGGACTTGGTACTCTCCTGTCCATGTTTACAGCACTGTTCGTAACCCGAACATTACTGAATGCATTCTATAACTTAGGATGTCAGGATGCGAAGATCTATGGTCATGAGTGGAAGGTAAAGCCTTTCCAGTTTATCCAGAAGAAGACGATCTTCTTTGTGATCTCACTGGTTATTATTGCTGCGGGAATCGTCGGAATGGTTTCCGGTGTTGCCAAGAACGGTAAGGCTTTAAACTATGATCTTGAGTTCTCAGGCGGAACATCTACAACTGTGAACTTCAAGGAGAACTATTCCATGAAGGATCTTGACGCAAAGGTTGTTCCTGTTGTTGCCAAGATCACAGGGGATAACAATATTCAGAACCAGAAGGTAACCGGTTCCAACTCTGTTATCATTAAGACCCGTGTTCTGGATCTTTCCGAGCGTGAGGCTTTAAATGCTGCATTAGAGGATAAGTTCGGTGTGAAGGAGAAGGATATTACTTCTGAGAATATCAGCTCCACCATCTCAGGTGAGATGCGTCGTACCTCTATGGTTGCTGTTATTGTGGCAGTATGCTTTATCCTGATGTATATCTGGATCCGTTTCCGTGATTTCAGATTTGGTACAAGTGCTGTCCTTGCACTGATCCATGATGTACTGGTGACCCTTGCTGTATATTCCGTATTCCGTGTTTCTGTTGGTTCTGCATTCGTGGCTTGTATCCTTACCATCATCGGATACTCCATCAACGATACCATCGTCGTATTCGACCGTATCCGTGAGAACCTTCACGAACTGTCCAAGATCGACAAGGATTCTCTTGCTGAACTTGCTAACCGTTCTGTAACACAGACAGTGACACGTTCCCTGAGTACGTCCTTTACAACAGCCCTTACCGTATTAATGCTCCTGATCCTGGGTGTATCCTCCATTCGTGAGTTTGCATTCCCACTTCTGATCGGTGTTGTATGCGGTACCTATTCTTCTATCTTCATCGCTACTCCACTTTGGTGGATTGCTCGTGTATATCTGAAGAGCAAGAAGGCTATGAACGAGAAGAAGCAGGGCCCTAAGTCTGCAAAGAAAAAGGCAAGAGCTGCTCGAGCAACAAAAGAAAATCAGGGAATTGTAGTATAGTCAACCCCTGACATAAAAGATTCAAAGGATTGGAAACATTTGCGTTTCCGATCCTTTTTTTTAAATCGTCGTAGACAATTTTTATATAAAGATGCTAGAATGAGTGAGGTGCGTCACTGCGGTGATGCAGAAGAGAAAAGAACAACACAATATTTGACAGGAGGAAATCTATGTATTCCATCGAAGACATCCAGAAGGTAGATGCAGAAGTGGCAAGTGCCATCGTTGACGAGTTTAACCGTCAGTCCGAGCACATTGAGCTGATCGCTTCTGAGAACTGGGTCAGCCCGGCTGTTATGAGCGCAATGGGTTCTGTTCTCACCAACAAGTATGCGGAGGGATATCCGGGGAAGCGTTACTATGGTGGCTGCGAGATCGTAGACGTTGTAGAGGATCTTGCAAGAAACCGTGCGAAGGAGCTTTTTGGTTGTGAATATGTAAATGTTCAGCCTCATTCCGGTGCCCAGGCGAATATGGCAGTTCAGTTCGCTGTATGTGAGCCGGGAGACACCATTATGGGTATGAGCCTTGATCACGGCGGACATCTGACACATGGTTCACCGGTGAATTTCTCCGGTAAGTATTTCAATATCGTTCCATATGGTGTCAATGATCAGGGATTCATCGACTATGACAATGTTCTTGCCATTGCCAAGGAGTGCAAGCCGAAGATGATCATTGCAGGTGCATCTGCCTATGCACGTAAGATCGATTTCAAGAAGTTTAGAGAGATCGCCGATGAGGTGGGGGCTGTTCTTATGGTGGATATGGCTCACATTGCAGGTCTTGTTGCCGGTGGTTATCATGAGAGCCCGGTTCCATACGCAGATATTGTGACAACAACAACGCATAAGACCCTTCGCGGACCTCGTGGTGGAATCATTATGTCCACAGCAGAAGCGAATGAGAAGTATAACTTCAATAAGGCTGTTTTCCCGGGTATCCAGGGTGGACCTCTGATGCACGTGATCGCAGGTAAGGCAGTCTGCTTCAAGGAAGCTCTTTCACCTGAGTTCAAGGCTTATGCGAAGAATATCGTGGATAACGCCCAGGCTCTTGCCAATGGACTTTTAAGCCGTGATATTGATATTGTTTCCGGTGGAACAGACAACCACCTTATGTTGGTGGATCTGGTTCGTCGCCAGTTGACCGGTAAGGAAGTGGAGAAGCTTTTGGATGCTGCTCATATTACAGCCAATAAGAATACGGTTCCAAATGATCCGAAGAGCCCGTTTGTAACTTCCGGTATCCGCCTGGGAACACCGGCAGCTACATCAAGAGGCCTTGTGGCAGAGGACTTCGATCAGGTGGCAGAGGCTATTGCTACCGTAATTAAGGAAGGTGAGGCAGGCGTTCCGAAGGCACAGGCCATCATCAAGGGACTGACCGACAAGTATCCACTGCCGGGAAAGTTTTTCTAAGAAGAATTAACACGAACCGGGCAAGGTAATTCTTGCCAGATTCCATAAATAGTCATACAATAGATAGCGATGGGCTTTTGGCCTGTCGCTATTTTAACCTATAAAGGATCATCAGGAGGACGTTATGATCGATATTAAGTTTTTACGAGAGAACCCGGATGTTGTAAAAGAGAACATCAAGAAGAAGTTCCAGGAGCACAAGCTTCCATTAGTGGATGAAGTAATCGAGTATGATAAGAAGGCTCGTGCTACCCAGCAGGAGGCAGATGACCTTCGTGCATCTCGTAACAAGCTGTCGAAGGAGATCGGCGCTCTCATGAAGGAGGGCAAGAAGGACGAGGCCAATCAGGTCAAGGAGAAGGTGACTGCCAATGCAGCCCGTCTTGCAGAGCTCGAGGAGCTGGAGAGAGAGTATAGCGCCAAGGTCAAGGAAGATATGATGATGATTCCGAATATCATCGATCCTTCTGTACCAATCGGACCGGACGATTCCTGCAATGTGGAGAATGAAAAGTATGGTGAGCCGGTGGTACCGGATTTTGAAGTTCCGTATCATACAGAGATCATGGATCGTTTCGATGGAATCGATCTGGATGCTGCAGGTAAGGTGGCAGGTAACGGTTTCTACTATCTTATGGGAGATATTGCACGCCTTCATTCTGCATGTACAGCCTATGCAAGAGATTTTATGATTAATAAGGGATTTACTTATTGTATTCCACCTTTCATGATCCGTTCTTCTGTTGTGGATGGCGTTATGAGCTTTGAAGAGATGGATGCCATGATGTATAAGATCGAGGGGGAGGATCTCTACCTGATCGGAACATCCGAGCATTCCATGATCGGTAAATTTAAGGATACTTTGAATGAAGAGGAGAAGCTTCCGTACACCATGACATCCTATTCTCCATGTTTCCGTAAGGAGAAGGGTGCGCACGGTATTGAGGAGCGTGGTGTATATCGAATCCACCAGTTCGAGAAGCAGGAGATGATCGTTGTATGTAAGCCTGAGGAAGCATGGGACTGGTACAATAAGATGTGGCAGTACACCGTTGAGCTGTTCCGCAGCCTGGATATTCCGGTTCGTACCTTAGAGTGCTGCTCCGGTGACCTTGCTGATCTTAAGGTGAAGAGTTGTGACGTGGAGGCATGGAGCCCCCGTCAGAAGAAGTACTTTGAGGTTGGATCCTGCTCTAACTTAGGTGACGCACAGGCTCGTCGCCTTGGTATTCGCGTTAAGGGGGCAGACGGTAACAAGTATTTTGCAAATACCTTAAACAACACCGTTGTTGCACCTCCTCGTATGCTGATCGCATTCCTTGAGAACAATCTGAATGCGGACGGTTCTGTTAATATTCCGGAGGCTCTTCGTCCATACATGGGTGGCGTGGAGAAGCTGGTTCCAAAGCACTAAAGCCTCGCGAGCGAGTCTTGACTGTAAAAGACAATATTTGAATGTATGAGAGGTTCTTTCGTGAAGGGATTCGCGGGAGAGCCTCTTTTATTTTGGAACCTCAATCAAAAAAGTGTCGAATATAATCCACCAGCTTCGTGCTGTGAATCACATAGCTGCCATGGTCTTCTCCGGAAAGGACCACAAGTCGGGCATGGGGAATGTTGCATGCGATCTTCTTCGTATCGGAAAGCTTTACCATATCCCGTTCCCCGGCAAGGACGAGGGTGGGGACGGAAATAGAGGCAAGATCGGCAGCGGACAGATCCGGTTCCCTCAGCATCAACGCTTCCAATGCGCCGGTCATGGAAAGGCGCATGGCTGCAGTTGTAGTGGATTCTACAGCATCGGAATCTTCCTCAGGAGAAGAAGTAAGATGGCGGGCATTGGCAAGCTTTTCCTTCAGCGCACGTTTGATGTCGTGACGGGCAGAGAAGGATAGAGCCTTCGGGTGTGTGTTGGCCCCGCAGGTGATGATACCAGAGAGGAGGGTAGGGTATTTCATGCCGAGTAAAAGGGCAACGATGCCGCCGTCGGAAAACCCGACCACCAAAGGAGGCGCCATATGAAGCTGTGATATAAAACCTGCCATATCCTCTGCCATATCTGCATAGTGTAATTCCTGTGGAGCGGCGGAAAGACCGTGGCCTCTGGAATCAACGGCATAGATCTCAAATTCGTTGCGGAGAGAAAAGATGAGTTCATCAAAGATATGAAGGTCTTCTCCGTTTCCGTGCAAAAGTAAAAGAGGCGGTTTTTTCGACGCCTCGCAATAGGTATGCTCATAGTGGATCACCTGACTGTTGATTTGAATAACCATGTTAGCCTCGTTTTCTACGAAAATACTCCGATGAACAGATATATCTGTAATATTGTAACATATCCGGCGAAAATTTTGATATAATACTTACCGTATGAAAAAAGATGACAAAGAAAAACTGGTATCTTTGGGGTGCCTTCTGCTTGGGATCCTGGCGTATCCTCTTACCTGTATCTGGTATCTTGGATTTACCTGCGCCATTGGTTCCATTGTCCTTGGCTTTTATTATGGAAAGCTGGAGACGAAGACAGACCGCAGGGTGATCGCAGGGCTGATGCTGTCCGTTTTATATCTGGTGATGGTGTTGCTTTTTGCGATCTTCATCGGACTGTACTGGGGCAAGTTAGGCATTAACCCATGGAAAGCAAAGTAGGGAGTGTAAACATGGACGATCAGAACAACAAGAATCAGAATGAAGACATCTTCGCCGAGGGCGTAGATCGTGAGGCTGCACAGGAGCAGCAGAGACAGCAGGAAAGCCAGAACCGGCAGGAGAACCAGATCCACCAGGGAAGTGGGGATACCTGGACCCAGAGCCATATTGGCAGGGAGAACTGGAACGGGCAGAACCGTGATAACTATCAGGGGAACGGAGAATGGAACCAGCAGCAGTGGAATCAGGGAGAGCCCGGCTCAGGCTATGCACCGTACGGGCAGAACGGTTATGGAGCTCAGGGACAGAATCAGGGAGACTACGGATCCAACGGCTATTATTCCAATGGTTATGGCCCCAATGGATATCAGCCCTATCAGCAGCCGCCAAGAACAGTGAATAACTATTGCGGTATTGCGGCACTTGTGCTTGGTATTCTTTCTCTTTTATGTTTCTGTACCTTTATCAATCTTTTACCGGCAGTACTTGCGATCGTTTTTGGAATCCTTCAGCTTCATCAGGAGAAGAAGGCACAGGAAAGCGGTCTTCCGGTGAAGAGCGGAAGAGGATTTGCATGGGCAGGTATCATCTGCAGTATTATTTCTATTGTGCTTTTATTTGCAACCGTTGCAGTGATCATCACCAATCAGGAATTCAGAGATACTTTCGAGCGAGAGTATCATAAACAGCAGCAGCGTCAAATCGAGAATTACGGGGATGACATTTACAATGACTACTTTAATGACAATGACCTATAAGGTTACTATGTTTTAAACTGTATTTATTCAAAAACAACTGTCCGCCGAATACGGACAAAAAGAAAAAGCAGTACGCCAAAGAGAGCCTTCCGTTTCGGAGGGCTCTTTTTCATAAGAATAAA
>CAMGZH010000020.1 GCA_946182825.1 uncultured Lachnospiraceae bacterium
CCAAAATTGCAGTGCACATAATATTTCTTTTCATAAGAAATACCTTCTACTTTACAATTCATCTTTCGATTCTCCCAATATTTAACATATATTATTCATTTTAAGTGAGGATATTTATACTCTACTTCATCACTCAACATCCCTCCTGTGATAATCTCTTTTCGGGCATTTTGACTGATAAAGTATTCCAAATCAAACAGGCGGGCATCGAGATCTATTTCTTATGTCCCTTTCACCTATTTTCTTTGCTAGTTTACGAAACTCCCTCTCTAAAATTTTTTTCTTCTGCATCCAACCTCACCTCCTGTCCAACAATTTTCGGTAGAATTATAAGACAATTTATCCCTTTTGTCAATATTTTTTCTACATTACACCTATTTTTCATACAATATCCTCAACAGAAAACGGACATTTCACTCAATTTAATTGTGTACTTTTATTCTACTGCTAAAGGAAAATAAAAATATAGTCAAGACTCGCTCGCGAGTCTTGCGCGCCGGATTCGGGTCTGCTTCAGCAGACAAATTCCTGTCCGAATCCGTGCGCATCCTCGCGGAGCGTTTAACTCAGCCTGTGCTTGTACCCCGACTGAGTTAAAAAAAAGATCCATTGTTCCCGCAGGTACAATGAATCTTTTCATTTCATCTATCTTCTATTGTAACTCCCAACATGCAACAGCACATGCTGCGGCAACGTTCAAGGAATCCACACCATGTGCCATAGGAATTTTTATCCGGTAATCACTATGTTCTATGGTGTAAGGTTTCAATCCTTCGGACTCTGATCCCATAAGAATCGCTATTTTATCTTCCCTTTTTAAAGTCGGATCATTAATCGGCTTTGTATCCTCGCAAAGCGCCATAGCTGCGGTTTTAAATCCCAGAGACTGAATTCGCTGCAAATCTGTTGGAATCTCTTTCTCCTTCTCTTTTGGCAAAACCGTCCAGGGAATCTGAAAGACCGTCCCCATGCTGACACGTATGGTCCGCCGATAAAGCGGGTCCGAACACCCATGGGTCAATACCACGGCATCCATTCCCATGGCTGCAGCCGACCGCATAATGGCTCCCACATTGGTTGGATTCATCACATTTTCAAGTACAACAATCCGTCTGGCATCCTTGCAGATCTCTTCAAAAGAAGGAAGCTCTTTCCTTTGCATGGCACAGAGCATTCCCCTCGTCATAGGAAATCCTGTAATCTGTTGCATAACCTCTTTCTCAGCTACATAACAGATACAATCATCCTTCACCTGATCCTGTAAAAGAGGTTCTGCCTTCTCCCATTGTCCGGTATCCATAAAAAAAGATAAAGGCTCATATCCCGCATCTAAGGCTCTTAGGATAACATTGGGACTCTCTGCAATAAAGATTCCGGGTCCCGGTTCGTTGATATGATAAAGCTGTGTTTCGCGAGCCTCTTGATAAATCGCCAATTCCGGAATCCTAAGATCCGTTACTTCCTGTTTGATCATATCTTAAAGCTCTTCCAGGGAAACCTGCTTACCGTCTTTCCAGATTCTCTCCAGATTGTAGAACAGACGGTCTTCTCTGGTGAAAAGATGAACAATGACATCTTCGTAGTCCATAAGGATCCAGGTAGAACTTCTGTTACCCTCCACCTGTCTGGCATTGATCTTACCGGCCTTGTACATCTCTTCTTCAATTCCGTCCTTCATAGCATTCAACTGATTCTGATTGGATGCACTGGCTACAACAAAATAATCAGAAACAACTGAAATTCCGGCAATATCAAGGATTTCGATGTCTTCACCCTTTTTATCATCAATGGCTTTACAGATAACCTTTACCATTTCTTTAGAATCCATTATAACGTTACCTCCTTCTTGTAATATTCGTAGGTTCTTTGTGTGGTCTCATCCATGTTCTTTCCTGTTTCCTGAAGATACTGAAGGGTATCAAACAGGATCATGGACACAGCCTGATCCAGCTTTGTAAAAGCAGTTCGGCGAATCTCTGTAAGTCTTGGTGCCTCACAGCGATTGGGTTCGATATAATCGGCTGTAAATATGATCTTATCCAAAAGGTTCATTCCCGGACAGCCTGTTGTGTGATACAAAATGGCATGTAAAATCTCAGGATCTGTAATTCCATAGTCTTCCTGTGCTTTACAGGCTCCGGCTTTTGCATGTAAAAGCTGGGGAGATTCGTATTCGGAATCGGTAATGGCAAGATCATGTTTTTTACAGTATTTGATCAGTTCCTGGGGCGTCATATACTTTGCGCAGTCATGAAGCAGTCCTGCAACATATGCAACCTCCATGGGATAGCCATATCGCATGGCAAGAGAAGCCGCGGTATAAGCAACGCCTAAGGTGTGCTGATATCTTGAAGGCTTCAGATCCTTTTGCAGTTTCTTTTGTAGCTGCTTATAACGTTTACCGGGGGTAATCTCTTTTTTATCGTCAGCTGCCTCATATATGCCATCCATATAGGAAGACTGATACAGACGATGCTCTTTGATATAGGATAATACCTCATTTGGCAATGCCTGCAGAAGATATTCCCCCTCTTCGTTTGTATGTTCCGCTTTCTCAAGAATCCTGCGGATCTGTGTGGAAGAAATATCCTTAAAACCGGTATCTAAAAGCAGAAAACGGCTATGATAAAAAGCGGAGTACTCCTCTGTCAGCTGCTTTAACTGTTTCATTTTATACTCATGCTGCATGGAACGGACAGCCGCCACAATGGTGGCCTTGGCTGCGATGCGCTCCGGATGCATCCAGGATCGAAACATGCGAAGGGAGTCTTCTCCCAGGATAAAATAGAAGGAATCCTCCGGATACTGCTTGGTTAGATATTCCATTGTCTGATAGGTATAGTTAGCCCCATCTGAATGTATTTCATCTTCCCGGACCCTGGCAAAGGGAAGCTCTTTGATTGCCAGTCTGCACATGGCAAGACGATCGTAACGTGTCACTGCCGTCTCCTGTTGCTTATGGGGCGGTATTCCAACCGGCATAAGCCAGAGTTCATCCAGCCCTAACTGCTGATATGCTTCCTTTGCTATATAGAGGTGTCCATTATGAACAGGGGAAAAGGTTCCACCTAAGATTCCGATTTTCTTCACGATAAACCAGCTTTCTTATTCCGGTAAAACAATCACCGGCTTCTTGGCAGGACGATATAAAATGATCTTCTTACCAATGACGCGGACAACCTCGGAACGGGTACGCTCTGCCATAACACGAGCAATTTCCTTCGGATCATCCATGCAGTTCTTTAATACAGAAATTTTAACAAGTTCTCTCTTGGCCAATGCTTCATCGACAGCATGGATCACCTCCGGTGTAAGGGAGGATTTTCCGATCTGAAAAATCGCATTCATATCATTTGCCAAGGAAGAAAGATAGGCTCTTTGTTTATTTGTCATAACGATTCTCCTTATTTGTAGTAATCAAAGGTCAGTCCGTACATACGAACGGTATCGCCGTCTGTGATGCCTTTCTCCTCCAGTGCTTCCAGGATACCCTGTTCCTTTAAGAAATTCTGGAAGAATAAGAATCCTTTCTCGGACTCGATATTGGTATATCCAAGCATCTTTTCGATTTTAGATCCCTCTACCACATATTCTCCGTCTTCATTGATCTCAACGGTGTAGGAAAGATGATCGCCCTGGAAATGGCCTTCAAGATCAAATTCACTTTCGTAAATGACCTGCTCATCTTTTAATGCTTCAAGTTCCTTTGCAATCTCAAAGACAAGCTCGGAAACTCCTTCACCGGAAACAGCGGAGATACAAAATACCTTTGTATGGAAGGTGTCCTCAAGCTTTTTCTTAAGGGCTTCCTTCTCCTGTGGATTTGCATCCATTTTATTTGCCACAAGGATCTGTGGCTTGTCCAACAGACCAGCATCATATTTCTCAAGCTCATGATTGATGGCCCTTATATCTTCTACCGGATCTCTTCCTTCCACCGATGCTCCATCCACCAGATGAACAAGCACTTTTGTTCTCTGAATATGGCGAAGGAATTCATGTCCCAAACCGACACCCTCAGATGCTCCTTCGATCAATCCTGGGATATCCGCCATAACAAATCCATTGCCATCCGGAAGATCCACAACCCCAAGGATGGGATTCAGAGTGGTAAAGTGATAATTGGCGATCTGGGGCTTGGCATTGGAAAGGCGGGATAAAAGGGTAGATTTGCCCACATTCGGGAAGCCGACCAGTCCCACATCCGCTAAAACCTTAAGCTCTAAAATGACTTCAAGCTCCTGTGCATCTCCCCCCGGCTGGGCATACTTTGGTGCCTGCATGGTGGGCGTTGCATAGTGGGAATTACCCTGACCGCCTTTGCCGCCCTTAAGTAAAACGATACGCTGGTTATCCTCAGACAGATCACAAATGACTTTTCCGCTTTCTGCTTCATGTATCACCGTTCCCTTTGGAACCGGAAGAACCAGATCCTGACCGTCTTTTCCGTGACACTTCTTCTTGCCACCCTCTTCACCTGAGGTTGCGACAAACTTATGCTTCATTCGATAGTCCGAGAGGTTATTGATTCTTGGATCTACCTGGAAGATAATATCTCCGCCACGTCCACCGTCACCGCCATCCGGACCTCCGGCAGGGACATATTTTTCTCTTCTGAAACTTACATGACCATTTCCGCCTTTACCGGAACGAATCACGATTCTGGCACGATCTGCAAACATATTTTACCTTCACTTTCCGGATATAACATCCAAATTTAGACTCGCCGGCTGACGCTTCCTGCGGCCGGAATATCAATTACTATGTGCCCGTACGCAAAAGACCTGACCAAAGACAAAAGTCCATGGTCAGGTCCTAAAGACATATCTAACAGAAATTACTCAGCTACTGGGTAAACGTTAGCAACCTTTTTATCTCTGCCCTTACGCTCGAAACGAAGGATTCCGTCAGCTGTTGCGAACAGTGTGTCATCTCCACCGATACCTACATTTGTACCTGGATGAATCTTTGTACCACGCTGTCTGTAAATAATATTACCAGCCTTAACGAACTGACCGTCTGCGCGCTTCGCACCTAATCTCTTAGACTCAGAATCACGACCGTTCTTGGTGGATCCTACTCCCTTTTTGTGCGCGAAGAACTGAAGGTTTAACTGTAACATCCTTACACCTCCTTGATGTAAAACTTAAGGTATGAATTACCATACTCCTTGCGGACCTGTGTCAGGCCTAAAATCATGGTGTCTAACAAAACCATTTCCCGATCATTCAGCTCCTGTAAAAAGGTAACTTCTAAATGACCGCTTTCTTCTGATACAACTTCCATTCTGGTATGTGTGATTGCATCAAGCGCATTGATGGTATTGATCACGAGCATACTGCAGGCGGCACAGACAATGTCGTTACCGTATTCTGCAAAACCCGCATGTCCATCACACATCAGTCCGGTATAGCTGCCATGATGTTTTGTGACCGTAACACGTATCATAAGCTAAACTTATGCGTTGATCTTCTCGATCTTAACCTGTGTATAAGACTGACGATGTCCGTTCTTCTTGTGATATCCGGACTTACGCTTATACTTGTAAACAATAACCTTCTTAGCGCGGCCTTCCTTAACAACGGAAGCCTCAACTGTTGCTCCAGCGACAGTTGGGTCACCAACACTGAGTTCCTTATCGCTTACGGCTAAAACCTGATCGAATGTTACCTTCTGACCAGCTTCTACTCCAAGCTTCTCAATGGTAATGATATCGCCTTCGGATACTTTGTACTGCTTACCACCTGTTGCAATAATTGCGTACATATGGCACCTCCTATTTATCATTACTCGCCAGCTTTGGCGCTGCTTGCTATAAGCAGACTTCTAACCTCGCTGTGCGGCATACCGTCATATATTACCACAATAAATATTCCCCGTCAATACCTGATTGAGGCTCGGATGAATTTTTTCTCTTGTGATCTCCACCAATCCTGTTGCGGTATATCCCAGAACCGAAACCTTTACCGGATCCTTTTCGGCTTCTCGGCAAAGGAGTTTTAGTACCTCCTGCTGTTCCTGCTTGTTCTTCAGATTTATAAAATCAATCAGAATGATTCCGGAAATATTCCGAAGCCGGAGCTGTTCCATAGCTTTTTCTGCCGCCTCCATATTGACGGAAAACAGATCCTTTTTACTGGAGGCCTTGGCTGTATTGACATCCACAACAGTCAAAGCTTCTGTCGGCTCGATCACAAGGTTCGCTCCACTTTTCATCCATACGGTTTTGGCTGTCAACTCCTTCAGGCTGGTCTGAAGACGATAAAGGTCTCCAAGGGAAAAAGAGCTGTCCTCATAAAGGGGAGCTAAAACCTTTGCATAGGTCATGTTCTTCAGCTCTTCGTAAAGCCGGGGATCGTCGGTAAGGATCTTTGTCACTTCCTGTTCCTTTTCCTTAATGGGAAAGGCATCCAGAAACTGCTGCCCCCTGTTCTTGCCCTGATACAGGCAGGTGGGATGAAGGGCAGATTCTGCTCTTCTTATGATCTCCTTTAACAGATCGACCCTCTGGTTCAGGCGCTCCTTCAGAAGAGAAGTCTCCTCTCCGGATCCTTTGGTTCGCACCAATACATGAAAGGCTCCTGTCAGTTCTTCCTCTGCAAGGGCAAGGTTCAGGCGCTCCTTATCCTTTTCGGACGCCTTTTTACTGATACCGAATCCATGTCCCGGATACCCAAGAGAAAGATAGGCATCGGTGATCTCAAGGGTTGCTGTAGCAACCGCGTCCTTTGTCTTTAACGCATCCTTTTTTACCTGAAGAAGGAACAGATCTCCCTGACAAAAGGTCTTATTTCCGGACATTCTTCTAACGCAGATAGCTTTTTTCGTTTCCTTTTCCGGAAGAAAGAGCTTTTGTCCGGATTCCATAACAAAAAAGCATCCCACATGAGGTACATGGTTTTCCAGACGAACAACATGAATCTGACTCACCAGCGAGGGATGGGTCAGATCATTTGCCTCAAGATAGACAAGATGCTTTTGACTGTCATAACAGCAGAAAAACTGTATCGTCTTATGGGCTATGCTTTTACTTGTTGCAACTAAAGTCACTTCATTCATGAAATCGTCTCAAACTCCTCGAGAGATACCGGGGTTTTCTCTCCTGCCAGCATATCGATCCGATGGATTCCAACAGAAAATTCATCTTCTTTTACCCCGAGTTTTTCCATAAGGTATGCCAGTAAAAGCTGTGGTTTTACATTATCGGAACTTCTGGCGCAAAGTGTCATGGTAAAATAAGGATCCGTATCCCTTAACAGGAATTCGTTCTCTCTCCAGTCCGGAAGAATCGTATCCGCCAGAGAAACATCAAAGCCGTCCTTTACCTTTATGTCATAGATCAGCGGCTTAAGATCCACCTGACGAGTGGATTTTTTGGTTTCTTTCTCCACGACGACACTCTCAGCATCCAGGATATAGGTTTGCAGAGCCTCCTGAAGGGTGTCACGGTTTAATACGGCACCTCCTTCATAGCTTCGGAAGAAAACGATATAGGAAGCTGCTTCCAGGATCGCCATTGCCTTTTTGCAATCATCCTTGAGCCTGTGAACCGAAACAATTCTGACCTCATCCGTCATCTCTTCCTGCAGGCGCTGCCGGATCTCTTCGCAGCTCATCTCTTGCGTAAGAGTAAGATCCATATATTCTCCGTCACTTGTAATCCCTACCCCAAGTGGTGAGGCAAAGGACATGATCTGGTGAGGATGAAATCCCTCGGAATATGCAATAGGAAGGTTCGCCCTGCGGTTTGCCTTCTGAAAATAACGCATCATATCCAGATGTCCAAGATAACGGATGCTGCCATATTTTGCAAAACGTACTCTAACCTTCATAGCAGACACCTCCTTCAAAACTTCTGCAGCCGCAACCACTGCACTGCTGACGGCAGTTTGGAGTGATCACCTGCTGATGAATGGCCCGATCCCACTCTCGTTCAAAGAAGGAGCGTGTAATACCTACATCAATAAAATCCCAAGGGAGGATCTCATCCAGATCACGCTCCCTTATGGTATAAAAATCCGGATCGATTCCGCACTCGGCAAAAGCCTCATCCCATTTTGCCGGATCAAAGAACTCCGTCCATGCATCAAAGTAGCAGCCTTTTTCGTAGGCTTTCAGAATAGCTTTGGAAATCTTACGGTCTCCTCTTGCCAGAACACCTTCCAGAACCGTTGTATAAGCCTCATGGTACTGATAGGAGATACTCTTGTGATTCAATTCTTCCCGCATATGGTCCTTTAAGATTCCGGCTCTTTTCAAATACTCTTCGGCAGGAAGCATACTTGCCCACTGTAGCGGAGTAAAGGGCTTTGGCACAAAGAAGGATGTGGAAATATTGATATTACATCTTCCGTGACGCACTTCCTTTGGAACGGTGTCATAGTAAAGCTCCGCCATTTCCTCGGCCAGATCCGGAATCGCCTTGATATCCTCCTCTGTCTCCGTCGGAAGTCCAAGCATAAAGTAAAGCTTTACCTTGTTCCAGCCGCCGATAAAGGCCTGCTTTGCTCCGTTTAAGATCACATCCTTTGTCAGTCCTTTATTGATGACATTTCGCATTCTCTGGGAACCTGCCTCTGGCGCAAAGGTCAGAGAACTCTTCTTGATGTCCTGTACCTTTGACATAACATCCAGAGAAAAAGAGTCAATACGAAGAGACGGCAGAGAAATATTTACATGCCGCTTCTCACACTCCTCGATAAGATAGTCGATAAACTCCGGCAGATGACTGTAATCACTGGAACTTAAGGAGCTAAGGGAGATCTCCTCATATCCGGTATTGTCGAGCATTTCGGTGGCATACTCTTTTAAGGTGGAAAGCTTCTTCTCCCGGTTCGGTCGATATACCATACCAGCCTGGCAGAAACGACATCCACGGATACAGCCTCGCATGATCTCAAGGACAACACGGTCCTGTGTTGCTCGAACATAAGGAATCAGCGGCTTTTTCGGATAAGGCGCATGATCCATATCCATGTCCACCTGACGCTTGATCGTTGTAGGAATATCCTCTTCGATGGGCGCAAACTTTGTAATAAATCCCTTCTCATCATAGGTCACCTCGTAAAGGGATGGAACATAGATTCCCGGAATCTTGGCAACCTCATGCAAAAATTCCCTACGGCTGTAATGACCGGAATGTTTCATTTCTTTGTAAAGGTCAAAGATGGCGTCAAACTGCATCTCTCCTTCACCAATGTAAAAAATATCGAAAAAGTCCGCAATGGGCTCCGGATTATAGGTACATGGACCGCCACCCATTACAATGGGGTGAACTTCGGTTCGATCCTTTGCCATAAAAGGAATATCTGATAATTCAAGGATCTGAAGAATATTGGTATAACACATCTCATACTGAAGTGTGATCCCCAAAAAATCAAAGTCCTTTACCGGATCCTGGGATTCGAGTGTAAACAGAGGGATCTTCTTTTCCTTCATAATGGCAGTAAGATCCGGCCATGGGGAGTAAACACGCTCACACCATACATCGTCACGTCTGTTAAACATCTCATAAAGGATCTGGATTCCTAAGTGTGACATACCGATCTCGTAGACATCAGGAAAGCAGAAGGCGTAGCGGATGTCTACGTCTTCTGCCTTCTTCATGATACTATTGATCTCATTTCCGATATAACGTGCAGACTTGTCGATCTGCATCAGGACATTGTCCTTAAGTGCTAATTTTCTCATATACTATCTCTGGGCCAACTCTCTTGTTACTTCTTCCCAGCTGACATTCTTCTCCACCATAAGGATCATCAGATGATACAAAAGATCCGCCGACTCATGGATCAGTTCTCTTTCATCTGCGTTCTTACTTGCAATGATCATCTCGGCAGACTCCTCTCCGATCTTACGGAGAATTCCATCCAGCCCCTTGTCCATCAGCTGCTTAACATAAGACTCTTTGTCCTCTTGCTTTTCTTTGGTAATGTCAGCGTAGGTGTTTTCAAATATCTTAAGAGGAGAACGCTCAATGTACTCCTTCTTAATGATCTCATTAAAAAAGCAGGAAGGTGCACCTGTATGACAGGCAATGCCTCCCACCTGTGAAACCTTGGCAAGTATCGTATCAAAGTCACAGTCCGCTGTCAATGACTTGACATACTGAATATGACCACTGGTAAGACCCTTGATCCAAAGCTCCTGTCGGCTACGGCTCCAATAGGTCATCTTACCGATGCGAATGGTGGTATCAAAGGCCTCCTCGTTCATGTAGGCAACCATCAACACCTGATTGGTCTGATAATCCTGAACAACAACAGGAACCAGTCCATCGGAATTGACCTTAAGATCGCTCCAGGAAAGCTTTGGCTCAAAATTATCCATGATAATGCCACGCTCAGACAGTGTTGCCTTCAACTGCATGATATCTGCTGACTCACAATTGATAAAATCGCCATAAATTCCGCGTATCATAGGAGAACGCAAAAGTTCTGTGATTCGGTCCAGATCATAGGTATCCTGCACAAGGATATATGGAATATCCGTTACATTCTCGATTCCCGGTACCAGATCCGGCTGCATGAGGAGAAGCTCATGCACATTCTCGGATAAAAAGCTTTTGGTCTTGAAAATAAAGTCGACATTGGTAAGTGATACCAAAATCTTCTCTGCACCGAATCTCTGGGATGCCTCTTTTAAAAGGTCAATGGTCTCAGGCTTTGCCCCGTTTAATACCACTTCCACACAACCGGCGTACAACAGTCGCTTGACATCATCAATACGACGGATGTTACCACCACCACAGGTCTTGATATCAATGTTACGGTTGATCTCACGGATGGCAAGAAGGTTCTTTTCATGCTCTTCTTCATCATCAGACAAATCGAAGCAAATGATTTTATCCACGCCACTATCGTTGTACATTTTCGCAAGTTCAAGAACTTCTGTCGGTTCGCTGACCTGTTCCTTTTTGGGATCACCTACGGCCTGTCCGTCTTTGATGTAGATGGTGGCTACAATATTCTTATGCTCCATTACAAGCTGCCTTTCGTTGATAATACTCCATGGACTCTAGGATCCATACTTACTGCTTCACTGAGCGCCCGTCCAAAAGCCTTGAAGGTTCCCTCAATAATATGATGCGCATTTTCTCCATGCACCTTATCGATGTGAAGATTCATTCCGGCAGAGTAAGAAATGGCATAGAAAAATTCCTTAACCATTTCGGTATCAAAGGATCCGACTCTCTCTACCTGAAAGGTCTCATGAAAACCTAAATACGGTCTGCCTGACAGATCGATGGCGCACTGGATCAGCGTCTCGTCCATGGGCAGAAGGCTACTGCCAAATCGGGTGATTCCGGCTTTTGAGCCAAGTGCTTCCTTAATGGCTTCTCCGAGAACGATACCGCAGTCTTCGATGGTATGGTGACAATCTACAAAAAGATCTCCCTTGCAGGTCAACTCAAGGTCAAAAAAGCCATGCCGGGCAAACCCGGTCAGCATATGATCGAAAAAACCGATCCCGGTATCGATCTTAGAGTTACCGCTTCCATCGAGATTGAATTTACATGTGATATCAGTCTCTTTTGTCGTCCTTGTTATTTCACTGATTCGTGCCATGAATGCTTAAGACTCCTTGTCTTCAAATCTTACTGCAATGGAGTTGGCATGAGCTGTCAGCTTCTCACAGTTTGCAAATGTTTCGATGTCCATATGCACCTGCTCTAAGGCTTCCCTTGAGTAGGAAATGATGCTGGATTTCTTGATGAAATCGTCCACACATAAGGCAGAGAAGAACTTGGCGGTTCCATTGGTCGGAAGGACATGGTTCGGTCCGGCAAAATAATCCCCTAAAGGCTCGGATGCATAGGTACCAAGGAAAATAGCTCCGGCATTTCGAACCCGTGTCATATCCTCAAAAGGATTTGCCGTTACGATCTCAAGATGTTCGGATGCGATCTCATTGACTGCATCAATGGCCTGCGCCTTGTTCTCAGCAATCAGAATATAGCCGTACTGATCAAGTGACTTCTCAATGATCTCTCTTCTGGATAAGACCTTAAGGAAGCCTTCGATCTCCTTCTCAACCTCACCGGCAAGCTTCTCGCTGGTGGTAATAAGGATGGAGGATGCCATCTCATCGTGTTCTGCCTGAGACAACAGATCAGCTGCAACATAACGCGGATTTGCTGTCTCATCAGCAAGAACAAGGATCTCGCTCGGTCCGGCAATGCTGTCGATGCTTACATATCCAAAAACCGCCTTCTTGGCAAGCGCAACATAAATGTTACCCGGGCCAACGATCTTGTCGACCTTTGGAATGGACTGAGTACCGAACGCCATTGCCGCAATAGCCTGAGCTCCGCCAACCTTGTAAATGGTATCCACACCAGCCTCGTGGGCTGCCACAAGGGTAGAAGGATATACCTTACCGTCTGCTCCCGGTGGCGTACACATCACAATCTGGGATACACCGGCTACCTTCGCCGGAACAACATTCATTAAGACAGAAGACGGATAAACAGCCTTTCCCCCCGGAACATAGACACCGGCACGTCCAAGAGCCGTTACCTTCTGTCCTAAAATGATTCCCGGATCCTTTGTCTCAAACCAGCTGTTCTGCAGCTGCTTCTGGTGATAGTCACGGATATTGACAAGGGATTTACGGATCACCTCAAGAAGAGAAGGATCCACAGCCTCATAAGCCTCTTTGATCTCTTCTTCTGTAACCTTAATGTTATCGGCATTCAGTTCTGCATGATCAAACTTCTTCTCTAATTCAAAAATTGTCTCGTCACCATGTTCACGTACCTGTGAAATGATCTCATTGACACTCTTCTCGTAGCTTCCGTAGCTGATCGGACTTCTCTTCAGAAGCTTCTCAAGGAGTGTTTGGGTGGTTTCATTTGTCAATTTGAGTGTTTTCATCTTTTCCTTCTTCCTTTAGTCTGCCTTAACTGCCTGTAACCGTCGGATCAGCTCCGTGATCCTCTCATTCTGCATCTTCATCGATACCTGGTTAACAACAACTCTTGCAGATAAAGGGCAAACCTCCTCTAATACCATTAGACCGTTTTCTCTTAAGGTAGAACCTGTCTCTACAATATCACAGATGACCTCTGAAAGTCCAACAATAGGTGCAAGTTCGATGGAACCATTCAGCTTAATGATCTCAACCGTCTGATGTTTCTGATTGTAAAAATAATCCTTTGCAATATTTGGATATTTGGTTGCCACCCGGATCTGCTTCTGATAGGTCAAAAGCTCTCTTGCGCTCTCCGGTCCGCAGACACACATGCGGCACTTACCAAAGCCAAGGTCAAGGACCTCATAGATATTACGGTGTTCTTCCAGAATGGTATCTGCTCCCACGATTCCGATATCAGCAGCTCCATATTCCACATAGGTCGGAACATCCGGTCCCTTTGCAAGGAAAAAACGGATCTTTGCCTCTTCATTTACAAAGATCAGCTTTCTTGTGTTTTTATCTTTCATTTCCGGCTGGCCCATACCGATCTGTTCAAACAGTTCCATAGCCTTGTTGGCCAGACGACCCTTGCCTAATGCTACGGTGAGATATCTTTTTTCGTTTCCTGCAGTCATCTTACTTCCTCCTCTAACAGAACAACAGCATCGGACGCCTTCAGCTGGTTCTTTAAGGTCTGATATTCCTCTTCCTTGCTGTAATGCCAAAGTACCGCTGTCTTACCTTCCATACGAAGCGCATTGGCCTTCTGGATGGCTTCCTTGCTCCTTGTTAAATGGTATAAAATCACGGTTCTTTCGTTCTCCGGTGCAAAAGGAATATGCTGCCGCTCTAATGCCAAAAGAAGCTGATCTAACAGGATCGCAAATCCAATGGCCGGCTTCTCGGTTCCAAAGTGACCTAAGAGATCATCATAACGTCCTCCTGATACAATGGGCTCACCGGAGCCAAAGGTATAACCGGAGAAAATGATGCCTGTATAATACTGATAGGAACGGATCAGTCCCAGATCAAAGGTGACATAGTCCTCCACTCCGTAAATCGCCAGAAGATCGTTCATATCATAGAGATGAGACAGGGCTGCACAGATCTTTGGGTATTCCTTAGCCTGTTTAAAGTACTCCTTCCAGTCATCCGGAGAAATATAGGTCTTGGATAAAAGACCGAAGAGATTTTTGATATCATCCGAAATAGACTTGCCGTTCAAATACTCTTCCAGTCCAAAAAAATTCTTGTTGTAGACAATGCTGCTGATATCACGGATCTCCTGCTCATTAAAGCCGGCTGCCTCGGTAAGTCCGGCAAACAGACCTGCATGACCGATGCTGATCTGGAACTGATCCAGTCCGGAAACCTTAAAAGCATGCACGATCAACGCAATGATCTCTGCATCTGCCTCAATAGAAGAATCACCGATCAGCTCTCCGCCAATCTGTGTGCTCTCTTTTAATTTACCTCTCAGACTCTTACCGTTTGTAAAGACATTTCCCCGATAGAAAAGACGCAGCGGCGCACTCTCCGTGGAAAAATACTTTGCAGAAGCTCTGGCAACGGAAGGTGTAAAATCCGGTCGAAGGGCCAGGGTATTGCCTTCCCGGTCAAAAAATTTATACAGATCCTTATCGGAGGTCGTACCGATCTCCTGTCCGAAATTCTTAAGAAATTCAAATACCGGAGTCTGGATCGGCTCATATCCGTAAGAAGAAAGCAAGCTTGTGAGTTTGTGCTTCAAATACAGCTTCTGCTTGCATTCTTCGCCGATAATGTCTCTTACACCTTCCGGTGTGTGAAGTAAATCGTTCATAATAGCTCCTTTATTACTTTACCGTGGTAACGTGTTATCAGATTAGATTGCTAATATTATAAAGTGACACCGGTAGGATGTCAACCTTTCTTACTTCGTTCTTCCAGATCCTTTGCGATCATGGTCAGATAAGGAACCAGATCCCCCTTCTGTCCCTTAAAAAAATACTGTGGATCCAATTCATCCATGCGAAAGCTCTTTCTTCCTCCTGTCATAGAACGGTTCCAGTAGATGAGTGCCTCCTCAAACCGCAGGTAATAGTACACATCCTCCTTTGAAAAATAGATCAGGAAAAAGGCGATGCCCTCCTGCTGTTCAAAGTCCTCCATAAACTCCATCTGATGGGTATGAATGTTCTGCAGGGGAAAAGTGGTGGTAACGCATTCCTTCGCATCAAAGCATACCGGGATCCCCTGTATGGCACCGATATAGTCTACGGTACTCTTCTGATCAAAATACGCAAGGGTGATGTGCCTGGTGTTCTTGTCGATCTCAATGGGTGTAATGGGGGTTGGAACCTTCTGGATCAGCCCAAGCCCCTCATTCCGATAATATTCATTTGTCTGATTGATACATTCCTCGAGGCCGGAACCTCGAAGGCCTCTCGAACTCCATGTGGCCATGGCTAACCTTTCTTGTTCCGCAACTGTCGGAAAAGTTCCGGTTCCTGTGCCCGGAACGCCCTTCCGTCGCTCATCACATACTCTGCCGCATGCAGAAGCTGCCGGCGAACATTGTATTTTTTACAGAACCTTTCATTTACTTCCCTGTTTCCGTATTTTGGATCCCCGATCACCGGGTATCCGGCGAAGGACAGATGCGCTCTGATCTGATGGGTCCGGCCGGTCAGAAGGTGAACTCTGACGTAGGTGTAGTCTTCAAAGACTTCCAAAGGCGTAACATCCGTCTTGATCTCCAACGCTCCGATGGTTTTGTCTTTTCGCACAAAAACCCGATTCTGTGCCGGGTCTTTGATCAGATAATCCCGGAGCTTACATTCCTTTTCCAGTCTGCCTGCCACAAAGCAATGATAATACTTTTGCGAGCTGTGATTTCTGATCTCTTCTGTCAGCATCTGGGTTCCTGCCAATGTCTTACCTGCCAGTACCAGTCCACTGGTATTACGATCCAACCGGTTGACAACAGAAGGATGAAACAGAGCAAAGCTCTCCTCTGTGATCTTCTTATCCTTCCAAAGGTAGGCAAGAAGCCGGCTGTTAACACTGTCGTCCCCTTCCTTTGCTCCCTGGCTCAAAAGTCCGGCCGGCTTATTTACAACCAGGATGTCTTCATCTTCATAAACGATAGAAAGGGGCTTTACCGGAAGACGATCCAGCCTATGGGCATTTGCCTTTGCCGCTGCAGCCCCCCGCATCTTCTCAAAGGTCTCATCGGAAAAGAACACCTTAATCTTATCAGCTTCCTTCAGCATCTCACTTCCTGTGGCCTTTTTACCGTTTAAAACGATATTTTTCTTGCGAAGCATCTTGTAGATAAAACTACTGGTAGCATTTTTAAAATACTTTAAAAGGTATTTATTCAGCCGTTGTCCGGCGGTTGTCTTATCGATGGTCAATTCTTTCATATTGCTGCCTTGGCCTTTCCCAACAGATCATAATAATCCATGATCCAATAATCTGCCAGTTGCTTCTTTTCTTCCCAGAATTCGCCGGAATAATCGTCCCAGACGGCACAGGTCTTCATACCGGCATTAACCCCTGCCATGATCCCCGGAAGAATATCCTCAAACACAAGACAGTCCCATGGATCCACTCCCAGTCGTCTTGCCGCTTCAAGGTAAACGTCCGGTGCTGGCTTACTGCTCTGAACCTCTCCCGAAGTAACAAAGGTCGGGATATACTGTTTGATATTATGAGCCTTCAGACAGGCCTCAATGAGGAAGGCACTGTTACTGGATGCAATACCGCACTTAATCTTTCGCTTTGTCACTTCCTCTAAAAATTCTCTTGCACCCGGCTTTAAGGGAATTGAATGCTTATAGTGGGAAAGAGCCATCTGATTCCAGATCTCCATCAACTCTTCTTCGCTTTCCTCCAAAGGAAACTTCTCCTTAAAATATGCTGCCGTCTCATTCATGGAAAGTCCCTCGATCTGCTGCTGCAGATCCTTGGGAACAGGAAGGCCCCTGGCGCTCATAAATTCCCGGTCAATCTGACCCCAGATCCCCATGGAATCAACCAGGGTTCCATCTAAATCAAACAGTATCGCCTTTATATTTTTTAACAAGTTCAAGTTCATCCTCCCGTAATGTCCGGTATGCCCCAAGCGGCAGTGTTTCCTCCAGTACAAATTCACCCATTGAAATACGCTTCAGATAGTAGAGAGGCGAACCGGCCTTTTCCATCATGCGTTTTACCTGGTGATAGCGACCCTCGGTAATGGTAAGCAGGGCGCTTTTCTGATCTTCTAAAATCTCAAGTCTTGCCGGCAGGGTCTTCTTCTCATCTCCGATATCCACTCCCTCTTCAAAGAGCAAAACCGCTTCCTTGGGGATGGGATCCTTTGTCTTCAGAAAATAGGTCTTGGCCACATGCCTTCTGGGCGAGAGCATAGCGTGGCTTAGAGCTCCATCATTTGTAATGAGCAGCAGCCCCTCCGTATCCTTATCCAGCCTTCCCACCGTAAAAAGATCCTTTTTGGGACTTTGGGGCACAATGGAAAAGACCGTTTCCGAGCGTGCATCCTCAGCGGCACAAACCACACCCTTTGGCTTATGGAAAAGATAGTAGACAAAACCTGTCTTGCCGATCCTTTCTCCCTCAAAGATCACCTCATCCCCCTCCGCAACCTGAAAGCCGGGGTCTGAGATCTTTTCCCCATTGACGATAGCAGGGGAGGTCTTCAGCTTTTTCTTAAGATCCTTACGGCTGATGGCTACCTGGGATGTGATCCATTTATCTAGTCGCATACAGCTCTCCTGTTTCTTTATGCTTCGTGCTACATACAAGAAAACCGGCCCTCTAGGGAGCCGGCTTATCATCTTATTCCTTATTAAAGAACTTCTCCGGAACATCCACCTCTGTTGGCTTCTCTTCCGTTCCTTCCTTCGAACCCTCCGGCGAAACAGTGTCCTTATCTGTCTCCTTAGCACTATCCTTTGATGTCTTGGAGGCATCCTTAGCAGTATCCTTATCAGGCTCTTCCTGCTTAGGAGCAAGCTCCATACGGTTGCTTACCACCGTATCAAGATATCCCTGCATCGTTGTCAGGTAGCTTTCCATACGGCTTCTGGTGGTATCCATAGATCCGTAAATAACATCCTGAACGTTCTTAAGTAAAGAATCGGTGTACTCGATGGCAGAACTACGGATATTGTTCGCATCGTTGGTAGCCTTGGAAAGGACCTCTTCTGCATTCTTGGAAGCGATCATAACAACCTCGTTGGCCTGCGCATAAGCCTGTTGCATGATCTGGTTCTCGGACAGTAATTCATTGGTCTTCATCTCGGCCTGAGCAATCATGGCCTCAGCCTTCTTACGTGCATCGGCTAAGATGGACTCCTGGTTACTGATCATCTTCTGATACTGACGAATCTCCACCGGTGTTCTGGACCGAAGCTCTTCTAATAAATTCTCAAGTGTCTCACGATTAACTGCAATCTTAGAACTGGAAAAAGCAACAGGTTTGCATCCATCGATATAGTTCTCAATATCATCAATGATGTCTTCGATTTGACTTGCCATAGTATACTCTCCTTATTTGTTATACTTCGCCATGATCTGTGGAATGATCTCTGCTGGTACAAACCTGGAAATATCGCCTCCATAGGAAGCGAACTCACGAACAATGGTAGAACTCAAATAGGAATATTCCAAAGATGTTGTCAGAAAAACCGTGTCAAGTTCAGGGCTTTCCACGCGGTTCGTTTGAGCAATCTGAAGTTCATATTCAAAATCTGTAACAGCGCGAAGACCACGAACGATAACATTTGCATCGATCTCCTTAGCATAGTCAATCAAAAGTCCGTCAAAGGATCCGACCTTGACATTGCCCAGATCACGCGTTAACTCACTAATCATACTAACACGTTCAGAAACGGAAAACAATGAATTTTTGGCACTGTTACTTAACACGCCGACTACGATCTCATCGAACATACAAGCCGATCTGCGGATGATATCCAAATGGCCAAAAGTCACCGGGTCAAAGCTTCCCGGATAGATGGCTCTTTTCATGACAAGCTCCCCTCTACCATACGAAGGAAAATATGCATATTGTTCTTATAGACCTTGGTCCGAACCAGTTCAAAACCGCTTTCCGCAAAAAAGTCGCAGGTTCGGTTCTTATCAGCCTCAATAACAACCAGGGCATCTTCCGCAAGAAGCCCGTTGTCTTTTAACTCCTTTAAGATCTCCTTCTCCGGATGCAGATCATAGGGAGGATCCATAAAGACAATGTCAAAGGGTCCTTCTGAGGTCAGGAGCTTTAAAGCCGCCGGAAGATCACGCTCCATCAGGGTCGTCTTCTCTTCCAGTTTTGTCTTATGCAGGTTGTCACGGATCACCTGCGCACATTTCTTGTCGTGCTCTACCATAACGGCATGCTTTGCACCACGGCTCAACGCCTCAATACCGATCTGACCGCTTCCTGCATACAGATCCAGAAAACGGCATTCCGGAATATCATTTTGTAAAATATTAAACAGCGTTTCCTTGATTCGATCGGTGGTCGGACGTGTTGCGTTTCCTTCCACCGTCTTAAGAGGAATACTGCGGCATGTTCCAGCAATAACTCGCATTATGACTGCTCCTTTAATACATCTTTATTCTTGGCAAGATAATCCACCAGTGAAACAACGGTCAGAACAAGGGCTGTCCACATAAGCAGTGTTGACAGCACAGCAAACATCTTAGCCACCGGCTCTACGGTGATATTTGCTACCATTACAATAACCATAAGCATCTGGAAGGTCGTCTTAAACTTGCCCCAATAGCTTGCCGCAATCACGATTCCATTATTGGCAGCAACCAGACGGAAACCACTGATAATGAATTCACGACCAATGATCACAATACAGATCCATGCCGGCAGCTGGTGAAGAGCCACCAAGCAGATCATGGCAGAACAAACCAGAAGCTTGTCCGCCAGGGGATCCATAAATTTACCGAAGTTGGTAACAAGATTGTACTTACGTGCGATCTTACCGTCCAATAAATCCGTAAGGGATGCAATAATAAATACGGCATCCGCAAGCAGTCTCATCTCCGCCTTCTCAGGGAAAACAAGAAGGATCGCCACAAAAATCGGAACCAGAATCATTCGAAGACAGGTAAGCTTATTTGGTAGATTCATTTTCATCGATAATCTCTCCTATTAAATCGTACTCATGAGTTTTGGTGATCCGGACACGAACCAGATCTCCCGACATTCTCTGGATGTCACGATCCATAAACACAAGCCCGTCAACACCGGGTGCATCACGATAAGTACGGCCCACATATACCCGATCCTTCGGGATCTCGCCCTCAATGAATACTTCAAACTCTTTTCCTACAAGAGATTCATTCTTGTTGAATGTAATCTCCTGCTGTACTCGCATGATCTCGTCATACCATAACTGTTTCGTTACATCCGCAACCTGATCCGGCATTTCGTATGCAACGGTTCCGTCCTCCGGCGAGAATGGGAAGGAACCAAGGCGATCGAACTGCATCTTCTTCATGAAAGAGATCTGCTCCTGGTGCATCTCTTCTGTCTCACCCGGGAATCCGCAGATCAAAGTAGTTCGAATACACATATCCGGAATACGGCGACGAAGCTTTTCTACGACGTTGACGATATCCTGCTGATTCGTACGTCGGCCCATACGGCCTAAAATATGATCATTGGCATGTTGGATCGGCATATCGATATAATGACAGACCTTCGGGTTGGTTGCAATCTCTTCGATCAGCTCATCATCGATCTCCTCCGGATACGCATACAGAATACGGATCCATGCAAGTCCTTTTAATTCTCCAAGCTTCTTAAGAAGAAGAGGCAGAGATTTCTTACCGTAAAGGTCACTTCCATAGATGGTCGTCTCCTGGGCAACCAGGATCAGTTCACGAACACCATCCTCCACAAGTTTCTCTGCTTCCGCAAGGATCCTCTCCATAGGGATACTGCGGTACGGTCCACGGATCTTAGGAATAATACAGTAAGAACAATTCTTGTCACAACCCTCCGCGATCTTAAGGTAGGCATAATGACCACCGGTTGTAACGATACGACCACGGTCCTCAGGAATACGCGCAAGATCCTTTACAGCGGTCACCTGTTTCTCTCCGGCAAGGACACGCTTCAATACACTTGTCACTTCATCGTATGAGCTTGTACCGATAATACCATCAACCTCAGGGATCTCCACCTTCATCTCTTCTGTGAAACGCTGGGAGAGACATCCGGTTACAATCAGGGCCTTCAGATGACCTTCACTCTTATAGCGTGCAAGATCAATGATCGTATTAACACTTTCCTCTGCAGCATCCGAAATAAAGCAGCAGCTATTGACAATAATGACGTCTGCCTCTGCCTCATCCTCTGTTATTTCATAACCGTCTGCATGAAGAAGTGATAACATGTGCTCCGCGTCTACTAAATTCTTATCGCAGCCAAGGGACACAAAGTATAACTTCATCATATATTATTCTTCTCCGACTTCTTCTTTCGTCTCTGCAGTCTCTTCCTCTGCATTCTCTTCAGCTGCAGCTTCTTCTGCTGCCTGCTTCTCTGCCGCAATACGCTCAGCCTCTGCACGACGCTGACGAAGGATCTCCTTTGCCTTATCAACCTCTGCCTGCTTCTCTGCGGCCTCCTCATCGGTAAGGATGCGAAGAGAGCCATCGTATAACTCATCAACTGCAACAGAAAGTGGCTTGTCACCGTAATCATAATCGATCATTGGCTCTTTTCCGTCAATGATCTGACGAGCACGCTTTGCTGTGGCACATACAATACTGTAACGGCTGTTAACAACCGGCTCCTCACCTACATCGGCTCCTTCATTTACAACCTGCATAAGTTCTACATAAGATGGATGGATCATATTTATTCTCCTTTCGCAAATACGGTAAGCTGCTGCTGCAGATCTAAAATCGCAGCCTCATTATGGTTAGTAGCAAAATGCTGACTTGTTATGATGTTATGAACCCGCTCAACTGCCTCATCGATCACATCATTGATGATAAGGTAATCATACTTTGGCATCAGCTTGGATTCTCTGCTGGAGATGGCAAGACGCTGTGCTACAACCTCTGCACTCTCCGTACCTCTACCCACAAGTCTGGACTTCAAAGCCTGGGCAGAAGGTGGTGTGACGAATAGTAAAAGAGCTTCCGGAAAAATCTCCTTCACCTGAAGCGCTCCCTGTACCTCAATTTCAAGGATAACGTCCTTGCCTTCCTTCACGAGTTTCTCAACATATGCCTTCGGCGTTCCGTAGGAATTACCGTTAAAGGTTGCATGCTCCAAAAACTCGTTGTTCTTAACCATTTCATCAAATTCTTCTCTTGTCTTGAAGAAGTACTCTCGACCGTCCTCTTCACCTGTACGCTTATCTCTTGTTGTTGCTGAGATCGACAGATGATACCGGTCCGGATACTTTGACAAAAGATGTTTCATAATGGTTCCTTTTCCTGCTCCGGAAAAACCGGAGAGAACCACTACAAGTCCCTTATCCTGATTCATAGCTTTACTTCCTTTTTCATATATTAATCATCATGTCCTTCCATGGACATACGGGATGCGATGGTCTCCGGCAGTAATGCCGACAACACGACCCGTCCATCGGAAAGAATGATAACACCCTTGGTCTTACGCCCCTGGCTGGCATCAATCAGCAAATTATCCTCCTTGGCCTTCGACAAAAGGCGCTTGATGGGAGCCGAATCCGGCGACACCATGCAGAGGATCTTATCCGAGCTTACCAGGTTACCATATCCAATATTAATGAACTGCATGAAAACCTCTATTCAAGATTTTGAATCTGTTCACGAATCTTCTCAATCAGAGTCTTGATGGAAATACCAAGATCCGCCACCGTTACATCCGTGGATTTGGAAAGAATGGTATTTGCCTCCCGGTTCATCTCCTGAGCCAGGAAATCCATCTTACGGCCGATATCTCCACTTGAACCCAGAGTGGATCTTGCTTCTGCAATATGGCTCTTAAGCCGTACCATCTCCTCGTCCACACAGAGCTTATCCGCCATTATGGTCACTTCCATTGCAAGGCGGCTCTCATCGATCTGGGTATCCTCCAGCAGATCATCGATCTTCCCCCGAAGTCTGCTCTTGTACTCCTCGATGATCTGAGGCTCACGTTCCTCTACTGCCAGAACAAGCTGTTCCATCTCATTGATCTTCTCATTCAGATCACAGACCAGACGACTACCTTCCTGGCTCCGATTCTCTAGAAAAGCAGCCAAAGCACCCTCCAGTACCTTACGGGTCATCTCCTCCAGATGCTCTTCGTCTTCCGGAACGGCAACGATCTCAAAGACATCCGGCAACCGGGCGATCTTCGTTACGGAAATATCGTCGGGAATGCCAAAATCCTCTGCCATAGAACGCAGACTCTCTATATAACACTTGGCCCGATCGGGATTATAACAGATCTCTTCCTTTGCGCTTCCTGTGGATTCATAGGAAATGGTAACATCCACCTTACCCCGGCTGAGCTTCTGCTTGATCTGATTCCGGATCTGCATCTCATGCGCCGAAAGCTTCTTCGAAAGCTTGACACTAAGGTCTAAATAGCGGTGATTCACGCTGTGAATGACTGCAGTAAGTTTCTCATTTCCTTCCTGATATTCATAGTGACCAAAGCCTGTCATGCTGTATGCCATAACATTCCCTCCCTTTTAGAAGACAATCCAATTTATTATAGTCTAACTTATCTTCTTCGTCAAATGTGTATACAATCTGACTTTATTGACACCTAGTATATAATATAATCAATACGCATAAAAGGAGAAACACATGGCATTTAACGGAATCACACTTCATGCGCTCGCAAGGGAATTACAGGAAAAGCTTACCGGTGGGCGCATTGTCAAGATCGCTCAACCAGAACCGGAAGAGTTGATCCTCACAATCAAGAATAACGGAGAGAAGTTTTTACTGCAGATCTCTGCAAATGCTTCGCTTCCGCTGATTTATCTTACCTCAGAGAATAAAAAGGCTCCCCTCACCGCTCCGAATTTCTGCATGCTTTTAAGAAAGTATATCGGAAATTCCCAGATCGATGAGATCCGACAGATCGATTTTGAACGGGTTTTATGCTTTAAGATCTCTCATCTGAATGAGTTGGGAGATCCGGCTGTAAAATACCTATATGTTGAGATCATGGGAAAGCATTCCAATATTATTTTCTGCGATCAGGATCAGAAGATCCTTGATGCCATCAAACGAATCCCGGCTCAGGTCAGCTCTGTCCGAGAGGTCCTTCCGGGAAGAGAATATTTCATTCCGGCGCAGGAAAACAAATACCAGCCAAATGACATTAACAGAACACGTTTTATGGAGGATATCCTTTCAAGACCGGTATCGATCTTTAAAGCCATCCTCTCCTCCGTCATCGGTTTTTCCTCCACCTCCGTTCAGCAGCTGTGTACCATGGCAGGGGTCGATTCCGATGCTTCCACAGCCTCTTTATCCTCTTCGGAAAAGGCCGACATGTACGATGCTTTTACACGAATGCTCGCTACCATTGAACAAACACCTTCCCCCATCATCTATCTGGATGCCAAGGATCGGCATCCGGTGGAGTTTTGCGCCTATCCACTGCTGGCATACGAAGGCTACTGCATTCGGGACGATCACAACAGCGTATCCGAGGTGTTGGAACAGTATTTTGCCAAGAAGGCTTTGTATTCCAACATGAAGCAGCGCTCCTCCGATCTCCGCCGCTCCGTCAAGACCCTTCTTGAACGTGAAAGCAAAAAGCTTGATCTTCAGATCCGACAGATGAAGGATACCGAGAAAATGGAGCAATACCGTGTCTACGGCGAACTGCTTCACACCTACGGCTATCAGATTCCGGAGGGAGAAACATCAGCAACCGTCACAAATTATTATGACAACCGGGAACTTACGATCCCTCTGGATCCGCAAAAGAGCGCCATGGAAAATGCCCAGCGGTATTTCGACAAATATACCAAATGCAAGCGTACCCGTGTCGCCTTAACGGAGCAGATCAAAGAAACAGAAAAGACCGTTGAACATCTTTCCGCCATTTTAAACAGCCTTGAAATTGCAGAAAGCAGCAACGATCTTGACGAGATCCGACGGGAGCTTGAAGAATTCGGCTATATTCACAAGCACGCGAAAAACAAAAAGGAGAAAGCAGGAAAAAGCCACCCCCTGCATTTTGTAACAGAGGATGGCTTCCATATCTATGTCGGTAAGAACAACTATCAGAACGACGCCCTGACCTTTAAAAAGGCCACCGGCAACGACTGGTGGTTCCATGCCAAGAAGATACCGGGCTCCCACGTCATCGTTAAAACCGAGGGGGAAGAGCTGCCGGATGATGTATTTATGATCGCCGCCGAACTGGCCGGCTACTATTCCAGCGGAAAGGACTCCGAAAAGCTTGAGATCGACTATCTTCAGAAGAAGAATGTCAAAAAGCCTTCCGGTGCCGCTCCCGGATTTGTTATTTATTACACAAACTATTCTATGATGATCCATCCACAGATCCGCGGGGTAAAGCGAATCGAGGATTGATCAGAGATTATGATAGGTCACACTTGCCACAAGACTTTGATGACGGGAGATCGCAAGAAGCTCCGCATCAAAGTCTTCGCTTTTTTTACAGAAAAAATCTTCTATGTCCTCTCCTACCTCTTTTAACAGATCGCTATCCTGGTACAAGTCCGCAAGGGCGAAAGCAAAATCTCCGCTCTGTCGGATGCCGTAAAAATCCCCGGGGCCTCTCATCTTCAGATCCTCGTTGGCAAGGAAAAATCCGTCGTTGCTTGCAGTCATGACCTGAAGTCGTTTCGGGGCTTCTTTGGCTCCGGAGGTATCCACGAACATACAATAGGACTGGGCATCACCTCTTCCCACCCGTCCTCTCAACTGATGAAGCTGGGCAAGTCCAAACCTCTGGGCATCTTCGATCAGAATCACCGTGGCATTGGGCACATTAACTCCCACCTCAATCACCGTTGTAGACACCAGAACGTCGATCCGCCCCTTGGCGAACGCCTCCATGACTTCTTCCTTTTCCTCCGGTTTCATGGGACCATAAAGCACCCCTACGGAGGCACTTCCCGCAAAAAGTTCCCGTAGCTTCGCAGCGTAATCCTTTACGTTCTCTCCCTCCATTTTGTCACTGGCCTCCACCAAAGGACAGATCACCATAGCCTGATGTCCGGCCCTCACCTCTTTGAGGATCATCTGGTAGGCCTTGGTTCGAAGCTTCGGATTGATCAAAGCATTTTTAATAGGCTTTCGTCTTGCCGGAACATCCGCGATCACCGAAATATTCATATTCTGGTAAAGGATCATAGCAAGGGTTCTGGGAATAGGCGTAGCGCTCATAACAAGAGAAAACGGGGCACTTCCCTTCTCCGAAAGCATTTTCCTTTGCTTGACACCGAACCGGTGCTGCTCGTCGGTAATTGCAAGGGCAAGATCATGGTATACGACCTTCTCCTGAAACAGTGCATGTGTCCCAAGGACAAAGTTCGCCTGTCCCGATGCGATCTGCTCCTGCACTTCCTTTCTGGCCCTTCCCTTTACCGAACCTGTTAGAAGCACCGCCTGATACGGAAGGCCGTATTCCTTTAAAAGTCCAAGGAAGGTTTCATAATGCTGCCTTGCCAAAACCTCTGTAGGAGCCATCATAACAGTCTGATAACCATTTTCCGCACAGCTTATCATAGCCAGAAAAGCAAGGATCGTCTTGCCGCTTCCCACATCTCCCTGAATCAGCCGTTGGGTGATATGCTCTCCCTTAAAATCCTGCAGAATATCCGCTAAGGCTCCCTGTTGTCCATCCGTCAGCCGGTAGGGAAGCTTTTCTATCACAAGGTCCTTCGCCTGGAACTTTGTGAAAACGTAAGGATTTACCGTCTCCTCTTCGCCCCTTTGCTCCTGTCGCATTTCCATGGCAAAATCAAAGAACTCATTATAACAGAGCCGCCTCCTTGCCTCCTTCAGATCCTCAAAATCATCCGGAAAATGCAGATGACGAAGTGCCCCTCGGTAGGTCATAAGATTCCGTTTCTTGATCATTGCCGACGGAATATAATCCTTCGGCTCATTACCTAACATGGTAAGGGCGGTGTCAACAGCTTTGCAGACGGTCGAATTTTTCAGTCCCCTGGTCAGGGCGTAAACCGGCTGTAACTGCTTTTGCTTCTCTAAATATTCCTCCGGTGTGAAGATCTTCGGCTGTTGCATTTTATAGCCTTTGCCGTGCTTTTCCAATATTCCGTAAAAAAAGCGGTGGGTCCCCGGAGGGAGCTGATGTCTCACATAGGGGGTACGATACCATACACACTCGATCTCGCAGCCAAAGCTTTTGACCTTTGTTGCAGTCACCGGCATCTTGCCGCCCCGGCCGGAAACCGGGTTGGTGATCACAGCCTCCACACAAAAAGCTTTCCCTGACATTTCCTCCCCGGGTTCCTCTTCCAGGGGATCCGGATAAGCAAAATAGGTCCTCGGATAAAATGTGATCAGGTCATAACAAGAGAAAACGCCTACTCTCTCAAAGAGAGCAGCCGTTTTCTCACCAATACCTTTAAGTTTTGTAATAGGGTCTGTTAACAACATATTATTCCACAGATACTACGTAGTAATAGACAGGCTGTCCACCCGTCTGAAGTTCAACCTCAAGACTGTCAAATTCCTTCGCAATGGCTTCCTGAAGTGATGCTGTCACCTCTTCCTTGGCGTCAGAACCGGTATAGATGGACAGAAGGGAAGAATCCTCATCTACCATAGTATGTAACATCTCAATAAATGTCTTCTCGATATCCTGACCAACGGCAGAAATTCCCTGATCGGTAATTCCCATATAATCCCCCTGGTGGATCTCCTTATCATCAATTGTGGTATCACGTACAGCATAGGTGATCTCGCCGGTCTTAACCTTTGTGATTTCCTCTTCCATACGCTCCCGGTTCTCCTCTACGGACTGATCCGGAATAAAGTTGATCAAAGCAGTGACACCCTGAGGAAGTGTCTTGGTCGGAAGAACAATGACCTGCTTGTCCTCTACCAGTTCAACTGCCTGCTTTGCAGCCATAACAATGTTCTTGTTGTTCGGAAGAACAAAGACAGCCTTCGCATTTACCTTATGGATGGCATCAATGATGTCGGCTGTACTCGGGTTCATCGTCTGACCACCTTCGATGATGTAGTCGGCACCAAGACCCTTGAAAATCTCATTCAATCCGTCACCAATGGATACAGCTACAAATCCCATATCCTTGGCAGGCTCTGCAGAAACAGTCTCTTCCTTGGCGGGAGCTGTCTCTACGGACTTCTCCTCGGCCTTGGTCTCGATCTTAGGCGCAGCCTGGTTCACAACAGAAACATCTGTGATGGCACCGTACTTCAACGCGCGGGTAATTGCCTTACCCGGCTCATTGGTATCCAAAGACACGGTAATCACGTGGGTGGAATGCTTCACAGTAACATTGCCGCCGATACCCTCAAGATAAGAACGAATCTCTGCATCGATTCCGGCTGCAAAAGCATCGGTTGTCACAATAGAAAATCCCGTCTTGTATAAAAGAGTCGGAGCCTGTACTTCCTCCTGCTGGCTGGCCTTATCCTCGCCAAAGCTAAGATCGATGGACTTGCCGCAAAGGTAATCGTATGCACCGGTCAGCACCTCAAGAAGACCTGCTCCGCCGGAATCTACCACACCGGCCTGCTTTAATACCGGAAGCATATCCGGAGTCTTATCCAAAACGACCTGTGCATGCTCAACGATCTGTCCCAGGAAAGCCACCACATCCTCTGTGGTTGTAGAAAGTTCTGCTGCCTTATCCGCAATTCCCTTGGCTACGGTAAGAATGGTTCCTTCCTTTGGCTTCATAACAGCACGATACGCTGTCTCACAGGACTTCTGGCAGGCATCGCTTAAGATAGAAACCGTCAGCTGATCCTCTGTCTTGATGATCTTGGTAAAACCTCTGAAAAGCTGAGAAAGGATAACGCCGGAGTTACCTCTTGCGCCGCGAAGAGATCCGGAAGAGATTGCCTTACATACAGACTTCATATCCGGATTCTCAAGATCATGCACTGCCTTTGCTGCAGACATGATCGTCATTGTCATGTTCGTACCGGTATCACCATCCGGAACCGGGAAAACATTAAGCTCATTGATATGATCCTTCTTAGCCTCAAGATACTTAGCACCAGCTAAGAACATGCCAGCAAGCTGCTGGGAATCGATTGTATTGATTTCCAAGTTATATCCTCCTTAATCGATCACACGAATGCCTTCTACATAGACATTGATTGCGTCAACCGTCATTCCTGTGAATGCTTCCACCTTGTATTTAACGGTCTCTTTCAAATTGTCTGATACAGTGGCAATACTTACACCATAAGAAATGATGCAGTGAAAATCCAAAGAGATTGCGTTATGATCATTTACTGTTACATCAATGCCGTGACCTAAATACTCTTTCTTCAAAAGCTTTACCAGTCCATCCTTCATGTTAACAGCAGCCATACCTACGATTCCAAAGCACTCAACAGCTACGGAGCCTGCATAGGTTGCAATTACGTCGGTATCAATGATGATCTTACCCAGATCATTCTCCATCTGTCCCTGACCTTGCATTAGATGTACCTCCAATTCTAATATTCATATTCATAGTCGATGAATTCGATAAAATTAGCGACTTTATCACTATGGAATATTATATACGATTTAAAAGAAAGTGCAATGTAAAAAAACTTCTTGCATTTTTCAAAAAGATTTGCTAAACTACATTTGTTGTGTCGTGAGAGCGACTCAAAATTTGAGGCCAAGGAGGTGCTACGATGGCAAAATGTGCAGTATGCGGTAAGGGTGCTCATTTCGGAAACAATGTGAGCCATTCTCATAGAAGATCAAATCGTATCTGGAAATCAAATGTAAAATCAGTTAAATGTATCGTTAACGGTACTCCTAAGAGATTATATGTTTGCACTTCCTGCTTACGTTCCGGCGCTGTTGAGAGAGCATAAGTAAGAACAACGAAGCAACCAGTTTTCTGGTTGCTTTTTTGTTACCCTGCAACAAAGGGAAACACTCCGGACAGTATAAGAAAAGCTGCAAGGCCCGATGGCCTTGCAGCTTTTCTTATACTATCTTATCTTATTCTTCCAACATATCTTCCGTTGCAGCCTTGACTTCCTCGCGGATCACCTCTGCCGCTTCTTCCCGAACGGCCTTGTCGGAATCACTTCGCTTGAATCCATTCTTTTTACTCTTGATGGAATCCACAAAATCCGGCACCAGATCCAACAGCTTATCCATTCCGGAATTGGTAGCGATATTAATCAGTCTTGTAGTTCCATTGTGGATCACAAGAACAGCGGAAGGCGACATCTTACCGCCCATTCCTCCGCCACCGTTATTGGCCCGGTCACTCGAGAAGGCACCGGCTCCCACGCCAAAGGATACATTCACCAACGGAACAATGATGGTATCTCCAAAGGTAAGTGGCTCTCCTACCACCGTCCGCGACGTAAGAAAGCTGTCCATCCCCTTAAACAAAGATGCTACGGTATGATCAAAATTTGTATTGTCTTTTGCCATGTTTACTCCTTTTTCCTTTTAACTCCCTTATAACTGTCTAACAGGCGCTGAATCTCCTTTTTGAAAAAGAATCCAATGCCCAGAAGGACCCATTGTATCAGGCAGCATCCACCGCCGATCGCAAAAGATCCTCTCAAATATAAAGCTTCAGAATCAAAATCCGGCCGAAGTTCTACCTTCTTCTGATATGAAACCGGAATCACACTCAATACACCGGTGGCATATCCGGTAAAATCCGGTTCACCCAAGGCATAGTCGAAATTCATCTGAAACCTCTTTGGTTTGATAACCCGAAGGACCTTTCCCACGAAAGAAAACAGCACAGGAAGAGCATCCTGCAGGGTATGATCCCTGATACATCCCAGTATGGCATGCTTCGTTTGCTTCTTTTCTTGTTCTTCGCTTTGAGCCCGGGGCTTTTTGGTCATTTTTTTCTTTTTTGACTTTACAGAGGTCTTCCTTTGGTTCTTTTCCTCGGTCTCCTGCGCTTCCCCTTCGTCATCCGTTGCATCTTCTTCCTCTTTACCGGTCTTCAGGAATCCGTAGAGAAGACGAAGAGAAAGTTCGCTTTCACCATCCCGATATGTAAAGCAGACACGGATCAGCCGCAAAGGATCCAATACCTTCCCCTGAAAAAAGATCTCGTCTTCGATCCTTCCATCCATCCGATAACGGATCGGAGCAAAGAATATATAAAAAAGTATCACAAGAACCAGGATCAGAAGCACCAGAAGGATCTTACCCAGCATTGCCATGTCTTAACCTCCTTTTCCATTCTTTTGAGGTTAAAAACACCTGATCGCTGTAGCGCTCCCCGGGATCGACTCCGGCATGAATCATCTCCAGAAGGATCTCTCCCATCAGACGATAGGCTTCCTTTTTGCCTTCAACTATTCCGATGACCCTTGCCTTCTGATCCGTCAGTGCATACCAGCCCAGTCCGTGACCGCAGGATACGATTTCCATCCAATCCCCCGGATGATTCGAAAGGATCAAAAGATACACCCCCGGAAGGCGCTCCGCCCGTACAACATGAGAAATAAGCCGTGACGCTTTCATCCTATGACTGCTTACCGGCATATGTTCATAAAAAAGCAGTTTTTCCCTTAAATCCCATTTTCTCATATATGAAGTATATTATTCTCCCAGGTAGGTGTCAAACATGCGTCCCGCCAGCGGCACAGCATAGGCGGAACCGGATCCCGCTCCCTCCATGACGACAGCAACCGCGATCTTCTTCTTCCCTTTTTTGGCAAACCCCACAAACCAGGAGTGAGACTGCCTTTTATTGGAAGAATACTCGGCTGTTCCTGTTTTACCGTAAGCGCGATACTTTGAAACATTCAGCCTTCTTCCGGTTCCGTTGGTCACCACGTAACGCATCATAATACGAAGACGTTTGGCCTCTTCCTTTGTCATGATCGTTTCAGAATTCTTATGATCAAAGGATTTTACAAGATTTCCGTTATCATTTTCAATATGATCGATATCATGAACCGTCTTGACGGTTCCGTTATTTGCAGCTGCGGAAGCAATGACCGCCATATGAAGGGGGGTCACCAGAGTATTTCCCTGCCCAATGGAGGTCTGCATTACAAGGGCCTTATCCTCTACCCCGTCCAGGGTAAAACTGCTTTTTTTCACATTGGACAGTGTGGTGGGCAGCTCCCTGTTAAACAGCAACCGCTCTGCCGTCTCCTTCAATTCTCCCTTTTCGAGAGAGAGCCCCGCCGTCGCAAAGGCAACATTACAGGAATTACCAAAGGCCTGGGTCAGATCCTGCTGACCATGAACTTCCCCACCATAACAGTGAATGGTATATCCATTATTGGATAAGGCACCGCTGCACGAAAAGGTATCGGACATCTTTCCGCCGTTTTGCAGGTAAGAAAGGGCGGTCACCATCTTAAAGGTGGAACCCGGCGGATAAAGTCCCTGAGTTGCCCGGTTCAAAAGGACAGAGGAAGAATTATCCCCTGAGGAAAGGCTCTTCCAAGATGATGCCACGGTATTGGGATCAAAATCCGGCTTTGACACCATAGCAAGAATGGCTCCCGTATCGGGATCAATGGCTACCGCTGCTCCCTGATAGGATCCGATCCCGTTATATGCCGTCTCCTGAAGCTTGGAATCCAAGGTGGTAACCACCGTATCACCCTGGCTTTTTTTATTTGCCAGATCATTGGCGATTCGTGTCAGAAAAAAAGAATGAGAACGAAGCAGCTGGAAATTCCGCTCCAATTCCACTCCTGCCATTCCATTGGAATTATATCCAACTACATGGGCATAGGTTCTGCCTTTCGGATAGACCCTCACTTCCTTTTCCCCTTTGATCTCGCTTTTCGCCACTACAACGCCGTCCTTTGTGGTGATATTTCCTCTGATCACGGTATCAGAAAGCTTGGAAAGTCTTGCATTGGAAGGATGATTGATAAAATCCTCGCTTTGAAAGGATACAAAGTATACAAAGTAAGCACACAGGCTGATAAATAAAAGCAAGAATGCATAGGTCACCACTGCAAATTCAACATTCCTCGCGTGTGGGCGCCGTTTTCCTGTTCTTCTGGTATCCTCCTCCAGATCCATTATTTCAAGATCTCTTTTGTTTCTTCTGTCTCTTCTGTCTCTTCTCATGAAGGTCTCCTTCTGAAAATGCCCTCTTATACAGCCCCTGAATGATAGCAAACAGGATCATAGTCGATAAAATGGAACTTCCGCCATAGCTTACAAGGGGCAGGGTCACACCGGTGGACGGAATGAACTTTGTTACTCCCCCAAGGGTCGTAAAGACCTGAATTCCATATACAGTTCCAAGTCCAAGGGCGATCAGTTTGTAGAACTGGTCCCGGATCTGCATGGCAATATTGAAAAACATAAGAAAATTACTGATGCAGATAAAAATCATACTAAGGGCAAACAACGCCCCCAGTTCTTCAGAAATTGCCGAAAATACAAAGTCTGTGGTGACCACCGGTATTTTCTGCGGCATTCCCTGGAACAGACCGCTTCCGAACCAGCCACCGGTTCCAATAGCAAAAAGGGACTGGCAGATCTGGTATCCCTGATCGTTTACAACCGCAAGAGGATCCTTCCATGCAAGAACACGGGTCCTGACATGGGAAAAAAGAAAATATCCGGCAACGGAAGCTGCCGCCATCATGGAAAGCCCTGCCAGAAGATAGATCGGTCGCTGAGTGGCAACATAGACCATAACCAGAAAGGTCACAAAGAAGATAAGTGCAGATCCAAGATCTTTGGATGCAACTAAGATCAGGATCATAATCGCCGTAATGATCCCGGTTATTACCACCTGATGGAGATCCGTCCTCTGATAAAGCATACAAGCGATAAAAAATACCAGAAGGATCTTCACAAACTCCGAAGGCTGTAAAAGGACCGGTCCAAGCTTGATATTGATCTTTGCACCGTAGGTCTCGCGGCCTAACACAGCCACAGCTCCAAGCGCCAAAATACCGACAACGGCATAAAAATAGGTCAGACGCTTCCAGAGCTTTAGCTTCTCGATCAGAAGCGGGATCACACAGGTGATCAGAAGTGCAGCCGCTGCCATAAACAGCTGCCGGATGGCATGATCGATCCGAAGTCTTGTCAGGATCAAAAAACTGATGGCAAGCAGCATACACATGTTATTAATCAAGGGCTTATTGGCATATTCATAGATCTGCTTATAAATCAGCATAGCCAGTGCAAACAACACACTTTGGGCCGCGGTGATGGCAATCACCCGCTGATCATTGGTATGAAGATACAATACAAGTCCCGAACAAAAAACCGTCAGATACACGATGGTTGTCTGTTTACGATATAAACGGTTGGCAACCCGCTCCGATGTATTTGAACGAAGCGCCTTAAAACTATCATACGTGTAGACAGCGATCATTATGATCAATAAGAGCCTAACGATTTCTGTAATTAAATGAATCACTATTCTACTCCTCTGTTAAAATGTCCCCTTGTGATCTCTGTAAAGGATACCTCCCCGGTATCTTTGTCATTTAAAAGATCCCCAAAAAGAGATAAGACCTCTTCCGTCTCCCTTTCATTCTCAAGGGTTAGATCCACCCGAAGTCCACCGGCAGATAAGGCCCTTACCTCGTTGCTTTTACCAAAAAGAGAGGTGGGCAGACTGTTATAAATAATATTGACGCAGCTTGAGCATATGTTTCTCACCGGGAAGATCTTCTGATATCGATCCCGCAGATACAAAACTTCTGCCTTCTCATCGCAGCAGGCCGAATTCTTATGCTGACAGTTAGCTGTATACATCAAAGGCAAACGGCCGTACACCGTCATATAGCAGTTTTGCAGATCACGGTGCATCAATTCTTTTCGATTCAACTCATCCGGAGTGCAAAACGCTGTGATCCCCTGTCTCTCATAGGCGGCCTGGGTACGGTTGTTCCACACATATAACCGATGATCGGCGATCCGATCAAGCTCCCTTAAGTGCTCCTTTGCAAAACCAAGCATATCAAAGGAGGAGACCATAACACCATCCATCGTCTTCAAGTCTTCCAAAGCATCCATAAGAGCCTCAGCATTTCTCCGGCGAAGGATCAGAGGAAGTCTTACATATAAGCGGCTACCCACGGCATGCAGCGCCTCCTTTAAGGAAGAAAGCTCCTGCCCGTCTTTCTTAAGGAAACAATCAAAGGAAAGAACAAGAATCCCTGGATTTCCTGCCTTTCGACAAAATGAAAGCACCTGTCGCTCCTGTTCCTTCGTCTCCACTGTGATAAGAAACGGAAGGATTCCCTTCGGCTTTTCACAGGAAAAAGCCGACATAGGATACGAGGTTCTCTCACCGATGACCACCGGCTTCTTCTTGGGCTGTGCTTCCGGTTCTCCCAGCTTCTGCAGAGCCTGCCTTCGAATCGCCTTTAATTCCTTGGCCGGGATAAAAAGATCCCCGCTTACATCAAGGGTCAGCTCCTTCATCTCATATCCGCTTCCCCCTGTCATCTTAAGAGGCTTTTCGATGGCCTCCGCTGTCATCGGGCTCTTTACCGCTTCCATGGCAACAGGACCCTCGACCGTTACCGAAGCATCCTTTGTATACAGAGTAAGCGAAATGGGCTCTCCCACCCTGGCAAAGAAATAACCGGTAAGGGGAGCGTTCTCTTCCGTCGCCTTCGCCGGGGCTTTCTCTTTCCCTGCCTTATGAGAATGGGAAGGCGATACATACGTGATCATATCCTTATCATTTCTCATATCATAATAAGAATTGGTAAAGCCACAACGATTGCCGTAATCATATAAAAGCTGCATATCCTTTGGATCCACAGCAAAGTTTTCTTCCCCTTCCGACAGCAACAGATCCGTATACTTCCGGTACATGGCAACCACGCCCTCTGCGTATGCCGCCTTCTTCATCCGGCCTTCGATCTTAAGGGAATAGACCCCGGCATTATAAAGCCTTGGGAGATCTGCGATTCCATTCATATCCTTTGGACTTAAAATATATGCCCCGGGCATGTTCCTTCTATTCCCTTTGTGGTCTAGAAGGTCATACTCCAGTCGACAGGGCTGGGCGCATCGACCACGGTTTCCGCTTCTGCCTCCAAGCATGGAACTCATAAGACACTGCCCGGAATAGCAGACACATAAGGCTCCGTGAACGAAACACTCAATATCCATACCGGTCTGATCGTAAATGGACGCGATCTCTTTTATTGAAAGTTCTCTTGCACAGACGATCCGCTTCGCTCCTACCTGCTTTAATAAAGAAGAACCGTAAGCAGATGTGATATTGGCCTGGGTACTGATATGAAGCTCCATATCAGGAAAACAGCTGCTCACCATTTCCATTACACCAAAATCCTGCACCAAAACTGCATCCAGTCCCATCTCATAATAGCTTTTCAGATAATCGTAAAGCTTTTTCTCGATCTCAAGATTCTTCAGCAGCGTATTGACCGTAAGATAGGTCTTGGCTCCACGGTTATGAGCATAAGAAATTCCTTCTCCTGCCTCCTGTCGGGTAAAGTTATTGGCATAGGCTCTTGCACCAAACAGATCTCCGCCAAAATAAACGGCATCTGCACCTGCATCTACTACAGTTTTCAATATGGAAAGATCACCGGCTGGTGATAAAACTTCCATCTGGTTATCTGGTCTTCTTGACATAAATAATACTCCAAAAAATTTACAGGGGATATTCCTATCCCCTGTAAACCATTAATCATCTAAATCATTTCTAGGCTTGCCGGATAAAGGTCCAAGGAGGGCATCCTCCAATGATGCCTCCAGCTTCGCTTTGATCTTGCGAAGCTCTGCATTCTCCTTCTCTAGCTCTCTGATACGACTGCTGCAATCTTCGGACTTTACCTGATCCGTGATCAGCTCATGCTTCAGATCATAAAGATCCTTCTCTTTCTGCTGAGCATCAAGCTCATACTTCTCGATCTGTTCCTTCGCCTTGAAATAATCATCGGCAATGTTAAGCTCCAAAAGAGTCGCCTTCATATCGGCACTTTGCTTACGATATCCTTCCAGCTTGGAAAATTCCTCGATCTTACCGTTAATGTAAGCTGCAACCTTCTGCATATATTCTTCTTCTTCATATCCGCTCAGGTTGTAAACCTTGCCCCCTATGAGCACTGCGACTGATTTCTTGGCAGACATATGTCTCTCCTTCTCGTAAGCTTATTCAAGTCTATTATAAAAGGATGCGTGTATAAAAACAATCCTTTTAGCCGGATTTTTCTCTTCCAAAGTGCCGGTAGCATTCCTCTGTTGCCATCCGTCCCTTCGGTGTTCGAAGCACCAGATTAGACTTTACCAGATAAGGCTCAATGACGTCTTCAATGGTTCCAGCATCCTCTCCGATGGATGCTGCCAGTGTATCAAGCCCTACCGGTCCCCCATGAAACTGATCCATAATGGTCAGCAATATATTGCGGTCTGACATGTCAAGCCCCATATCATCTACTTCTAAAAGTGTCAGGCTCTCGTCTGCGACCTCTTTTGTTATTTTACCATCAAATTTTACCAGCGCAAAATCTCTGACTCTACGCAGCAGACGGTTGGCAAGTCGAGGCGTTCCTCTTGAACGTCTTGCGATCTCATACGCCCCGTCCGGATCAATGGAAACATCCAGCTTCTTGGCTGATGCCGTTACAATCTGCATCAGTTCCTCCGGTGTATAAAATTCCAGATGATACAAGACACCAAAACGATCCCGAAGAGGTGCGGAAAGCATACCTGCTCTCGTCGTCGCCCCCACAAGGGTGAACCTTGGCAGATCCAGTCGAAGGGATCTGGCCTGGGAACCTTTTCCGATCATAATATCAATGGCAAAGTCCTCCATTGCAGGATACAAAACCTCTTCCACCTGCCGGTTCAGTCGATGAATCTCGTCAATAAAAAGAATATCTCCGTCAGACAGTCCGCTTAAAATGGCTGCCATCTCTCCCGGTTTTGCAATTGCAGGACCGGAAGTGATCTTCACATGAACCCCCATCTCATTGGCAATAATACCAGAAAGTGTTGTCTTACCAAGTCCCGGAGGTCCGTAGAACAGCACATGATCAAGGGATTCCCCTCTCTCCTTTGCCGCCTGAATATAAATCGCCAGACTGCTTTTTGCTTTCGCCTGTCCAACGTATTCTGATAAACGCTGTGGGCGGAGGGAGTTCTCATTTTTTACATCCTCCACCACGCGTTCTGTTGTTATAACACGTTTTTCCATGTCGGCTCCTTACAGCTTATTTTGCCAGCTTTTTAAGAGCAGCTTTTAACAGATCACCCGAATCCAATTCCGATGCATCTGCAACCGCGGCAATGGCTGACATTGCCTCTGCCCCGGAAAAGCCCATGGCAGTAAGTCCCAAAAGGACATCCTCCCGAACCGAAGCATCCACCTGCATAGGATCGGAAGACATTGCGACATTTGATACCTCATCTGTCGCCTCAAGATCGATCTTATCTTTGAGTTCAAGAATAACACGACGGGCCATTTTCGGTCCGACTCCGTTTGCCAGAGTAATGGACTTTTCATCCTCTCCCACAATGGCAAACTTTAAGTTCCTTGGCGTCAGAACAGAAAGAATTGCAAGGGCCGCCTTAGGGCCCACACCGCTTACCGTTGTCAAAAGAAGATACATCTCCTTTTCCTCCATGGTCATAAAGCCATAGAGAAGAACTCCGGTATTCTCCGAAAACTGAAGATTCGTGTAGATGCGAACCGAATCTCCCCTGCTGCCTACCTGGGTCAGATCCCCCACCGGCATATGAATCTCATATCCCATGCCGTCGTGATCTAAAATCAGCGTACTTCCTGTGATCTGTTCCACTGTTCCATCAATATATGCTATCACTTACATCTCTCCCAAGTAATAGAAGCCCTTGCATTCTTTCAGGGTGACATCTACGATCTGTCCAATTACAGAAGGATCTGCCGCGAAATGCACCACAGAATTATTGGCCAGACGACCTGTTACCAGTCCTTCTTCGTGATCATTTAAGCTTTCAACCAAAACAGGAAGTCTCTGTCCTGTCAGCTGCTCCGCCTTCTTTGCTCCCAGAGTCTGTACTGTCTTTAACAGACGGTCAAATCTGTCGTGAACCACATCCTCCGGAATCTGATCCTCCCGCTTTGCAGCAGGCGTTCCGCTTCTCTTGGAATAGATAAAAGTATAGGCAGAGTCATAGCCAACCTTTTCCACCACATCCAAGGTATCAAGGAAATCCTCTTCTGTCTCACCCGGATATCCAACAATGATATCAGTGGTAAGAGAAATATCCGGAATTGCCTTTTTGATCTTCTCCACCAGGGCAAGATACTGCTCCTTATCGTAATGGCGGTTCATATCCTTCAGCAGGCGACTGCTTCCGGACTGAAGCGGCAGATGCAGATGATGACAAACCTTGTCACACTCTGCCATTGCCTGGATCAAATCATCGGAAAGATCCTTTGGATGACTTGTCATAAAACGGATTCTCTGAATTCCCTCTACCTTATTGACCTCGCGCAACAGATCCGCAAACGTCATTGGATCTTCCAGATTCTTACCGTAGGAGTTAACATTCTGTCCAAGTAGCATGATCTCCTTGACCCCATCCGCAGCCAGCTTTTCGATCTCGCGGATGATATCCTTTGGATTTCTGCTTCTTTCTCTGCCTCTGACATAAGGAACAATGCAATAACTACAGAAATTGTTGCAGCCGAACATAATATTTACTCCGGACTTGAACGAATACTTTCTGGAAGACGGAAGCTCTTCCACAATCTTATCCGCCTCCTTAACCACGTCGATGACACGCTTTTCTGTGATCAGACGCTTATAAAGAATCTCTGCAAACTTGTAGATGTTATGGGTTCCGAAGATAAAATCTACAAAGGAATAGCTCTGCTTTATCTTCTCTACCACAGGCTCCTCCTGCATCATACAGCCACAGAGACCGATGAGCATATGCGGATGCTTCTTCTTGTAGCTTCCAAGGTAACCGAGTCTTCCATATACCTTGTTGTCCGCATTTTCTCGAACGGTACAGGTATTGTAAAGAACAAGATCTGCCTCCTCGTCTTCCTTTTCCTGATAACCACAGGATAATAAGACACCGGCAAGCTTCTCAGAATCCTTGGCATTCATCTGACAGCCAAAGGTCGTCACGCAAAAGGTGAGGGGACGTCCCAGCTCTTTTTCCTGCTTCTGCACAAGCTCTTTCACAAGGGCCATGTAGTAGTACTGTCTCTCCGGCTCCTGCTCCGGTGCACTTCCGTTTGCTCTGTTATCTGATTCTTTAATTTCGTATCTGTCCATTTCCATAAATAATATATTTCCTGCTTGTTAGAGCCTCAAGCCCCATTGGGCCTCTGGCGTGTAGTTTCTGGGTACTGATTCCGATCTCGGCTCCGAATCCAAATTCAAAGCCATCGGTAAACCGGGTGGATGCATTGACATAAACACAGGCCGCATCAATCTCATCTAAGAAGCGGTTGGCATTCTCATAGTTTTCTGTAACGATGGCCTCAGAGTGACCTGTGTTGTAATGGTTAATATGAGCGATGGCCTCATCAATGCCTTTTACCACCTTAACAGACATCTTGTAATCCAAATATTCTTTTCCAAAATCCTCTTCCGTAGCTGGGATGGTATCCTTAAGTATGTTGGTGGATGTTTCATCTGTATGAAGTTCCACCTGATGAGCAGAAAGCCTCTCATATACAAGAGGAAGGAAGTCTTCTGCTATTTTCTCGTGAACCACCAGAGATTCTGCGGCATTGCAGACACCGATCCTCTGGGTCTTGGCATTTTCAATAATATCCAGAGCCATATCGTAGTTGGCACTTTCATCCACAAAAATATGACAGTTTCCTGTACCGGTTTCGATCACAGGAATCGTGGCATTTTCCACCACACTGCGAATCAGCCCTGCTCCACCTCTCGGGATCAGAAGATCCACATACTGATTCATCTTCATAAAGCGTTCCACTGTTTCATGGGAAGTATCCTCGATCAGATTGATACAGTCTTCTCTTAAGCCTTCTTCGGCTAACGCCTTTTTGATCACTTCGGTGATAGCCTTGTTACTGCATGCAGCATCACTTCCTCCACGAAGGATCACCGTATTACCTGTCTTAAAGCAAAGAGCAAATACATCTGCCGTTACATTCGGGCGTGCCTCATAGATCACACCAATCACGCCCATAGGCACCTTCTTCTGACCGATCAAAAGTCCGTTAGGGCGCTTCTGCATTCCAACAACCTCACCAATGGGATCCGGAAGAGCCGCTACCTGACGCATGCCCTCTGCAATTCCCTCAAGTCTTGCAGGATCCAAAAACAGGCGATCCAACAGTCCCTTTGGAAGACCTTTCGCTTGCCCTCTTTCCATATCCTTTGCATTTTCGCTGCAGATATAGTCCGCCTCTTCCACAAGCTTCTTCGCAGCCGTAAAAAGCAGACGATTCTTCGTGTCAGTCGAGAGCTTTGCTGTATAATACCGGTTGTCACTTGCTTTCCTACACATTGTCAACAGATCCATTTTCTTTCTCCTTTAGACTTCCTTAACTATCTGATATTGACTGGGGGTACATATTGCATCCATGGAAACATCCCATTCTTCCTGAGGAATCTCCGGCAAAAGCTGCTGATCGAAGCAGACACCAATGGAAAACACCCATGGGTGACTTTTTAAAAACCTGTCATAATATCCACCGCCATATCCGATTCTGCTGCCTTTCATGGTAAAAGCAAGCCCCGGCGTCAGAGATACGGCATTGCCGTTTTCGTAGCATTCCTCCCGCGATACCGGCTCCATTACATGAAAACGCCCCTCTACAAAGTCTGACAAAGAAGTAACACGGTAAAAACGAATGCCCTCCTTTAAGGTGACCGGGAAATAGATCTCATATCCGTCCTTTAGCAGATCCTCCGCCAGCGGCAAAAGACTCACCTCCGACCCCAAAGGATAAAACAGCAATATCTTCTTCAGCCAGGACACCTCCTCTAACTTCTTCCTTAATCTTTTACAAAGCTCAAAAGAAAGATGCTCCCTCTCTTCTATCGCGAGGGCATTCCGAAGAACCCTTGCCTGACTACGAAGCTGTGCCGGGGTCATAGGCTCTCCTGAATCATATCCACCACATCAAAATATGGATTATAGCTTGCCTTAAAAAGCGTTCCAACCTGATCTCCCTCGAAGATCCGATGGAGCATGGTCAAATCATTTGCATTGGCAATGATCATATCCGCGCCGGAGGCTGTTGCAATCTGCGCTGCAGAAAGCTTGGTTGCCATACCACCGGTTCCCACATCACTTCCCGGATCACCCGTTCCCATGGCTAAAAGCTCCTCATCGATTCTGTCCACCACCGGAACCAGTGCTGCATCCGGATTCTTCTTAGGATCATCTGTAAACAATCCGTCAATATCCGACAACAGAATCAGAAGATCCGCTCCGATCAGAGAGGACACAATAGCAGAAAGGGTATCGTTATCACCAAACTGAATTTCGTAGGTGGAAACCGTGTCATTCGCATTTACAATCGGAATGATTCCCATTTCAAACAACTGCTCAAATGTATTCTGTGCATTCTTACGGGATACATTGTCAAGAATCGTATTCTTTGTCATCAGAACCTGACCGGCCGTCTGATTATACTGAGAAAAGAACTGCTGATAGATTCCCATCAACCTTGTCTGTCCCACCGCTGCAAGGGCCTGTCGTTCCGGCATTTGTGTGGGGCGGTTCTTGATTCCCATGGTCTGTCTTCCCACAGCAATCGCTCCGGAGGATACCAGACAGACATCAAGTCCCATGTTCCTTAAATTACTAAGTTCCATGGCAAGACGTTCAATCTTGATATAATCAATTCGTCCCGTAGCCTCATGGGTCAAAGAGTTGGAACCAATTTTAATAACGACACGTTTTTTACCGGATAAATCCATACCTCGCCCTTTCATTCCCAAATTTTGCTAAAATTCAACGCATACTACTCTATCATATTTTCAGCTGTCTTGCAATTTTTCAGGGGTTTGCCTACAATAATTAATATGAAGAAACGTAAGAATATCAAGGTCACTTGGCTGATCGCCCTCATCACAGTTTCATCCCTTCTTTTTACCGGATGTAATATACCATTTTCTAAACCAACGCAGGCCCAGAGCAAGACCGGGCTTTATTTTGATACCGTTATTACGGTAACACTATACGGTTCCAAGGAAGAGACCGCCCCCCTCTTAAAAGGCTGCTTTCAATTGGCAGACCGGTTTGAAAAACGTTTCTCCAACACCAGATCCACCAGTGAGATTTCCCGGATCAATGAGGCTGCCGGAAAGCCTGTTTCCGTATCCAGTGACACAGTTAATATCCTTAAGGACGCGATTTCCTATGGTCAAAAAAGCAACGGTGCCTTCGATGTGACCATCGGAAGACTTTCTGATGCCTGGGATTTCAAGTCCAATACCGGACATATCCCATCACAGAACACGCTGCAGCAGGCGGTAAAAACCGTTGATTATACAAATATTAAGATTTCAAATGATACCGTTTGTCTTAGCAACCCGGATACCAGACTGGATCTTGGGGGCATTGCAAAAGGATACATTGCCGATTCCATGAAGACCTATCTTAAAAAACAGGGTGTAACAAAAGGAATTATCAATCTGGGAGGAAATGTTTTATGCATTGGAGAAAAGGAGAAGAATGTTCCATTCACTGTAGGCATTCAAAAACCTTTCACAGAGGACGGAACTCCTCTCTTCACCTTAAAGATTAAGGATCTTTCTGTGGTGACCAGCGGAACCTACCAGAGATATTTTCGAAAAGACGGGAAACTTTATCATCATATTCTAAACACAAAAACAGGCCTTCCGGTACAAAACCATCTGACTTCTGTTACCATCATCAGCAACCGTTCGACAGATGGAGACGCTCTGTCCACCACAGCATTCTGCATGGGTGCAAAAGATGGACTTGCCTATATTGAGAAACTGAAAAATACCGAAGCCATCTTTGTATTAGACTCCGGTAACATATTAAAAACCAGCGGAATTGGGACAAAGATTCCTTTTACTTTGGTGAAATGACAGATTTACATTTATATATGCGTTCCTGACACTCACTTATTCCCCTCTCTTCAAGATTTTCACACTCCCAATTCCGATCAAAGCCATACTCACAAGTAATGGTATTACATAATAATCTACTGTCGCCACAACCGATTCTATACGGTACCAGTTCAACGAAATTCGTAGCTTCCCTAAAACTGCTCCATCCAGGCAATAATCAACACATAAAAGTGAAACCACTATAATAATAGCCCAGGATGCATCCCTGATCAAAGCAACCGTAACAAATACAACAGAAAAATAACTCTAAGAGGTTCCCACATAATTCTTCCCTCATTTCGGTAAAGAATCACACCGGTCAAAGCTGTACCTAAAATCAGCCAAAACAGTGTATATAAAAAGTACTTTTGAATCAGGTATCTTTTCATACGTTTATTAACAGAATAGATAACGCCGCGAATTGCCGCATCTTCTGTGTGTTCTGACAGAAAATAGCCACTCCACCAGATTCCAAGACACGGCACCATCATCTCAAGGACAATACCATAGACATGTATATCCCTTTGGAACAGATAGCAAAAAGCGCACACTATCACCAACATTCCAAACGGGACATATTTCATACTGCCAATAATCTTAAAATCAAACATTCTTTCCTTCCTTGTAGTAGAAAAATGCATCTTCTAACGTTGGATCAACACATTGATCCGACAATGCATCCTCAGAAATCACTCTGGCAATCACATGACCTGTATCCCGACGCAAAGAGACGTACTCCCGCTTGCCAACATCCTCCGGAGATACTTCTACTTCGTACACCTTACCTCTTAAAGCATCCAGAAGATGATCCTTTGTATCAAACACAGATACATGCCCCTTGTTTAGGATAAGCACCTGATCACACAGATAGTCCAGATCGGATGCAATATGTGAAGATATCAGAACAATCTTATCTGTACTGATTCTGGCAAGCAGATTACGAATATACATCCGTGATTCCGGATCTAACCCCACCGTTGGTTCATCTAAAATCACAACCTTCGGATTGCCTAGAAGTGCCTGGCAGATTCCCAATCTTCGAAGCATTCCACCGGACAACTTTCCCACTTTCCTGTTTTGAATATCCTGCAATCCCGTTTCTTCAATCAATGCTTCGTTGTCCTTGAGCCGGATATTCTTAAGACGGGAAAGGTACTCCAAAGACTCTCTTACCGTCAATCCTTTAAAGAATGAAAAATCCTGCGGCAAATATCCAATCAGTGTATCGGGGCAATGAATCTGTCCCTTATATGTCTCCAATCCGAGAATGCACCGAAATAACGTTGTCTTCCCTGCTCCATTCGGTCCTAATATACCAATAATCCCGCAGGTGAGATTCAGATTAATATCCTTAAGGGCTTTTACTCCTTTATAGTTCTTCGTAACACTCTTGATTTCAATTACGGTGCTTCCTTTGCACAC
>CAMGZH010000021.1 GCA_946182825.1 uncultured Lachnospiraceae bacterium
TTTTGCCTGGAAGATTGCTGACTTTTTGAATATGATATTTTATAGATGTTGCTAAAATATATTATCATCTCTTTAGAGATCAGATTGGGCCAGATTACAGTTGCGGATCTATTTCGAAAAAAGTTAGTGAACGAGTAACTGGAAAACTTGGTTATGCAGATAAAGATTCGTCAAAGTATTATTTGCAGATATACAAAGTAGAGGATGATGGACATAATATAAGCGGATCTGGCAGTATATATAACAATTAAGGGGGGAATCATGTTAATCGATTTTGACATATTTATCGCAGCGTTGTTTTTGGCAGTATTACTTGTTCTGCTTGTCGTTTTGAAATTCTTCGGAAAAAAAGAAGTGCCGTTCCTTGTTTTTTTTGCACTCTTCTACGTCTATCTTATGGGCGTGATCAAACTGACCCTTTTCCCGATTACCATACTAACCGATATGCCATCAAATATAAAAGAGAGCGTGTGTGTCATTCCGTTCCGGGGTGGGCTGAATCGGACGGATGTTGAAAATATTATCATGTTTCTTCCTTTTGGCGTCGGAATACCTTTTTTATTGCGTAAAAAGAAACTGGTTACAACAGCGGTTTGTGCACTGTTGTTTAGTATATTGATCGAAGGGGGACAGTTCGTTGAGGCGGGATTGTCTCACTGGTTTTCTACGAGGATCATCGATAGTGGCGATGTGATATGTAATACGCTGGGGGCATGTGTTGGCTATTTGCTTTTGGAACTGATTGCGGCAATCTATGTGAAAGGTCTGAGGATATCAGAAATAGAGAAATCTTTGGCATTCTGGAAATATGTTGACAACGTTATGAGGGAAATGGTTGCACATATTGACAAAAACGGCTGAAATAACTATAATAGACGCGCCGTGCATTGGAATAAGGATCGGTCAGACGGCATACAAACGCACAAGATCCGAATATAGTCGAAAGGATTTTAAAGCCCTATGGAAAAGAAGAATCTTATGACCCGTGAAGGTCTCAAGAAGCTGGAAGATGAGCTTAGTGATCTGAAAGAGAATAAACGAAAAGAAATCTCCAAGAAGATCGGAGAGGCAAGAGAACAGGGCGACCTGTCCGAGAATGCTGAGTACGATGCAGCGAAGGATGAGCAGGGTAAAATCGAGGATCGAATTGCTGAAATCGAAGAGATTTTAAAGCATGCCGAGGTTGCAGATGAAGACGACGGAACAGGAAAGATCAATATCGGTTACACTGTTAAGTTATTGGATTTGGAATACAAAGATGAGCTTACCTATAAGCTTGTAGGTTCCACAGAGACAGATAGTCTTCATGGTAAGATTTCCAATGAGTCTCCGGTTGGACATGCATTGATCGGTCATGTTGCCGGTGATACGGTTGAGGTTGAGACCGAGGCAGGAACATTCCAGTATAAGATTCTGGAAGCATCACGTGCCTAAGAGCAAGTCTTGATATTGTGATTATGGCATCCCAGGGAATAACTCTGGGATGTTTTTATAAATTTTACGAAGGGTAATGAGGAGATAAAAATGGCAGAGCAGAATAATCAGCAGGATGTGAATCAGCTGCTTAAGATTCGCAGGGACAAGCTGACAACACTTCAGGAAGAGGGAAAGGACCCATTCCAGATCACAAAGTTTGATGTGACACATCATACAACGGATATTCGGGAGAATTTTGAGGCACTTGAAGTTATTCCTGAGAAAGATGAGAACGGCAAGGATAAGACTGTGGAATTATCTGAGATTCCGGAGGGCAAGGTTGTATGTCTGGCGGGACGTATGATGTTCAAGCGTGTTATGGGTAAGGCATCCTTTGCGAATATCCGTGATCTTAAGGGCGATATGCAGATCTACGTATCCCGTAACGATCTTGGCGATGAAGATTATGCTTTGTTTAAGAAATACGATGTGGGCGACATCATCGGAATTAAGGGATTTGTATTTAAGACACGTACAGGGGAGACTTCCGTTCATGCCAAGGAAGTTACACTCCTTTCCAAGAGTCTCCAGATCCTGCCGGAGAAGTTCCATGGTCTGACAGATACCGATACCCGTTACCGTCAGAGATACGTGGATCTGATTATGAATCCGGAGGTTAAGAATACCTTTATTAAGAGATCTCAGATTCTTAAGGAGATTCGTAACTTCTTGGACGGACGTAACTTCATGGAAGTTGAGACACCGATGCTGGTAGGCAACGCAGGTGGTGCTGCTGCCCGTCCGTTTGATACACATTACAATGCGCTGAATGAAGATGTTAAGCTTCGAATCTCTCTTGAGCTCTATCTTAAGAGACTGATCGTCGGCGGAATGGAGCGTGTATACGAGATCGGTCGTGTATTCCGTAACGAAGGTGTTGATACCCGTCATAATCCGGAGTTTACTCTGATGGAGCTGTATCAGGCATATACGGATTATGAAGGTATGATGGAGCTGACAGAGTCCATGTTCCGTTATCTGGCTGAGAAGGTTTGTGGAACAACGACAATTACCTACCAGGGAACAGAAATTGATCTTGGTAAGCCATTCCGACGCCTGACCATGACAGATGCGGTTAAGGAAGAGACCGGAATTGACTTCGATCAGGTTAAGACCCTTGAAGAGGCCAGAAAGCTTGCGGACGAGCATAAGATTGCTTATGAGGAGCATCATAAGATCGGTGATATTTTAAATCTTTTCTTCGAGGAGCATTGTGAGGAAAAGATGATTCAGCCGACCTTCATTATGGATCATCCAATCGAGATCAGCCCGCTTACAAAGAAGAAGCCGTCTGATCCGGGCAAGGTTGAGCGTTTTGAGCTCTTCATCTACGGTCGAGAGATGTGTAATGCATACTCTGAGCTTAACGATCCGATTGATCAGAGAGAGAGATTCGCTGAGCAGGATAAGTTGGCTGCAATGGGCGATGAGGAGGCAAACCACACCGATGAAGACTTTATGAATGCTCTTGAGATTGGTATGCCGCCAACAGGTGGAATCGGATATGGAATTGACCGTTTGGTTATGCTGCTTACAGACAGCCCTGCTATTCGTGATGTACTGCTCTTCCCGACTATGAAGTCATTAGATAAGACAGAGAGCACATCAAAGGATGCGTCAGGTGATAATAACGGTTTCTTCACACCGAACAATAAGATTGACTTCAGCCATGTGGCTGTTGAGCCATTGTTCCAGGAAGATGTTGATTTTGAGACATTCTCCAAGAGTGATTTCCGTGCCGTTAAGGTTAAGGCTTGTGAGGCTGTTCCAAAGAGTAAGAAGCTTCTTCAGTTCACTTTGGATGACGGTACAGGAACCGACAGAACCATTCTTTCTGGAATTCATGCATTCTATGAGCCGGAAGAACTTGTGGGCAAGACTCTGATTGCTATTACGAATCTCCCACCACGTAAGATGATGGGAATCGAGTCCTGTGGTATGTTGCTTTCTGCAGTTAATAATGTGAAGGATTCCGAGGAGGAAGAGCTTCATCTTCTCATGGTGGATAACCACATTCCGGCAGGTGCAAAGCTGTACTAATTTCGATGAAAACGAATATGTTTAGATTCGTTATATAATGATTATTTTATGAATACCGGGAGACACGTTCCTAGAAGAAATACTAGGGAGGTGTCTCTTTTTTGCATAAAAAATGGATTATTTACGAACCGAAGCAGATGGAAAATTTCAATGACAAGGTAGTCGGTGAGGTTTCTAATAGCACATGGAATCAGGAGTACAGCGGCGCTTACTTCTGGACAAAAAAAGAAATTTGATATAAAATGAATTGCGTAAAATATAATCGTAGAATTGGGATTTGCATGATAGATGGGATCGTTGCGATAGTACATGAAGTATGATTCGCAGCGTTTTTTTCTTGGCAATCTTCTATCGTAAGACAATAGGAAGTACTAAAGGATATGAATCGTAACAAAGAAACAACCATATGGACAAGACCGATCGTCGTAATTGTAGGAGCACTCTTCTGCTGCTTCTTGTGGGGAAGCGCCTCCCCATCGATTAAAATCGGATACGAGATTTTTGGTATCGCAGCAGGGGATACAGCCGGACGCATTTTATTTGCAGGAATCCGGTTTGTGATTGCAGGATGCATGGTCATTGCTTATGAAAGTATCAAGGAAAAGCGGCTGTGTTATCCAAGGCGACAGGCCTGGGGAAAGGTTGCTGTACTGTCTGTTTTTCAGACGTCGTTGCACTATATTCTGTTTTATATGGGACTGGCATATACATCCGGTGTTAGAGGTTCCATTATTAATTCGGTCGGAACATTTTTCAGTATCTTTCTGGCGGTATGGTGTTTCCATTTTGAGAAGATGTCTGTGCGAAAAGCATTGGGTAGTGCTCTTGGTTTTTTAGGTGTTGTCATCTGTGTGACGGGCGGCTCCGTGCAACAGCTTTTACAGGGCGGTTTCAGACTGGAGGGCGAAGGTGCGCTTCTGCTGTCGGCTTTCTGTGGCGCCATGGCAAGTAATCTGATCAAGAAGATTGCAAGGAGTGAGAATCCGGTGACCATGAGTGGTTGGCAGTTTTTGACAGGAGGTGTTACGCTGGTCGTTATGGCGGTTGCCATGGGGGGAAGTATTAAGCTGACATCAATTGCGGGAATTCCTCTGATCATCTACATGGGCTTTATTTCGGCAGGAGCCTATACGGTCTGGAGCGTGTTGCTGAAATACAACCCGGTCAGTACGGTAACGGTTCTTGGTTTTATGAATCCGATTTTTGGCGTGCTGCTGTCCGTTATATTCTTAAATGAGTCAGGAGAGGCAACAAATCTCGCTGGAATTGGTGCTTTGTGTCTGGTCAGCCTGGGAATCGTCACTGTCAATTATAAGCCAAAGAAGGACAGAAGGTGAAAATCCGAACTTTGTGATTGAAAAATAATCTTTTTCCCATTATAATTTTGTACTGTTCGTGTGAACAAGGAGGTTTTTATGGGTAAGAACAATTATAACGTAAAAAACAGGTCATCCGTCAGCCGAAAGCTGTCCATTATTTCGGGCATCATGTTGATCATCAGCATGGTGGCGGTGGAGTTAATTGCTGTATCGTTCAGCTATGATATGATCACCGATTTGATCGATTCCTCTCTTAAGACAGAGGTGAAGGTGGATGCAGATCTGATCAATAAGGAGCTGAATTCCACGTTTTATTATCTCAATGGTGTGGCTGATGCCATCGAGCAGAATGATTTTAAGGATGAAAATGCCCTTCGTTCATATCTGAAGGGAACGATTGGTCGTTACGAGCTGATCCCAACCGGTGTCTATGTTGCCTTGAGCGACAAAACTTTTATCTATCCGGCGGATGCAAGCGTTGAGAATGAATTTGAAGCAACAGAAAAAGCATGGTACAAGGAGGCGATGGGTTACACCAATGCCTACTATTATTACTATGATAAGCCGTATTTTGATAAGGCGACCGGAGATCTGTGTTCTACGGTGCAGCGTCACATCCATATGAAGGACGGACGTGAGGGCGTTGTTGTCGCCGATCTGATGATGGCGGATATCCAGCGACTGTTAAAAAATGTTAAGATCTACGAGTCCGGAAAGGCCATGATGGTAACAGCCGATGGAATGGTTCTTTCTTATTCGAATGATAAGATCAATGGAACCGACATCAAAGAGCATAAGGAGGATGCATTCTTAAAGGGTGTAGCAACGATCCTTGGGCAGAAAGACGGACGTGTTACCACCGTCAATGCCGGATCAAAGTATTATGTCAGCTCCTCAACCATCGATGGAACAGACTGGAAGGTCATTATTTATGCGAAGACCAGCGAGGTGCTGGCGCAGCTGAATAAGCTTCTGGTTACGTTGGTCCTTGTTACGATCGTTGCAGTTTTGGTTGTGATCGTAACGATGATCCGTGTGCTTTCAAAGATGATCAAACAGCCGGTATTTGATCTGACAAGCAATATCGAAAAGATTGCCGGCGGTGATTTTACGGTTGAGGTCAGGGAAGGCGGTAATGATGAGATCGCCTTTATGAATCATGCCATGGGTAATTTTATTTCCGGTATGAGGGATTCCCTTTCTGACATCAAACAGGTTTCAGATGGACTGCGGAATGAGGCGTATACCTCCCAGAATACAGCAGGACATCTGGAAGATGCGGCCCAGGATCAGTCCTCTTCTATGGAACAGATCCGAGCAAACATTGCCAATATGGCGGATGCGGTAACAGAGGTTGCAGAGAGCGCTACAACACTGGCACAGACCATAGAGGAAGTAACCGATGGAGAGCAGAAGATCGAAACATCTATGAACGAACTGGTGGAAAAAGCTGAGATTGGACAGAGGGATATGGTTACCGTTGCGGAGGGAATGGATCAGGTTGTGGAATCCATGACGGACATGGCAGGCGCGGTAGACGGTGTTGATGAGGCAGCACAGAAGATCAATGATATTGTGGATATGATCTCTGCTATTTCCTCTCAGACGAACCTTCTGTCATTAAATGCTTCCATTGAGGCGGCAAGAGCCGGTGAGGCCGGTCGTGGATTTGCGGTAGTGGCAACGGAGATCGGAAACCTTGCCAACAACTCGGCAGAGGCTACCAGCCAGATTGCTGCGATCATTCAGGAGATGTCAGCCCGGGTACAGCTTTTATCCGAAAAATCAAAGACCAATTCTGAGATGATCAATCATAATGCAGGATATGTAAGTTCTGCGGCAGCAACCTTCCAACAGATCACGGCGGAGCTTTCCGAGGCTACGAACACTTTGAATGCTATGGCATCTCAGATGTCAACAGTCAATGATGTGGCGATGAATATGGCATCCATCTCGGAGGAACAGAGTGCATCCACACAGGAAATTGCTTCAACGGTGGATCTTGTGACAGAGGCGGCAAGAGGTGTTGCGTCCTCCAGCGATCAGGTATTGCACGCAGCGAAGTCTGTGGCGGATGCTGTGGATGTGATCCATCAGAATCTGGAGCGATTTATTATTTAGTTCGGATATACCGTTATAAGAAAATGGACAGACGCTGGTGTCTGTCCGTTTTTGTATATAGCAAGAGGTATGGTGGCATGGTATAATAAAGTATTAAATGAAATGAATTTAAGAGGTGCAATGTGATTAAATTTGAAGAGTTTTCCTTTGGTTTTCCGGAGAAGGATCTGTACGAAGACATCAATGCCCAGATCGAGACCGGCGATCATCTGGTTCTGATCGGAAGTAATGGTTGCGGCAAGAGTACGCTGGTACAGCTCCTTTTGCATGAGGAGAATTACACCTATGAGGGACGGATCCGTCGTCCGGCGAATTTTAGGATCGGATATGTGAGTCAGTTTGTGGAGGCGGATTCCAAGGAGGGAACGGTAACAGAATTTTTAGAGAAGCCCTTTGTTGAGATCCTGAAGAAGAACGATGAGCTCTGCGCGAAGATGGGGGAAGAGACAGATCTGGAACAGATCTATGAGGAGTACCAGAAACTCTGCGATGAGATGGATGCCATTGATGCCTATAACTATCAGAGTAACATCGCCAAAGAACTGGCGGCAGCAGGCCTTAGTGATCTGGCAGATCGTCCGGTGGAACAGTTGTCCGGAGGGGAGTACAAGCTCCTATTCATTATGCGGAATATGTTGCTTGCGCCACAGCTTCTCATTATGGACGAGCCGGATGTGTTCCTGGATTTTGAAAATCTTGTGGCACTGATCGGTTTGATCAACAGCTATGACGGAACCCTTCTGACGATTACCCATAACCGGCTGCTATTGGCACGTTGCTTCAATAAGGTCTGGGATATTGAGAATCGATCCATTCGTGAATTTCCGGGTAATTTTGCAGATTATAACACCTGGATGTTGCAGACCAAGCTGGAGATCTTTGAGCATGTTCGGGATTTTGATGAGTTTATCGAGAAGCAGCAGGAGATCGTCAAGAAGGTTCGACAGATGGCGGAGATGACCACGGAGCCACAGTATGGTCGTCAGCTTAAGGCACGAGCCACTTATATTCAGCGTCTCAAGAAGATGCGTGGAGACGATCCCTTCCTGGAGGAGCATGAGCACTCCTTCCAATTACAGTTCCCGGAGGTAGAGGAGGCGCTTCCCATTCAGGTTCGGGATTATACCCTTTGCTACGAAGCGCAGAAGCCTCTGCTGTCCCATGTGGATCTTATGGTAGAACCGGGAGAGAAGGTGGCTATCGTAGGCCCGAATGGCACAGGTAAGTCCAGTCTGATGCGGGATCTGTATGAGAGATTACAGGCAGAACATGGTGATACTGTGGGATATTTCCGACAGATCGTAGATGCGGATGAGGCGTTAAAGCTTTCCGGAGGAGAACGGAATCTGGCGCAGATCCATGAGCTTTGTGAAAAGCCCCACGCCATGCTTTTGCTGGATGAGCCGACCAGTCATCTGGATATTTATGCGCAGATCGAACTGGAGAAGGCTCTGAGGCAGTACCCGGGAACCATACTTATGGTCTCCCACGATCTCTTTGCGGTTGCAGGAGTCTGTGACAGGGTCCTTCTGATCGAGGATGAAGGCATCCGTGAAATGAGTGGAAGGGCTTATCGCAAATCCATCTATAAGAACTATTTTTCGGCGGATATTTTCGAGGCGGAACGTAATCGGATCGACACAGAGATCCGTGTGTCGGATCTGCTGAGAGCAGGGAAATATGCCGAGGCGCGAAAGGCACTGGGGATGCCGCAGAAGGAAGAGAAGGAATAGATCTAGGATATTTTGGAACGTGGTGTAACTAGGAAAGGCGGGTTTTATGAAAAGTATCAAACAGAAACTGATCGTGTCAGTAGGGGTGTTGGTAATTGTTATCTGCGTTGCTTTGTGTGCCGGTTCATATTATTCGGCATCCTCTGTGTTGGAAGCCACGACGGAGACCAATCTGAAGGAAATTGCAAAGCAGTCATCCGGTACGGTCTCCAGTCTGGTATCTGGAAATCTTAAGGAGATCAATGCAATTGCAGCAAGAGCGGATCTTGCAGATGAGAAGGTGTCACCGGAGGAGAAGGTGGCCATTCTTTCTCAAGAAGTGGAACGGATCGGGTGTCTTCGTATGGCTTATATTGATACCAAGGGAGATTCCCACAGTACCAATGGCAAGAGCCGGTGAGGCCGGTCGAGGATTTGCGGTGGTGGCAGAAGAGATCGGTCACCTTGCAGAGCAGTCCAAGGAGTCTTCCGAGAATATCCGGGATCTTGTTATGGGAATTTCGGATGAGACCCGCAAGATCATTGAAGAGACCTCCACCATGGATTCGGAGCTGAACAACCAGAGCGAAGTGATTCGTAACACCATGGAATCTTTCCAGAACATTATCGCAGCCATCGATGATATTCTTCCGAAGATCACGGCGGCAGAGAAGACCATTGATGAAGTGGATTCCTTAAAGGATGTGATCGTGGACAATGTAGATGAAATCTCCGGAGTGGCGCAGGTTGCATCCAATACCTCCCAGGATATTTCGGCTGCGGCTGAGGAGCTTTCCGCTTCCATCCATGAGATGAGCGGAATTGCAGATCACCTGAAGAACAGCACAGGTGAAATGAGAGGAAGTGTGGATGAGTTCAGGATTGAGTGAAAAGATATACAATCATTGGACTAAAATAACTTGATAAAATGTGCCAGTCAATGTTATAGTTTTTCTCATTCGGAAAAATATAGGATTTAGAGGAGATGTTATGAAAAAAAACAGGACAAACAGTCGCGTCGGAAAACTGGGAATTCGGGTGGCACTGCTGCTGTTGGCAGTGATTCCGCTGTTGATCTCAGTGGTTTCCATCAGTCTGATCTTCAGCATCAGCATCAGTAAGGAGTTGGAGAAGTCAACAGAGCATGCCATGCAGTCCGTAATCGAGAAGACCGGTGAGAGTTTTGATTATGCGACAGAGCGTAATGAAGATACCCTGTATGATTATGCACAGGTTCCTGTCATTAAAGAGGCTTTGCAGCATCCGGAGGATAAGAAGATCGTTGCGAAGGCCCAGGCGTATACGGAGAATATCTATGCCAAGCTGGAAGGCTGGGAAGGTATCTATGCAGCAAGCTGGGATACACAGCTGATCACCCATAACAACACAGAGGTCGTGGGCAAGGTCATGCGTGAAGGTGACAGCAGAACGGAGCTTCAGAATGCATTGAAGAGCACGGACGGCGTCTATAACGTGGGAATCATAAAATCACCTGCATCCGGTAAGATCATTATCTCTATGTATGCTCCCGTTTTTGATGATAATAAGAATATCATCGGTTATGTCGGTGGCGGAACCTTCGTAGATAATGTTGCAGGTAAGATCGCAGATGTATCCTCTCTGGATATTAAGTCAGCCTACGTATACTTCTCGGATCTTGATGCCAATATGCTCTATAATCCGGATGAGTCCAAGATCGGAACCAAGGTTCAGAATAAGCCGATCAATGATATGGCAGCGGCATTAAAGAGTGGCAAGAAATACACCTCTGGTTTCATTGCATATACCAGAGAAGGTATTTCCAAGTATGCTGCCTACTATGTAGGTAAATCCGGACAGTACATTGCGGTCCTTACGGCCAACCAGGAAGATATCATGGCAAGCACCAATGCTCTGGTGAAGACAACGGTGGTGATCAGTATTGTATTTATTGCGGTATTCATTGCTCTTGCCCTGTTTGTATCTACGAAGATGGCGAAGCCACTTACCGGTGTTGCAAATGTTATTGCGAAGCTTAGTACCGGTGATGTGACGGTAGAGTGTAACGAAAAGTCCAGCATTACCGAGATTGCAAGCGTGGTTTCTGCAATCGGTATTCTGCGTGGGGCATTGCATGATTCCATGGGAAATGTCAATCAGTCTGCCGGTCAGCTGAATGAGGCCATTGAGTCCGTGGATTCCATGACAACACAGAATGCGGAGTCCATCAGTCAGATCAATTTTGCCATCGATGACGTGGCCAAGACATCCCAGGCTGTGGCAGAGAGTGCTCAGGTTATGGCAGAAAAGGCTTCGGAGCTTGGACAGGAAATGGATGCCCTTGAGAATAACGTCAATGAGCTTCATTCTGCATCGACTGCTATTAAGGCGGCTAATACAGAGGCAACCGACTGCATGTCATCCGTATATGAAGGCGCCAAGGAAAGTGTAAATGCTGTAAAAGATATCTCTGAGAAGATCGCAGAGACCAATGAGGCGATTGAAGGAATCGGTAATGCAATTCAGGCAATTGAATCCATCGCTTCCCAGACCAACCTTCTGTCACTGAATGCTTCCATTGAGGCGGCAAGAGCAGGAGAAGCCGGTCGTGGATTTGCAGTGGTTGCAGATGAGATCCGGGATCTGGCAGATTCTTCCGCTGAATCAGCCAAGGAGATCAAGGCCATCATCGAGAACGTTATGGATCTCTCTGAGGAGACGGTAGAGATTTCCAACCGTGTTTCTGATACCATTATGCAGGAGCAGGCGGATATCCAGAATACACAGGATAAGTTCTCTGTCCTCTCTGAGTCCGTGGATGATTCCCTTGTCCGGATCAATTCCATCCGTGATATGACGGTTGCATTAGAGGAGATCAAGGAGATCATTACCAACTCCACTACGGATCTTGGCGCAATCTCCGAAGAGCTGGGTGCATCTGCTGAGGAAGTGGCTGCTTCCTGTCAGACCGTATCCGATGCCTGCGAGGATACACAGGAGTCCGCAGAGCAGATGCGTAAGGCGAATGAAAACGTGACGGATGCCATCGACTTCTTCAAGTTATCATAAAGAGTCCTTGCATTCTTACAGTAAAGTGTTAAACTTAACAAGGATAATATTAGACAAAGGGAGCCAAATGGCTGAGAGGTGCAAGTGAGCACGACCTTTATTACCTGATCCGGGTCATACCGGCGTAGGGATGTCGATCGCGTTTTATCACGAGTTGAAGGATAGAAGCGGCACTCTGCGGGGTGTCGCTTTTTGTTTTGCATTAAGCGCCTCCCCCTTTGTCTGGGCAAAGGACATGGTCTATCGGGAGCACCACTTTAGACCGCAGAAAGGAGTCGTAAGGTACTATGGAAAAGAAAATGGAGCGTACATACGCAACACAGATGGACGCAGCAAGAAGGGGCATTGTTACGCCGGAGATGGAGATCGTTGCCAAAAAGGAGAATCTTCCGGTGGAGAAGATCCGTGCGCTGGTGGCAGAGGGCAAGGTGGCGATTCCTGCCAACAAGCTGCACAAGTGCTTGGATCCCAACGGAATTGGAAGCGCTCTTAAGACAAAGATCAATGTCAATCTCGGTGTCAGCAGAGACTGCAAGGACTATGACATTGAGATGAAGAAGGTTATGAATGCAGTGGATCTGGGGGCTGAGGCAATTATGGATCTGTCCAGTCACGGTAACACCGAGCCCTTCCGTGTGAAGCTGACACAGGAGTGTCCGGCTATGATCGGAACGGTTCCGGTGTATGATGCGGTCATTCATTACCAGAGAGACCTGAACACTCTGTCTGCTCATGATTTTGTGGATGTGGTACGTCTTCATGCTCAGAACGGTGTGGATTTTGTCACCATTCATTGTGGCATCACCAAGAAGACCATTGAGGAGATCAAAGCCGGAAAGCGTAAGATGAATCTGGTGTCCCGGGGTGGCTCGCTGATCTTTGCCTGGATGTCTATGACGGGAGAAGAGAATCCGTTCTACGAGTACTACGATGAGATCCTTGATATCTGCCGCGAATATGATGTGACCGTCTCCTTGGGGGATGCATGTCGTCCGGGTTGCCTGGCGGATGCTACAGACTCCTGTCAGATCGGGGAGCTGCTTCGCCTTGGGGAGCTCACCGAGAGAGCCTGGGAGAAGGATGTACAGGTCATGGTGGAGGGACCCGGACATGTGCCGATGGATCAGATCGCTGCCAATATGAAGATCCAGCAGACCATCTGCCACGGAGCTCCCTTCTATGTGTTGGGACCTCTGGTTACCGATATTGCACCGGGTTATGATCATATTACAGCAGCCATCGGTGGAGCCATTGCAGCAATGAACGGAGCTGCTTTCCTTTGCTATGTAACTCCCGCTGAGCATTTGGCACTTCCCAATGTGGAGGATACAAGGAACGGAATCATAGCTTCCAAAATCGCGGCTCATGCGGCAGATATTGCCAAGGGCTTACCGGGAGCCAGAGAGATTGACGATAAGATGGCAGATGCCCGACGCGCCCTGGATTGGGAAGAGCAGTGGAAATACTGTCTGGATCCGCAGACAGCCAAAGCGATCCGCGAAGATCGCCTGCCGGAGGATGATCACAGCGAAGCCTGCTCCATGTGTGGAAAGTTCTGCGCCGTAAGATCCATCAATAAGGCGCTGGCAGGAGAGATGATCGATATCCTGTAAGAAAAACAGGGTGCGTTTGCAGATATTAAAGAAAAGATCAGCTGTTGCTTGGATTGAAGGGACTGACGCAATCCAAAGCGGCAGCTTTTTTTTACTCAGCTGGGGGATAAATCCCTGCCTGATAAGATCTTTTCCTTAAAACGGGAAAAACTTGCAGAGGAGCCCATTGGTTGCTAAAATGTATAAAGTTAGGCACATAAAAGAAAGTTGTAACATTTTTTCGAATGAAACGTTATATATATGACGGAACAAAAATGAAAAGGAGAAGGATATGAGGATCGGAATCATCGGTGCCATGCAGATCGAAGTAGATAATCTGAAAAAACACCTGAGTCATACGACAGAGGAAGTCGTAAGCGGAGTAACCTTCACATCGGGAACCGTAGAAGGGGTAGAAGTCGTTGCGGCAGTCAGTGGAGTAGGAAAGGTATTTGCCGCCATCTGTGCAGAGGCAATGATCTTGACCTACAAGGTAGACTGTGTGATCAATATCGGAGTGGCAGGTACGCTTTGCGATGAACTCGGGGTAATGGACGTGGCGATCGCAGACCGTGTGGTACAGCACGATATGAATACATCGGCATTGGGAGATCCTGTAGGACTGTTATCCGGATTGAACGAGGTCTATCTGCCGGCGGATGCAAATCTGGTAGAGGGTATCCGTAAAGTCGTTGAGGCAAAGGGAATCCATCATAAGGTGGGAACCATTGCAACCGGCGATCTTTTCCTTTCCAAGGACAGCACAAAGGCAAAGCTTCATGAGAACTTTGGAGCCATCGCAGGCGAGATGGAAGGTGCAAGCATCGGACAGGTCTGCTATGTGAACAAGGTACCTTTTACCATCCTTCGCAGCATTTCCGATGGTAAGGGAGCTGAGATGGATTATCAGACCTTTGCGGTTAAGGCAGCTCAGGTCGGCATCGAGATCATCTTAGACTTTATCAAGAGTGTGGCATAATTCATGAAAAAAGAACCCACACTGATCAGATTTATCAAGTGGCTGTTACCGGGATATGCCGTTGCACCTCTTGCAATTGCACTTCTGGTGAACGGCCTTGGCTATTTTGGGATCCAGCAGCTTGGCGGTTACCTGTATTATTATGATTTTTCAACACCTCTGGATCATGCCCTGCCCTTTGTGCCGGGGTTCATGTATATCTATGTGTTGGCTTTTGTACAGTGGATCATTGGATTTTTGTCCTGTGGCAGGGAGGGAAGGCAGTTCTGTTATCGATATATGAGCGCAGAACTTGTTGCCAAGGTAATCACACTGGCATGTTTTCTTCTGCTACCGTCCACCATTGTGCGGCCACAGATCACCGGAAGCGGATTGACGGCATTTCTGTCGAATTTTATTTATGGAGCAGATGCGCCGGTGAACCTGTTTCCGTCCATTCACTGTCTGGAAAGCTATTTCTGTATGCGAGTAGCGTTCCGGCAGAAGAAGACCGGAAGGGTCTATCCGTGGATCACCGGTATTTTTTCGATCCTGGTATTTGCATCCGTTGTGCTGGTGAAGCAGCATGTGGTCGTTGATATTGTTGGCGGAATCCTGGTTTTCGAGTTGGGACTTTTCCTTACGAGAAAACATGACTTTGGCAGGTTCTATCGTAAGCTGGAGTTAGGTAAAAATGGATAAAAAGAAAGTAATGTGGACGCTGGTAGCCATTGTTTTGGCAGTGGTGAGCGTTTTGGCGGTTTTCTCACAGGCAGGGAGTCTCTCCATTGCAGATCTTCGTAAGACCCTGCACAATGCCGATGTGGGATGGTTGATCGCATCAGCGGTTTCAAGTTTAGGTTTTATATTTTTTGAAGGTGAGGCGATCTTGTCCATCCTGCGGAATGTGGGATATAAGAGAGGGCATGGCGAGGGATTTTTGTATGCGGCCGGAGATGTTTACTTTTCGGCAATAACGCCATCGGCTTCCGGCGGTCAGCCGGCAAGCGCCTATTTTATGATGCGAAGCGGAATTCCGGGATCTGTGGTGACAGCCACTCTGATTCTGAATCTGGTGATGTACACTGCCGGTATTTTAACGGTAGGAGCTTTTTGTGTGATCGTAGATCCTACAGCGTTTTTGCATTTTCATCTGATATCACGTATATTAATAATTGCGGGTTATTTGATCCTTGCACTTTTAGCTGTTATATTTGTACTGTTACTGGTGAAGCAGTCCATTCTGGAGAGTATCTGTATCCGACTCTTCCGGTTCCTGCATAAGATTCATCTTATGCGGCATCCTGAGCGCAGGATCGCCAAGTTGGAGCATTACATGGAAGAGTACGCAGACTGCGTTGCACAGATGGGTGGAAATAAGAAGGTCTTTCTTCACTGCTATCTGTGGAATCTCGCCCAGAGGGTCTCGCAGATCACCGTATCGGTTTTTATGTTTTTAGCCACAGGGGGAGCGGCGAAAAATGCTTTTTCACTGTGGGTAACACAGGCTTTGGTTGCTATCGGTTCGAACTGCGTTCCAATCCCAGGAGGAATGGGCGTTGCGGATTATCTGATGATCGATGGTTTCCGGAACCAAATGTCGCACGTGGCTGCCACACAGCTAGAGCTTTTGAGCCGTAGCATGGCTTTTTACGTAAGTGTTCTAGTCAGTGGCCTTACAGTATTGATTGGATATTTCGTTTGTAAGAAACGTCCAAAAAGGGAACAGTAAAATGATTGGTTATTACAACTATACAGTTTGGCTCACCTATATGTCTTTATTATCAGCGGTTATGGGAATTCTCGTTTCCCTTCACGGAGGGGGACATCCGTATTGGGGCATCTTTTTCCTGATGTTCTCAGGATTCTGCGATGCCTTCGACGGAAGGGTTGCCCGTTCCAAGAAGAACCGGACAGAGGTGGAAAAGGGATTTGGTATTCAGATCGATTCTCTGTCGGATCTGGTTGCCTTTGGTGTTCTGCCGGCTTGTATCGGTGAGGCAATGGGACAGAGCGGTCCCGGAATCGCAGGGGTGACTCGTCTGAAATTTCATGGCAACAATCTGATCTGGATCTCAGCACTGATGCTGGCAGTGATGATGTGGTATTGCCTTGCGGCTCTGATCCGTCTTGCCTACTTCAATGTAATGGAAGAGGAGCGACAGAAGACAGAGGGAGGCTGCCGTAAGACCTATGAGGGGCTTCCTGTGACTTCATCTGCGTTGATCTTTCCGACCATTCTGTTGTTGCAGTATGTAACGACCTTTGATATTACGATTTTATATTTTATTGCTCTGATTGTTACAGGATTCTTATTCCTGTCCAAGATCAAGATCTGTAAGCCAGGGCTTCGTGGTATCCTGTTTATGGTTGCCTTCGGAATCGCAGAGGGGGTTCTGCTCCTTTTGGGTATGATCCTCGTTAAACACGTACACATTTAGTAGGAGAAGACATGGCTTCAGGCGTTGAATTTTTATATGGAACCATTCCGGGGCGCATCCTTTTGAAGCTGTTAACAGCCCGAAAGGTATCAAAACTTGCCGGACGGTTTCTGGACAGTTCCGCATCGAAATTTCTGATCCGTCCCTTCGTGGAGAAGAACGGCATTGATCTTACCGAATGTGAGTTTTCGGAATTTCGTTGCTTTAACGATTGTTTTACCAGGAGATTAAAGCGGGAGCTTCGCCCCATCGACCGGGAGGCGTCCCATTTGATCTCGCCCTGTGACGGTCTCCTTCGGGTTTGGTCCATTCAGGATGATTTCGTTCTTCCGGTGAAGGAAAGCGAATACCGTATCTCGGATCTGTTACGCTCCGAGGAAAAGGCACAGATGTTCAAGGATGGCTATTGCCTGGTATTTCGTCTGTGTGTGAACCACTATCACAGATATTGCTACATCGATGATGGAAAAAAGGGTGAGAATTATTTTATCCCGGGGAAGCTTCATACCGTTCGCCCCATTGCCCTTCGTTCGGTTCCGGTCTTTACCGAGAACTGTAGAGAGTATACCCTGATGGAGACGGAGAATTTCGGTTGGGTGACTCAGATCGAAGTAGGTGCGATGCTGGTTGGTAAGATTGCAAACCTTCACGGCAGTGGTCACATGACAAGAGGAGAAGAGAAGGGCAAGTTCTTATACGGAGGCTCCACCATTGTGGTTCTCCTGCAAAAGGATGCCGTTACCCTTCGCGAGGATCTTTGGGAAGCAACGGCAAAAGGTGAAGAGGTGCCCGTTCGCATGGGCGAATGTATTGGTTGGAAGGAACTGTGATTATTTTCACAGTTCCTTTTCTGTTACGGAAGTGTTAGAATGAGTGGGATACTTTTATACAGTAACGCAATATTGCAATATCGCAATATTGCAAGAAAGGAATAGTTATGTCAGGTTCTGTTATCGTTATTTTGGCTACGATCGCAGCGTATTTAATTTCAGTTCTACTGATCGGATTCAAATTTGCGCAGGTCAGTGGTGACTCAACATCAGACTTTTATCTGGGAGGAAGGTCCTTAGGTCCATTTGTTACCGCCATGAGCGCCGAGGCTTCGGATATGTCCAGCTACCTCTTAATGGGGCTGCCGGGGCTTGCCTATCTTTCCGGTCTGGCTGATGTGGGCTGGACTGTGATCGGACTTGCCCTTGGTACCTATTTAAACTGGCTTCTGACAGCGAGACGCCTGCGCCGTTATACCGAGCTGACCGGGGCGTTTACCCTTCCGCAGTTCTTTTCCAAGCGCTATCACGACGAGAAGAATATTTTGAGCACCATTGCAGCTGTGGTCATTATTATTTTCTTTATTCCATATACCGCTTCCGGATTTGCAGCCTGCGGTAAGCTGTTCCATTCCCTTTTCGGTATTGATTACACCGTGGCTATGGTTGTTTCTGCCGTTGTGATCGTCGCATATACGGCAGCCGGCGGATTTTTGGCGGCTTCTACCACAGACTTTATTCAGAGTATTATCATGACCATCGCCATCTTCTTCGTTCTGGTCTATTCGACGATCCAGGCCGGAGGTGTTCAGGTAGTGCTTGATCATGCAAGATCCCTTCCGGGATATTTCACCCTGGATGCATCCTATGTGGCGGATAGCCACAAGAGCGCTCCCTATGGAGGACTTACCATTATTTCTACCATGGCCTGGGGACTTGGTTATTTTGGAATGCCTCATATTCTGCTTCGCTTCATGGCCATTGAAGATGCCTATAAGCTGAAGGTCTCACGTAGAGTGGCTTCTGTTTGGGCGCTGGTGGCTATGCTGGTTGCCGTGGGCATCGGTGTGGTAGGAAGAGCTCTTTCTGCTGCAGGCAGAGTTTCAGAACTTTCCGGATCCGAGACTGAGACCATTATCGTTCGGATTGCAGATATGCTTTCCAAGCATGGTATTCTGCCGGCTGTGATGGCGGGATTGATCCTTGCGGGTATCCTTGCTAGTACCATGTCCACTTCGGATTCCCAGCTTCTGGCTGCATCCTCCAGTGTGACAAACGATATTCTCCACGAGGCCTGTCATTTGAATCTGTCGAAAAAGACCGGGATCCTTGTGGCTCGTATCTCTGTCATCCTCATTGCTGTATTAGGTGTGTTCCTTGCAAGGGATCCCCAGTCCTCTGTTTTTGGAATCGTATCCTTTGCATGGGCCGGATTTGGAGCAGGCTTCGGTCCGCTGGTAATCTGTTCCCTGTATTGGAAGAGAACCACCCTGCAGGGTGCCATAGCAGGCATGATAAGCGGTGGAGCAACGATCTTCATCTGGAAGTACCTTGTGAAGCCTTTGGGTGGAATCTGGGGCATTTACGAGCTGTTACCGGCCTTCCTTGTGAGCCTTTGCTTTATTATCGTAGTCAGCCTTTGTACCAAGGAGACGTCGGAGGCTATCGAAGAAGAGTTTGATCGTGCAAAAAGCAGAAAGCCCCTGAACTAAGGGCAGAAGATCAAGTATAGAAGAAGCGGACCTGTGATCCTTCACAGGTCCGCTTTTTAGGGGGCAGAAACAGAAAAAATAAAAAACTGTGAAGATGATCTCCATCTTCACAGTTCTCTTAAAGCGTAGCTCGTACGGGAATCGAACCCATGATTCTGCCGTGAGAGGGCAGCGTCTTAACCCCTTGACCAACGAGCCATTTGTTTGTGTCTGTCGCGACGACAAGAAAGATATTACCATAGGAATTCAAAGTATGCAAGCCTTTTTTTGAAAAAAATTATTTTTTTTTAGTCGAGGTGACAAAGGAGGATGTGGGCAGCAAGATGGATACGGATTGTAATGTGGTGATGGAAGGAAATTACGACTATAAGCCGCCTTCCGGGGAAACCTATCTGAAGGAACGGGTCAAGAGCAAGGCTGGTGAGTCCTATTATTTTACCGAATGGGTGGGCTCCAACGGGAAACAGTGGTATGACAATGCAGAGCAGAAGACATCGAAGCGGTCCAAGACCGTAACAATCAAAGTAAAGTAATATAAAAGCCGCCCAGCGAGGCGGCTTTTAAAAAGAGGGGGAGTATGAAAAAAAATTTTTAAGTTCAAAGGTTGTGTTGCTTCCTTTGATGGTTATAATGATACCGTGAGTTTGTGAACAGATTGTGAAAAGAGAATAAAGAAAAAATGAAAAAAGTCGAAGAGACCATTCAGGCATTGCAGAAGAAACCGTCTCAGGAGGGGCTGGCCATTGCACTGACAGCCATACGAAGAGCTGTGAAAGCAGGGGAAGAAGTGATCGTGCCGGTGGAGCCTCCCCTCCCCGGACAACAGCCGAAGCTTCGGGTGCTGGAGCAGGACGGCGGTCGTTGGCTGTATGTCTATACCAGTTTTGATCAACAGGCCAAAAGCCCGGATCCCCTCCAGTCCACCTTCATGGGAAAACTGGAACAGGTGCTTGCCATGGGAAGTGAACCGGGGCTTTCCGGTGTTATTTTAAATCCCTACGGATACACGATGCGGTTGGATCAGGCGTTGATCCGCATTATATTTGGCACGAGTCAAACTAGTTAAAAATCGTTGAAGTTTGACAATGCTCCTTTAAAGTACTATCATGGTGACGCGGAATAAATCCGCAACGTCACGCGATGTGTGTATTATCGAAAGGAGAATACATATGCTTTCATTATCTATTCATGGACGAACCCTGTCCATTCCACTGATCCAGGGTGGCATGGGTGTCGGGGTTTCCCTGGAGCGATTAGCCGGAAATGTCGCAAAAGAAGGCGGCATGGGCTGCATCAGCACAGCAGACTGCGGCTATCGTGAAGAGAATTTTGATAAGGACCCGGAAGGGGCCAACCTTAAGGCTTTACAGGAGGAGATCGCTGAGGCCAGAAAGATCTCTGAAGGTAAGGGAATGATCGCCATCAACGCCATGGTGGCGACCCAGCAGTTTGAAAATGCCGTTAGAACAGCCGTGAAGGCAGGAATCGATGCCGTGATCTCCGGTGCCGGACTTCCACTGGATCTGCCGTCTCTTGTGCCGAAGGGAAGTGCGCTGATCGCCCCCATCGTATCCAGCGGAAGAGCCGTACGCCTGATCTGCAAGACCTGGTGGAAAAAGGCACAGAGACTTCCGGACTTTGTGGTACTGGAAGGACCGAAGGCCGGCGGTCATCTGGGATTTAAAGAGAATGACCTGCTTCGAAAGGCCTGTGGCAGTGTGCTGGATCTTTTGAAAGATGTGAAAAAGGAACTGGAACCTTTTGAAGAGAGCGTACAGAAGAAGATCCCGGTGTTCGTGGCTGGAGGGATCTGGGATCGTGCCGATGTGGAAAAGGCGAAAGAGGCAGGGGCTGATGGCGTTCAGGTAGCGACTCGTTTTATTGGAACAGAAGAATGTGATGCATCTCAGGGGTATAAAGATGTGCTGATCTCTGCCTCTGCAAAGGATCTAAGGATCATTCACAGTCCGGTGGGAATGCCCGGAAGGGCCGTTTTTACACCGATGCTTCAAAAGCTGGAGTCCGTGGGAAGGATCCCGCCGGTTCACTGCAGCCGATGCATTAAGACCTGTAAGGTGGGGGAGGTTCCCTACTGCATTACCCATGCCCTGATTGAAGCGGTAAAGGGCAATCTGGAAGAGGGACTGTTCTTCTCCGGAGCCAATGTGGAGAAACTTACCGGAATGACTACGGTGCATGAGGTGGTAAGGGATCTGTTTTAAAGAAATACAACCCATAGGAGGTGGTAGAGCCAAAGGGCCTGCCGCCTTCTTTTTTGTATAAAAGAGGTGTGGATTTTGCTTGTACGGGGAAAATAAAAGTGTTAGAATCTTACGGTTCAACATAGGTTTAACATAATACTATTAGGAAGATACATTCATGAATATTTTTGATATTGTGGGACCGGTTATGGTAGGTCCCTCCAGCTCCCATACGGCAGGCGCCGTTAAGATCGGAAATGTCTGCCGAAAGCTTTTTGGGGAAGAGATCCGGGCAGCAGAGATCTATCTTCACGGATCCTTTGCGGCAACAGGAAAAGGACATGGAACCGATCGAGCCTTAGTGGCCGGACTCCTTGGTCTTTCTGTGGACGATGAAAGGATCCCTGACAGTTTTGCCCTTGCCGGAGAGCAGGGGATGGACGTTTCGTTTCATACCATTTCCCTGGGAGAGGATGCCCATCCGAACTCTGCCAAGATCATTATGCACGGAGAAGAGGGAAGGTCGATGGAGGCTGTCGGTGCATCCCTGGGAGGAGGCAGGATCGTGATCGATGAGATCGACGGACTGCGGGTGAACTTCAGCGGAGAATTTCCTACGGTCATCATTCACAATGTGGACCAGCCGGGACATGTTGCCGAGGTCACATCCATGTTGCAGCATAAGTCCATTAACATTGCCACCATGCAGCTTTACAGAACCGGCAGAGGGGGACATGCGGTCATGGTGATCGAGTGTGACCAGGAGGTGCCAAGACAGTCTTTGGAGTGGCTCTCAAAGCTGGAAGGTGTTGAAAAAGTAGGATACTACAGTCCAAACTAAGGGAAGGAGCATTCATGTTTACATCGTTTAAGGATATTATCCGGGTTTGTGAGGAAAGATCTCTGCCCTTTTGGAAGGCTGTTTTGCTGGATGACTGTCGGGAATCGGACATCAGTGAAGAGGCCTCTTTTGAAAAAATGAAGTCCATCTATCTTGCCATGAAGGAAAGCGATGCCAACTATGATCCAAACCTTCGCTCTGCAAGCAAAATGGTTGGACGGGATGCGGAAAAGCTGCGGCTCTACCAGCAGGATCATCAGATGCTTTGCGGCGGATTTTCTTCAAGAGTCATGGTCAGAGCTTTGCGGGTGGCAGAGTCCAATGCCTGCATGAAACGCATCGTGGCGGCGCCTACTGCCGGCTCATGCGGCGTTATGCCCGCTGTCCTTGTTACGGTGCAGGAGGCGAGAGGATTAAGTGATGAGGAGATGACCAGAGCCTTATATGTGGCCTCCGGTATCGGCGGGATTATTGCGGCAAGAGCAAGTCTGGCCGGCGCTGAGGGAGGCTGTCAGGCTGAGATCGGATCCGCATCGGCAATGGCAGCCGGAGCTGCTGTCTACCTGTCCGGTGGAGATGAACATGCCATTGCGGACAGCTGCGCCATGGCGCTGTCGAATCTGATGGGGCTGGTTTGTGATCCGGTGGCCGGTCTGGTGGAGGTTCCCTGTGTCAAACGAAATGTCATTGGGGCAATGAACGCTATCTCCTCCGCAGATCTGGCTCTGGCGGGGATCAGAAGTCAGATTCCGGCAGATGAGGTCGTTGATGCAATGAAGAGTGTGGGACATATGATGGCTCCGCAGCTGCGGGAGACAGGGCAGGGAGGACTTGCTGCAACCCCTACGGGACAGCGACTTTGTCAAGAATTGATGGAGGAAAAATAAGACGGGAAGAGATGTCTGGCAGAGCCGGGCATCTTTTTTTTGTTGACACCAAACTGTATATGGTGTATATATAACATATAAACAGATATAAACAGTATGAACAGTGGAGGCATACCATGCGAATCAGTCAAACATCCGGTATTCCGATCTATCAGCAGATCGCGGATTCTTTTCGACAGGATATTCTGACCGGGAAATTTCAGGAAGGAGAATATCTTCCGTCCATACGTGGTCTGGCCAAGGAGTTGAAGATCTCGGTGATAACCACGATGAAGGCCTATGAGCAGCTGCAGGCAGAGGGGCTTGTGACAGCGGTTCAGGGTAAGGGATTTTATGTGAATGAGCAGAATCGAGAAATGCTGAAGGAGCAGCATCTTCGGAAGGTGGAGGAGTCGCTTTTGGAGGCGATCCGTTCCGGAAGGTTAGCGGGCATCAGTGACGAAGAGCTGAAGAATATGCTCAGTGAGCTGCTGCTTTTGTAAGAAAGGGAGAGAGTACACCATGAACTACACAGACGCCATAACAGGGAAGAACATAGTTAAGAAGTATAAGAATTTTACATTGAATCAGCCACAGCTTCATATCCCCAAGGGATTTACCACTGCACTGGTGGGAGAGAACGGTGCAGGTAAGTCCACCCTCCTTAATATTTTAAGTGGGGTAAGGCTGGATTACGAAGGGGATATCACCTACTTCGAGGGAAGTGAGAGCATGAAGACGGAGCAGGTGAAGGAACGTATCGGTTTTACGGCTCCCAACGATTACTTTTTTTCAAACTGGACCATAGAACAGATCTGTCAGATGTATGATGTGCTTTATGATAATTTCCATGTTCAGCGATTCAAAGATCTGATCCGCGAGCTGGAGATCCCGGTTGCTTTCGGTAGGGAGAAGACGAAGAGACGGGGACTTTTTGACAGAAGGAAAGGATCGAAGCAGGTGAACCAGCTTTCCGACGGTAACCGGATCAAGCTGCAGCTGGCGGGAGTGCTGGCCCGGGATACGGACCTTCTGATCATGGATGAGCCCGCTTCTCCTTTGGATCCCCTGATGCGTGATGTTCTTTGCGACAAGATCCGCAGTTACATGGAGGAGGGAGATGGAGAGCGCAGCGTTTTACTTTCTACCCATAATATCACCGACATGGAGAATGTGACGGATTATGTCTGCATCATGGAACAGGGAAGTATTATTGAGCAGGGCTTTGTGCCGGATCTGAAGGAGAAGTATATCCTGGTGAAGGGTGATGCAGAGCAGATTCCGGCCGTCAGCGGACGTTTGTTTGATATGACAAAGAACAGCTACGGTTTTGAAGGGATCCTTCTGGCAGACCACTCGGAGGAGGTGGCAGGTCTTGGGCTGTCCATGGAGACACCGTCCCTGTCCCAGATCTGCGTGGCAGTGATGCGTAATTACAGGAAGAGTCGATAGGAGGTCAGTGATGAAAAGGATAAAGTTTTATCGGGCATTTACCTCTAAGCTCTACCGAATGAATCTTCTGCTTTTTCCTCTGTTGGTGATTCTTGGGAATGTAGCTGTCTGTCTGTTGCATGATCGTTTTTTGGGGGGCGGAGAATGGGTCATTTATTTTCAGATGAATATGCTTATGGTGGTGTATCTGCTTCATGAGCTTATGACGGATAACAGTCTGATCTCCGGTCTGGCAGGGAAGCGGTTGCGTGAGTTCACCGCATTTTTAAGTTCGCCGAGAGGAATCGAAGTATTTCGGACAGGGCTTGTGATGGACCTGCTTCGGAAAGCCGTTACCCTTGCACTTAGTCTTGGGCTGATCGCTTGTGTGAATCGGGTATTCTATGGAAGAAGCCTGATGGGACTGCCCTATGCGTTGCAATGTTTTTGCTTCATATATGGGGTCATGACCCTGATGCTTATGCTTTCGAGGTTTTTTCAAAGCATGGCGGTGAATCTACTGTTGTTCTATCTGGCGATGATCGGAGTGAATGTTCTTGGAACATGGATCGGTGGCAACGATCATGCTTCCTGGGTAAGAGCCGGCCAGTCGGTCTATCTGATCCTTGGGCTTGTGGTTTCGGTCATCAGTTGTATCGGAACCGTGACGATCTGTGTAAGAAAGGGAAGGAACGCTTATTATGATGAATGATATGAAGCTGATCTTAAAGGTAATGGGCTGTTCAGCCAATAAGAAAACAGGATTGCTGTTTGTTGCAGTGACCCTGGCGATGATTGTGCTTGGGATTTTTGATAGGGAGTCTAACATGAGCTTTGTGTCTGGGGTTCTTATGGTCACTCTGGCATCCTGGATCCCGCAGGCGCTGATGTCAGTTGATCTGACCCATATGATGGCGGCATCACCAAAGCGCAGACGGCTGTATTCGGTGGTGATGCCGATGTTGAATGTTTTTTTTGACCTGGTCTGTTTTTCCGTGTCGGTTCTGCTCCTTCTCTGGATGAACAAAGGGGGCAGAATGCATACGGCTGTTGCCATCATCATAATCGGAATGTTTTCTCTTGAAAGTCAGGTGTTTCAGGCTTTTGTGTTCAAGAGAAACTACTGGCTGTGCATGATCATCTTCTTTGCAGTTGCCTACTCATCCATGCTGGTGGTCCTGCTGGGCGGGATGTTTAAATTTGCAGGAAAGTTCTCCTTCCTGAACTTTTTAAAAGGGGAGCATGCCATTGTGATCGCAGTCCTGCTGGGGTATGCTGCTGTGCTCCTTGGGGCAATCCTGTATAAGGTTGCGAATGCCTATAACTATAACCGGCCGACCCAGGGAAGATCCTTCCGGGGCATTGGCGGTAAGGATCCCCGGGTATAACGGGGCAACGGATCCGGATCAATCCTTCGGTAAGAGGGAAACGACCTCATCCCAATCCAGCTTCTCAAGGGCGGAGTGGATCTTCTCGAGACGAGGGATCTCCTCCTCCGGCAGAGCATACTCTTTTAACATTTCGAGAATGCCTTTGGCGTCTTCATAGGCGAGAGAGGCCGCAAGCTCCCGTAGTGCGGAGTAGGCATCGGAAAGCTCGCTCTCGGAAATAACCGGTCGATCGTCGGAGGCATCCCCGGATGCTGCGGTAAAGGCGCCATCCTCTTGGAGGATCGGCGCTAATTTTTTGCCGAGACTGGCATAGGCGGCAAGAAAACTGTTGGTGTTTTCATGTATTTCCCAAATCTTGCGCTGTTCACCGTAGCTTTCAAGATCCTTGGCCATATTGGAGATGTCCATTGCGCCGATGATGCGGGCGGAGGATTTGATGGCGTGGACCCGGATAGTGAAGTCGTCCCAGTTGTCCCGGTTGTAGAAGCGTTCTACCTGTTCGATGTTATCCTTGATGCTTTCTGCAAAAATATGAAGGGCCTTCAGGTAATCTTCAACGGAACCGGTGTTGGTGATGCCCTGGTTGACATTGACCTCGGAAACAGAAGAAAGCCATGAGGGTAATGCGACATCCTTTTGTATGGGTGCCTCGGAGGCGAAGGTGCTCCGAGGGGAAGGATCTGCCTGGGATTCGACCAGCGTTACCTTTTCCTCTGGAAGATATTTGAGCATCATCTTCTCTAATTTGTCCGGCTGAACCGGTTTGGACAGATAATCGGTAAAGCCTGCAGCCAGATATTTCTCCCGGGCGCCGGCAACGGCATTGGCGGTAAGACAGATGGTGGGAGTGTCATCGTTCTTGTTATACGGAACCTCCTTCATTCGTTGCAACGTCTGGATTCCATCCATCTTCGGCATGCGGAAATCCAGAAGGATGATATCGTAGTGTTCTTTTCGTACCCGTTCCAGGCTGTCGCCGCCGGAATAGCAGGGGTCGATCTGTACCTTGGTCTGCTTAAGCAGACCCTGGATTACAGTAATGTTCATAGGGGTATCGTCCACGATCAGGATCTTGGCATCCGGAGCAACAAAGGACTTACGGTAAGCCGGATGTGACTCAAGGGTCTGATGGTATTTCTCCCGGAAGTTACCGATGAGTTCGTCGTTGCGTACGATCTGCGGAAGGGTGATGGTGAAGGTCGATCCCTCTCCGTAGGTGGAGCGGACGGTGATGTTGCCGTCCATAAGCTTTAGGATATTATAGGTGATGGCAAGACCGAGACCACTGCCTTGAATGGTCTTGTTCTCCACCAGATCCAGACGCTGGAACTTGGCAAAAAGCTTCTTCTGATCGGCTGGCTTGATACCGATGCCGGTGTCGGAAACGGATACCCGAAGGGTCAGAACGGAATCTAACACATGACCGCATACATCCAGACTGACCATACCTTCCTTGGTGTACTTCACTGCATTGGAAAGGAGGTTTAAGATGATCTGACGCAGGCGGGACTCGTCACCGTTCAGATTCTCTGGCAACGTTGGATCTACATTGACCTCCAGCCGCAGGTTCTTCTCCATGGCCTTGACGTTGATCATATTCAAAACATCATTCAGTACGGAAGACAGTTCATAGTCGGTATTGACAACTTCCATTTTGCCGGATTCGATCTTGGAGATATCCAGGATATCGTTGATCAGAGACAAAAGACTTCGTCCGGCGGATTCAATGTTATGGGAGTAGTTGAGGATGGAGGGATCGTTGCATTCCCTCAGGATCATTTCGTTCATTCCCAAAACGGCATGGATAGGGGTGCGGATCTCGTGACTCATGTTGGCAAGGAAACTGGACTTGGCTTCGCTGGCCGTCATGGCACGGGTCTCCGCAAGCCGCAGCTCACGCATGGTGTTAAGCATCTTCCGGTAGTCGGGGGTCTGGATGGAGAAATAGATGATATAAAGACCCATGGTGATGAAGAAGTAGAAAAACAACACCTTGTCAAAATACTGATACTGCAGGTAGGCACCGATAAAATTCAGCGCGTAGGCAAGAAAAATAGACATCAGCTGGCGCCGGGTAAAACGGGTGTGGTGCCGGTAAAGCAGAATCAGAGAAAAAAAGCAGAAATAGATCGGGATCACGAAACCTGCAATAAACAGGGAATCCTGATTGTAGTGCATATTGGCCTGGGAAAAGGCAAGCTTGCGTCCGGAAAGAAGGTTCCCCAGCATGATCAGGCCGGAAGACAGAAGGATCACGGCATTGATGCGGAAGGAAAGGGGCGGCTTGCTGCCCGAGGTATAGAGATAACTTTGGGTATATAGTAAAAGAAAATAGGAAACCAAATTCGGTAACAGGAAGTTGACTGCATTGCAGAGAAGGACGGCAAGATCCGGTAACAGGATCCGGTTGTTAAAATTGATCCAGGAGCAGAATAAGGACATGGTATTACCCAGAAAACCTGTGACAAGAAGCCGGCAAAACAGTTTGGAGGTCTTGGTTCCGTCCTGGCTCTGCAAGAAGTTGATCAGAATCAGAAGGATAAGAAAGCACCAGGAGGAGACTTCCATATAGATGTTGTGTTGAGCAATAAAAGGATTCATAGGCGTACTCCTTTCCGCAATGAAAACTATAATGTGATTTTATCATGGATTTCACACAGTGAGAATATGTAAATGTGATATGATAGCCATGAAAAACAGGAAAGGAACAAAGACTATATGGAATATACTTTTTTTGCAGCAATTTCCCGAATGAAATACATTAACCGTTGGTCGCAGATGAGATCCTCTCGGGAGGAGACGCTGAGCGAACATTCTCTGGACGTGGCGATGATCGCACACGGGCTTTGCACCATCGGCAATGTGCGCTATGGTAAAAATCTGGATGCCAATAAAGCGGCTTTGATCGGTCTGTATCATGATGCTTCGGAGATCATTACCGGCGATATGCCGACTCCGGTAAAATACGCAAACGAGGATATCCGGGATGCGTACAAAGCCATTGAAGCCAAGGCAGAGCTGACGCTGATCCACAAACTTCCATCGGATCTGCAGGAGGAATATCGAGGGATCTTCCGAGGAGAGGATACACCGGAGGATGCCTACATGCGCCGACTGGTGAAGGGAGCGGACAAGATCTCTGCCTTTATCAAGTGCATCGAGGAGGAAAAGGCAGGGAACAGCGAGTTTCGGACAGCGAAGGAAACGATCCGCAGATCTCTGGATCGGATGGTGGAAGAATTGCCGGAAATGAAAGACTTTGTGGAAGAATTTCTTCCCAGCTACGGTAAAACGCTGGATGAACTTTCGTCTTAATGAAGGAAATGGCGAAAAGCCCCTTGTACTGGGACTTTTTTTGTTACATAATGAAAACATATCAGGTAGGTAGACAAATACTGGAAAGGAGTTTCCCGGAATGCATAAGTTTTCTGTTAAAGTGTTGGCCGTTGTAGTGGCTGCATCTATGACTTTGGTAGCCCCACCCGTGGCGGCTGAATCGCAGGACGTTTATGCAGAGGAGGGAACGACGGAGGAGACCTTTGTTTCGCCGGTGAAGGCGGATAAGAGTGCAGACTATCTTTTGACAGCTGCGACTACCAGTACCTCTGAGAATACCATGTGTTTTGGAGCATCCGGAATTCTGGACCTGACCTGGAAGAAGGCATCCATGAATGCTACCCTGTATAAATACAGGAAGAAGCTGGATTCCCTTACTATGACGAGCAGTAATCCGAGGATCCTTCAGTTGACGAAGGATGAGAAGGGACATGTCAGGTATCAGGCAACCGGTGCCGGTTATGTGACCATTAAGGTCAGCTATGAGATTCATGATCCCCATAAGACCAAAAGCACAAGCTACCGTGTGTTTGTCTTCCCGGATATGAATAAGGCAAAGTTGAATACTTCGGCTGTTCCGAAGTATCTGAATACCAGTGGAAGCGGCGGCGTTTTTACCATGTATCTGAATACGGAAGAGGGCGTCAAACTCCCGGATATGGATCTGCCGTCGACGGATTCACACAAATCCATGAAATCGGATGTTAAGATCCGTTACGGTCTTGTTTATGTGACCGTGACCGGAGCCGGAACTGATACCATTTCCTTTACGATCGAGGGTGTGACATTTAAAGTGAAGGTGAGAGGCCGTAGCCTTGAGCCGGTTTACCGTTTTACCGCTGATGTGTCCAAGAAGCTGAAGGTGAAAGGGGCCAATGCTTCTCTTGTGACCTGGACCAGCGATGATCCGGAGGTTGCTGAGGTGGCAGCGGATGGAACTGTTACCACAAAGGCCGATGGGGCTGCCGTGATCCTGGCAACCTATCAGAACATGACCTTCGGTACGGTTGTGAATGTGGCACCGGAGGAGAAGATCAAAGCTTTTACATGGGCCAAGGACTATGCGGCTAAGAGCGTATACAGTCAGACCCTTCGAATGACAGACGGTTACTATGATTGCAGTTCCCTGGTTTTCCGTGCATACCAGCAGCAGGGCATTGAGCTTCCAAGCCTGAGCCGGCTCTGGGCTCCGACAGCGGCAGATCTTGGACAAAGTCTTGTAACCTGCAAACCAAGCAAAAAGGTTGGTGCAACCAAGGACACCAATCTGAAAAAGCGCCTGTTCCAGACGGGAGATCTTTTATTTGAGACCGGAGCGGATAACAAGCGATACAAAGGAATCTACCATGTGGAAATGTTTGGCGGTTATACATTTGCGGGGGTAAATGCTGACGGCACATCCAATATCCAGGGAACCTGGGCATCCAGGAAGGATGGATATTACGGAGCGGTAGACGCGAACTTCATGTGCCGTCCGTAAGGTAACACATGCAGGAGGATGAATGAAGAAGGTAGCACTGGTAATGGACAGCTGCAAGCTCCAGATTTTTGCAGACTGTCCAAGGGGGATGGTGAAGCAGATCAAGCTGGCGGGGAAAGACGCCGGCCTTTTTACGTTCTGCTGCGCAGGAAACTGGAGTAGAGACCAGGAGTACAACAACGGGGAGTACAGTATTTTTCAACTGCCGGATTTTGCGGACTTCGATGGAGCGATACTGGATATTCGCAATATGAAGTCCCGGCAGGTGGTGGACGATCTGGTCAAGCGGGTCCACCTGGCCGGAATTCCGGCCGTCACACTGGGAAGGCAGGTCCCGGGACTTCCCTGCATTGAGGTGGACAATTACGCCGCAATGACAAAGATGATGGAGCATCTGCACAGGCAACATCATGTTACCGACCTGTGGCTTCTGATGGGGCCGAAGGATCATGAGGAGAGCCGTCAGAAGGAGGAGGCCATCCGGACCTATCTTCGGGAACAGGATCTGGCTGTTGCGGAAGAGGATGTTTTGCATTCGGAGCTTGGGGTGAGCAGTGGAAGAGAAAGTTTTCGCAGGCTGCGGGCCACACACGATCAGCTTCCGGATGTCATTGTCTGCGCAAGTGATGCCCAGGCCATTGGAGTTTGCGAAGAGGCGGCAAAGGACAATTTGCGTGTGCCGGAGGATGTGGCTGTCACCGGTTTTGACTGCTTCAAAGAGGAGATCTGCTATTCGCCCAGTATCACATCGGTTGCCAACGTGGGAGAAGAGATGGGAGCACTTGCCATCGAGACGCTGTTCCGGTTGATGGAGGGGCAGGAGGTCTCAGGGAAGATCCTGTGTGAACCAAAGTTTTTGCCGGGAGAAAGTACCGGATGTAAAACGACAGTCACGGATCTTGGAGCGGTAATGAACCATCAGCTTCTTGAGCATATGGAGACGGAAAAGTACCGGGAGGAACTGGTACAGTTGCAGTCTGCCCTGATGCTCAGCCGCTCCATGCGGGCGGTGGCACAGGCGGTGACGGATCACATGCAAAGTATCCGAGGCTCCGCTTTTTATCTGGTGTGTGATCCCAGGATCTATCGTTATTCTCGAGCATCCGTGAGCACCAGTCGGTTTGCCGGAGAGGGTGATTTGAGCATTGCGTTTTTGTCTCGGCAGGGGTTCCCCAAGGAGATGCAGGTGGTCTATGCCAGAGAGGAGCCGGAGGAGAGAGAGCTGACAGATCAGATGGTTTCCGGAATCTTTCCTCTGTTTGAGATGCGACCGGGAGAGGATATGCTGTTTCTGCCCCTGCACTTTGGGGCATATGCTGTGGGTTACTTCGCTTTTCGGAATGTTACGGCGAACCTTTACAGACAGACCTATCTTCATGTTGCGCTTATGGCGCAGCACCGGTTGGAGGAGCTGTACCGGGAGAAAAAGGTGACGTATATGAACCGTCGCCTAGAAGTTCTGTACAAAACCGATTCGCTCACCGGAATCAGAAACCGTATGGGGTATCAGCGGGACGGAGAGAGTCTGTACCGGATTCTGCGGGCGAAAGGCCAGAGAACGTTGGCACTGTTTTGCGATCTGGATCACCTTAAGGAGATCAATGATACCTATGGTCATGGTGCCGGAGATACTGCGATCCTTGGTGTGGCTGCAGCCCTGAAGGCGTCCTGCGGTCAGAATGCGCTGGTGAGCCGGACCGGCGGTGATGAATTTGTGGTTCTCTCTCCGTACGTTTCGGAGGATGAACTGGAAGATCAGATCGGCGATATTCGTAGCAGTTTAAGGGAGCATGTGCTCTCCCGTCATTTGCCCTACGAGCTGAATGTAAGCATTGGCTATGCCGTTTCCTGCAACAGCAGAGATGAGACCCTTGAGGGGCTGATCCGTCAGGCGGATGAAAAGATGTACAAAGAAAAAGAAAAGCACAAAAAACAAACAAAGGAGAAAGATCATGTCAACATTTCTTTATCAACCAAAGGGTGAGGATTACTTCCTGCCAACCATCTGGGGCTATGGCGCTCTTGTAGTGATTATGCTGGTTCTTTTGGGAGGTTTCTTTTTTATAACCGGAAAGAAGCGGACCATGAGTACAAAACAGATGGCGTTTTCGGCCGTTGCCATTGCCCTGGCAACCGTAGCGTCTCTGTTGAAGCTGTTTGAACTTCCGATGGGTGGAGCCGTTACGCTGTTTTCCATGCTCTTTGTTGTTCTGGTTGGTTACTGGTATGGTGTCGGAACCGGTATTGTTGCAGCGATCTCCTACGGAATCTTACAGATGATCATCGGACCGTACATTTATAATCCGGTTCAGCCGTTTTTTGATTATATTTTTGCCTTCGGAGCACTTGGTCTGTCCGGTGTATTCAAGGACAGTAAATACGGACTGGTAAAGGGATATATCCTCGGAGTGTTTGGAAGATTTGTTTTTTCCTTCCTCTCCGGTGTGATCTTCTTTGCGAATACCAGCTTTGGAGGATTTAAGGGAATGCTTTCCGCAATCATCTACTCCATTGTCTACAATGGTTCTTATCTTGCAACGGAAGGTGCGATCACGGTCATCCTTCTTCTGCTTCCGCCGATTCGAAAGGCCATGGTGGAAGTCAAGTCCATTGCGTTAGATGAGAGAAGATAAGAGATAAGATGATCAGAGAATAAGAAGATTAGAAGATCAGAACAGAAAAAGCTGTGAAGCAGAATCGAAGGATTCTTGCTTCGCAGCTTTTTGCTTCTTGTGTCAGATAATGAAATTGCCGGGTTCCATGGTGTCGGCAGCCAGATCGGCAATGGAAATGCCGGAAAGGTAATCCCGCATGACATCATAGAGACCCTGCCACATGTCCAAGCTCTTACAGACCGACGCACGCGGACAGGTGTTGGTAGGCTGTTCAAGACAGGCGATGGGGGCGAGAGAACCTTCTGTCACCTCCAGGATCTCGCGTACGGAGTATTCCTCTGGAAGACGGGTCAGACGATAACCGCCGCCCTTGCCGCGAAGGGACATCAGAAAACCACTTTTGCTGAGCATGGAAACGATGGACTCCAGGTATTTCTCGGATATTTCCTGTCGACCGGCAATATCTGTCAGTGGAATATAGTCACCGCTGTTGTGCTCTGCAAGATCGATCATGACACGAAGGGCGTAACGTCCTCTGGTGCTAATCTTCATATTATTCCTCCTTATAAAAAAGGTAATTCCTACTAATCCGGTAAGTTTTAGGGATTAATTAATTTTGCACCATAAAGTGTGACTTGTCAAGTTACGGTTCGATGAATGATATTCCATCACAGGCGCTCCATAAGGGAGGGCAGTTCATCAATGGCGTTGATCCGATACGGAGCCTCCGGTACTTCGCCGAATCCGTATCCGGCGTGGATAAAAATCCCACCTGCTTTTTTGGTTGAGCGGTAGTCTGCTTCAATATCACCGACGTAGTACCAACGGTCCAGATCATGGCGCTGTACCATCATGGTCATAGTGCCGTCTTTTTCAAGACCGGTGTCACCCCAGCAGAGATGATCCAGGAAAAGGTCCCCCAGCTTGTGATATTCCAGAAATGCTTCGATGTATCCCTGCTGACAGTTGCTTACAATATAAAGCGGATAGGTCTCGGCCAGCTTTTCAAGGGTTTCCCGCAGATGGGGATAAAGCATTCCGCCGTGCTTTCGCAGGTAGTCGTTTTCATATTCCATGCAGGCATTTCCGAGGGCGGATTGTCCCTCTTCATCCAGTGCAGGGAAGAGTTTTGCGGAGATTACGGTCATGGTCTGTCCCATAACAGAAGAGATTTCCTCTGCGGTGATCTGACGCCTTCCCGGATCCTTCGGCCAATCTTTTAAGATCTCCGTCCAGGAGTCGGCAACAGCTGCGGCGGAATCCCAAAGGGTTCCGTCCATATCAAAAATAATACCGTTTTTTTTCATAGCGTTCATCCTTATTGCAGTTACGGTTACAGTTGCAGTTCGAGTTACATGACGCAGCTTCCGCCTTGATTGCCACGATCGTTATCGCCCCGGACATATCTTGCGTTGAATTCCATATTGACCTGGCGAAGCTCCTTCTTACCGGCAATGTAATCTTCGTACATTTCCAGAATTCCGGGAGCGCATCCATCACAGAGTGCATCAATGTTGCCGAGGGACTCTTCCACAATAGCGCGTCGCTCTTCCTCGGTGGTGTCCTTGATCAGATTGCTTTTGTATTCCATATGTATATGCCTTTCTGATTTTGTTGTAAATTTTTATTAAATTTTCCTTGACAGAATACCATAAATCCCTTAAAATTTCTATTGTTGTGAGCAAGCCCAGTTAGCTCAGTTGGTAGAGCAGCGGACTGAAAATCCGCGTGTCTCTGGTTCGATTCCGGAACTGGGCATGCCTTGCGGGTGTAGTTCAATGGTAGAACACCAGCCTTCCAAGCTGGATACGTGGGTTCGATTCCCATCACCCGCTCTCGAGGGAAGTCCGTTAGGACTTCCTGTTTTTGTATAATATACAGCCCAACCCTGAAAGAACGTGTGGAAACGGAAGTTTCCACACGTTTTTTTGTGCCGGTGAGGAGGGGGAGAGGGAGAGAAGGGATCAAAAGTCACAGGGAAATGAGGAAAAAGGCAAATTCCTGTGAGAATATGCCGCCGGGAGGCGGTTGGGAGAGGGAGAGAAGGGATCAAAGTCACAGGGAAATGAGGAAAAAGGGAAATCCCTGTGAGAATATGCCGCCGGGAGGCGGTTGGGAGAGGAAGAGAAGGGATCAAAGTCACAGGGAAATGAGGAAAAAGGGAAATCCCTGTGAGCCAAAAAAATTAATAAAAAGTTTAGATTTGTTCCGCTGCACAGGCTGTATAATAAGAACATCAATTTTATCTGGCAAACATATCTTTTGGCCGGTTTCACGGCTGTATTCTCAATGTAAATGAAATTAGAAAAGGGGGAGAACGTAGTGCGAAAAGAATTGAACGATCGCTGTCTGTTTCTTGAAGGGATTATCAAGAAGTACGGGGCGGAATATCATGGCTACAACAAAACGTTAGAGGGGAAACACCTGCAGTTGCATCACCATGGAAATTGTGTAACTTACTATGAGCGGATGGAGGGACAGAAGAATGGTAAATACCTAAGTAAGAAGACGTCCATGAGTCGGATCAGAAACCTTGCGCAGAAAGATTATGATCAGAAAATACTAACCCAAGCACAAAGAGAGCTGGAAGAAATCGAAGGGCTTTTAGAAAAATACCCAAAGTGTACGGTGGAGCAGGTTCAGGAAGAATATGAAAGGGGATTTTTGGATCTGATCACACCGCTTGTGACATCAGATGAGCAGTATGTGAAGGCGTGGCAGGAAACTTTATGTCCTCAAAATGATTATTACACTGAAAATTGTATCTATGGAACAAAACGCGGGGAAATGGTTCGCTCGAAATCGGAGGTGCTGATCGCAGATGCACTTCTCTATGAAAAGATTCCATATCACTACGAGCGGGCAATTTATATCGAAGGGATCGGGAACTGTCATCCGGATTTTACAGTATTGAATGTAAGGACAAGGCAAGAGTATATTTGGGAGCATTTCGGAATGATGGCAGAAATGGATTATGCCCAAGGAGCAGTTAAGAAGATTCAACAGTATCAGAAAGCGGGCTATGTGTTGGGGAAGAACTTTATTGCAACCTTTGAAGATGCCATGCACCCATTGACCCCGGGACAGATCAAGATCATATTGGAAGAGTACTTACAGTAAGAGAAGAAGAACGTCGGAACGAGAAAGTGACCGCAAAAGCCTCAAAAGAGAAGTTTGCGGTCACAATGTAGGAGAAGGAAGCAGCAGAAGAAGAGCCGGATAACAAGACCCCCCGGGAATGGTGTTGCCTCAGCAACACCATTCCCGGGGGGGAAAGTTCGAATTAGTTGTAGAAACCGTATCTCTGGTTATAAGCAGCGTTCAAAGCGTTGGTATTCTTGATGATGATATACATAGCAATGAAGGTACCGATACCAAAAACAAGGGAGCCAAGAACCATCCAGAGCAGAATGGTAGTACCGTTCTCCTGGAAGTTCATTCCATAGCGAGGAGCGGTGTAGTTCTGACGGTTACCAAGCTTGTACCAGTAGATCCAACTGTAAATACCGCAGGTGATGATGGACAAGAGGATAAGTGTCAGAAGACCCGGAGTATTCTGACCGTCTCCGTTACCGGTGATGTTCATGTCGCGGCTGAAGCAGTGGATCATGTATAAAGGATAGATACCACAGGTGATAAAGCCGAGCAGGATATAAGCAACCAGACTGTAGTCTGTTCTTAATCTCTGTGGCGGCATGCTTGGAGCACCATAGTTGTTGAAACCGTTGGGGTTGGCACCATTAGGAGCACCGTAGTTATTGAAACCGTTGGGGTTGGCACCGTTAGGAGCACCGTAGTTATTGAAACCGTTGGGGTTGGCACCATTAGGAGCGCCATAGTTATTCGCATTATTGTTATTAAAGTTGTTAAAGTTGTTATTGTTATTATTGTTATTCATATTGTACCCGTTTGTTCCGGAACTCATGCCCGGCTTTGTGCTTAAAGAGTTGAAGAAGTTACGGAGATCGTTGATCTCAATGTTGGTGGCGGTTTTGATCTCATCAAAAAGTGGAGCGCCGGAAAGCTGAATGCCACCTTCCAGATGGGCAAAGATAAAGAGGCAGGCAATGGCACCGCCAACTGTAATCAGAGTCCAGACGAAAGGTAGGTAGCTGATATAAAAAATACCGAAGATCGTATAGGTGGTAAACAGCATACGAATCAAAGCAATCACAACCGTAAGGATACCTGTGGCTGTGACGGACAGGGTAATATTTTTGGCGTGCTCACGATCGAAGGAACGATAGGATTCGAACATGAGAAGGGCAAGGGCTGCAAAGCATGCACCTAAAACAAAGGTGAAAATGTTATGGAACAAGCCGTTGACCGGATAAGTGAATCCAAAATCAAGAGCACGGAAAATATTGATGAAGGAACCGAAAAGACCGGTCAGGCCGCCAATGATATTTTTAATGAAAAACCATGCGAAAACGACAGCGAATCCTGCGCTTACATAGCGGGCGATGGATTGGTAGCTGACCGTGTAGGAAGACTGCTGATAGTTTCCGTAAGGAGCACCGCCGGTTCCACCCGGATTCTGCTGATTAAAGAAAGTTTGACCGGAATTCTGAGAAGCCTGCTGACTGGAACTCTGGGAGAAATCCTGATCGGAATTCTGAGAAGCCTGCTGGCTGGAGCTCTGTGAGAAATCCTGATTAGAATTCTGAGAAGCCTGCTGGTCGGAGGACTCAGACAGTTCTACGGTCGGTTCAGGATCGGAAGACGCGGTAAATTCGACTTTCGTCCCGCAGCTTGGGCAAAAAAGTGCGTCTTCGTTTAATTCGGTACCGCAATTTTTACAAAACATATACTCTCCTCTCTAGGTAGAAACAAGTAACTTACATAAACATAGAGAAAAATCGGTAGATCGCGCCCTCCCTTGGCGCGAAGACAACGATGGAATCCCTCGGATCGCAAAGCCGGATCACATAGACCAGGATAAACGCTGCAACGGTAAGGATAAAAAATCCCTTTACAAGAAAGCGGGGAAGCTTTTTACGAAAAAGGAAGATTACCAGTGCAGGAAAAAGGATCCATACAAGAGGGTGATAGTGGGTAGCTCTGGAAAAATGACCATGGGAAGCACAAAGCAGAGCACGGCTCATACCGCATCCGGCGCAGGAAACACCTGTGAGAAAGCGGATGGGGCAGGTGATGCCAAAGACTTCCATGATGATATAGGCCAAAGCGATGGATAGGATCGCAACCAGATCACCACTATGAGATTTCCATATTTCACTCAAATGTTTATGAATCTTCATCTCACATATTCTACTTAATTTACTTTAACTTGGCAAACAGTAAATGAGATAGTTCTTGCCAAGTTGGTAGAACGTGATAATATAATAAGTTGCGGTAAAGACCGAACAGGAGGAATAAAATTATGAAGAGTTATGATGTGTTGATCATAGGTGCAGGACCGGGGGGAATCTTTGCAGCATATGAGTTTTGCAAATTGCAGAAGAAAGCGGGACAGAAGTTAAAGATCGCCGTGCTGGAGGAAGGGCATCCTTTGGCCAGAAGACATTGTCCCATTGATGGAGACAAGGTGAAAAGCTGCATTCACTGCAAGAGCTGTTCGATCATGAGCGGATTCGGAGGAGCCGGCGCTTTTTCCGATGGAAAATATAATATAACCAATGATTTCGGTGGAACCTTATATGAACATATAGGGAAAAAGGCTTCCATTGATCTGATGAAATATGTGGATGAGATCAACCTGCGTCACGGAGGAGAGGGAACAAAGCTGTATTCAACAGCCGGAACCCATTTTACAAAGGTGTGTATGCAGAATCGGCTGAAGCTTTTGGATGCTTCTGTGCGACATCTCGGAACGGATATCAACTATGTGGTGCTTGCGAACCTTTATGCAGAGCTGAAAGAGCAGGTGGATTTTTACTTTGAGACACCGGCTCTGCATGTGAAACGTCTTGAAGATTACCTGTATGAGGTGGAGACCGAGCGGGAAACCTATCAGTGCAGGCAGTGTATCATTTCCGTGGGACGTTCGGGAAGCAAGTGGATGGAAATGGTCAGCCGGGAAATGGAGATCCCGACCAAGAGCAACCGTGTTGATATCGGAGTCCGCGTGGAGCTGCCTGCGGTTATTTTTTCAGATCTGACGGATGAACTGTACGAGAGTAAGATCGTATACCGCACGAAGCAGTTTGAGGATAATGTTCGAACGTTCTGTATGAATCCACATGGAATCGTGGTGAATGAAAACACCAATGGCATCGTGACGGTAAACGGGCACAGCTATGAGGGGGCGGACAAACAGACGGAAAATACTAACTTTGCGCTTTTGGTGGCGAAGCATTTTTCAGAGCCCTTCAAGGACAGTAACGGTTACGGCGAGAGTATCGCCCGGTTGTCCAATATGCTGGGAGGCGGCGTGATCGTTCAGCGCTTCGGAGATCTGGTGAGAGGAAGACGATCCAACGAAAAGAGAATCGAAGAAGGTCTGGTTCGTCCGACACTGAATGCGACACCGGGAGATCTGTCTCTGGTGCTGCCAAAGCGGATCCTGGACGGTATCATTGAAATGATCTATGCCCTGGATCGCATTGCACCGGGAACGGCCAATGATGATACCCTGCTCTACGGCGTCGAGGTGAAGTTCTACAATATGGAAGTGGAGCTGGATGAGAACCTTGAGACAAAATATGCCGGACTGTATGTGATTGGAGACGGAAGCGGAGTTACCCACAGTCTCAGTCATGCCAGCGCAAGTGGCGTCTATGTCGCAAGAAAGATCGTTGAGCGCGGAATTTGACGCGGGCTAAAATCGAATGATACAATCCAAAGGATATAAAAGGCAAAGCCGACGTTACAGTTAGAAAACATAAGGAGAATTATGGACGAGGAGATCTACACCTGCCCAGCCTGTGGTTACACAGATGGCACAAGTATTGTACCGGAGCACTGTCCCCAGTGTTTAAGCAGCCTGCATGAGATCGATGAAGACGGTAATGCGTGCGGAGGCATTTTTGAACCTATCAGTATCTGGGTACAGGAGGACAAGAGAGGAAAGCATAAGCACATCATTCAGCGATGCGAGTTTTGCGGAGCGTTGCAGACAAGTGAGATCACAAGTTATGACAATCCGGTGAAGCTCTTGTCGGTTGCGGCAAAGCCACTGGGCAATCCTCCATTCCCGGTAGAGCGAATGGAAGAACTGACCATGTTGATGGGCGGACAGGGAAGCACCGAAGGCTACTATGAGGAATAAAGATGAATCGCGAGAATAAAAGAAGAAAATACGATAAGAATTATTATAAAAAGAACCCGTGTACCGATTCTTTTACCTGTAAAAACTGTGGATGGCCCATCGTAAGCAACGGAGCGGGAAGTAACCACAGAAATCATTGCCCCAACTGTCTGTGTTCGGTTCATGTGGATAACAAGCCAGGAGACCGTGACAGTGGCTGTGGAGCAACCATGGATCCGATCGGTGCATGGGTGCGCAAGGATGGAGAGTGGGCGCTCATCCACCGTTGCCGCTATTGCGGAAGTATGAGTTCGAACCGAATTGCAGCGGACGACAATCCGATGAAGCTGATGGCTATTGCCATGCGGCCGCTGTTATCCGATATCGTACCACAGGATCAGGCACTTAAGATGTTGTCGACAATGGAGAGTCAGGGAGATTTGATCTAGATTATGACTACCACAGAACAGGTGCTGCGGACTCTGGAGGAACATCGGGGAACGCCGCAGTCAGGAGAAACGATTGCAGAGGGGCTTCAGGTGAGCCGGACTGCCGTATGGAAGGCTGTAAAAAGCTTGCGGGAGGCTGGATATGATATCTGCGCCAGCCCGAAAAAAGGATATTATCTGCCGGACACCAGTGACATGTTGTCCAAAGAGGCGGTGGAGGCACAGCTTGCGCAGATCTGGCCCAAAGAGGAAAGGCAGGGGCGTAGCCTGCAGATCCTGGTGGAGGAAGAAGTGACCTCCACGAACCGGGAACTGTCCGCCCTGGCCATTGACGGGGCAGCCTCCGGCACGGTTTTGATTTCCGGTCGACAGACCAGTGGAAAAGGACACAGGGATCATCATTTTTCTTCGCCGGAGGGAGGCCTCTACATGAGTATTCTTCTGCGGGCGGAGGATCTGCCTTATGACCGGATCGCTCAGATGACGGCATCCGGAGCGCTGGCAGTCCTGCGGGCAGTGAGGGAAGTCGCAGGCAAGGCGCTGACCATTCGCTGGGTGAACGATCTGTACCTGGATAAGAAAAAGGTCTGTGGCATCCTGACGGAGGGGGCCAGCGATCTGGAAAGCAATCAGCTTCAGTGGATGGTCCTTGGAATCGGCGTCAACTATCGGACGAAGGAGGAGGATTATCCACTGGAGATCCGAAGCAGGATCACAAGTCTTTTTCCAGCCGGCGAAAGAGGGGAGAAGATTCCGCCGCGGGCAAAACTGGCGGCACAGATCATAAAGGAACTGTTGCAGCAGCCACTGGATGCTCCGGAACTGATGCGCCAATATGCGCAGGATCTGGATCAGAAGGGAGAAGTGGTCAATGTGACGCCGATCCGCCTTGGAAAAGAGCAACGGCAGGAAAGCTACCCGGCCATCCTTCGGGGAGTCGATGAGCAGATGCGTCTTTTGGTGGATGTGGAAGGAGAGCAGCAGGCATTGCGATTTGGTCAGGTGAGCATTTCGTAGATATAATATAGAAATAGAATAAGGATACAAACGAATCGCTGCCTGAGGTGGCGATTTTTTGTTTTTTCAAAAGTGAAAGGAGGGCGTAGCGTATGATCTATGGTTATGCAAGAGTATCAACAAAATGTCAGGCGCGGGATGGAAATTCGCTGGAAGCTCAGTATGAAGCCTTACGTGAAGCTGGCGCAGAGATCATTTACACGGACAGCTATACGGGGACCCAAATGGATCGCCCGGAGTTTATGAAACTTCTTTCCCGGTTGAAAAAGGGGGATACCCTGGTGGTATCCAAGCTGGACCGCTTTGCAAGGAGCATTACCCAGGCTTCGGAACTGATCACTTCCCTGATCGATGAAGGCGTTGTCATTCATGTGCTGAATATGGGGGTTTTGGACAATTCCCCGGTCAATGTTCTGATCCGCAATATGCTACTGGCTTTTGCTCAGTTTGAGCGGGAGTTGATCGTGACCAGAACAAAAGAAGGGAAGGAGATCGCAAAGCAGGATCCCGGGTATCATGAAGGTCACCCACGGGTCTACACCGATGAGCAGTATCGGGAGGCGGCAGAGTTGTTAAAGACACATACCTACAGGGAGGTAGCGGATATGACAGGAATGAGTATCAAAACGATCCAAAGAGCGAAGTTACGGAACCGCAAGGACTGATTAAATATCTTTGAAACGTTCCTTGTAGGAAAGTAAACGCAGCATCGTGCGAGCCTCATCTCTCGCCTGCTGAGGAAGCTGACGGTAGAGTTGAAGCAGAGTGTCCGTATCCTGTTCCCGGATGGATACATCAGGAGAACTGGGAACCTGCAAGGCAAGGATGTGTGTTTGGCAGGCCCGGATGATCAAAGCATTTGGGTCTGCATCATACAGGCGGCATAGCGCATGGAGCAGGGAATCGTCGATTCGCCTCTCACCGTTTTCCATACGTCCGAGCATTGTGCCGGATATATGGATCTGCTGTTGTTCCATGGCGTCAGAAACCGTCGCGAGGGACAGCTTTTTCTCGTTTCTTAATTTACGTAGTTCCAGACCGATCTCATCGATGATCTCAGTTGATTTGAAGTCTTTGTATGGCATAGGAAATCTCCCATCTTAATCAGATACGCGTTAAAAGAAGTTAAAAGAAGTATAGCATAGCTCGAGAAGGATTGTGACAAATAGATTGCGGATTAGCACAATAGGATATATAATTGTCAGTATAGTGACATATAGATAGAAAAGTGAGGGTGGGGAGTACTCTTCAGAAGGGAGGCGCGATGGCAAACGACGGCTTCGCAAAGGCAATAGAAAAAAGTAGGAGTATGGAGCAGTACGATGGATATGCCAAGAATCTTCTGTCCTATAAGGAAGTGATCGCCGTGATCCTAAAGGCGGTCGGTCATGAGTTTCAGGGAATGACGATAGAGGAGATCAAGGACTCAATCGACTCAGACCCGGAAATCGAGACAGGACGTATTGTGGGAGGCGGTGAAGAGGAACTGTTTCCATGGGGAGCGGTGGTTCGCTATGACATCAAGTTCACCGTGCATATCAAGCAATACGGGAATCTAAAGCTGTATGTGAATTTGGAAGCGCAGAAGGGGAATTATCCGGGATATGATCTGGTAACGCGAGGTGTGTGTTATGGAACGACACTGCTCTCGGGACAGTTGGAGAAGGAAGTGAGTCTTGGAGATTATGACAACCTGAAGAAGGTGTATTCCATCTGGATCTGTCTTAATGTACCGGAGAAGGACGCCAATACGGTGACAGAATATCGGATCGTACCGAAAGATGTGTATGGAAGCCCGTCAAAGTATGGGCGTTACGACCTGATGTCAGTGCTTATGGTCCGCCTGCCGAACCATGAGCCGACAGGTGAGGTGGAAGATCAAGTGGAAAAAATGCTGGCAGCGCTCTATACTATATTCAAGGCACAGAAAACGCCAAAAGAAAAATGTAAGGAATTAAAAGGACGATATGGAATCCCGGTAAGTACGGAATTTGAAGATGAGGTGAATACTATGTGCAATTTTAGTGAAGCGATATTGGAGCAGGGAATAGAGCGGGGGATAGAGCAAGGAATAGAGCAGGGAATAGAGCAGGGAATAGAGCGGGGGATAGAGCAGGGGATAGAGCAAGGGAGAGAAGAAGAAAGAGAAAAGATAATCCGCAAAATGGTCTCGCTTGGTTATCCGGTAGAAGAAATAACGCAAATATAT
>CAMGZH010000022.1 GCA_946182825.1 uncultured Lachnospiraceae bacterium
GAACCCACGTATCCAGCTTGGAAGGCTGGTGTTCTACCATTGAACTACACCCGCATATAAATCGAGGTGACAGGATTCGAACCTGCGGCCTCCTGGTCCCAAACCAGGCGCTCTACCAAGCTGAGCCACACCTCGTATTTACTTCTGTGACCCATCAATACTTCGCTTGATTTCTGTGTCACCCGAAACGCAAGATAAATTATAGGGCAGAGACCCCTTCCTGTCAACACATTTTTTCATTTTTTTCTTAAATTTCAACAATTTCCTTCGGAAGCCTTGATTTTAAAGGGATTGCGGGACCTGATTTTTTCATAAATGTAGGTGCAATTAATACAAATTCTCATTCTCTTTCCGTTTCGCTATAATAAAAAGGCATTATAGAAACACTCTATAATGCCTTGTGTTTTTGAAAGAACACGTCTTCAACTCTTTTTCTCAATGGGTAATACCACAGTAAAGCGCGTGTGTCCATTCTCACTGGTCACAGAAATGTTACCCCCGTAACGAGTTGCTGTTCCCTGGGCGATGGCAAGTCCCAATCCGAAATGTCCGTTCTTACGATTTCTGGCCTTGTCCACCCGATAGAACCGCTCAAAAATATGAGGGAGCTGGTCTGCCGGAATGGTATCTCCATCATTCTCCACCGAAAGGATCATGGACTTGTGATCCTTTTTCAGGCTGACATAGATCTGTGTGCCCTCTTTGGCATGATAGATGGCATTCTCAATCAGAGTCTCCACCATGCGGCTGATATCCACTGCCCTACCGGCAAACTCCAGATCCTCCGTCACGTTTTGAGCGATGGTAACGCCTCTGTCATATGCTGCTGCCTCAAAAGGAAGAAGCACACCCTCCACCGTATCGGACAGGGAGAAGGTTTCGCTCCGATCCACCGTATCCTGGTCTTCTACCTGTGCCAGCGTCAGAAGTTCCTGAATCAGACGACTCATCTTGCTTGTCTCGCCTTTGATATAGCTCAGATACTTCGGATTGTCCGGCATACTTCTGGCCATATCCAGATTCACATCGATTACAGCCAGAGGCGTTTTCAGTTCATGGCTTGCATCTGCAACGAACTGCTTCTGCCGACGGACATTCTCCGTAATGGGCCGAACCAGCCAACGAGTCAATAAAAAGGAAAGGATCAGCACACCGATGATACCGAAAAAGGACAGCGCCACAATACCGATCACCGATGGGATCAGCTTCCTTTGGATGTCATTGCGGTCGATATAGGTGACCTGGATATTCTCTTCTATATCACGGATCCGATATTCGTAATGGGATAGAATGCCACTGTTTGACCCGCTTTTTATCATTTTGAGGGCCATCTTCTCCACCTGTTTCTTGGAGGAATTACCGGCCTCTGTAAAAAGAGCCTTGTACTCCGGATCAAAGACCACGCCATAGGCATTTGCCTTCTTCGCTTCCGGAGCCTTCCCATCTTCCTCCCCGGTCTCTGTCGCTCCATCCTTTAACCGGACACGAAGCAGGGACTCGTAATAGTTATCCAGCGACTTATCCTCAGCTGCCCGCAACTGATCATTGGCCGTCGTGATCGAGTTCACATACTGCATAAAAAGGGTTGACACCAGAATGGTCAGCACGAAAAGGATCAGCACAAGGGATAAGACCCACTGCAACTTTCTCTGTAATTTTCTAACCATATTACACTTCTTCCACCAGACGATAGCCCAGTCCACGGACTGCCTTCACCTGTAGATTGGCATGGAGGAATTTGAGTTTCCTTCGGATAAAAGAAACATACACCTCCACATTGTTATACTCCACGGAATCCTCATGCCCCCAGATCCGCTGAGAGATCTTCTCCCTTGACAGTACCTCTCCCGGATTATCCATAAAATACTCCAAAAGCTTTAATTCCTTACCGGATAAGGTTACGTCTGCCCCGGTCTCAGCGTTGCGGATGGCCCCGTTCTTACGATCCAGCTGAATGTTCCCCACCGTCAGCAGGTTGTCCTCCGGTCCGTGATTCCGACGAATCAAAGCCCGGATTCGCGCCAGAAGCTCTTCCACCTCAAAGGGCTTGGTCAGGTAATCGTCTGCGCCTGCATCCAGCCCCTTGACTCTGTCTGTCAGTCCGGCCCTTGCCGTCAGCATGATGACCGGTGTCTTACGGCCTGCCTTTCGCATCTCCCAGATGATGTTCACGCCATCCATTCCCGGAAGCATTCCATCCATAATGATCAGATCATAGGTATCACTCATGGACAGCTTATGTCCTGTGATTCCATCCTCGGCAATATCCACCTCATATTTCTCCTGCTGAAGGCGATCCCTTAGGGCGTCTGCCAGCGCAAATTCATCTTCTACAATCAAAAGCTTCATATGTACCCCCTCCTGTTCTTTCCTAGTACTTCTATCATAACGTATTCTTTATTCCCCTTCAATTCTCACAGCGGGATCCGTGCGTATCCCCTTCAAGTATAGTAAAATATACACAAAGGAGGAACGATATGTCATTACAACAAATTCCGGAAAACTTCTTCCTCGGAGAAGAAACCGACGGCTTTTACATAGAGCCCATGATGAAGCGGATCTGGGCCGCAGAACTGAAGGTTCTGTCCGAGGTGGATCGAATCTGCCGCAAGTACAATCTGTCCTATTTTGCCGATTACGGCACTCTGATCGGAGCCATCCGTCACCGGGGATTTATCCCCTGGGATGATGACATCGATATCAGTATGCACCGCAAGGATTATATGACCTTTCTTTCCGTTGCCCAACAGGAACTTCCGGAAGGCTATTCCCTGCATTCCTATTTTACAATGGAAGATCATGCACAGCCCTTTGCAGTTGTAATGAATCGGGGAGATATCGGTGTGAATACACAGATCACAGAAGAATTTTACGGTTGTCCCTTTATCGTCGGAGTCGAGATCTATCCTCTGGATAATCTGACAAGAAACTTAGAAGAACGTCAGACACAGATTCTTTTGCATCAGGCGGTGTATGATTGCGGACAGCGGTTCTACCAGTACCAGCAGTCCGGGGAACTGGCAGAACGTATCCTGAAAATTCAAGATGCCACCGGCGTGACCTTCCGCAACGACATAAGCCTTGTTATGCAGGTAAGACAACTTGCGGACAAAATTGCCATGCTCTACACCGAGGAGGAATCCGATGAACTTGTTCCGATGTATGACTTTTCCTTATTTGAAGAACCTCATATCCGGAAAAAGGAATGGTTCGCCGATCAGATTCGGGTTCCTTTCGAGTACACCAGCATACCGGTTCCCATCGGTTATGAGGAATTCCTTCGCTCCAAATACGGCGATTATATGACCCCGGTAAGAGCCGGCGGTGGACATGATTACCCATTCTATAAGGTTCAGCTGCCGTCTCTTCCGGAGGCCTTGCGATCCTCCCTTATAGAAAAAGGAGAGATCCTTTCCTCTACTTCTCCCGAACCACCTGAAAGATCATGAACTTCAGATAGTAACTGTCATCTCCGCCCCAGATCATCGGATGATCCGCGGCCTGGGTGCGGAACTGGATCTGGCGCAGACGCACATGTACGGAGTCTGCCGCCTCCTTGACCGTTTTCTTAAAGAGCTCCTCCGTCATAAAATGGGAACAGGAACAGGTGGCAAAATAGCCGCCGTCCTTCACCAGACGAATGCCCTGTCGGTTGATCTCCCGATAGCCTTTGATCGCCTGTTTGGTGGCGGTACGGCTCTTTGTAAAAGCCGGAGGATCGAGGATCAGAAGGTCATAGGATTCTCCCGCCTGATACAGCTTCGGAAGCTCATCCAGTACATCTGCCGCACGAAATGTCACAACCTCCGACAGATGGTTGCGTCTGGCATTTTCCGTTGCCTGAGCGACCGCCAGTTCTGAGATATCAAGTCCCAACACGGAGCTTGCTCCACCAAGACCTGCGTTCAGCGCAAAGGTTCCCATATGGGTAAAGCAATCCAATACCTTCTTGCCCTTTGCAAGCTTCTGGATCTCCATACGGTTCTGCTTCTGATCCAGGAAGAAGCCGGTCTTCTGTCCGTTTTCCACGTCTACCAGATAAGATACTCCATTCTCCGTAATGGATACATGAACATCTTCTGCCGGCTGTGGGAAGGTCTCCTCCTCCCCGCTCTTCCACTGACGGAGCATATCATTGAAAGGCTGTTGGATCCAGCCTTCTTTTCCTGTCCAGATCCAGCCTTTGAAGGGAGTCATCCCCTCCTTTTTACGGACCTTCGCATCACTTCGCTCATAGATACCACGAAGAGACACACCGTCCTCCTGCAATACATGGATCAGAGATATGAGGATGGACTTCTTCAACCTGTCCATACCAAGGGACAGAGACTGTACCACCAGAAGGTCCTCGTACTTGTCTACCACAAGTCCCGGAAGAAAATCCGCCTCCCCAAAGATCAGTCGGCAGGAGGATGTGTCGATGACTTCCTTACGGTAGTCATATGCTGCTCTCACCCTCTCCTCCAGAAAACGATCATCGATGACTTCCCTTCGATGGCGGCAGAGCATACGGACACGGATCTTAGAATCCAGGTTGATCACACCCCAGCCCATAAAGTAACCGTCGAAGTCTTCCACCCGGACCACGTCACCGTTCTCAAACGTTCCGGTAACCTGTTCCACTTCATTGTCAAAGACCCAGCTGCCTCCGGACTTAAGAAGTCTTCCCTCTCCTTTGATCAGGTGTACAACGCCCTCTGATGTATACGTTTGATTTGCCATAAAAATTCCTCAATCTCCTATCTATCAAGCTTCTTCGAGATAGTCTCCCTGCAATACACAGCCATGATCCATCGGACCGCTTCCCTGCCCCAGGTCAAGACCTGCAGAAAGACAGGTGGTCAGATATTCCTTGGCAAGAGCTGCTGCCCTCAACCGGTCAAAGCCCTTGGCAAGATTTGCCGTAATGGCGGAAGACAGGGTGCATCCCGTTCCATGGTGATTCGGATTCGGAATCCGAAGCCCCTTCAGCCAGGTTCCCTTCTTCTCATCGAAACAATACAGGTAATCGCTTGGCGCTCCCTGACAGTGTCCACCCTTCACCAGTACATCGATCTGAAGGGCATGGGAAAGCACCTGCGCCGCCTGCTGCATCCACGCTTCCTCATCCCCGGAACGCTCTGCCGCCACTTCCTGTCCCAGCAGCCTCAACAGCTCTTCCGTCTCAGGAATATTCGGTGTTACAAGATCACAAAGCGGGAGAATCTTCTCCACAAAGACCGCTTTGGCATTTTCTGCCATCAGAGCCTTTCCGCTGGTGGATACCATAACCGGATCCACTACCACATGCGGCAGGTCTTCCTTCTCAAGGATTTCTGCAACTTCTCCCATAATCCCCACATTCGGTAACATGCCGATCTTAACCGCATCCGGCCGAATATCGGTCAAAACGCTAAGGAGCTGATCCGTCACCATATGGCCTGCCACCGGCTGTGTTGCCCAGTATTCCTTGGTGTTCTGGGCGGTCAGGGCTGTGATCACACTGCATCCATAGACCCCATTTGCCATAAAGGTCTTAAGATCCGCCGCAATTCCGGCTCCACCACTGGGATCGGATCCTGCAATTGTAAGTGCTACTTTTTTCGTTGTCATTGTCATAATCATTCTCCTTTTTCTTTCCATATGTATCATATCATATCTTTAGGAGATCACCCACCTGCTATGACTTCCTTTTTCATCTTTTGTAATAATCAACTGATCATCGATCTTGGTCTTTAACTCATTGACATGGGAAATAATGCCGATCAGCCTTTGATCCCCTGCCATATCGGACAGAATACGAACCGCTTCATTGCGCGATCTATCATCCAGTGAACCAAAGCCCTCATCAATAAACATCACGTCCAGCCGGATTCCCGCTGCGCTTTCCTGAATCTGATCTGCCATACCAAGTGCCATGGAGAGAGCCGCCATAAAAGACTCTCCGCCGGACAGGGTGTTCACCGGACGTTTGCCTCCGTTGACAAAGGAGTGCACCATCAGGTCTAGTCCCTTATTCTTACCGGTGGCGGCATCCTCTAATTCCATCAGTTCCAGACGATACTGTGATGCTGTCATGGGCGTAAACCTTCTGTTGGCATGCACCAAAATCTTCTGAAGATAATAGCGCTGTACAAAGGTCTCCAGATCCATGCGGCTTCCTGTCAGCTTACCGGAGAGCTTATCGGCAAGATGCTCCAGCACTTCCTGTTTGCCGATGGCCGCCTTTCGCTCTTCCTGTCCCGGTGCCAGCCGGTCGTAGATCTGACGAGCCACAGAAGCACTCTGTCTGGCTGCCGCCCAGTTCTGCTGGCAAAGTGCAAGTCGCTCACTGACCTTTTCCTTCTTCTCAGAAAGAGCGGCAAGGTCCATCTGTTCCCGGCCTGCAATGGTCTGATCCGCCGCCTCCATGGAAGCAGCAACGGATGCCACCTCCTTCGCATACTCTTCTGATCCCTGCCGCAGCTTTTTGATCTGTTCCGGAGCATATTCCGCCAGAAGCTTCTGCCACGCTTCTTCCTGCAGCTGCTTCTTTTGCATCCACTCTTCGTACTCTGCCGCCCTCCGGCTCTTTTCCTCCTGACGCTTCGGCAGTTCTTCTGTCAGGCTCTGCATTCTGGACGAAACCTCCAGAAGTGCCTTACGGTCGGCTTCATCAACGGCGGCTGCCTGCTCTTCTTCCTTCCGGCATAAAAGCAGATCCTTCTCCGCCTTCTCATCCGCCTGCATTGCCTCTTCCCTTGTCTTGAATTCTCCTGTATCTTTCAGGCTTTCCACCAGAGATGTGGCTCTTGCAAGCTCGGCTGTCAGCTTCTTTTCCTTTTCTGCCGCAAGCGCTGTCTCCTCTTTTCGCTTGGCATGAACGCTGCGCAGTCTGTCATGTTCCTTTTCAAGATCCTGCAGCTCCTTAAGCTTTTGACTCACTGCTTCCTGTTCCTTTTCAAGTACTGCCATATGAGTCAAAAGAGCCTCTCTCATCTCCTGACAGCTTAGGCCAGACTGCACTTCTCCCAGAAGGGTATTCAGCTTTTCTCCTATCTGCTCTCTTCTCTTGTCCCCGGTCTCTTCCCTCTCCCGGATGGTGGCCGTCGTCTCGTTACACTTAGTGGCAAGCTCCATCATCTTCCGGTTCTTCTCTTCCACCTGCTCTTTATACTGATCCAGCTCTTCCTTGGTCAAGACCTCGGCTTCTCCCATCCAGACAAAAGGCTTTGGATGTTCCGTTGAACCGCATACCGGACACGGGCTTCCCTCCGTAAGGCTTCTGGCAAGAACCCCTGCCTGGGCATCCAAAAAGATGCCGTACTGCCTTTCGTAGCCTTCCTTCTCCTTCCGGTAATCCTCCTTCGCCTCTTCGTACCGCTTCTGTCCAAGAGCAAGATTCTCCGTCAGCTTTTTTGTATAGGCCTCAGCCCGTTCCTCTTCCTCAATGGTTCCTAACAGCTCCTGTGCCACGGCAAGTCCGTTCTTTTTCAAAAGAGACTCCTTTTGAACCTGGGGGAGGGCCTTTAATTCCACTGCCCAGACAGCTTCCTTCTCCTCCATTTCCGTGAGACTTTGCTGCAGTTTCTCATAGGCTTCTCTTCCCTCTTTTGCCTGCGTCTGCACCTTCACAAGGTTCTCTTTCGCCTGCTCCATCTGGGAAAACAACTCCAGGCTCTTCCTTGCCATCTCACGAACCTTGCCGCTTCTTTCCGACTGCTCCGTCAGCCGGTCGCGGCTCTTTTTATGCTGCTGCTCCGACTCCTTCGCCTTCGCCCGAAGAGCCGGATAGGATGCCTTCACCTCTTCCAGCTGACGACTCACACGGTCTGCCTCCCGCTTTGCATCCAGATACAGCTTATACGCAGCCTGAATCTGGTCGGCACCCTGCAGCTGTTCCAGAAGGATCTTTTCCTTCTGCCTCTCCTCCTTCTGTGCCATAAGCTCCTTCCACCGCTCGCCGGCACTTTTTCGGATCTCATAGGCATTCTTAAGCTCCATTCCCCGGGTCAAAAGAGTGGAGATCTCCTCCAGTTCCTTTGCTACCTGATTCTTCTCTTCATCGCTTTTTGTCTCTTCCGCCCTCAGATATTCGTTCAGCTCTGTAAGAAGGGAAAGAAACTCCTCCATATAGGACAGACTGCCTTCTTTGATCTTCTCCCGCAGGGCCAAAAGTTCTTCCCGCTTCTCATAATTTGGCGGAATCTCAAGACCTGCTGCAATGGTTGCGCAGGTCTGGCGGAGCACATTCACCTGCTCCATTTTCTCATTGGCCCTCTGGCGCAGTTCCACCGCCACACGGTCATACAAATCTGTTCCGAACAGCTTACGGAAAATCAGCTTTTTATCCTTGGAAGGCGCCCGCAGTACCGTCATGAATTCTCCCTGGGCTATCATAGCCACCTGGGCGAACTGACCGCGATCGAGTCCTACGATTTCGATGATCTTTGCATCCGTCTCCTTTGAAGGGTAGACCATTCCATCCGGCATCGTCAGCGTAACGGAAGATGACACGGTTTTCAGTTTTCCCTTGTTGGCTCCCCTTGTCACTCTCTTGTAGTGCAGCGGCACGCGACGGATCCTGTATTCCTCTTCCCCGTCGATTCCCTCCTGGGTAAAGGTCAGCTCCACATAAGGCTCCACATCCACGGAGGCAAACTGGCTCACCAGCTCGATTCCGTCCTTCCGATTCTGTGTGGAGGAATTCTCTCCGTAGAGAGCAAAGACAATTCCATCGAAAATAGTGGTCTTTCCCGCTCCTGTATCTCCTGTGATCAGGAAAAGATTCTGCCGTGGCTTTGTAAAATCCACCACCTCATGTCCTCCATAGGACGCAAAGGCTTCCATTTCCAGTCTTACCGGTCTCATACACTTCCTCCCTTCACCGAATTTATCACTTCCTCTAAGATCTCCTTCTCCTCATCACTGCTGTCCTTAAGAAAATCGCAAATCAGAGTAAACGGATCGGACTCGATGGGATCCTCCACCGACGCAGAATAATCCACGCCTCCCATGTGCTCTCTTCGAATCTCCAAAAGTCCCGGAAAGGCATCCCGAAGCCTCTCCAGCAGTTCCATGGAATTATGCTCACTTTGATCCGTCAGGGTCAGCCGGACATAATCGTCACAGCCCTGGGCAAGCAGTTCTTCGCTTTCCCCTTTCAGATCCCTGATTGCATGGAGGGGATACAATGGAAGAACTTCTGTCTTCACCTCACCCTTTTCCCCTAATGTCACATCGATGATACCCTTCTGCTGGTTCGCCTCACTGATGGAATATCCCATCGGGGTTCCGCAATAGCGTAGCACTTCACTTCCCACCTTCATCGGCTTGTGGATATGTCCAAGGGCTGCATAATCAAAAGGATCCAATACATCCGAGAAGACCTGATCGATATTTCCCACCATTACCGTTTCGTTATCGCTTCGCTCCACCTTCCCCGGATCCTTTCCCACCGGCAGATAGAACTGATGACTGACAAGGACATTCCGCTCGCCTTCATCAATATCTTCCCGACCGATGAGCCTTCGGACGCTTTCATCATAGGAAAGGGTCTCATCCCCCTCCGAAAGTCCAAGGTTACGCCGTACCATGGATGGTTTCACAAAAGGAAGCAGGTAGAAATTCACCGGTCCGTACGCATCCTCCTTTGTCACGCAAACCATCCGCTCTCCCTCCTGCATAGGCGGATTACCAACGATGTAGACATTCTGTCGCTTTAGAATCTCCCTCAGATAGTCGATGCGCGGAGCACTGTCATGATTCCCGGCGATGGCCATAATGGTTGTCTCCTTCGAGGCATCCAGAAGGTCTGTCAAAAATCCGTCAAACATGGCCACTGCCTCTGCGGACGGGACTGCCTTGTCATAGAGATCCCCGGCAAGAACCACCACATCCGGCTTCTCCTTCGCCACCAGGTCTACCACCTGCCCAAGAACATAGGCCTGATCCTTTGACAGATCCCGGCCGCACAGCCGCATTCCGATATGAAGATCCGATAAATGGAAAATTCGCATACTGCCTCCCTTGTAATTTCCTTATAGCTTTTTTAACGATTATAACACTGTAGGACACCTCAAGGCAGAGCCTTTCGGTGTCCTACAAAAAAGACAACCTTTCCTGGAAGAAAGGTTGTCCTCATTCCATATGCTTTTCTCTACTTTCCTTCATTTCCCAGATAGGTAAAACACAGCATGGTCAGATCATCGAACTGTTCTGCATCCTGAACGAAATCGTCCACAGCCTCGCGGACATTGGAGAGGATTTCCTTCGGATCTGCCTCCTTATCCCGGTTCAGTGCCCTAAGCATCCGCTCCCGTCCGAAGAGTTCCTCCTTTGCATCCGTCGCCTCCGGAACACCATCGGTATATACGAAAACGGTGGAACCCGGTGTCAGTTGCACGGTATATTCGGTATAAGGAACATCCTCCAGGCCTCCAATGACAAAGCCATGTTTATCCTTGTAGTTCTCAAATTCCTCCCCGGCCATACGAATCGCAGGATATTCATGCCCGGCATTGGCTGCTGTCAGTACTCCGGTTGACAGTTCCAGAATGCCCAGCCATACCGTTACAAACATGTCTTCCTTATTGTTACTGCAAATTGCGGTATTGGTATCTTCAAGTATCTTCGCCGGGGACTTTTTCATCATGGCATGGCTGGCAAGAATCGCCTTGGATACCATCATAAAGAGGGCTGCCGGCACTCCTTTTCCTGCCACATCGGCGATTACCACGCACAAATGATCCTCGTCCACCATGAAGAAATCGTAGAAGTCGCCTCCCACCTCTTTGGCCGGTGTCATGGATGCATAGATCTGAAGATTCTTTCCGGTGTTGTATTCGTCAAAATTGGTCGGAAGCACGCCGGCCTGGATGCCGGTGGCCATAGCCAGTTCTCCCGCAATCCTTTCTTCCTTTGCCGTCATTTCCCGGATATCCGTAATATGTTTTTGCAGGGCGTCTGTCATCTTGTTAAAGCTCTGTGCCAGATCACCGATCTCATCATCGGTATCCACCGTTGTCCGCCGTTCCAGATTACCATTACTGATCTCCAGAACATCCGCTTTCAATTCTTTCAGCGGATCGGAGATCTTCTTGGAGAACCAACCTACGGTGACCGTTACAAGGATCAGGATCATCGCCGCCAGAATCAGCATATTCTGCACCATGGTTCCCACCTTCTCCCGGAAGGTCTTAACAACGCTTTCACTGTTAGCCTCGATGGTCTCCCGGATATGATTGGCCGGTTCAATTACAGAGGTTACCGGACTTAAAATACATATAATCCAGTCAACGGAATCGATGGAAGCAAATGCCACATAGATCTCGTCCTTTCCCTCTCCGGTACTTGTGATTCCGTTTTTCTTTTTGATGATGGTCTTTCCTGCGTCCTTTAAGTCGCTGTCCTTCTCCTCGTCAAAAATGCTGTAGGACTCCTGTGCCTTCGGATCGAGATCCTTACTTGCGATCACGTTGCCTTCATTGTCGATCAGCATCGCAACATCCGGATTCACAATTCCCTCGCTGACCATGGACTCATTCAGATCTTCCATCAGAACGTCCATGGCTACACATCCGCCGAAGCTTCCGTCCGCCATATAAAACGGTGCCACACAGGTGATCGTCAGTCCTCTTCCATAACTGTCCCAGTAGGTATCGGTGAAGACGCACGTTCCGGCCTTTTTCGCCATCTGGTACCATCCGGCTTTCCGGAATTCATAATAGAAATTCTCTTCTCCAAGAGCCAGCTGCGCATATGCGTCATAGGAAATCATAAGTCCGTCTCTGGTACCGATGTAGATGGACATGACATTCTCGTTTTTCTCGGAAATCGGACGGAACACATCCTCCATATTTCCCAGCAGCTTACAGCTGTCCCGCAGACTGTCATAGGAAATGGATGGATTCGCCAAAAGCAGCTGCATGGACAGCTTACCGGCGTTTTTCTTCTGTGCCGGCATAACCTCCCGCTTTGGATACTGCGTTGATCTTTTGAACAGAGAGGATGCATAACTTGCCGCATATCTTACCGAAGCAGAATAAGTCTCAAGCTTCTGCTCCGCCAGCTTTGCCTTATCCTTCGCCGTACTCTGGATGCTGTTCTCCAGTTCTTTTGTCATAGCGGTGGTACTGATGCCCGTGGCTCTTTTTCCAAGTCCTCCCGTCGCTTCCGAAGCCGAATCCCGGATAAAATACAGGGCGGATAGGCTGATGCCCGTAGAAAGGATCAGGGTCACCATGGTAAAGGTTAATGTATTAATGACCATTTTCTTGGACACGGATGGTTCGTCGGTTCCCACATAGCCGAACCGGCGCATAATGTCATCATCAATGACCAGCATGGAAATGATAAGAAGAAAGGCTCCCACCCACTGATAGATGGTGGTTTTCGTATGAGCCACGCCAAGAAGGGTGCTCATAATCGGATTCATCAGAATGGTGATAATAATCTCGGATGAGAAGATCAATGAAGCACTCAGGGCAGAAACTTCCTTCTGGCAGGCCACCTGAATCACGCCATAGATAACGCGGATAAAGATACCGATGAACAGTGCACTGATCCAAAACCGGCTGTCCGTAGGAACCCCCAGGGTAGCCTTTCCCATTGCCACTTCTGCTCCCCAGCCCACACAGGAAAAGAGAGCCGAGAACAGCATCTGTGAAAAGACAATGCCGCCGTTGTCCTCTCCCTCGCCCACCGCTGAGACTGCAACAACATAAAGGGCAAAGAATACATCAGCAAGAAGCAGATAAAAAATCTTGGCGGAACGAAACAGAGCTTCGATATCACCGCCAAAAAGAAGCAGCAGAGCAATGATGGCAATCAGAGTCGCAATACTGTTGAGAAAATTCACCTTTTTCTTCAGGAGAAGAAGGATCGGTGTCACGAAAATAAAATAAAGACTCACGGTACTGGATACCACAACGGAATCCATTCCCTTCGAACCGATCAGAATGAAAAAGTTGAATCCTGTCAAAAGCAATGCCAGGCCGGCGCCCTTTTTTAACGTCTGCCCTTTCAGATGCAGAATGCTTTTTGCGCGCACCACAAACAGGACAGCCATACCAATCACATTCGTGATAAAGACAAAGGCAAAATTCGACACATCCTCCGGTATGTTTGCCAAAAAGACGAACTGAATCGCTGACAAGAAAGTAATAAACAGTAAGCCTGCGGTTGCAAGACCCTTCACTTTGACTTTTGAACCTACTTTATCCATAAGCACGCCTCGTTTATCTTTCTATTGCAATATACTTCTCAAGGAAGAATTCCGGACCATAAGACAGTTTCAAACGACGAAGTCCCTCCACTCCCAGATCCTCCTCGAAATTGATATAGGGATACTTGATTGCATTGCGTTTCGTTGACTCCTGGCGCAGGACCCGGTAGATTCCCGGAAAATGCCGGTCGCCTTTTTCAATCAGAACATCATAACAGGTGTCATTTAACGGAATACCATAACAGAACGCAAAAACCGCTCCGTCAATTCGAATCACAGTGCCGGTAATTCCAAGTTCATGAAAGGAATTCAGCTGTTTTTCAATGACATGAAGCTCACTTTGCAGTGCAATCTCGTCCTTACTTTCTGCATTATCCTTCACCCACTGCTTCGCATAACATAAAGCCTCATCGACATTCTCCTTCGTTAGATTCTCCACTTCCGTCCGCTCTCCGAACTCTCTCCAGAAAGCGCGAATCTCGGTTCGCCTTCGTGCGTGCACTTTACCCGGAAATTCCAGAAAGGTCTTCTGCGGAATGATGTACTCAAACAGATCCCGTTCCTTGGAAAAGGTAAAGTGATTCGGATATCCCTGGGAAAGTTCCTGTTTTTGCTTCTCTGTCAAAGATATAAATTTCACTTTCCTTTGGCAGGCATGGGCATCGGCAAGAATCTTCCCATAGCCTGCCACAGGATCTGGCCCAAAGGGTGCAAGATACACCCGATGGGTCTCATCCGACAGGCGGCTTCGGTGCACATAGAGTATCCCGTCGTCTATTGCATATTCGTCCCCGTACTTGTCACTTAGTGACCACATGGCAACGGGGGATGCCTGACAGGATCCTTCTCCATACTTTGCTGTCACAGAATAGATTGTTGATACGTCCGGCAGGGTTACCGGCAAAAATTCCAGTTTCTTCATTCTTACACGACCTTAACCTTTATTTTAAATGTAACGCCATTACAAGTTATGGAAACCTTCGCTGTGCCCTTCTTATATCCCCTGATTTTAAGGATGTTTTCATCCTTCCCCGAAATCACTCTTGCTACGCTTTTCTTCGTGCTTTTATATTTGTTTTTAACTGAAAATGCCTTTCCCTTAAGTGAAACCTTCAGGGTCTTGTTGCATTTTATCTTATATGTTTTGGAAGCCACCAGCTTCTTACCGGATACCTTGATATACGGACTGGATGTTACCTTGACTTTCTCTGTCAGTCTGGTTCCATCAGAAAGAACAGCTGTAACGGTCACCGTTCCCTTCTTAAGAGCTGTCACCATACCATCCTTCGATACAACCGCCACCTTCGGATTGGAGGAGGTCCATTTCTTTACGGTGCCGTTCTCCACGAACAGTCCCCGGAAATCCCCTGCTGTAAGGGAAGAATCGATTCCACTGATATAAGGGGAGGTAAATCGCACCTGAACAAATTCATAGGTACCCGTCAGCGTTTTTAACGCCTCCGGAATTTCTTCCCCCTCTACCTTTCGAACGGACCAGAGATTGTCCTTATGTTCCTCAAGACCGCCTTGGTAGTCGAATTCCTCATATCCCTTTGGCTTCACTGCCTTTACGATATTCCGGATGGAAGTGGCACCGTTTTCATCAAACTGCCCGTACTCTGCCAGAGTCATGGTAAAGCTGGACCGATTGCCCTGTAAATACACTGCAAAGTTACCCAGATGACTCAGGCTGGAATGATCATCCCCTGTGAGAGGTTCAAAGATACTGCTGTCCTGCAGGTACTTTTCTGTAAAATAGGCCTTCCCCAGCAGCTGCTGCATCTCATTTTTATCCCAGACACCACCGGCATAGATCTTCATGGTAATGGTATGCATGGCATCATCCGATGTCACCGCGTAATACTTCGTCTGAAACTGCGTCGGCTTTTCTGCCATGACCGGAACCGCAGTCAGGTATCGGGTGACTAGACTTTCATCCATACCATAGTAATCCGCGATGGCTCCACAGACATAATCCAACAACAAAGCTGCAAAAAGGGTCTTTGGATTATTCTCTTCCAAAACACAGACGACATACTGATCCGCATCGATTCCAAAGCTTGCTTCCTGCTTTGGAATCCACTCTTCATAGCCTTCTTTCGCCTTCAGAGAAAACAGGATTTCTGCCGTTCCATCTGCTTTTGTCTGATACTGTTCCGACAGGGTGGCCTGTTCTCCATAGAGCCCTTTCAGCTCTTTGTATTTTTTATGTTCCAGGAGCCGGTCAAAAATGCCTTTTAACGTTCTTTGCTGTATTGTCTCTGCCTCTGCCCCATACGCGCCAATGGCCGGTGTGACAGAAACAGCTGACAAAAGCACAAGCGCGGACATAACTACCGCTACCCCTTTTCTCCATCCCGTCCTTCTCATCCGATCGTCTCCTTTCCAAGAGGTCTCCTGATACCATCCAAATCCGGCTTATTTTTTCGGGCCCTGCTTCACCTGCTGTTGCTGTGCGGCATTCATCTGTGCAGCATTCAGGCTGACTGCTTTTTCCCTGTTGCCTGCCTTGGCCTCCCGTACCTTCATGTTCTGTCGTACCATGGCATACTTGGCATAGATCTCGCCCGGTTCCATAGAAGCAAGTTCCTGCTGCTTCTTCTCATTGCCTACAACGCCCTTCATCATTTCCTTAAAGGCCGGATCCTTCTCCAGACGGCCTGCCATCGTAGTCGGATCCCTGTCGGAGAGTGGTCTTCCATTCCGCTTATCCTCAATCTGCATTGCAGTTCCTACAATCATGCAGGCTGTATAATGGGTAAACTTATCCGAAAGACCGCCCTCGGCGATTGCACTTTCATGTATGGTCACCTCAGCCTCACCCTGAAGCTTCTCATAGAGCCTATCCATGTTGGTCTTGCCCCGAGACCTTCCGGTCTGCTTTCCGGCTTTCTTATCCCTTCGGATCTCCTCTTCATTTCTTCTGACTCTTTCGGATTCCGCCAGTTCCATTGCATCCGAGATTTCTTCTCCAAAGCCCTTGTCCACACCGGCCTTCATTTCTTCTTTCTCAGCTGCCAAATCCTCCTTTTGGCGATCCATCTCCATAGACTGTTTGATGGCAGACGCCATGTTCTTTAACTTCTCAGCTCCCGTCTTACGCTGATTGCCGGCTTCTGTAGAACGGTCTCCTTTTCTCTTGCCCAGATAGGTATCTGCATTTTGAGATACCTCATCTGCTCTCTTTTCAATACCTTCCCGAAGAGCAACACGATCGACCTCTGGCATCCTCTGACCTTTTTTCTCACCGGTCTGATAAATACCTGTCTGATATGCTCGAAGCTCCTGACGCAATGCCTCTGCACTTTCCCTTAAATTCTTATGAGGCTTCGACTCGGAAGAAAACCATTTATCCGTCCTCTTGGCATTAAAATCTGACATTGCATCTGACAAATCCCGCATGTTGGTCGTCTTATCCGCCAGGGAATTTAATTCTCTTGCCTCTCTAAATGATTCTCCTGCCTGTCTATGATTAAATTCCGGATTACGATCCAGAAATTCATTCTGCTTATGATAAATTTCAAGGGTAGCTTCCGGAGAAGAGTATTCCTTTCCCCATACCTCGTTCTTGATCTCCGTAAATTCCTTCAGGACACCATCCAGTCTCTTCTTCTCCTGCTCAACCTTTGCCTGTTCCTCTGCGATTTCCGCCGGCTTTATACCCTTTCTATTTGGAATGTCTATAAGGTTCTGATCCTGACGCCGAATGGCTCTTGTAATCATTCCTTCGATTGCACCGACTTCGCCCAAAGCAAACATCTGATCGGAAGGATATCCCATATCAATAGCCTGATTCTCACCCTTCATATATCCGACTTTTGCCGAGAGATCTCTTCCCATTCTGTTACCGGTCATTTCAGACAGATCGTTATTTAATGCCTGCCTATACTCGTCCTCATTCGGAACCTTACACAGACGATCAAAAGCGTTAATAATCTTTTCATGGGATGCCTTCAACTCCGTCTTATAGATTTCATCCTTATTTGCATCCCAGCCGCTCTCCTCCATATGCTGCCGGTGGTACTCAACCTTCAGTTCCGTATTCGCACCATCCATGATATCCATATAATCATCAAAGATGGATACTCTCTGATCTTCCGGTTTATCCAGCTGGTGCATGATGCGGATGGACTTGTCCATTGTTTTATGCACATATTCAATCGCTTCACTCTGCGTCTTATAGTTCTTGCGATCCCTGGAACTCGTCAGTATCGGAAGTGATCCCCCTTTTACCAGGGTCTGGGTCAATGTTGCACTTCTTCCCTCTCCAAGTGCCAGACTACCCTTCTCATCCGAAAGGATATTGGCGTAATCCTCTGTCCATTTTGCCAATCGGTTGGCGCTTCTGTCGATGGTCTGTGCCACCTGTGGATCAGGATCATCCGACTTCATACCACGGATGAGGTTAGCTCCGTCTCTCATCGCATCAGCTGATTCCTTAATGTAGTTCTGCGCATCCTTTTCATGCCCCTCTGCTACGAAGGTAGAAAATTTATCTCCCCCCACTTGAACATAGGTTCCTTTCGCTTCGGCACCTTCAATTCCTTCATCGCTTATTGTATCATCGATGTCCTCTATTATTTCATCCACTTTATGAAATGCTTTATAATTCCTTTGCAGTGAATCCTGATGGGCATTCCGGTCTTCTCTTGCAATATACCAGAATTCATCACTCTCTACGCTGACCTTATTAACCATTTTACCTAGATTAACACGGCCTCCCATAGCATCCCAGACATATTCCTTTCCATTCTCGTTCGGACCCGGTCTTCCACCTGCTCCAGGATTCTCTTTGAAATAGTCGGCTGTCTTACTGCTGTTTTTTGTCTCCTTTTCCCGCTGGGATTTTACGCTCTGTTTGATGTTTTGAATCTGCTTCTCATAGGCTTCCACTTCAGCCGGGTTCCCTGTCAGTTTCCGGGCTGCAAGATCCGTTGTCTTGTTCAGATAAGCCGCCTGCGTAACCGCATTTGTTTTACCAGTTGAAAGAGCTGCCGGAAGCATATCTGCCATGTCTGTTTTTTTCTTTTCCTTCGCCGTTCGATCCAGGGACGGGTCAGCATTCACTTTATTGTTGTAGGCTTCAAGACCACTCTTGATTGCCTGCTGTACCTCCGGCTTATTGGCCTCCGCACGCATATCCTCCATAGCATGCTGATACTCCGTCATATACCGGTCAAAATCTTCCTGACTGGAAAATTTCTTTCCTTCCGGATTCAGAACCGCAACCTTTTTGGTCATCTTAGCGTAATTTCCAAGCGCCGGATCTGCAAAGTCCTCAAACATCGCATCTGCCTGATCGCAGTTTGCAGAGAAGGATTTCATCAGGTGATAGTCTGCAAGTTTGGTTACATCCCATCCATTTGCCAGTGCCGCATTCTCGTCATGCAACTGCCGGACCGTAGACTGGTAACCTCTGGAACCGGATACGGTTCCCCCGTTTGCTCCTCCGAAATTCTGATAGAGATGACCGAACTTCTTCTCATTCTCCGGACGCATCATGCCTTCATAGGTCGTGATCATCTCAGTATTGGATTTCTGGATGTCCTGGGCATACTTCTTTTTCTGATCCGCAGTAAGAAGTTTACCATCCATCTCATGTTCGATTTGAATTCGTTTTTCCAGATTGTCCCAGGCCTTGGTATATCCCATCTCCTGAAACATTTGATTGTACTCCTCTGCTCCCTTTTCCGGATTTTCCGGATACACCACGGATGTCTCCTTAAAATCCGCATGGGTAAGGGATCTCTCGCCTCCCGGAATCCGGGTCATATATCTCCATACATCAATTCCGTTCTTGGCATTGTTCATCAGATTCTGCTGAAAACCGTAATACTGCTGAATGGCCGGCTTATCTGAAATGCTTGGATTCTTCTTCAAATCATCAATTCGCCGGTTTACCTCATCAATATTTTGGTGAACATGCTCCTTCTGTTCCTGCGTATTGGCAAACTGTCCCTGATTACCGTTTTGTTTCATAAATACGTTGGGATTGATTTCGCCTGCTGCATTTGTGCGACTGGTACCACTTCCGGTAATCACATCCATGACCAGCTCATCCGGATCCTGTGCCGGTTCAAAAATACGTGTGGTAAGGTTGTCTACCATCTCTTTCATGAACGTATAGTCTACACTGCCATTTACACCTGTATAATCACTCATATCCAATCCTCGCTTTCCTTTGCGAAAAGTGCCTAAACATATCTCTTATAAACAGTACCCTGCGATTCCCCGTTTGGATGCAGTCTTATATATTTTTCCGGATGGTCAGAACATTCTGTCCATCAATGTATTCATATGCAATATGATCCATACTCTTTTTCACCATGAAGATCCCCAGTCCTCCAACCGTCTGGCTGGCTGTCTGATCAAGATCCGGGTCTTCTTTCGCCAGGGGATCATAGGGCTTTCCCTGGTCGATAAAAGTGATCACAACCGACAGCGGATCTCTTAACACCTCCACCCGGACCGTGGCCACCCCAACCCGGGGCTGGTAGGCATAATTGGCAATATTGCTGAACAATTCCTCCACTGCCATCTCAATCTCAAGCTGCGTCTTCATGTCACATCCAATGTCTTCGATTTCCCCATTTACGAATTCGATCACCGTATCCAGATTGTCGACTGTGGCCTCAAGATTCAGTTCCCGTCCCTTTTCTTTTTCAGCCATCTTACTTTTTCCTTTCTCATCCCTTGTCTTTGGATGTTTTCCTTTCGATTGGAACAAGCCCCTCCGGCTTATGTGTCTCAAACAGTCTGATGGCTCTTCTCATGGAAAAATAGGTCAGAATATCTCTTCCGCAATAAACCGAAAGCATATATTCCCCCTCTTCCTCCTCATCCGCCTCAAACACCAGTACCACCGGCCGGAAAAGGAAATGGCGCAGAAGACAGGACGCCCCGGCATAGACGGATTCAAAATCCAGTCCTCTCCCAAAATCCTCCATGACCTTTGCCGCTTCATAGACCATCTTTGTTTTCCCTTTGGAAGAAGTAAAGGTCACCGTTTTTTCTGCAATGCCAAACAGTCTGGTACCAAAGGAGCCATCGGCTGTTCCCCACCAGTTCATATTGAATCCTGACACGGGAACCATGCGCCCGTCCTCTCCGACCTTCAGATTCCCAAGGAGAGCCTTTTTTACTTCTTTCAGGCGCACCCGGTTCTGCAGCTTTTTATGCTTCTTTTCCAGCTTCTCCTGCTGTCTTTTCAGCTTCTTTTCTTCTTCCGGAAACACGGTTTCCTTCTCTTTAAAATAATTGATTTCTGTCATAGGCTGTCGTCTTCTCTTTACTCGTCCGTCGGTTGTAGTTCCCCGTCACCGTTGTCATTGATCCGCCATGTCAGCATCTGTGTTACCTTAAGAGCCTTGCTCTTTAAAATAATTCTTGCCCGGCTCACAGATTCTTTTGTTACAATGGGCTGTGCCTGCTTCACTGCACTTTCAATGAGCGGGTCGGCATCCTTATCCGTCTTCTGCTCCTTTTGTCCGCTGTCCTCTTCCTTTGCCGGCTCTTCCTTTTCCCCGGAGTTGTGGGAAGCTTCCTCCATGGCCTTTCCTTCTGCCGTATCAAAGAAGCCCTCGGCGAATACGGCAACATCCACCGCCGGATACGCCTCCAGATAGGATATACTTGTATCATCCGTTCCCCATTGAAGGGTAAAAAGGTTCGCTGCCTCTTTGCCATCGGAAGTGGACTCCTTAATCTCCCAGTCGCCGCCTCCCGGAAGCAGGATCCGGCTGCCTTTGATAATATACGGGGTGTCACTGTCCACAGCTCCCACACTGGTCACTTCCTGATAGGCATCCGATACATCTGCCATCAGCTGCCCATCCTTTCCGGCACGGTTTTCCACTTTCATATGAATCGCCGCCACCGTATATTCCTGTCCTTTTACTTTGGTCTTTCTTGTAAAAAGAAGGGTCGCATCCCCTTCGACCCGCGGGTTGACGCTGACCGAAAGGATGCCTTTTTCTTCTTTTGCTGTTTCTTCGATGGAACACAAATCTTCATTGTGGTTTTCCACCTTCCATTGAAGATTTGCTGTAACACTTCCATCCAGCTGCAGGAACAGTGTGCCGTCTGACTTTGCCTTGCAACGCACAGGATATTGGGAGGTTGCAAAATATTCTTTTTCATGAATGACCTTCGGTTCGTTTGCCAGCCGGATGATCACGGCAACGGTCACGAATACTGCCGTGACCGCTACGATGATGATCGGAAGGCGGAACCTGTAAAGTTTTTCTTTCAAATCTACACCCTCCTGTTATTCTGTGCCTTTGTCTTTTTTGTCTTCTTTGTCTTCGTTGTCTTTCCTTTCCTGACTGTTCTGGTCTGAGTCGTCCTTCTCATCCTTTTCATCCGTCGTGTCCTTCTTATCCTCTTCTTTCGGATACCTTGTTCCTTCCTTCTTAACAGTAATATCGAAGGTATCGACCAAAGCGGAATTGTATGTGGACGAAATGATGATCTTATAGGTCTGTGCCTCATCCGTCTTCTTCGGTGTGAAGGTTAAAATACCTCCCTTTTCCTTCAGTCCTGCCGCCGATACGAACTGTGTTCTGGTGGTAGAACCTGAGGTGTAGGTGGAAAGTACCATTGCCTTTGCGGTGTAACCTCCGCCTCCTTCGAAGGAAGGATAGAAGTTCACGGTCTCACCCGGATACAGGCTGATGGCTGCCTTATGCTCATCACTTACCACATCGGAGATACGTTCTCCATCCGTCGGACCGTAGTCAAAGGTCGTAAGCTTGATGGCGTAACGTGACAATTCTCCGGTTCCTGCAATGCTGACATCCGGAAGATTGTAGCCGTCAATAAAGGTAATGACATCCTTCGTCCTCTCGGTGAACTGCATATCCACCATTCGGTTCAGCTGCTTATTGCCAAGTGACATAAAGCCTTTGACGCTGTCAATCGACCAGGTCGCCGTATTCGTCTCATCCACATCGTACGGTACGATCAGTATCGCTACCAGATCCGTACATTCCGGAAGGAAGAGTTTCACATTGGACTCTGCCGCCGTATTAAAGTTACGCTGATCCGCCTGAATGTATGGACGGATATCGTAAAAATGCCGGTACTTCAATGCCCCTGCACTGTTGATATAGTAGAAGATCATCTCTACCGGATCTCCGGTTCCACTCTCGTGGTTCGTGGATGCCTCTTTGGTCTTAAAGGTCATATCCAGAAGGTTTACCGTTCCGTCGCCGTCATATCCTGTTCCGGATACCGGATATTCCTTGATGGCGCTGGTAAGAGAAGCACTCTGGTCAAAGCTGTATACCTCGTTGGCCTGCTTATTCTCAAAGACTTCCTCGCCGGTCTCCGGAATCGTAGACTTCTTGTCGTAGCTGTAACCTACGATCTGAGCTCCGTCCACATCCGCGGAAATCACTCCGAAGGAACCGATCCTGTATCCTGTAATCTCAGATACAAACGGAACCTCAAACGGAATCTGTGCCATCAGACCTCCGCGGACACTTGCATATCCCACATCCGTCAGATATACGTACGGTGAGTAGTAATCTCCCTGTCCATGATCAAGGGTGGACTTGTATTTGAAGGAGACTGCAATATCGTTCTCCGTCGCAAACAGTGACCGCTCCTTGGTCGTATCGGAAAAGCTGATGGAAAGTTCCTGTATTTTGTTTTCAAAGACCATATTGTCCGTGGTCGGCTTACCGGTCAGTCCCAGTTTCGCCGTTGCTCCCATAAGCGGAACATAGTAGGTTGCCACAACAATATTTTCCCTGATCTGCTGTATGATCGCGTGATCAAAGAACATATCGTTCTTCATACAGTGGACTCCGGCAGAAATCAGGCGCTGCATTCCGGTTGCCGTCAGTCCGGTGGAATAGAACACGGCGTCCGCCGTTCCGCTTCCATAGGTCTTCATCTTGTCCGAAGCCTGCATTGGTCCGGAAAATGCGGTGCTGTACTTAACCGCCAGATTTACATTGGCTCCCTCAATATTCAGAGAATCCGCTGTAGGATATACATAGACATTAACGGTATCTGCTCCATCCTCCGGAAGTCTTGTAACCGGTGTTGCCCAGGACTCTTCATCCGACCGGTACACCAGCTCGTTCTCAGAGAAGTTGAAATCCAGGGACTGGGCGGTTCCTGCCGTTAAGGTCATGGTCTCGTAATCTCTTGCGGAAACGCTTCTGCAAAGCGGTGAGGTGGTCATATTGCGGTAGTACTCATCATCCGAAGTAATGGTCAGTACGCCGTCTGCAATGACCTCCGATATTGCAATACCTCCGATATTCCATTCCGCTGTTCCTTCTCCACGGTTTACCGCAATCAGCTTCATCGTTTTGATGCTCTTGACATTCGCAATGGCCGGAAGAATAAAACGGTCGGTATGCGACGGACGAAGCATCCACTGCGGGTCGGATATGGAAGTCATATTCTGGTAGTATTTTGCATCGGTACCACTTGTGGAACCCTCGTAGCTTTTTGCCTTTTTCTTCATGTAGTCCGCCATCCTGCTCACCACATCGAAGCTGGTGGTCTGAGGCTGTCCGTTGATATCAATATAGGTCAGCTCACAGGCTACGCTTGCCTCCGGCTGAATCTTACTCGGAAGTGTACTTAATTCACAGGCAAGACTTACCACCTTCCGCTTGGAAGCCACCGTAAACCGGCTGGACAATTCTCCCACGGATCTGCCGGATCTTCCACGGATGGAAACAGCTTCCGCCTCATCGTGATAATCGATTCCGATCCAGCCCACATTGTCTATGGTGTACTGGGTGCTTTCGCCACCCATGTTCTCTGTTACCGTAATGTATTCGATGTTTAATTTATCGAAAACATTGTTATCGCTCTGTGTATCCTCCGGTATGATCCTTACACTGCGAAGATCCCCGTAGTTATGGTTGACGGATATATTGAAAAATTCTGTATATCCGGCTCTGAAGCCGTCGGAGGACATCTGCTGGTTTGCAAGGACAAAACCTGAATTTCCATTCTTGAACTGAAGCTGGAAATAGAACCGGTTGACCGATCCGGAATCTCCGTTATCATCCATCTTCTCGGAATTATCCGCTACCTTGACGCCCACCTCATAGGATTTACGGGCCTTGCCGAATCCCAGGTTCTCCTTGGTCTGTTCATAGGTCATGGAATAACGCATGTTCGGATAGTCATCGGTCTCCACCAGCCTTAAGGCACTTCCGCCTTCTCCGCCGAATTCGTACAGAGCCACTTCTCCGCCGCTGATGACTCTCGGTGTTGAGAAGTTCACCGGAAAACCATCCAGATCCACACAGTCACAGCTTCGCATCATCCTAAAGTTACTGCTGCTGCCATTTCCTGTAACATCCTGCCGGTAAATACGCCGTCTGCCGAAATTTTCCGCTGCCAATACGTTGATGCCTCCGAGAATATATTCGTCACTGGTCTCTGCCAGCGCTATCTCTATATCACTTACAGAAATGATACTCGGCACTTCCATGGCAAACTCGACATAATTTCCCGGATACATTCCATAGGAATAAGGGAAATTGTCCTTGGTATTCGAACCGGACGGCCAGTATCCCATATATTCGTTACAGAGTTCCTTAACACTCTTGAAAGGTACCACCTGCTTCTTTCCATACTGGTCATAGTAATGAAGCTTAAACCTGATGTCTGCCGTCGTTCCCGATGCAGTGTTCTCATCGTTGGTTCTCAGGCGTACCAGAATGTTATAGCCCGCCTTCGTCGCCACCAGAGGATTTCCCGGCTGATATTCCTTTAATGTCAGCTTGCTCTGTGATCCCGGCTTAATCTGCCATCCTTCCTCTGTCGTGGTGGTGTAATAATACATAGGAGCACTTTCCGAGAAGCTGTAGGCTGTTGTATAACTTAAAAGCTTTACATTATCCCGTTCTGCATCTACCACATCCTCTGTATTCGAAATCCGGCAGGTGCCTTTGTATATGGAAAGTCCTGCCAGTGAAACCGCATCAGCATCCAGGCTTTTGTCCATGCCTGCCTTTTTGACTTTTAATCCTCCGCTGGCTGCAATGCCATCTCTTGCTGCCTTTCCCACCAGAAGCTTCGAGGAAACAAGGGAGGCATACTCCGGAAGATAACCGGTAAATGCCACGGTCTCACCACGCTGTGCAAGACCAATGGTGCGGACTGTATCCTTTGCCTCCAGATACTGTCCCATGGCGGACAGCATCACCGGCATGGTTACGTTTCGTGTCCAGCCGTTCCGGTCTTTGTATTCCAGGTAAAGAGCCAGATGCTCTGTGAATCCGCTCGGTATGTACTTCCCCTGCTGTGCATTGGAAGTCAGATAGCTCTCGATTCCACCGTCTTTGTTATCTGCAAAATCCAGTCGGAAGGTATACAAATCCAGGAAAGGCGAAGCCACTTCTTCCTTGCCTTTGACCTGCTCCATGGAAAAGTAGGCGGAAGATCCTCCTGCCAGCTTGTACCTCTGGTCTGCTCCGGATGGAGGGGACAGGGTCAGGGCGCTTCCACTCTTGATCTTCATCCGGCAAATGGTTTTCTTGTTCAGTCCAAAGAAGTATTTTCCGGAATAAAAACCGTATTCCCCGTAACCGGATACCTTCGTGACCCTGCTGACCGAAAGTCCCTGGACGGACCAGGAGGTGCCACCCTTCATAAAAATCTGGATGTCCTTAACCTCCGAAATCTCGCCTTCCGTTTTAAAAAGGAATTCCTCCACGGACCATGACTCCAAAGGCTCCGGGGTCGTTGGTTCTTTCACGGTATAGTTCAGCTGAGCCAGGTTGTTATGCCGCTGCTTTAACTCCTGATTCTCTTCCCCTTTGTCCTTAAGATACTGATAGCTTTGACTAAGAGGATTATCTGTCATGAGGATGTACTCGGACTCATCCCGGCCGTCCTTGGTCCGGTATTTGATCACAATATAGCGCACAGCGCCCTTCGCCGCCTTCAATCCGGTGGAGATAGTCAGAGTATAGAGATTGTCCTCTGCCTTCTTGCCTGAATTGTAATTCTTCGTAAAGTCTTTCGGCGAAAGGGCCGGCAGGGTAGGCTCTTCTCCTCCCGCTATGGTCTGATTTTTCCAGGCATGAAAGGCCATATCCGACTCTGTCTCCGGCTGGGCATCCTCCTGCTCATCCGTCTCCGGAGAAGACTCTGTCTGTTCCGAATCCTCCGGCACTTCCGTCGCCCAGGCTGGCAGGGCTGTCAGAAAGACAGATCCCGCCAGCGTCATCACGGCCGCCTTTTTTAAGATTTCTAACCAAAGCTTCTTCATGGCACTACCTCTTGTGATTAAATCTTAATCATAATCGTCCTCATCATCACCATTTATGCTGTGAGATGTGTCTATGTCCTCGAGCGTGTCCGATCCCCCTACATCGCCTGCTATGTTTCCAATGTTACTCTGCTCACTGCCTTGCGTCCGCTGGCTGTCCGGCGGCGGCGCGCTTCCTGTGCTACCTGCATCACCTGTGCCTGCTGCCGATGGCGGCGGTGCGCTTCCTGTGCTACCTGCATCACCTGTGCCTGCTGCCGATGGCGGCGGTGCGGTTCTTGTGCTTCCTGCATTACCTGCGCCTGCTGCCGATGGTGGCGGCGCGGTTCTTGTGCTTCCTGCATTACCTGTTCCTGCTGCCGATGGCGGTGGTGCACTTCCTGTGCTTCCTGTATTACCTGCGCCTGCTGCCGGTGGCGGCGGCGCGCTTCCTCTACTGCCTGCATTTCCTGTGCCTGCTGCCGGTGGCGGCGCGCTTCCTATGCTACCCGCACTTCCTGCCGGCGGCGGTGCGCTTCCTGTGCTACCTGCATTTCCTGCGCCTGCTGCCGGTGGCGGCGGTGCGCTTCCCGCTGCCGGTGGGGCATCATTTCCGCCTCCGGCATCTCCTTCTCCTGCTCCATCGGACTCACCGTCAAAATCCTGTCCCATGGAATCCGGAAGGATCTCATCTTCATCCTCATCCCTGTCATTCAGTTCCTTTTGCTCGGAAGAGGAACTGCCGGATCCGCTACCTTGCGGCCAGCTGTCTCCCGATACAAATTTGAAGGAATCTGCAATAAAGCTTCCTGCACCTTCCACGGCATCCTTACCGGCTTCTGCGGCACTATCCAGAGCGCCTCCGACTGCTCCCGGTGCGGACTTTAAGATATCAACCGCCTTTTCTCCTGCCGTCTTCTCGCCCAGGCCTCTCTGGCTGTCCGGTGTGGATTTACCGCTGCCCGATCGCTTAGGCGGCGGTGTTTTGGTTCCTCCGGCTCCGCCCTGCTTGTTTCCTGCGCCAGGGGAATTCGGACCCTTGGATCCGTTCTTTGCCTCCGGCAGATTCTTGGAATCCGGCTTATTTTCTCCTCTTGCATTCTCCGGCAGATCACTTCCGGCTCCGCCGGATCCTCCTGCTCCACCGGAATCTCCGGAACCTGTCATAGCTTCGAGTCCTTTTCCTGCAAGGGAGGATGCTGCTCCTCCTACGCCCTTTGCTCCGGATGCAACAGCACCGACGGCTGACTTACCCATAGACCAGGCGCCTGCTGCAGCTGCTGCCACACCACCGGCAAGTTTTCCAAGAGAACCTTTCATATCGCCGGCCTGGATGGACTGCATTCCGGCCTGATCTGCAAGAATACCGGTAAGGATTCCATTGGCTTTTCCAACGGCCTCCATGCCTCCATACAGAAGTAACAGCTTACCGATCATGTCAAACAGTACATTCTCATGGAATACAAAAGATGGGCTTAATATGATCGGTACAAAAATCAGATACAGCCGCATGGATATAATGGTTGCAAAAATGGAGAAGGCCTGAACAATGAAGGCGGTCATCCACTGCTTAAATTTTCCTCCGTCATCCAACGGCATCAATCCGATAATCGGTGGTGATATAACATACAGGAATATCATATTAAAGATTCGCGCCACAGCGGTCAAAATAATAAGTCCCATATTGTAGATCAACAGGATGGTCAGGATATAGGCCACCAGGTAGTTTGTCTTGAAAATACTGATATCAAAATCCTGATTTACCTGGTCGATATTGTATATATCCTTTGCTCCACGGTAGTAAGGATCACGTACCGCATCATCCATGGAAGGTCTGATATTGTACTGATTGTTCTTCGCTCCGGCTGTCCTCGCAAAACCCATGGTTGCCGATACGAATACGATGCGGTCAAATCCGATATCCTCATCTGCTTTGTAACTTAATCTGTGATAATAATCCAATGCCTCGATATTGGCGTCCGACTTGATGATCGTCATGGCATCCGACAGGGCATTGGCGATACCTTCGTTATAGACATCCACGGGCTGCTCCACCGTATAATCCGCTGCATTGGCAATATTTGAAATCACCGACTGCCAGGTAGGAACAACATTTCCGTCCTCATCCAGGGTCTCATAATAGAAGGTAAATATTTTACGGTTCCCAAGATACTGAAGATCACTGCGTATCTCGTTGTAGCAGGCATTGATGCTGTAACGGTTCTTGTAGGAAGGATTCAAAGAGTAGTTTCCAATGGTGTTGAAGATTCTTCCCATGGCTGCGAACTCTTCGTTTGTGAAGTAATGCTCCGAAGGTCCTTTTCCCAGCTCATAGGCATTATCAAAGGTATAATCCAGAGAATCCATCAGCGTATCCAAAAACGTTACAACGATCGTAACCGACAGGTTCATGGAAATGATAATCAGAATGCACCGGAATAAATTTCCCAGAATCTGTCCATGGGATGGCTTCACCTTATCATCAATATCCAGGGCCTTGCGGGTCACCTGAATGATGGCAGAGATAAAAGCAAACACAATGCCAATGGCTGCCATTCCAAGAAATACACCGTTCACCGCTTTGTTCTGCATAAATACATTAAAAAGCGACATCTGACTACCGTCGTAGGTCACATCGGACATACCGGTAAAGGTCTTGTATACTTCTTCCAGCCAACTCAGGACATAGCACAGCGCAATCTCCAGATAGTAGAAGGCTTTGAAGATAAAATTATAGAGGAAATAATCCCCGATGGTCTGCATCAGACCATCAATACCGTCCATTAACCAATCAAACATATTACCTTATCCTCAACTTTTTTCTTGAAACAACCATATATGCAACTGTTGCTGCAATTATTCCAAAAGACAGCAAGAAAAAAATAATTCCCTGATAATTCAAATACATCCTTATGGTAAAACTTTCCGATTTTGTGTTCCCTGCCTTATCTGTGACCGTTACCTTGTAACGCCCCACATTCCGGATCACCAGATCATTTCCGATCTTCACCTCGTTGTCACCGGATGTGACGCTTACCGTCTCATCCTCTGCCACGTTGATAATGCTGACAGGGCCACGGGCCAGTCCCTTTTTTACTCCCTCTAGTTTAAATTGTGGTTTCGTATGATCCACCTCAAGTTGCAGCTCATAGGATACCTGTGTTGCCAGACAACTGTAACTGATGTGGTAAGTTCCCTCCTGTGTCAGATCCACTGTCCCCGGATCGGGATTCTGAACGGCCTTATCATTGTAAACAACTCCGGTCACCACAAATCCATACGGTAGCTTGTACCTGTCAATAGCCCCTGTGACCGGGGTAACAATGGTAAAGGTCAGAATCTGATGATCGGTCTCTTTTCCCTTTGCTACCACGGTATAGGTTCCGGGCAGCGTTACTTCGGACAGATCCACATCATTCTGCGGCTTGGCATTCTTATAAAGTACAACATCCAGGCCGTCATCCGCCTTAAGACTTACCGGCTCTGTTGTGATGATGTTATTCGCAATGGAGGAATGCAGGGACAGTGACTGCCCCGATACCGTATAGACAAAGGAATGATCGGTACGGTTATAACTTCCTCCATCCGGAAGATTGACCACCGCTGTACCGGCATTTATGCCATTCTCCGTATTCTCAACCGGTTCGCCGGTATTCATATCCACCGGTCCCGTATACCGGTAATCCTCCGCCACATCGTGCTGCTCATCCTGCTGTTCTTCCTGTAACGTTGTTTCCGACTCCGGCACCTGCATCTCTGCTGCCATGGCCACATTTCCACAGCCATAAGACAGATCCGGCACGACCATAAGAGCTGTTGCAATAAACAAAACAGCAGGAACCTTTGCTACATTGCTCATCATTTCCCATCTCCTGTTCGTATCCTGCTTACGGTTCAGGTCGCAGGACTTGCCTCTGCCTTTCCAAGAACCGTGTCGTTTCTCTCTTCAATGTCATAGAAGACTTCATCCGCAAGGAACATATTACTTTGAATCTCACCCAGATCCATCTGTCCCATTTTATACAGCGGACAAAGATAACTTGGCGTGTATTTTGTTTTAAGCGGGAAATTACCAAAGGTAACAATAATGGCATTTCCTGTGGATTCCTTATTATTCAGCATCTGAAGCTCAGACGGGTAAATCAGCGGTCGTACCTGAGTCTGGGACGACAGGTTCATATCGCCGGTCTTGCCTCCGATACTTGAAGATGTGGAGGTGGTACGAACGGTCATATTACCGCAGAGCTTACTGAACTCCTCACAGGTTCCAATATCGTTCGAACCGATGAACATCTTCATTCCACAGTTACTCTTTACAATATCCGCCACTTCATTGCCATATACATTACTCAGCTGTGAGTAGGACTGCACCACCATGTTGAACCAGATTTTACGGGATCGTCCTACTGTGATCATCTTGTCAAATTTCTCAATCTTCGGCATATTACCGAACTCATCGAGAATGAAATATACATTTCTTGGAAGGGTCAGTTCCTCCGTTGCAGATGCTACTTTAATCAATGCCTTATACATGCACAGGATAAAAACTGCTGCAAGGCCGTGTCTGGTATCCTTCTCATCCGGAATTTTCATAAAAAGTGCCGTCGGCTCCTTGGCAAAGGAGGCAGCGTCCACATCTGTTGCCGATGTCAGTCCACAAAGTCCCTGATCGTTGAACATATTCAACTTGTCAAAGGTGATGGACATATAACTGGAGAGAGTTGACTCTGCAGCGGAAAGCACCTGTCTTGAAAGAGTGTAGGCCTGGGACAGCTTACTTCGTCCTTCAAAGTAATCCTTTAATGCTGCAAATTCGTTCTCACTGTTGGTCAGGATCTTATTCAAATTGAAGAAATTGAATTTATCCTTGGTCATTCCCAGTCTCTCATCTTCACTGTCTTCAAGCATCGCCAGACAGGTGGACATGATGATGGATCTGGCACCTTTTTCCCATACCGGATCCTTTTCATTCTCAATCGGACAGATAACCGAGATCAGATCGTTTAGATCCTCGTACATCTCGTCATAGATCTTCTGACGGGCAACGGCCACTTCATTCTGACAGCGCCTGGTGTCAGCATAGGCTTTGCCTTTCCACTCACACCACAAGGCTCCTTCTTCTGCAACTCCGTCCACTTTTATAAGATCGGGATAGTCCTCCATGGAATCCCGGTGGGCTACAATTCCTTTGCCTGCCGCTATATATTCCTGATACATGTCGTAGATGCCGCCCAAAGGGTTCCATCTTGAGGAACTGTAGGTATCACGAAGATCCAGCAGTAAAACCTTATATCCCCGCTCCGTCAAAAACTTGGAATGCAGAGAAAACAGCTCTCCTTTCGGATCCGTCATAATCATGGAACTTCCGCAACCGGTGGCTCCTAAGAGCTGGATCATCGGATTGATAAATGTCGTCGTCTTACCGGAACCGGTAGCACCGATGATCAGGGAGTGGGCTCCGTTCAAGAAATTAATCTGCAGATTTTTCTTCTTATCCAGTACGGCGCGAACCGGAATTCCGTCATTTTTCGGTCCGGTCAGCTTTGCAAGTTCCGTATAGTCATGTTCCGGAAAATAACGATCTCTTTCCTTTTCCGTCAGAAAGCGGCTGTTTTCCAGGGAACCTTCTACCACATCCACCTTGCCTTTTTTCCCGAGCAGCCCTTTTCCATGTCCAAAAACATCGTCCAGGTTGTTGCCGGAAAGCAGGTAAATGATACCGATGAGAAGCACAGCCAGCGCTCCGATTCCCCAGGTTGTCGGTTGACGCAGAAGCGAAGCATCCACCTTCAATCCCTTTTTTGTTCCGAGGTCTGTTATGAGATTCATGCTGGTCTTAACAATGAAGCCCAGCACACCGGACAGCACAACAGCACCTGCTACTATAAGTATGATCTTTCGTATCAGCTTCAACATAGTACGCTCCTACTCTATAGACCCTCATAGTCTTCCATGTATTTTTCCTTATCGGCTGCAAATGTACCGTTATCTTCAAAATATGACTTGGTATATCGTAAAATCGTCACATTATCTGAATTGAAATCCATTCCTCCTTCATAATTTTTGTATAATCCCTTACAGCTTTCCGGTATTCCGTACTCTGCCTTCAGGATCGCATCATTGTATTGAGAAAGCAGATCATAATCCATATCCGCAACTTTTTTTGCAGTCGGTTTGTATTCATACACCTGGTACATCGTAGTAAGAAGAGCTCTTACTTCATCAATTCTGTATTTTTTTGTATCCGGATATTTTTCCTTTAATGCTTTTAATTTTTCCTTCCTGGTTGAATCCGAGACTGCCGTCTCGCTGTCGATCAGCTTTGCCTCTACATCTTTTGCTTCATATATGCTGCCAATGGTCTTGCTGCCATTTCTAAGCTCAACTCTTGTGGAATCTCCAAGCTTCATACTTCCGTAAACCAGTAGTCCACAGTTGATCAAAGTGGATCCCTTATCAAGAGAAAAGGCTACAGACAGACCATTTGCATCATTCAAGCCGGCGTATACAGCGCCACCTTTTTCAATGATGATATCTCCGCCGGTGCACATAATCTTGCCACAGCCGTTTTCGAAGCTGTTCTTTCCCTGCAGAAAAGATGATATGGTTGCACCATCCTGTATCAAAAGTACGCCACCGTTTTTGATCTCGATGGTTCCGTTGTTGATCAGATTTCCTTTGACCGAAACCACACCGCCGTCAATGACAAGCTTCGCTCCGTTCTCAATCAGAACGCCCTTCGTGGTCCGGTTCTTGCCCTTCGCATCGGTAAAACTACCGGCGCTGATATTAAATACCATGTTCTCCGGAACAGTTGTTGTTCCGTCAAGCGTAGAAAAATGCCACTCTTCTCCTTTGTAAAACCAAAAAGCACATTGCCGCTGTGACCAGTTGTATCTTCTGTAACGGCCACATACTGCGCCATCGCAAATATCCATCTGATACTGCGTCTGATGGCTGCTATATTCCGTCGAGCGTATAATATACTCGCCGCTGACACCATTTCCGTTAATCTGTACTCCGTTATGATTTTCTTCTTCAGGGCTTACAATCAAAAAGCCCCGGTTGTCTTTACTGTCTCCGGTCTCATGTTCGCCCACGTGCACGTAATACTTCTTGGATTGTGCACTTTCAGCAAGTGCCAGATCAAATTCACCAAAACTTCTTGCGTTGGTGTACCTGACATAAGGAACATCCCGGTCATCATCCGTAAAGAAAACATTCCTGTCCGGCTTGATCATCGGATCCTTGCTCTTGTAGTTTCTTGCCCGATCCGGTACGATGACGAAATCCGTGTTGTAATTATCCACACGGTCAAACCAGTTGATTCTGTTCTTCCAACCGCTTCCCCAGAGGGTATCAATGTCAGCGATCCAATGATTATTGGAACCGATATTTGCAGCATTATGATTCCATCTGCCATAAGGATTGGAACTGAAATAGCAGTTTTCCACACCTTTACCTGCAATATAGTTATATTCGGTGTTATCCTGGTCAGCCGTTCCATAGGTCTCGATCATCATATAGCGATCCCAATCATCGGCTGTCTTGTCAATACTTCCAGTACACTTGGACCAGCGCCAGAAGGATGTAGCGCCAAGGGTCTTACTCATAACCTTCGCGCTGGTGGCAGAGGTCTCTTCTTCCACCTCCTCTTCGGAGGCTGATTCTGTATTCTCCGTGGCAGACGCAAACAGTGTCCATGTTCTTCCCGCGTCAAGGCTGCAAAAGAGCACCGTTCCGGCACAGGCGATTACAGCCGCTCCACGACCTATTTCTTTTTTACGAAAGAGTTTTCTGTTCAGCATCTGGCATCTCTCCTGTAATTTTTACACCCCCTGCCTTACGTTACACCTGTAAAGCAGGGGCTACAGCTTGTTATACCTTCATCCAAATCTTTTACTATTCAAGTCTCGCTCGTAACTTCTTATTTTGATGTCGTGCTCATGTTGGTTGTCATCCAGTTTGTCATAATCGGCTCGAGCTGCTTCAGTGCTACTACCAGAACGAAGATTAAAACGAAACCGATGATGGCATTACGAAGATGTGCCTTTGCCTTCTCTCTTTCCTGTGGCTCCTCTGCCTTTGCAAACTTCACACCGAGAAGAACACAGTAAACAGCTCCCACTGCGCCTACAAGCGGAATCAATGCTGTGAGGACACTGCTCAGCAGACCGATGATCGGGCTCGTTACCTTATCCAGATTAACTTCTCCCGTCTTACCTGCCTCGGCTGCAAATACGTTCAGCGCCCCTGCCGGATTCATTGCAATCGTAGAAAGTGTAAGCATAGCAGCTGATGTACCCTTCATCACTTTAGTTCCCAATGTCTGTAATCTGTTCATACGGTTACCTCCTTATTAAAATCTTTAATTTTATAACAGCTTACATCCCCGGTGGCTTTCTTGCCCCTAGCTCCGGTAAGGTTTTCTTCTTTGCTTCCCTCTGACGCTCTCTTTGTCCGGTCCTTTGCAGCTTCTTGTCTGCGCCAAATCGTTTTTCCCTCTCTGCTCCCAGAATCTGTACGGTCTTTACCATCCTTTCCACCAACGCTTCTGGTGCTCTGGGCATATTATCTTTCAGTTCTTTGAAAGCGGCGTCCATCCTTTCTTCCTCCATATCTCCTCCTCTCATTCGATGAGTTCCCTGAGTTTCTGTCTTCCTCGAAGCAGCTGGGACTTCACCGTATTCTCAGATTTCTGAAGCATGACAGATATTTCTTTGGTATTAAATCCATTGATATAGTACAATTCGATAATTTCCCGGTATTCCTCTTTCAGCTTCTTAAGTCCGTCCCGAAGATCCATCAGTTCTTCTCTTGAGACATTGGAGGAATCAGACCTGACATCCTCAAACATATCGTCCCGTAATTCCACATCGGATCTTTTCTTAATCAGGAAATCCTTCGCCGCATTTACCGACACCCGAATCAGCCAGTTCTTACGATGCTCCTCGCTGGCAAATGTCCTTTCCCTCCGGAAATAGCGATAAAACACATCATTATACACATCATCTGCATCGATCCGGTTCCTGACATATCGGATTGCAATACCATATACCATATCGCTGTACTTTCGTACGATCTGTTCCGCATTCATTTTGCATTCCCTCCCGAAGCCATGTGGTTTACCGGAGGGATCACAAGGAAAAGTTGTTGTATTTTTATCTTTTCACTCTAAATACCCTGTCCGGAAGAAAATCGGTGCATCATTTTATATTTATGATTCCTGCAAAACCGGTCATTTCAAAAACCTCGCCTACATAATCACTTACATTGGTGGCTGAAAGTTCTCCTCCGTTCTGTCTGACCTTCATATACAGTTTCTTCAGTGTTCTAAGCCCTGCACTTGAAATATATTTGAGATCTTTCAAGTTAAAGGTGATATCCCTGAATCGATCCGCCATCTGCAAAAACAGTTCTTCCGCTTCCGCCGCATTCTTTGTCTCTAATCTTCCGGAAAGGATCAGTTCCCCTTCCGTTCCGCGATCTACCAGTTTTACATCCATCTTCTTAACCTCCTGCTTTCTGCTATCGGTTACCTGGACTGTGCTCCATAACTTTTGTTATGCGCAGCAAGTTCTTCCAGGGTGACCTCCATGGTATACACATCGATTTCTTCCATCCTGTCTACGATGGACATCTCTGAGTAGCTTTCCATCTGCTCATCCAGAATTGCCATAATATCAAAGCTTGCCTCAAAGTCATCCTCCCAGGACGGCTCTTCTGCCGGTGCCTCCTCTTCGTATGTCTCATCCGGCTCTGGCGTATATTCCTCTTCCAGCTGTGGCTGCGACTGATATACCGGCTGTGGCTGGTAGGATGCCTCCGGCTCGTTGCTGTATGGCTCTTCCGCTGCCGGTACAACCGGAGCAATCTCTTGTAAAATTTCTGCCCGAACCTGTTCCTTGATCTGCGAAATCAGTTCATCCATATCAAGGGCTGGCATCGAAGCCGCAGGCTGCTGTGCCACCGGTACTTCAGGCTGCAACAAAGAAACATCCTCGAATTCTTCTGCTGTAACCTCTGAGAAGGAGATACCGCCACTGCTTTCTGACGGTTCCATCCTCCGCAAAAGTTCGTCCAGCTTCTCGTCTTCCATCAGGGTGAGTCCATCCTCCTCTGATGGTGCATCCTTCGCCGCAAGAGCCTCTGCCTCCTCCACGGTAATCTCCGTAAAGCTGAGTCCTGAGGTCTTCTCTTCCTCTATAATTCCTGTTACCTTTTCTGCGATCCGGCGCTCCGCCAGATTCTGTTCGTGTTCGAGGCGGCTGTCTCCGATATAGTCTTCCCAGTTCTTCTCGCCTTCTTCTCCCGTGAAGTATCCGTTCACATGATCTACCCGTTCGAAGACATCCACCATGGTATCGGAGACTCCAATGGTAAATGAGGATCTGCTTGCCGGGCTCATAACGGTAAACACCTGACCACGGGGTGCTGCCAGAATCTGTTCCTGTTCCATTTCATTGATTCCACCGGCTTTTTCATAGAGCCGGCAGAGATCATCCATATCATTGGGAGACAGGCTAAAGATAAAGCTGTACTGGCAGGCATTGATGATGGCTGTGGATTTCCTTGCAATTTCCTCACTGCCGACAAAATCCTTGATGTTCTGGGTAATAACGATCTGCATTCCGTTATATTTACGGATTCGCTTTGCCAGCTGGAACATAAAATCCAGTGCCACAGGAAATTTCGTATCGATAAAGACGTGAGCCTCATCAATAACCACCACGATTTTGCGGTTCAGGCCATATTTTTTATTGTAATCACGGTTCTTGATGATTTCGTTGTCGATGTATTTCAGCACCAGAAGCATCTGGGCATTTGCAATGGTGGTATTCCGGTTCGCAAGAAGCGACTGGAAATTAAAGACCGAAAAATTCTCATCCGTCGTAATGGAGGATGGTCCATTCCAGATATTTGCATTCCTTCCGCCCGTTGCAAACTTCGCAACGTAGTTCACCAGAGTCTGCAACATGGTTCGAAGGTACTCATTCCCCGTTCTCTCAAACTCTTCCAGCACTACATCGTAGAGATCATCGAAAATCGGATAATCCGAAGGGGAAAGTGCGGACAGATCCGTTTCGATGGTAATTCCCTTATTGGTATAGGTTCTCTCCACCAGCGTGTTCAGGTATTCCAATGCCTCCTTATCCACATCCGGCAGAATCTGACGGAAGAACTCTTCTAAAAACTGAAGGTGTGTGGAAAAACTGCCACCCTCATTCTCTGTTCCGCTCTCGTCATCCTCCAGTGCCGTAATGATATGAAAAGGGTTCAATCGTCCGTATCTGGCATTACCTACGTTGATAATTCTGCCACCCAGATTGTGGGCCAGCTCGGTGTATTCGTTCTCCGGATCCAGAATAAAAATCTTGGCATCTTCCGCTGCCATATTGACCAGGAGAGATTTGGTTCCGTAGGATTTACCGGAACCGGATTTTCCAATGATGACCATATTGGAATTGACCCGTTCCGAATCTCTTCGAAAGAAATCAATAAAGACAGGAACCCCTTCACTCTCTCCCAGGCGTACACCGCCTTCGTCGGAAATATGAGAATAGATCCAGGGATACATTGCGGCAATGGTGTTGGCCGGTATTCCTCTTCCGTCCTTTTTCATCGGGTCATAGGCGGATACCTGGGAACCGATGAATGCCTGAAGCTGTGCAAAATCCATTCCGGACATTCGCATTCCTGCCTCGGACCAGCTGTGGCGGATGCTCTTTTTCATATCAGCAATCACCGGAAGCTGGGAATTCTTCACATGCTCATCTTCCTCTCCGGCCCGCTCGCTTGTCAGAACCACATCATACAGTGTGACATATACATTCACAGTAAGAAGGGCTTCGTTATCGTGCTGCAGTGTTACCAAAAGCCGGCTTAAAGTCTCTATATGTGTCTGCAATTCAATCAGCTTGGAATCCACGCTGGTGGCATTATACTGACCTCTTAACTCCTGCAGGGAGCGGTCAATGGTACGAATCGCCTTTGCCCGATCCATGGCGGATGCCTTTACCACCACCTTGGTTCCGGGAATCGACATAACGCCTGCGATCCACGCGTCCCCCACCAGATTCGGATAGTCCGTCACCCGCATCTGATGTGTCACGATTCCGTTCACCGTTACGGTTCTTACACGAAATGCCAGCTCCTCCGGGGTCGCCCAGGCAACCAGATCCTCCGGATCCAGTCGATCCACATCTCTTTCTTCGAAATCGAGACTGTTGGTATATTTCAAAAAAACGGCCAGTTCTCGCTCATCTGTGATTCGCCTTACGACAAGTTCCGCCTTTGTCAGGGATGCCAGAGCCCCGTTCGCCGCCACAGCCAGCTGTCTCTTGTCACTTTCAAATAAAGCGACGTAGTAATGCGGCAGAATCACCTTCTCGTCGTAGCAGATTCTTCGCATCGTCTCAATCCGGTCGTACTGGATTTCGACTCTTGCCTTTAATTCCTCTTCGGTTAAAAATCCTTTTTCAAAGGAGGCTTTCAGTTCATCCAGACGTTCATACTCTCTGTCCAGATACTTGTCATAAATCACAGGTCTTTCAATCTTGATAATATTGAAAGCATATTCCCCTTTGACAGAACGAAGGATCTTACCAAAGCATTCTTCTATGGCATTGTTCCTACGGTATTTGGAAAAAAATCGAAACTCCACAGGATCGATTTCGATTATTGCACCGTAGTATTTGCCTCCGTATTCAATAAAGCCGTCTGAGATTCCGGTGAAGGGTGTGATCTCATCCACAAACTGCTCTTCATGCTTGTTGGCTTTATTCTCTCTTTTCCTCTTTTTCTTTTCTTCACTGCGCTTCGCCCTCGCCAGCCATACCGCATTCTTCTCTTCGTCCGTTGACTGCTTGCTCTTTAATATTCTGTTCTCTTCCTTGAGCAGGGCTTTCAGCGCCTTTTTCCTTTCCTTGTCTGAAAGGAAAACTTCCGTCTCCTCTTCTTCTCCTTCTTCCCCCTCCAGATATTCCTTCATTTCCGTTCCCTGTCCCTTGGCAAGCAACTGCCGATCAGAGAACGCCCGCGAAAAATATTTCTGGTAGGAGGCATACTTCAAGAGTTGAAGAAGTAATATGTAAGTAGGCTCTTTATCCAGTCGAAATACCATTCCTCCGGTAAGTACTGCAATCACGATTGCGATGTAAAATCTTCCCGGAATAGTAGATAAAAGCATAAGTGTCACCAGGCCACAACCTAATACAACGACCACAATGTCACCTATGCCAATGCCTTTAAACAATTCTATCTTTACTTTTGTCTTACCTGGAATTAATCTCATAGGCTACCCTCCGGACTTTTCCGATTCCTAAAAAAGGTATCTACACTAACTCTGACAAAAGGTTCTCACCACAACTTTACCAAAATCCGCCTGTCTTTTCAACTTTTATTGTGTATTTCGAACAAAGCCCTCTGTGGCTTTTCTCTCTCTTCCATGTAATCCGAGTAAAAAAAAGTTCCTGCAGGCGCACCTGCAGGAACACTTCCTGATTCTTTTTCTTTTATTTCCTCACTCTTACACGTCTCATCAGTCAAGACTCGCTCGCGAGTCTTGCGCGCCGGATTCGGGTCTGCTTCAGCAGACAAATTCCTGTCCGAATCCGTGCGCATCCTCGCGGAGCATTTAACTCAGTCGGAGCTTGTACCCCGACTGAGTTAACCAGAAAAATCCACATGGGTGCCAAGCATCTGCTCCTGCGGTGTGCGAATAGCACCGGTGGCGTTCTCCTGAAGATAAGACGTTACCTTCTTCACCAGATCTTCAATTGAAGTGGAATGGAAGGTCACCGTTCCCGCCATATTCCACGGGGTCACTTCTCCTGTCTCATCTGCGTTGTTCGGATTCTTCGGATCCACCTCTGCCTCATCGGCTTTATCCTTTTGCTCAGCATGTTTTTCCTTCAGCTTCTCTTCGGCTTTCTTCCGATCCGCCTTCTTCTGAGCTACCTTGGCCTCTTCCTTCTTCTCGGCACGCTTCTGCGCAACCGCTTCTCTGGTCTTTGTCATGGAATCGTTCATAACGGCAAAGAAGGATGCGGTTCCGTCATCATTGACCTGAATACCAAGGCCCTTGATATTTGCTCCACTTGCCTTTAAAGATTCCTCCAACTGCGGAAGCTGTTTGCCGGCGTTGGCAATGATGTCCTCGTATTTCTTGGCGAATTTCTCATCCTTTGCCATCTCTTCGATCTTATCTTCGTCGATCAATACCACAGGCTTATGCGCATTACCATAGGCTGCTGCATTTGCCTTGGCCGCTTCCTTCTTATCCGCACTGACCAGAACAAAATCCATATTGGAGAATTTCTTCCGCAGCTTCTCGTAGTACTCCTCCCCCTTCTTACTAAGGGTCGGCTTACCAACGGTCTTGCCTTTCGTATAGAGGAATTCTTCCACAGCAGATTCCTTACTGCAGGCTTCCTGTTCCAAAGCCTCCTGTGTCTGCTCCGTCACTTCCCCTTTTTTAATACTCTGCGGACTCCTTGCTCCGTAAAGAGCTGCAGCTGCGCTGCTTGAAATACTGTTTAGACTCATACAACAAACCTCCTTGTACCGACTGTGGCCTCCATGCCATTATCATCCTATTTGGTTTATCGGCTGATTCTATCTGATCGTAAAGTATAAACAAGTAAACTTTTCCTCTTATTTCCACGGTCTTTTTTTCTCAAGCCAGCCTTTCCTGCTCCAGTAGGCTCTGTCCTGCGGCGACATCATGCCTTTTTTCTGTATCTGCCGCATAATCGCAAAATAGACTCTTGTCTTAAGCCCCGGCTTGACAACGCCATGATTCTTTTGAATAGAGGATGCAATTGCCGAGATCTTCCGGTCGATCCCTTCCTTGGTCTTGTCACTTACATCTTCCCAGCGCAATGCAGCAACGGCTTTTCCGTATCGGTATATCTTGGGAACTCCCCAGAAAAACAGGCTGTCTGCCATATCCTGATTCGTGGACTTCATCCCCGCTCCGGCCGCCGTACTGATCACCACGCCCTGCTTATGGAACATGTTCTCACTTGGCCGGTGCACCATCCAGCGATATCCATAATGATCCAGCAATACTTTCATGGCACCGGTTGCATGATATACATACACCGGACTGTCCAGAATGATGACATCGCTTTCGTCGATCGCCTCTGTGATCCGCCGGATCTTATCATAATGCGGACATTTCTCCTCTCCTTTCATAAAGCAGTTTCCACAGCCCACGCAATATTCTCCGAAATCCCTTGGCAGAAAAAATTCCGTTATCTCTCCGCCAATCTTATCCGCCAACGCTCTTGCTATATGGTAGGTTGACCCCTTATGATTCTGCCCGTGGCAAATTACGATTTTCATGTGATATACTCCTCTTTCTTTTCCTACTTTCTGTGCCGGCGAATGCTGTCCACCTAACTTCATCATAGCACATTTTTTATACAATCTATAAAAATCTCCCATCCACACTTTTTCCCTAAAAAAATCTCCTTATCCTGAACAAATCGTACATAGACCTTGCAATTCAAGTCTTTCAAGTATTTCTCTTCAAATTCTCTGTTCTGCAAATTCTATCCGGTCTTCCCGAATCAGGAACAGCGATGCTACCACTGCAACCATGGTCATTCCGATCGAAAATCCCCAGGCGTAGGACAGTCCAAGGTGATCAAACAGATACCCGCTGGTCCACTCGACAACACCGGACATAAACGAGGCGGCAAAACTGTTCAAACCAAAGATTCTCCCTCTGTACTGTTCCGGCACCCGCGACGACAGGTAGGCTCCGATCATGATGGATGTCATGATTTCTCCCAGGGTAAACAACACGATGGAAAGGTAATACCCCGGTATAAAGCCAAAGGATAACAAAAACGCAAGAAAGCTGATGGCCTGCAACAGTATGCCGGTTGCAAATTTCTTCGTCATGGACACTTTTTCAAAAAACATGGTTAACAACGGTGTACACAACACTACAACCAGACAGTTCACACTGTTGATGGTTCCATACAAAAAAGCCCCGTTTTCAGGAAATGCCCTGGAAATATCAAGAGGCATAAGATATCCGAACTGCGCATATGCTCCGTGATAAAATGTATGTGCAAGAACAAACAGTGGGAGAGCTCTGCTGCGAAGAAAAATCTTTAGAATACTTCCCCCTGATACAGCCGCATCCTTGTGCAAAAGATTTTCTTTTTCCCCGTCTGTTTCACGAATGAACCGGGCAATGAGAATAGTGGACACAGAAATGGAGAGTCCGCTGATCACAAAGCAAAGCCATAGATACCGATGAAAAAGAAGCCCCGCCAGGACAGGGGAAGCAATAAGACCTATATTGCCCCCGAGATACAGCAGAGAGAAGGCCTTTTCTCTTTTATCCGGGGGTGTAATCTTCGCCACCAGTGCCTGGTAAGCCGGTGCTTCCAGTGTCTGAAAGAACGCTCCCACCAGCAGTACACACATGGAAAAAAGCGACAGAGGCAGGAAGCCACTGATAATAAACAACAGTATCGATATCATATCGCAGCCGATGATGACTTTCTTCTTATCAAAATGATCTGCAATATGTCCGCCCCACAGGTTGGCTGGCAGAAATATAACACCGGATACGATAATAAATGTAGCGGTATCTGTGGCGCTAAGTCCCAGCTTCTTATGAAGAATCATTGTGAGCATGGGCCAGACCATAGCACCGAGATTCGTTACGATCTTTCCAAAGAAAAGAATATAGTTTTCTTTTTTCAGTCCCTTATATTGTGTCAGTAATTTCATTTTCTTTTCCAATCTTATGTCTCAACACGTCAGTCTCAGTGAAATGTTTTCTCAGATGCGATATACATAATGTTCTTTCCGTGGCGCTGCTGCCTTTGCCGGCTCCGCCGCATATCCCAATGCGCAATGACCGATTCCTTCGTACTCCCCTTCAATCCCGAGTTTCTGAAGAATTTCCCTTCCGAAGTCAGATGCAAACTCTTCCTTTGCCCGATGGATCCAGATATTTCCCAGCCCCAGACTCTGGGCTGCATTCATAAGATTTCCCATAACAAGAGATCCGTCATATACATGAGTCGGCACATCTTTCTGCGCCAGAACGATCAGTATGACCGGCGCACCATAGAACGGATCAAAACCTTCATCCCATCCGCCGATCTTCCGGTTTTCTTCCGATATCCTGTCCCGCAACTCCTTATCTGTAACTGCAATAATAATCGGGCTCTGCCGTCCTTTCCCTGTGGCCGCATAGGTTCCCGCCTCAAGAACCGCCGCCAGTTCTTCTTCCTTTATCATATCCGGCTTGAACTTCCGGCAGCTTCTTCTTTCCTTTAATACAGTTAATGTCTCATTCATGCGTTTTCTCCCTTCACAGCTGTTATCATCCAAATATCAATATTACAAGATTCTGATTGAAGTTATCCGAATTAACAAAGCTCTCAAACCCCAAATGCTTTTTGTGGGTTCTCACCGAGCTTATACACATTGCAAGTGTCATTAATTCACAATTCAATGATACACTGTGTCTCATCAATAATCCAGCAGTCTTCGTTATCATACTTCCCAGAAAATCGAGGTTCCCTCATAAAAACTGATATAAAAATAAGCGGTTCTATGACCGCCTACGCTCGATTCCAGCCACAACGCTCCCACAATCCGTTTCTACCGGACGGATTGAATGCGCAGAATATGTCATTTCATCATCATATAACTACAAAAACCCATCTTGCTTTTAACAAGACGGGTTTTGTTAAATTCCACTAGTAAAGCGGTGGGATATCTATTTAATGTTCTTCTCTGAATTTTATCACTTCATTTTCAGAGAG